>JBMYOX010000011.1:0-65432 GCA_049599735.1 Pontibacterium sp. | reverse complement strand
TTCAGGTGCTAGTGCTCGCAAGGGCGTGGGAGTTCGAGTCTCCCCATCTGCACCATCGATTAATCCTTCCCGGCTTTATCTTCATAGTATTTCTTTTTTCTATTCGTTCTTGGCCGTTATCCGTTAGCCGTTGCCTGTTTTTTCTATGGCCTGTTTCTGGATCAGCAACGGATTAAGACCTGAAATTTGTGATCAGGCAATAAAAAGCCGGAGCAACAGCCCCGGCAAAATAAACCCGATTGGGTAGGTGATAAGCGGGTTTATTTGAACGTTAGTCAGTGACCAGTAGGGCGATTTGCATTAACACCGGAAAAATAGCGACTACCAAGCCTCCCAGCACCATCAGGACAGTGGAGACAACCCCAATTACTTCAACACCTTGTTCTTCATGTGACATAACTTATTCCTTAAGTGAACTGAATATATTGATCAGTATTAAGCAATAGCAATGCCAGTTTTATTTTATGGTTTTAACTTATTGAAATATAATATATTTATTTAAGAATCTACGGTTTTTATGAACCATGTGTCATATTTTGTTTTGTCATATATGGCGGTTCACTGTCATAAATGACAAGCTACGCATAACCATCGTTACAAAAAAAACGCTTTGTGTGCCGAACCAATTGCCAGCCCGCCAGCCCGCCCAGGCTGTTAGCAACCATATCGAGTAATTCAAAGGTTCGGGTTGGCAGTTGCCATTGCACCAGTTCAATGCCAATACCCCAGAGAATAATAAACAGGGCCAGACGCCAGGTCGCTCTGGGAAAGCCCAGGTAAGCCATAGTGCTGGTGCCGAAGTAAGCCAGAAAATGCAGCACTTTATCAGAGATTTCAGGCCCCTGTACCTCAATTGCAGGCAGCAGACTCAGGTAAGTCACAATAAACAACAGCGCGTAAAACGGCACTTGTTTGAATTCAAAACGGTAAGGCATAAGCATGTCCTTTTGCGATAATGTGAATTAAGTTTGTGATTTAATTAAAACAGATTTTAGCGTACTGACATTATTTCTTTTTTGTCTTAACGGGCTGTGACATAAGTGAAGGTCGTAAGCCGGGTTTGGCAAGTGTTTCTTGCTCGGCCAGCGCTTCGGCTTTTGCGTGAGCAACCTGTCGTGCGCTGAGTTTTTTGACGGCCGGTTTTTGCGGACCCTTTTTGCCCGCATCTGATGTATGTATTTCCTGCATCTCAACCGGTACCGGGCTGCCGTCTTCATAATAAGGTACGGCTTTCAGCCGCAGTGGTTTTTTGATCAGTGCTTCTATCTCGGCCAGATAAGCTTTTTCGTCCGGCGCGACCAGCGAAACTGCCTGACCGCTGCTGCCAGCCCGGCCTGTACGGCCTATCCGGTGAACATAAGCTTCAGGTACATTGGGCAGATCAAAATTAACCACACGGGGCAGGGCGTCAATATCCAGGCCACGTGCGGCTACATCAGTCGCCACTAACGTGCGTACTTTACCCTGCTTAAAGGCTTCCAGGGCTTCAATACGCTGGCGTTGCCCTTTATCACCGTGGATGGCCGCAGCACTGATGCCTTCCGCCAGCAGGTGCTCTGTTAAGATATCCGCCCGTTTTTTAGTACGGGTAAAAATCAGTACCTGCTTCCACTGACCACCCCGGATCATATAAGTAAGTATGTCTGCCTTATCCCGGTTATCCACACGGTAGGCAATTTGTTGTACCGATGCAGCCGGAGAATTACGCTTAGATACACTTATCCACAGAGGTTTGTTCAGGATAGTATTGGCCAGGGTTTCTACGTTGTCAGTTACGGTGGCTGAAAAGCATAAGGTCTGGCGAGTGGCGGGGATCTGACTGATCAGTGCTTGAATATCGGCAATAAAACCGAGATCCAGCATACGGTCTGCTTCGTCCAGAATCAGTACTTCTAACTGCTCCAGTGTAAATACACCCCGCCCCAGCAAGTCAAGTAAACGTCCCGGCGTAGCAACCAGAATATCGGCACCACGCTTCAGGCGTCGCATCTGGTTGTCGATGCGGGTGCCACCGTATAAAGGTACCGTGCGCAAAGCCAGTGTTTCGCCATAAGCATAAAAACTATCGGTTACTTGTACGGCCAGCTCTCGTGTAGGCACCAGCACCAGTGCCCGCACCGGACGTGTGATGTCTTCAGCAGGCCGTGCCGCGAGCATCTGTAGAACAGGCAGAGCAAAAGCGGCTGTTTTTCCTGTGCCTGTCCGGGCTTCAGCGATCAGGTCTTTTTTTGCCAGAATTTCCGGAATGGCCTGTGTCTGGATTGGTGTGGCTTTACGGTAGTTCAGGGTATTCAGTGTTTGAACCAGGGTATCTGATAAACCGAGCGATAGAAATGCAGACATATAAAACCTGAAAGTGGCCAGAATCGTTTAGGTG
The DNA here is from genome assembly GCA_049599735.1 of Pontibacterium sp. GTDB lineage: Bacteria > Pseudomonadota > Gammaproteobacteria > Pseudomonadales > Balneatricaceae > Pontibacterium. Next base: position 63,055 of record JBMYOX010000011.1, on the reverse strand, counting down.
GGAAGCTTACCTGAAAGGCCATTAAGGCGCGAATACGGGTCACTAAACAGTCTTGAATGGATCGCTTTCAGATGAAGGAAATTCAGCCTGAACCACACAGTTTTTGCCGGTATGTTTGGCTTTATACAAGGCTTCATCGACCCGAATAATCAGGCTTTCTACGCTGTCTTCCGGATTTATTACCGTCACGCCAAAGCTGCAACTGAGCCGGTGCTGGTTTAGACAGAAATCGTGACCGTAAATATTGTTGCGCAGTTTCTCGGCTAGCTGAAGTGCATTGTTTAATTTTGATTCAGGTAAAATCAGCAAAAACTCTTCACCTCCCCAGCGGCCGAAGCGGTCACTTTTTCGTATGATTCCCGCCACTATTTCGGTGATGCCTACGAGCACCCGATCACCCTCGCTGTGACCAAAAGTGTCGTTAACCTTTTTAAAATCATCCACATCAAAAAACACCAGGGCACTGGAGCGTTTATAACGTCTGGAGACATTGAGTGCATATTCAAGAGACTCATAGAGTTTGTGGCGGTTGTAGATACCGGTTAACTGATCGTATTGTGCGATCACTCTCAGCTTGCGGTTATAGTCAGAAATCACTTTATAGCGGTAGGCGAACAGTAACAGCAATAACGCCAGGCCCGCTAAAATCTGCCATAAGAGGCTGTAGTCGAATTCGTGGTTATAACGTACATTCAGCCAACGGTTGGCGATCGCCTGATGATCTTCGGGGCTTAAGGATTTAATTGCCTGGTTAAAAACGGCTAATAAACGTTCGTTATCCTGCCTGACCGCAACACCAATATCCCACTGATCATTGATGCTGTCCTGTATGCTGATATCCAGCATGTGATGGCGTTGCAGCACCCGGCTGATGCTGGCAGGCGCATCAATAAAGCCATATAAGTCCCCTTTTTCTACCTGTCTTAAGCCATCGATAATGGAATTAACCGGAATAACCTCTGCATTAGGGTAGCGGTTTTTAATGATTTCATAAAAAGCGGAGTCACTGACCAGCCCCACCCGTGCAGAATTCAGGTCAGAGGGGCTTGTATCCTCATCGCGTGAATTATGTACAGCCATAACGGCAGGCATACTGAGATAGGGAGTAGAAAATTTTAAATAGTGCCCCCGGTAAGGGGTTGCCATTGTGCCCGGAATCAGGTCACACAGGCCTGAGCGCATCAGGCTGAGTGCCTGGGGCCAGGACTCAGTACTGATAACTTCTATGTTCAGGTTAAGGCGTTGTGCAATCAGGCTCATATAATCCTTGACTAAACCCTGATGCTGACCCTGGGGGGATGCTTCGTAGGGCATCCAGTTGTCGCTCGCACAGAGAGTGATAGTCCCCAGCGCCTCCAGGTAGTGCTGCTTATCTAAAGAAAGCACCAGATCGTCCGGCTCGTAGATAAAATTACTAAAATCAAACTGAGGATTGATGGTGCCAGTGACCAGATAAAGGTTGCCCATCGCATTAAATTTATCGAGTGATAAAGTACCGAACTGCCCGTTCTGGTCAAAGGCGAGCTTTCTCAGGGCATAAGCTTCAAAGAGTAATGCTTCGCGGCTTCGCGGCTTCGCGATTGGCTATTATAGTGTTTGAGGATCAGATCAACGGTTTCTTCAATGTTATCAAACGCATAAAGCCAGCCTTTTAAGGAGGCCTCGTAGAAGCGGTAGGTCAGATCGGGCTGCTCACTCACGGTCTTGCGTGCGCTGAACAGAATATCCGTATACATATCAAAGCCATAGTCGGCGGGATGTAATACCTGATAGGGAATGCCCTGTTGTGTTAGCTGAAACGGCTCATTGGAGAGATAAGACGCCATGGCCTCTGTGTTGTTATCAATCAGGTCCTGCACATTAAAACTGTGTGGCTGGCGAATAAAATCTTCTTCTCTCAGGCCAGCCTGAAGCAGCATCGCCATAAGCTCGGCAACCCGCTTTGCATCCTGGGTAATCATGATCTTCCGGCCCCGGAGATCTCCGGGCTTGTTAATATTGCCGGATTTTTTTGTCAGCAGCATTAAGGGGGATTTCTGGAAAGCGGCAAACAGTGCCACGATATCATCACCGGCGGCTTTGTTGACCAGTAATGATGAACGACCAACGGCAAAGTCTGCTTTGCCCTCTAATACATCGTTAACCAGGTTTACGCTGTTATCAAACTCGCGGATTTCAACGTTTAAGCCAACATCCTGATAAAAGCCTTTTTCTTTGGCGACATAATAACCGGCAAACTGAAATTGATGCTTCCATAATAACTGAAGCGAAAGTTTATCTTCATCCTGCAATGATCGCGCGTTGGCTGCCGGTAGCAGACTGAAAAAGATAATAATTGCGATGAGCAATTGTTTGGTCAGGTTAAACATCAGACTCTGCACACTTCATATCAAGCCATCCCTGAGCATAAAAAATAGAATACTTTTGTGCTGATCCAACGTCTAAGTTTTGTTACTTAATGAATCAAATTACAACAATCATCCCTATCTTTAGATTAGTCGTAAATAGGTCATTTTGATGATTGAAGGGAAATAATATTTCATCATCGTGTTTGAAGTACGCCATAACCCTTTATCTGGACGGCTGGTTTGTCTGGTTGTCTGTATGAATCCCAGTTGACAGCCTGAAAATCTGAGGTAGAAATCTGGTAACGCAGCCGGTAAGAAACAAGGTCAGGGCTGGTTGAGTATAATCTGATTTCTGCCGCCTTTTTTAGCGGCATAAAGTGCATGATCTGCGGCTTCCAGCAAGGCAATTTTGCCGTTGTAATCTGAGAGTTGCGCAATACCTCCGCTTACCGTTACTTTGAACGTTGCTTCACCACAATAATGCTCAAATTTTGAAAATTGTCGGCAGATAAGCAGGGCGACTTCTTCCGCCTGCTTTAATGAAGTATCCGGCATCAGCACGGCAAATTCTTCGCCACCATAACGGCCAATATGGTCAGTACGGCGCAAACGCCCTTTTAACAGATCAGCAAAGCTTTTAATGACAGTATCGCCGATCATATGGCCATAATTATCATTAACATCCTTAAAATGGTCGATATCAAACATACAAAAGCTTAGTTCGGTGTTTTCCCGCTGAGCAAGCAGAATTTGTCTTTCCATCTCTGTGAGCAAGGTTTCGTGATTCAGTAGTGCGGTCATACTGTCACGGGTGATGAGTTGTTCAGCTGAACGGGCCCGGTGTACCCGGTTTACAACGGCGGCAATCAGAAACTCTTCATCAACCGGCTTAATCAGGAAGTCATCCGCACCAACCAGGCGGGCTTCTAAATGTTTGCGGGCATCTTCTTCTGCGGATAAAAAAACAATGGGCAGGTTGATATAGGCTTTGTGCTGACGCAGCAGGTTTGCCAGTTCAATCCCGGTACATTCCGGCATATGCAGATCGAGTAGCAATAATTCGGGTTTGAACGTCGAAATTGCTTCCAGTACTTCCAGCGGCTTACCTAATACGGCCACATCCAGTCCTGCTGCTTTTAAGATAGTGGCGTGAAACTCAGCCAGTTCGACATCATCATCAACAATCAGAATTTTGTAAGGTTCAGAGTGACTTTTTGCAACCAGATAATCCAGGCTTTCGAGTAACTCCGCAGGCTTCAGAGGCTTGGCGAAATAAGCGTCTCCCCCGGCCCTCACGGCTTGCAGGCGTGAACTCATGCTGTTATGGCTGGAAACAAATATAACGGGAATCTGCAGCAGCTGTTTGCTTTTGATACGGGCGATCAAGTCGCTGCCGGCCATAGGCCCCTGGGGGAAAGACAGATCCATAATAATCGCCCCGGGTTGCTGCCCGGCAATCATAGCTTCCAGGCCGGTCAGATCCTCACAGATCTTGACGGTATAACCATGGTTGCTCAGGCCTGAAGCGATAAACTCACACTGCTGAAGGTCATCATCCACAATGTAGACAGGTCTTAACGCCAGTGGTTTTAAGCGATCGGCCTGTTGAGCGGGTACGTGAATTGCGGCACCGTCAGAATGCGCCGCATTATGCAGGTGTTTAAAGGTGTTCTGCAGTCTGGCAGATTGCTCCGGTGTTGGAGCCTGTCCTTCTTTCAGTTGTTCCAGCTGGGTTTCCAGTAGCCGGGCCTGCTCGCTGAGCCCCATAAACCCAAAGGTGCCACTGCTACCTGCCAGTTTATGACAAAGCTGGATAAGCGCGTTAAGGCTGTTATCAGACAGTCCTGCGTCCAGCCCGGCCCAGAGTTCATCAAATTCTTTGAGCCTGTCGGGCAACTGTTTGGCAAAATTATGCCGTAGCTGTCGCAGTCTGTGCTGAAGTTCACCACTCACGGCTGATGTACCTCCCATATCTGCTTGATCTGATCGGCCAGTTGCATCGGGTCAAAGGGTTTGGCAATCACATCAGCGGCGCCTAATGCCCGGTATTCAGTCACCTCTCTAGGCTGAACTTTAGCGGTCATAAAGACCACCGGAATATGGTCGACCAGCTGTTTTTCAGTCAACTGTTTGAGTGTCGAAGGGCCATCCAGCAGGGGCATCATAACGTCCAGCAAAATAAGATCCGGATTAATATCTGCGACACGATCCAGGGCCTGCTGTCCGTTCTCACAGGTAATAATTTCAAAACCGCCGGTTAACTCCAGTGCCATTGTAGCCACTTCACGGATATCGGCTTCATCATCTACCAGCAAAATTTTATTCAGTGCCTTGCTCATGCATCTTCTCCTTCAGGCCTGTTTAACAAGCGTTTTACCATCTCGACCATAGCGGTATTACCTGCACGGGATTTGACCAGAACACCCGCCACCTGGTGGGCAGATTCTACGCTGATTTCCTGGGCGCTAAACACAATCACGGGTGTTGAAGGCGTCTGTTCAGTGAGTTGCGGCAGTAAATCCAGGCCGGAGCCGTCCGGTAGTCCTACATCCAGAATAACCAGATCGTATGTATTGTGTTGCAGTTTCAGGCGGGCATCTGACAGCTCTGTAGCCAGTTCAACTTCAGAAAACTCATGTAACATGGCGCCGGTTACTGTAGCGACATCCCGGTCATCTTCCACATGAAGAATTCGAGCAAGGCCTCTATCGGGTACTTTTTTTACGGCTTGTTCAACAGCTTTCAGCAAGCGTTTTTCATCGATGGGTTTACAGATCCAGTCTGCAATTTGTAGTGCGTTCACGGTGTCGGAGCGATCACTGCCGGAGACCACTACCACAGGCAATTGAGCGTGTTTATCGCTGGCGCGCAGTTCGTGCAGCAGACTGATGCCATCGCGGCCGGACAATTTTAAGTCCAGCGTCAGCAGTTGATATTCATGCTGATCGAGCATGGTCAGTGCTTCTTCAGCAGAAGGGGCTAAGTCGGCTTTTATTTGCTCTTTTTCAAGCATCATTTTTAACAGCATGCCTATATCTTCATTGTCTTCACAAATCAGCACCCGACTGTCTGCGTCAGTGATTGGAGGAGCTGGCTGCTCAACCACCGGCAGCTGGAAGATAAAGCTGGTGCCCACACCTTCCTCCGTCTCAAACCAGAGCCTGCCCTGATGGTGTTCTACTATGGCTTTAGCGATGTTCAAGCCCAGCCCGGTGCCACCTTTTTGACGTGTATCTGAGGAGTCTGCCTGGGCAAACTTATTAAAGATCTGATCCCGAAAATCTTCAGGAATTCCCTGCCCATGATCGGTAACCCGTACTTCAACCAGCTGTCCTATCAGGTGTACTGAAATTTCAATATCATCTTTTTCAGCACCGTATTTAGCTGCATTGGATAGTAAATTATCCAGTACCTGACGCATGCGGTCCGTATCTATATTAACGATTAAAGGATGAGCTTCTGCGCTGAGAATAAAGCGCGACTGATGCTGTTCCGCATAGGCTTTGTTCTCTTCGATGGCTTGCTCTACCAGAGCAACCAGAGGTTTACGGGACAATTCAAACAGCATTTTGCCCGACTCAATTTTTTCAATATCCAGAATATCGTTAATCAGGCGGACCAGGCGTTCGCTGTTACTGGCAGCAATATCCACCAGTTTTTTAGCCTGCGGTGGTAGTTCACCTGCTGCACCGCCGGAAACCAGACCCATGGCGCCGCGAATAGAGGTGAGTGGTGTTCTTAGTTCGTGGCTGACGGTTGAAATAAACTCCGCCTTCATTTTGTCAACTTTGGTTCGCTCGGTAGCATCTCGCACAACGCCGGCAAAGAAGACCTGGCCATCCACTTCCATTTTGCTGACGGCCAGCTCCAGCGGGAAAATCTCGCCATTTTTGCGCTGTCCTTCAACTTCACGACCAATACCAATAACCCGTGCCTCACCGGTCGTCATATAATGGTGCAGATAACCATCATGAGCCTTGGCATATCGGTTGGGCATAAGCATTTTGATATTTTGGCCGATGACTTCTTCGTGACTGAAACCGAACATACGTGCGGTAGCAGGATTGCAGGATTGAACAATGCCCTGAGGGTTGATGGTGAGGATTCCATCAACCACGGTATCAAGAATGGCGGTATTAAAGGCTTCACTGTGCCTGAGTTGATCGGCCTGCCGTTTCGCCTGGCGCTCAACAAGGCTGGCTTTGTCTGCCAGGTTTCGCAAATAGAGCGACAGTAAAATAGTCAGCGCGCCGCCCAATAACAGTACTATCCAGGATGATAACTTCTGATAAATACCAGTACTCAGGTTCTTAGGATGGGTTACCAGCAACCAGTTTCGCCCACCCACCTGGAAATTATGTGCAAGATTAAATGCTTTTTGTGTCTCTGCTGCCTGCTGAGTGTGACCATATTCGTGGGAGCTGTATAGCAGTTGTTGAGAGTCCGGCGCATCCAGATCAAAGAGATCAAGGTTAATCCCTTTCATGGTCAGGCCTTCCTGACTGAGGGCCGTTTCTATCAGGCCTCGAAGAGTAAAAACACCAAGCGCGAAGCCTTTGAGGGCCTTTTGACGTTCCGGCTTGGTGGCAGCTGTATGACCATTTTCATAAACAGGTACAAAGAGCAAAAAAGCGGCTTGTTTATCCGTTCCCTGCACCAAATTTATGCGAGGGGTTGCTACTGCGCGGTTTGTGTCACGAGCCTGCTCCAGTGCCGCCAGGCGTTCCGGGTTTGAAGCCAGGTCAAATCCCAGTGCTTTTTGATTCGAGGCTAAGGGCTCTGCGTAATAAACGGGGTAGTATTCGGCTCTGCGGGCTGCAGGTACCAGTCCTTTATCGGAAAGATCCAGTATTTGGAAATTTTCCAGCCCGTCGGCTATGGCCGCTTTTTCATAGGCTTTCCGTTCGGCAGCGGGTACACGGGGAAGCCATTCCAGAGCGGCAATACCTGGATAATAGGACAGTGCATTCCAGGTAAAGGCTTTAAAGTCGCTGCGGCTTACTTGCGCAGAACCCCGATAAAAACTGGAGATGGAACGCACAACCTCGATGTTCGCGGCAACACGGCGCTCAATGGCGATCATTATCGGACTGGTTTTGTTTTCAAAATCAACCTTGGCCTGTCGGTGTTCAGATTCAATGACCATCATCCAGGTCAGCAGTGTCAGTATAGCTCCGCCAATTAACACAAACAGTGAGATTAAATTGCGTCGTTCTGACATCGTTTACCCTCAATTTCAGTTACTTTGAGATCAATACGGCCAGAACTTGTCCCTGTTGTGCCTTAAAACAGAATAGCAGTTTATGCCTCTGGCTGAACAGAGGCACCGGGTTTTTTATAAGACAGGGTCTTAAACAGCTTTTTTGCGGATGACTCTGAATAAAAAATATCCATTCTAAGTTTAATTTCAAACAAAACATGAAAATGCGTCATGAAGTTGTTGGTTGTGTTTTCTCTGCTCCGGGTATGGCTGGCAGCCATTTACTGAGTGTTTTTTTCCGGTTCCCGGTCGAGCTGATGGATCAGATTTTCTACGGGTGCAGGATGGGCGAGCAGAAACCCCTGCCCGTAATGGCTGCCCAGTGTGGTCAGCCGTTCCTGTTGTAATTCATTTTCAATGCCTTCGGATACAACTTCCAGGTTAAGTGAGGCGGCAAGAGCAAGGATGGTTTCTATCACCTGAGAGGGTTGTTCGGGATGGATGTCTTTAACAAAACTTTGGTCTATTTTCAGGCCGTCAATGGGCAGTCTGTGAAGGTAGCTGAGTGACGAGTAGCCCGTACCAAAATCATCCACCCAGATGGCGGCCCCTGTTTCTTTCCACTCTTTCAGGGTTTCTGAGCAGTGCTGAAGTTCCTCCATCATTGTTGTTTCGGTGATTTCCAGATGCAGGGCTTTGGCGGGCAGGGCAAACTGACTGATAATCCGGCGAAGTTCACATCGGACAGACGGGTTCTGCATCACGGCACCTGATATATTGACCGAGAGTTTAAACCGGCTGCGGCGCGGTAGTATGTGCCGTTCCAGATCCTGGCAGGCCTGTTTGAGCAGCCATAATGTCAGCGGTAAGATGATATTCGTTTTTTCGATAACAGGGATAAAACTCGCAGGGGAAATCAGCCCTTGTGTTGGATGTTTCCAGCGTAACAGGGCTTCGGCACCGATAATATTCCCTGATTTCAGGCAACAAATGGGCTGATAGTCCAGAAAGAGTGTTTTATCTTCCATTGCTTCCCGGATACCTTGTTCTATCAGCAGGTTGCTGACCAGCGCGGTATTCATTTCCGGTACATAAAAACGGTAACGTTTATGGTCCGATTGCTTGGCAGCGTACATCGCAGTATCCGCCTGTTTCATCAGTTCGGTCAGGTTGTTACCGTATTGAGGGAACAGGGTAATACCGATGCTGGCAGACAAGGTAAAACGATGCCCGTCTATAATAAAGGCAGCATCCAGAACCTGAGCGGCTTGCCGGGCAATGTCCTCGACATCACTGATATGAGGGTAGGCGGGCAAGATCATCACAAACTCATCACCCCCCAGGCGGGAAAGTAATAATCGCTCCGGTACGGGGAAGTCCAGCCTTTCAGCGAGTGTAGCCAACAGTTTTTCCAGCCGGGCCGCGGTTTGCCTGAGCAGTTTGTCACCAATATCGTGACCGGCAATATCATTAACTTGCTTAAAGTGGTCCAGGTCGATAAAAAACAGCGCAAACGCGTGGTTATGTCTGCCTGCCCAGGTGATCAGGCTTTCGAGTTCTTCGTTAAACATTCTGCGGTTGGGTAGCTGGGTCAGCGGGTCGAGATAGGCAAGTTTTTCAACTTGAGACTGTGATCGCTCAATGGCTTCTTTCATTTCTTCCAGTGCTTCACTCAGAAGCCCCAGTTCGTCCTGGCGGTCCAGATAAAACAGGGTGTTTTTTTCACCCGCTGCATAACGTCTGCACCGTTCCACCAGCTGATTAATGGGTGAAAGCAGGTGCTGTGATAGCAGAAAAACAACAAAGGCGGCAGCCAGTAAAAAAATCGCAATCAGGGTCAGGGAGGTCATTATGACTTCGCGGCGCAGATCAAAACCTTGTGCAGCCAGGTCGGTGCTGAACTGGAGAATATCATGCTCGGCAGAGCCGTAGGCAATCGCCATTCGGAGTACCGCCAGGGTGCTCTCGCCAACAATAACAGGCTGTGTAATATGGATATAAGGCCCTATTTTTTGTTGATCGGCCTTGAAGCTGACGGCAACACCTTCGGGTAAATAATGCCTTACGTGCTGACCCTGGGCCGGTATGTTGCCGGAACCGTCGTGGATAATCAGGCCATTTGTGTCATAGAGGTACAGGTAATGGATGTTGCCCTGGTTCAGCAGGGTTTCAAGCAGCTTCTGGATGGCGCTGGAATCTCTATTGTAAATGGCGGTGCTCAGGTTTCCGGTCAGGGTGCTGGCAGCTCGTTCTGCGTCACGCAGAAGTTGCTGTTCAACAACGGTATGCAGCTGTTGTTGTCCGGTGTTAATGAATTCGACTGAGTAACGCTCTAGATAATAGAGGTTCACCAGTAAAACACAGCAACCCACAAAGGCTGTCATGGCTGACAGAACAGCCCCGTAACGCCTGACCAGTGATTGCCTCATGATGTGCAGGCCTGACTGCTGAGGCTTATATAATGTGCTAACTGACCGGCCCTGGGAGTGTTGCTGAAGTGTGTAATGACCCGGACGTTGCTTTTTAGCGGGTGGGCAAGCCGCATTATAACCAGCATCAGGCGGTAGAGCCTGCGGATAAGCGTGTTGTGTGGCATAAGACAATCCCTGCCTGTACCCGATTAGTGCGAAGTGACAATAATCATAACTATGATCTTAAAGATTACGTTAAGATTCCTGTAATTGCCACGCGCCTTTCTCATTGTTTATGGCCTTCAGACGGGCTCTGTCCGTCTGCTGGGAACTATCAGATCATAAACACAGGGAAAACCGCGTTGTCATCTTGTTGTAATCACTTTCGAGTTCAATCTCGTGCGATAGAAGGAAGTTTGCCGTGGCCTTTAATAACAGCCAGCGTTTTTACCCTGAGACCCGTATGCGCCGTATGCGCGCCGATGATTTTTCCCGCCGCCTGATGCGGGAGAACACGCTGACCCCCGATGATCTGATCTATCCTGTCTTTGTGATTGAGGGAGAAAACGAAGTGGAGACCGTGGCATCAATGCCCGGCGTTCAGCGCATGAGTATTGATCTGCTGGTAAAAGAAGCAAAAGAGCTGGTTGCGCTGGGTGTACCGGCCATTGCACTTTTTCCGGTGACCCCTTTATCGGCAAAGTCGGAATTTGCAGAGGCAGCTTATGATCCGGATGGATTGGCACAGCGGGCAGTGAAGGCGATAAAAGATGCCTGCCCTGAACTGGGTGTGATTACCGATGTGGCGCTGGACCCGTTCACGACTCACGGTCAGGACGGCATTATTGACAGCAACGGCTATGTTTTAAATGACCGTACCGTGGATACCCTGACCCGTCAGGCGTTGTCCCATGCGCAGGCAGGGGCTGATGTGGTCGCCCCCAGCGATATGATGGATGGTCGTATTGCGGCTATTCGTGATGAACTGGAAAGCAATGGTTATGTGAACACCCGCATCATGGCGTATGCCGCTAAGTATGCAAGTGCTTACTACGGGCCTTTTCGCGATGCGGTGGGCTCAGCCGGTAATTTAGGCAAAGGCAATAAGTTTGGTTATCAGATGGACCCGGCCAACAGTGATGAAGCGCTGCACGAAGTGGCGATGGATCTGGCAGAAGGTGCGGATATGGTAATGGTTAAACCGGGTATGCCGTATCTGGATATTGTGCGCCGGGTTAAAGACGAGCTTTCAGCCCCGACGTTTGTGTATCAGGTGAGCGGGGAGTACGCGATGCATATGGCAGCGTTCCAGAACGGCTGGCTGGATGAGCGCACGGTGATGATGGAATCATTGCTGGCGTTTAAACGGGCAGGGGCCGATGGCATTCTGACGTATTTTGCCAAACGTGCCGCACAACAAATGAACGAATAACAGGCAGCTGAAAGACAGGATGGGCTGCTGATGGCTATCAGGAGAAATAATATGCTTGAACAATCCACCGCTACACAAAGTGAAGCGGCAGCCGCCCTGCTCGAAAGCCGGGAAAGTGTGCCGACAACCGAGCCGGTTGAGGCACCGCCGGTTGACCTTAAAGCGCCGGCGCTTTATATCAACCGGGAGCTCAGCCACCTGCAGTTTAATATCCGCGTGCTGGAGCAGGCGCTGGATGAGAAACATCCTTTGCTTGAGCGCCTGATGTTCTTGCTGATCTTCTCCAGCAATTTGGATGAGTTTTTTGAGATCCGTGTCGCCGAACAACTTCGTCAGCTGAAATATGGCCGTGAAGCGGTGGGGCCGGATGCTGTACATCCGGAAAAACTGCTGGTGCGTATCAGCGAGATCTGCCATGCCCAGATAGAACGCCAGTATCAGATTCTGAATGAAATTCTGTTTCCGGAGATGGAAGCCCAGGGTATTCATTTTTTACGCCGTCGGGACTGGAGCAAAACACAGCGTGAGTGGATCAAACTTTACTTTGAAGAGAATGTTGTACCGGTTATCAGTCCGGTAGGCCTGGATCCCTCACACCCTTTCCCGCGCCTGGTGAATAAAAGCCTTAACTTTATCGTTGAGCTGGATGGCAAGGATGCCTTCGGGCGACAGACGGGTATGGCCGTTATTCCAGCGCCCCGCTCGTTGCCCCGCGTTGTGCGCCTTCCGGATGAAATTTGTGAAGATGAAGGTGAGAATCTGATTTTCCTTTCTTCAATGATTCACGAATTTGCGGATGAGTTGTTTCCGGGTATGGAAGCCAAGGGCTGTTATCAGTTCCGTATTACCCGTAATGCCGACCTCGTGTTTGATTTTGAGGAAATTGAAGACCTGGCCAATACCCTGCGCGGTGAGCTGCATTCCCGAAAATACGGGGATGCGGTGCGCCTTGAGGTGGATCAGCGCACGCCGGAAGAGCTGATCAACTTTCTGCAGTCTGAATCCGCACTGGATGAATCCCAGACTTACCGTGTGGATGGTCCGGTTAATCTGACCCGTATGATGGCCGTGCGTGAGCTGGTGGTGCGTAATGATTTACGCTGGAAACCTTTTTCGCCGGGTATCCCCAACAAACTGAAAGATCAGAAAGATATTTTCAGCGCGCTTAAGCAGAATGAGCAATTATTGCTGCACCCTTTTCAGTCTTTTATACCCGTGGTGGATCTGTTGCGTCAGGCGGCTAAAGATCCCCATGTGGTCGCGATCAAACAGACCTTGTACCGTACCGGTGTGAAGTCCGATATCGTGAATGCGCTGGTAGAAGCCGCCCGCAACGGTAAAGAAGTGGTGGTGGTGATCGAGCTGCGGGCCCGCTTTGATGAAGAAAGCAACCTGCATCTGGCCAGTCGTCTGCAGGAAGCTGGCTGCCTGGTGGTCTATGGTGTAGTGGGTTATAAATGCCACGCCAAAGCAATGCTGATTGTGAGACAGGAAAGTCATAAACTGGTGCGTTACTGTCACCTGGGTACAGGTAATTATCATTCAGGTACAGCCCGCCTGTATACCGATTACAGCTTGCTGACGGCGGATCAGGAAGTCTGTGAAGATGTACATAAAGTGTTCCAGCAGCTCACCGGCATGGGCAAAATCCAGAAGCTGAAAAAACTCTATAACGCCCCTTTTACGCTGCATACCCGGATGATTGAATTAATCCAGCGTGAGGCACGCCTGGCAAAATCGGGTAAGCCGGGCCTTATTATAGTGAAAGTGAACGGCCTGACTGAACCTAAAATGATTCGTGCTTTATATGAAGCTTCCTGTGCCGGGGTGCAGATTGATCTGATCGTGCGGGGTATGTGTCGTTTGCGCCCGGGCATTGCAGGGCTTTCAGAAAATATCCGGGTACGTTCTATTATCGGACGTTTTCTGGAGCATACCCGTGTGTGTTACTTCGGTAATAACGGTAAACCGGAAGTGTTTGCGGCCAGCGCGGACTGGATGGAACGTAATATGCTTCACCGGGTTGAGACCGGTTTTCCGCTGTTCGGTAGAAATGCCGAGCGCATGAAACGTGAGCTGGATTATTATCTGATGGATAACTGCCAGAGCTGGCAGTTACACGCCGATGGCAGTTACCGCCAGAATCATCCTGGCGAAGGGGAGGCCCTGTTCTCAGCACAGGCAGCCTTAATGGACGACTTCGCACGTTAGCCTCTGTTATTGCCACCTGTCGGGCAGCGTATCCAGGCGTTGTCCGACGCTGTTTTTTGAAAAACCCCTGATAATTGCGCTTCTATTGTAAAAAAGGCACAATCGCTTTTTTGGTTTCTAATATGAAATATTTGTTTCTGATTCTGTCCTGAGGAAACCGGGACGGGTAGCAGCTTTGATTTCTCTGGAGTGATCCTCCGGGAGAATGGTACAGGACTCAAACATGACTAACCCGCAACCAGCCCTTGAGCTTGTTGATATACATAAAGCCTATGGTGATCTGGAAGTTCTGAAGGGCATCACGCTGTCCGCTCAGGATGGTGATGTGGTTTCAATCCTGGGCTCCAGTGGCTCCGGTAAAAGTACCTTGCTGCGCTGTATAAACCTGCTTGAACAACCTAATCAGGGCACTATCCGAGTCGGCGGCGAAGAATTAAAGCTGAAGTCGGCAAAAGACGGCGCACTGATGGCTGCCAATCGTAAACAGTTGGAGCAGATGCGTGCGCGCATTGGATTTGTTTTCCAGCAATTTAACCTCTGGCCCCACAAAACTATTCTGCAGAATATTATTGAAGCCCCGACTCAGGTATTAAAAGTACCTAAAGAATTGGCGGTTTCACAAGCACAGGAACTGCTGCGTAAAGTGGGACTGGTCGATAAGCAGGATGTTTATCCGGGTAATTTATCCGGCGGGCAGCAGCAACGTATTGCGATTGCCCGAACGTTGGCGATGGAACCCCAACTGTTATTATTTGACGAGCCCACCTCAGCCCTCGACCCCGAACTGGTTAATGAAGTTTTAAGTGTAATGCGTGATCTGGCCCAGGAAGGGCGTACTATGCTGATTGTGACCCACGAGATGCGTTTTGCCCGTGATGTGTCCAGTCAGGTGGTTTTTTTACACCAGGGACAAGTTGAAGAAAAGGGCACCGCTGAACAGGTGTTTGAAGCCCCTGAATCACCTCGTGTGCAGGACTTTATGTCCAGCCATCGTTAAAAATTTTCCTGAAACAACAATCAATAAAAGAGAGAGTTCCAATGAAGATTCGTAAGCTGATTGGTGCTGTAGCTTTGATGGCAAGCACATTAATGACGGCTCAGGGTAGCTTTGCCGGTGATAAAATCCGTATCGCCACTGAAGGGGCTTACGCGCCTTTTAATATGGTGAATTCTGAAGGTGAACTGGTTGGTTTTGACGTAGATATCGCCCGTGCACTTTGTAAAGAGATGAAGGCTGATTGCGAAATCGTGGCTCAGGACTGGGATGGTATTATTCCGGGTCTGCGTGCGCGTAAATACGATGCGATTGTCGCCTCTATGTCGATCACAAAAGAGCGCCTGCGGGTTGTTGATTTCACTGAGCGTTATTACTCCAATCTATTGGCGTTTGTATCCGCTAAGTCCCGCACGGTTGATACCTCTAAAGCAGGCCTGAAAGGCCTGACCGTGGGTGCACAGCGTGCCACTATTGCCGGTCAGTACCTGGAAGATAACCTGGGTGATGTAGTAAACGTGAAACTGTACGATACCCAGGACAATGCGTACCTGGATATGTCGTCCGGCCGCCTGGACCTGCTGCTGTCTGACAAATTTCCGGCTTATGACTGGCTGAAAACGGATGCCGGTGCTGAGTTTGAATTTAAAGGCGAAGCAATTGATATCGATGACCAGATTGGCATCGCGCTGCGTAAAGGTTCCGACCTGAAAGCACGTTTTAACCAGGCGATTAAAGCCATTGTTGATAACGGCACTTATGCTGAAATCAACGCAAAATACTTCCCGTTCTCTATCTACTGATCTAACCGCATATGGCCTCCTTCGGGAGGCTGTTTGCACCAACCTGGTTTAATTCATGGATCTGCAAGGCTTTGGGCATCTGTTGCTGTCAGGCACCTGGGTAACCGTTCAGCTGGCGCTGGCAAGTCTGTCAGTGGGACTGGTGCTGGGTCTGCTGGGTGCTGCGGCTAAGCTGTCTTCTTCCCGTATCGCCCGGACAATCGCAATGCTCTATACGACTATCGTCAGGGGTATCCCTGAGCTGCTGCTGGTATTGACGCTCTATTTTGGCGGCTCCCAGCTGCTAATGTGGATGGCGGGCTGGTTCGGTTACAATGAATATATTGAAATCGGGCCTTTTATTGCCGGTGTGGCGGCCTTGTCGATTGCGTTTGGCGCTTATGCGACAGAGGTCTTTCGTATGGCGCTGCTGGCAATTCCAAAAGGGCAGTGGGAGTCGGCACAGGCGTTTGGCATGAGCCCTTTGCAGACCTTTATGCGTATTATCCTGCCGCAACTCTGGCGGCTGGCGATACCGGGTTTAGGTAACTTATTCCAGGTGTTATTAAAAGATACTGCCTTAGTCTCTGTTGTTGGTCTGAATGACCTGATGCGCCAGGCTTACGTGGCATCGGGCTCTACTAAAGAGCCTTTTACATTTTATATGGCGGCCGCTCTGATCTATCTGGGGCTGACTGTACTTGCCACTCTGACCACTCAATGGTTAGAGGGCAGAGCTAATCCACTGGGCAAAGGGGCACGCTCATGACCTGGGAATGGGGTATTATTATTCAGTACCTGCCAAGGCTGCTGGACGGTGCCTGGTTAACACTGGAGCTGGTATTGTTCTCCGGTATTATGGGTCTCACGCTGGCGGTACCGCTGGCTTTGATGCGCTCTTCCGATAACGGCTGGCTCAGGGCCCTTCCTTTTGCTTATATCTTCTTTTTTCGTGGCACACCGTTACTGGTACAGATTTTCCTGATTTATTACGGCGCTTCGCAGTTTGATCTGGTTAAAGAGTCCTTCCTGTGGCCGGTGCTGAAAGAGCCTTACTGGTGCGCCATTATTGCCTTTACCCTGAATACCGCCGCTTACAGTGCCGAGTTATTCCGGGGGGCTATTCAGGCGATTCCGGGTGGTGAAATGGAGGCGGCTCAGGCGATGGGCATGAGCCGTCCGCTGATGATCCGGCGTATTGTGTTGCCCCGTGCCTTTGGTATTGCGCTACCGGCTTATGGCAATGAAATGGTGCTGATGCTCAAGGGCAGTGCGCTGGCTTCCACCATTACCTTGCTGGATCTGACCGGTATGGCGCGCACGATTATTGCGCGTACTTATACACCCCTGGAGATGTTTCTGGCGGCCGGTCTGGTTTATCTGCTGATTGCGGCGGTGATGATTGGTTGTTTCCGTTTTCTGGAATATCGCTTTAACCGTTATCAGTACTACAAACATACACCACTGCCCCAGACGCTGGACCCGCAGTTAAGGGACGAGCACCTGGATAGCTAATCAGCTTTTGTCAGTTCGTTTAGAAGGGGGCTATAGCCGTCCTGATAACCCGGATACCTGAAGTTATAACCGGTTGCTCTGAGTGCCCGGTTACTGCATCGCTTACTGCCCGCGCCACGCCTCAGTTGTTTGTGACTAAGGGAAACCTTCAGTTGTGCCGCCAGCCAGTCACAAACTTCGCTGAGCGGAGCAGGCTGATCATCACTTATCAGATAAATACGTGATAGCGGATAACCGGCCAGCGAACGGCTGATCAGGTGCTGTATGGCATCGGCTCCATCATCACGATGAATGCGGTTGCTAAACTGCACGGGTATTTTTGGCGCACTTATTCCCTGGCGCACCTGGTTGATCAGATACTGCCGCCCCGGGCCGTAAATGCCGCTCAGGCGTAATACTGTGGTGGGAATGCCGCTGTTAAGCGCTATATGTTCGGCCTCCAGCATGATCCGTCCGGCAAAACTCTCCGGTTTTGTGGGGCTTTTTTCATCCACCCAGCCACCATCATTTTGATGATAAACCGCTGTGCTGGAGACAAAAAACAGATGTTCCGGAGGCTGCTCCAGTGCGCTAAGAAGGTTCATTAAGCCAGTGCAATAGGCTGCCCGGTAACTGGTTTCGTCACGGGCCGAGGCGCTGACGGCATAGACCAGAATTGTACAGACAGGCAATGAATTCAGTGTATCTGGGTCATTAAGATCCGCCTGAATACCCTGGATGCCGGGGGATAGCTGGTTTATATTACGTCGAAGGCCATAAACTTTCAGGCCTGTTTGTAACAGGCCGATTCCCAGCCGGGAACCCAGATCGCCACATCCGGCGATCAAAACAGACTGCTCAGGCATCCTTATCTCCACATGATGTTTGTAAACATAATAGCAAAGGAACCCCGGGTATGACTCTGACTGAACTGCGATATATTGTGACCCTGGCAAGAGAACAGCATTTTGGCCGGGCCGCTGAGCGTTGTTATGTCAGTCAGCCGACTTTGTCCATTGCCGTTAAAAAGCTGGAAGAAGAATTGGGTGTGCCGCTGTTTGAGCGCAGTAAAAACTCGGTTAAAGTGACCGCCGTGGGCGATAAAATCATTCGGCAGGCCCAGCGGGTGCTGGAAGAAGCTGAATCGATTAAAGATCTGGCCCATGAAGGTAAAGATCAGCTTAAAAGCCCGTTACGTGTTGGGGCTATTTATACCATCGGCCCTTATCTTTACCCCCATCTGATTCCTGAAGTGCAGGCACTGGCACCCCAGATGCCACTTTATATAGAAGAAAACTTCACTGAAACATTGCGGATGAAAATCCGCAATGGCGAACTGGATGCGATTATTATCGCACTGCCTTTTCAGGAACCCGATGTACTGACGCGCGAGCTTTATAGTGAGGCGTTTGAAATGCTGCTGCCCAAGGATCATGCCTGGGCCCGGTATAAGGAGATCGACAGCAGCAAGCTTTCAGAAACAGAGCTGTTGTTGTTAGGGGAGGGTCATTGTTTTCGTGATCAGGTACTTGAGGCTTGCCCCACGCTTAATCAGTCCATGCATGACCGCCATACTCTGATGGAAGGTAGTTCACTGGAAACGATTCGGATGATGGTCGCTTCAGGCCTGGGCGCTAGTGTGTTGCCCGCCTCTGCGGTTAAGAACACTCATTATCGATCCGATATGGTGGTTACACGTCCTTTTAAGGCTCCCCGGCCAACACGTTCCGTGGCGGTGGCCTGGCGGGCCAGTTTCCCGCGTCCTCAGGCGATTGAAGTACTGGTGCAGGCAATTAGCCGATGCCATCTGTTGGGAATCAATAACAACTGATGAAACAGGCTTTTGCAGATTGTCCGGTCAGCGAGCTTAAAGGGGTAGGTGCTGCACTCTCCCTGAAGTTGGAACGCTTAGCTATCTTCACCCTGCAGGATTTACTCTTTCACCTGCCTTTGCGCTATGAAGATCGTACCCGCATTCATCCTATCGGGTCTTTACGTCCGGGTGATGAAGTGGTGGTGGAGGCCGAAGTTAAAGTCGCTGATATTGTGCAGGGTCGTCGCCGCAGTCTGCTATGCCGTATCCAGGATGGTACGGGTACCCTGACCCTGCGGTTTTTCCACTTTAATGCGACTCAGAAAAATAACCTGAAACCCGGCACCCGGATTCGCTGTTTTGCAGAAGTACGTCCTGGCAGCAATGGCCTGGAGATGGTGCATCCTGAATACAAACGGGTAGATGAAGAGGAAGTGGCACCGGTTGAAACCCATCTGACACCGGTTTACCCGACCACTGAAGGTTTGCATCAGGGGCGCCTGCGCAGTCTGGCGTTACAGGCGTTGCAACGGCTGAAACAAGGAGGCTTGCAGGAGCTGCTGCCGGACCCGGTACGTCAGCAATGGCAATTACCGGAGCTTAACGAGGCTATTCAGTATCTGCATCATCCCCCGGCGGATGTGGATACTCAGCGGTTGCTGGAGGGCAAACATCCGGCCCAGCGGCGGCTGGCTTTTGAAGAGTTGCTGGCACATCATTTTTCACTGCTCAAGTTGCGTGCTAAAACCCGGGAACAAGGCGCGCCTGTTTTAAAAGCAACAGGCCAGTTTACACAACCTTTCCTACAGTCATTGCCGTTTCCGCTCACCGGTGCTCAGCAGCGGGTGAGTGCAGAAGTGGCTCAAGACCTGTGTTTGCCTTATCCGATGTTACGACTGGTGCAGGGTGATGTGGGCTCGGGTAAAACAGTTGTCGCTGCGCTGGCGGCTCTTCAGACAGTGGAAAGTGGTTTGCAGGCAGCAATTATGGCACCCACCGAGATCCTGGCCGAACAGCATTTTCACAATTTTACCGCCTGGCTTGAACCGCTGGGTATTAAAGTGGCCTGGCTGGCGGGCAAACTGAAAGGTAAACAACGTAAGACTCAGTTGGCCTTGATCCGTGAGGGTGAAGCCCGGGTGGTGGTAGGGACTCATGCCCTGTTTCAGGAAGAAGTGGTTTTTCAGGATCTGGGCCTGGTCGTTGTGGATGAACAGCATCGTTTTGGGGTGCATCAGCGTCTTAGCTTAAGGGAAAAGGGCCGTAACGGGGATTGTTCACCGCATCAGTTGATTATGACGGCGACCCCGATTCCACGCACACTGACCATGAGTGCTTATGCGGATTTGGACTGCTCAATTATTGATGAATTGCCTCCCGGGCGCACGCCGGTAAAAACCGTGGTGATGGGTGACGATCGCCGCCAGCAGGTAATCGATCGGGTACGCAGTGCCTGCCAGGAAGGGCGGCAGGTTTACTGGGTCTGTACCTTAATTGAAGAATCTGAAGCCCTGCAGTGTCAGGCCGCAGAAGTCACAGCCGAACAACTGTCTGAAATGCTGCCAGATTTGCGTGTGGGTCTGGTACATGGCCGTATGAAAGCCGCTGAAAAAGCCGGGGTTATGGCCCGTTTTAAAGCGGCTGAGCTGGATTTGCTGGTGGCCACAACAGTGATCGAAGTTGGTGTGGATGTGCCTAATGCCAGTGTGATGATTATTGAGAATCCTGAGCGTCTGGGCCTCGCTCAGCTACATCAGCTGCGCGGGCGGGTCGGGCGAGGCTCGGTAGAAAGTTTTTGTGTGTTGATGTATCACGCCCCTTTATCGAATCAGGGGCGTGAACGACTGTCGGTGATGCGTGAAACCACCGATGGCTTCCGTATTGCTGAAAAAGATCTTGAATTGCGCGGGCCGGGTGAAGTGCTGGGCACAAGGCAGACCGGCATGATGCAGTTTAAAATTGCTGATTTGCAGCGTGATGCTGACTTGTTGGTGCGGGTTAAACAAGTAGCCGGACAGATGCAAAGTTATCCACAGCACGTAGAGCCGATGATTCGACGCTGGTTAGGGGTGGGTGAAGAGTATGGCAATGTTTGAGTTATAATAAGCGTTCTTAAATGACCCTCCTTTCATAGCCATCAGCAGGATTTCAGATGTTAAAAGCCACGCCTCAGCAACTTGAAATTATCGAACAGCAACTCGGTCGTGAACCACGTGGACTGGTGGGTGTGGCGGTTGCATCAGAAAAGGGCATTCCCCTGGTATTACAGATGCGCTCTCTGGTGGCTGATCAGCCGTTTCCCACGTTGTATTGGCTAAGCTCGAAGGATTTACACCATGCTATCGCTGAAATTGAAACGGCTGGCTGGGTGAAGCAGATCGAAGCGGAAATTGAGCAGGATGAAACTCTGCGGACTGCTTTTTTACAAAATCAAAAAGACTATGTGGCCCTGCGTTGGTCGCTGATGCGGGATGATGACAAAACCCGTATCGAGGCGTTAGGTTTTACCGATTTGTTCCATAAATACGGCATTGGGGGCATTGCCCAATGGGATAAGGTGCGTTGCCTTCATATGCAATATGCTCACCATCTGGCGGCCAGTAATGTGATTGGTGCACGTCTGGATGAAGAGTTTGGGCTGAATAAACACTTCATCAGCTTTTAAGCCGCTTTTCAGGGCCATAGTTTGACCGGCATGCCGGAAAAATACCGGCTTCAGAACTATGCTGTATGTTTGAATCCGGAACAGCCTGTTTTCAGGCAGAATGGCGAACAGAGTGATCAGAGGCCTATGAACAAATTTATGAATGTCGTTGGATTTGTTTTATTACTGCTGTTTTCGATTAACAGTTATGCGGATACTGCTTCAGTGCCTGAGTGTAACGCTGTTTTCCCGGATGGTGTTCAGAGTAACAGTAATGGCGGCAGCATCACCTTTGAATGGAGTGCCCGTGTGACGGGTAGCCCGGATGGCATTCTGGCAACCAAAAAGCTGACTGATAACTCGGGCGGCACCAGCTGTGACACCCGCGCTTGTGGCAAATCAGGCAGCTCAGCTGATTCTATGCAATACAATACGTTTCCCAATAATAATAATGATCTCAGGCTGAACTATCGGGATACCGGCACAACATATCCCGGTGATTTTGATGATATTTATCTGCATACAGAAAGTACTTTAACGGTGACGGCCGGTGACTACCGTATCCGTGGTGATCTTTATCTTAATACCCGGGCAAAAATCATTATCAAGGGTGGTGGAGTCGTCAGGTTATTGGTTAAAGGGAAGCTGGAGCTGGAAACGGGCGCAGAAATTAATAAAGGCGGCAGTGCTTCCCGGCTGATTATATATACTCGCGATGATCTGAAGATGAAGAGCGGTAGCTCCATTACCGGCTTTGTTTATAGTGAAAAAGACGTCACACTTTATCATACCTCTGTTATCAACGGCGCTTTAAGCGGTAAAAAGGTTAAGCTCAACAGCTCCTCTTCAACCGTGAATTTTCTGGCCGGTGAGCAGGCCAGTGCTGACTTTGGCAGCCTTTGTGGTGGCGGTGATATAGCCCCGCCGCCGCCACCGGATGAAGTGGATGCAGGCAGTTGTGAGGCTATTTTCCCTGATGGAGCACAAAGCCACAGCGCAAAGGGTGAAGTGAAATTCGAATGGGGGGCTCAGGTTGTCAACAGCCCCGATAATATACTGGCCAGTGTTAAAATTGAGGATAACTCAGGCGGTGTCAGTTGTGTGAGCACAACCTGCACACCGTCCTATACTTCCTCGCAATCCATTGATTTTGATGATTTTTCATCAGGTGGTAGCGATATTAAACCAGGCTACCAGGAGTCATTGAGCCTGTCACCCGGCAGCTATAAAAACATAGAACTTGACTCCCGGGCTGTTCTGACGCTGCAGTCAGGCGATTATTACCTGAGCGAAAGCCTGAAAATGAAGTGGGCCTCCAGCATTATCCTGCCTGCATCGGGTACTACTCGCTTATTTATCAAGAAAAAATTTGAATCGGATGGCAGTGCTTTTATTAATGCAGGGGGTAATGCCGATCAATTGCTGGTTATTGCCGGGGAAGATATTAAGCTGAAATCTCAGGATAAGGCTGTGGGATTTTTTTATGCCCGGGATGAGGTTGAGCTGGGTCATAAAACGTCTGTGACCGGGGCGCTGAGTGGCGAAGAAGTAAAACTAAAATCGGCCCAGGTGAAAGTATATTATGATGCTGAGGCTCAGGAGCGTGCTGATTTTGGTGATATTTGTGGGGGCCCTGCGCCGCCTGAAAGCCTCAGCCCGCAGCTGGAATACCGGTTTGATGAGCTCAGCTGGAATGGTAGCAGTGATGAGGTTGAGGATAGTAGTAACAGCGGTATTGATGGCACCGCCATTAATGGTGCTGATACAGAGAGTACGGGCAAGGTGTGCCGTGCCGGACGTTTTGATGGCACTAATCAGTATATCAACGTGCCTGATCTGTCTGATCATCTTAATGGCACAGCCAGCCTGAGCTTTTGGATAAAAACCACCCAAAAAGGTGATAACACTGCCTGGCGTGCCCCCGGAGTCAGTGGTGTGGAGCAATCAGGCGGTACGGATGATATTTTCTGGGGCTGGCTGGATAAGACCGGTCATATTGGCATTGCGGTTGGTAATGCCAATGAGACTAAATCAAAAACCGCGATTAATAATGGTAGCTGGCACCATGTGGTGTTAACCCGTGATACACAGGCGGGAGAATACAAAATCTATATTGATGGTGAACCGGATGCCAGTGGTTCTATTGCCAGCGGTACTATCGGGCCGGAATACAGTGGTCTCGGGCGGGTGAGGAATACCAGTAGCCGTACTGCGCCAAAGTATTTTAACGGAGCGCTGGATGAGCTGCTGGTGTTTGATGATGTGTTAGGTGATGAACAGGTCAATCAGATCTATCAATATCAGTCGGATAATAAACGCTGGGATGGCAGTGTGGCGTTGTGTGAGCTGGAAAGTATAGTAGACCATTATGCCATTACAACCGTATCCCCGGCCCTGACCTGTGAGGCCTCGCCTGTTACCGTGACCGCTTACGATGCCAGTGGGAACCCTGTTGCACCTGAGGCTGGCACAACGCTTACCTTAAGTGCCAGTCAGGCTATTGATGGCTGGTCGCTGAATACAGGTGGTGGCAGTTTTAGTGCTCCTGATCAGTATACGTTTGATGGTACGGAAACCTCCGTTGTTTTTAACCTGACTCGCACCACAGCCACGACCAGCCCGATAGATCTGGATGTAACAGACGGCACGGTGACTGAGCCGGATACCGGCGGCGATCAGGATCAGCCGGTTGTGTTTGCCGATGCGAGCTTCCGCTTTTACGCTGATGGTACACAGAATGCGATCGGGCCGCAGATTTCCGGTAAAAGTAATACGTTGGCACCCGGCGCGCAATCCATCAGCCTTCAGGCCATTCATACCGATCCCACAACAGGGCGTTGTGCTGCACTGACAACCGTCGGTCCGGTTAATCTGGGCTTTGCTTATGGTTGCACTAATCCTTCCAGCTGTGCAATTTCCAATAACGGGCTACAACTTAATAGCACACCAATTGATGAAGGGGCTTTAAGTAATAGCGCTGCCTTCGAAACCGTACAGTTGACGTTTGATAGCAGTGGTTCTGCACCCCTGACACTGAATTATCAGGATGCTGGCCAGATAGAATTATATGTATCAGCCGACCTGGCGGTGCCTGGTGCCTCAGGCTTGGCACGGGTGCAGGGAAACAGTAACAGTTTTGTGGTTAAACCGGCGGGCCTGTGTGTGCAGGCCTCTGCTACGGGTGTTGATGCCAGTTGTGTTGCTGAAGATGCCAGTTGTTCTGTTTTTGTGGCTGCCGGTACTGCGTTTGACTTAAGCCTTTCAGGCCGTCAATGGGGGGGGAGTGGTGATACGGATTATTGTGATAATGGCCTGACGCCTAACTTTACCCTGAGCAATATCGCTTTAAGTCATACTTTGATTGCGCCCGCAGCAGGGGATGCAGGAAATCTGGGTGTTTCCGGTGCCAGCATTACGACCGGTGGTCAGGTTCAGATCAACAATCAGTCTGTTGATGAAGTGGGAGTTTTCAGCATTACCGCTACCCCGCCTGCTTACCTGGGAGAGAGCCTGGCGGCAGTAGATAGTCAGGCGATTGGTCGTTTTTATCCGGATCACTTTGAGCTCGATAGCACAGAAAGTCGGGTTGATGCTGCTTGCTCATCGGCTGATGCTTTTAGTTATATGGGTGAGGTCTTTGCCCTGCATTTTATGGCACAGGCAAAAAACAGTGCAAATAATACAACGGTTAATTACCGGGATGATTTTGTAAAACTGGATGCCAGTTCAGGCTCACTTTCTGCCGGTGCAGTGCAAGCGGGCACTAATCTGAGTGCCCGCTTGGTTGGCACGTCCGGTAACTTGCTAACCGACAGTAGTTTTACCTGGGTGGCGGGAGAAGGGGAGGTACTGACGCCACTGAGATTCCAGCGTCAGAGCAGCGTCGATGGCCCTTATGATGCACTGGCACTGGGTGTGAAATTTAACGATGCCGATGGGGTGGCGCTGGCCGCATCAGTATTGGATCTGGATGTTGCGGGCAGTGGTAATGAATATGCTAAGTTGGATGACACCCGCATCCGCTTCGGGCGGCTTTGGCTTAGTAATAGCTACGGGCCTGAAACCGCTGTTTTAAAGCAAACACTGACCGCTCAGTATTTTGATGGCAGTACTTTTGTGCAGAACAGCCTGGATGGTTGCAGCCCGCTGGTGGCGGGAGCGTTGTCTCTGCAAGTGGTGGATGATGATACCAGTCCTGATGACAGCCTTAGCCTGGCAGCGGGCTTGCTGACCGATATAGTGATTGATGACGGTAAAACGGATGCAACCATCATTAACACAACACTGGTGGCTGGTGCGTCTGAAATTCGTTTTGGTGAAGGTACTAATGGTGTGCCAGGTGCAGGTAATACGGCCAGTATATTAACCACGGTCACTGCGCCCACCTGGTTGCAGTTTGACTGGGATGCTAATGGCAGTCATGACAATAATCCTGGTGGCAGTGCTACGTTTGGGCGTTATCGGGGGCATGATCGGATTATCTACTGGCTGGAGCAGTAAAAGGCAGCAGGGTAAAAACAGAGGCGGGTTTACTGGTTTTCCTGATACCAGTGCACCGCCTGGGTACGGTTAACAACACCTAACTTACGGTACAGGTTATAAAGGTGTGTTTTGACTGTATGCTGGCTAAGAAACAGTTCTTTGGCAATTTCTGCGTTGCTGTTGCCCTGAGACGTCAGGTCCAGTACTTCCAGTTCCCGGGGGCTCAGTGCTTCGGCAGGCTGGCGTCCTTGTGCTTTAGGTGCCTGACGAAAGCCTGCCAGTTGATTCATTTGTTCCCGTGAAAACCAGTAACGCCCGGCGATTAATTCCCTGAGCCCCTTATCTAACAGCACAGTCCCCATCTGTTGAGTGAAAATGCCGGAGAGTACAGGCCATTTGAGAGCCTCGCTGACATCCTGCGGTTCCGCTACATTAATCAGAGCCACACGGCTACGGGGGCGCTCTGACTGGGCTTCGCTGAGTAAAGCAAGGCTGGTGGGCCAGCCAATACTGCCACAATCCAATAATAACAAGCTGGAGGCGAGGGCAGGTGAGCGTTTTGGCAACACGGGCTCGGTCTGCGTGTAAAATTCAATGGCAGAAGGAAGTAACGCGGTTATTTCATCAATCAGTTTTGTCTGCTGAGAAATCAGTTGTACATTGCGGGTTTCTAAATCCACGGGTGCGAAGGCTGCATCTGGCATAGTCCGTTATATCTCTTTAACTGTGAAACAGTTATCAGTTGAAACTCATAACAGTCTAGGTCAAATTTCCTAGGTAATGGAATTATTTATCAGACTATTGGTATGTGGCATTCTCAGGCCGGGGGGCAATTTGCATTTTGAAGCCCGCATACACTCTGATAGCAACGTCCGGGCAATAAAAAAGCAGGTCAGTGCCTGCTTTTTAAGAGAAACAAAGACTTATTGTCCCGTCAGGACTTTGTATTTGTCCATCAACTGGTCTTCTGTTTCTACGTGGTCCGGATCTTTGGGAATACAATCAACCGGACAAACTTCTACGCACTGCGGTGTATCATAGTGACCGACACATTCAGTACATTTTGCAGGGTCGATCTCGTAGATCTCGTCTCCGGGAGTGATCGCCTCATTTGGGCACTCCGGCTCGCATACATCACAGTTGATGCACTCATCGGTAATGATCAATGCCATAGTGGCTACCTCACTGATTCAAATAAATAGTTAATGGCCCAGCTGTTCTTGCAGGGCCCTGACCACGGTTGGATGAACAAACTTGCTTACATCCCCGCCCAGAACAGCGATTTCGCGAATCAGGGTTGAAGAGATAAACGAGAGGTTCTCGGCCGGGGTCAGAAAAATACTTTCAGCCTGGGGCGCAAGATGACGATTCATATTGGCCAGCTGAAACTCGTACTCAAAATCCGAAACGGCGCGCAGCCCGCGCAAAATAATATTTGCGTTATGCTCTGCTACAAGGTCGGCCAGCAGACAATCAAAGCCTGCGACTTCTACATTATCGAGATGGCCAACCACATCCTTAACCAGCGCTGTCCGTATTTCCAGTGGCAGCAGGGGCTGTTTTTTGGGACTCTCTGCAATAGCCACAACAACTTTGTCGAATAACTTTGCAGCACGCACCACTAAATCGGTGTGCCCGTTTGTGATTGGATCAAATGTTCCGGGATATACGGCTATATTCATACTCTACCCACAGGGGCGCATTTCTGCTCAAATATTAGCAAGTTTACAATCGCGGCATGTTAGCTGAATTGCACAGGCCGCACAAATACTAAAATGGAATGGTTTGATTTAAATCAGGAATAAAAAACTAATTTTTTATTCTATTTACGCATATAAAGTAAGGGGATCGGGGTTAATGCAGAGGCTTGTCAGAGGTATTGTCGCCGGAATTTTGTTGCTGTCACTGTATGGCTGCCAGGCTTTGCAGCAGGTGGACAAGGGGCTTTTTCAGGTGGCGGAGGCGATCAGTGAAGAGGACCGGGTTACCGGACAGCGCAGCCTGAGCCTGGCCGGTCGCACCCGGCAAATTGCACAGGGAAACCGCTACGTGCAACAACTGCTGGAAAATGAAAAAAAAGCAGGCCGTAAAGTCGATGCTGCGCTGGATAAAAAACAGTATCACCGACTGGTGACTATCTTTGACCGTATTCATGCCAGCAGCCACCTGCGGGCCGAGCGATGGCAGCCTGTATTGATAGATAGAGGCAGCTTTAATGCCTTTACCACGGGTGGTACTTATATTGTGGTACACCGGGGGCTGATGCAGCAGCTGAAAAGCGATGATGAACTGGCGGCCGTGTTAGGCCATGAGATTGCCCATACGGTGGCTAATCATGTTTTTGAACGCCAGACCCATGCACAGGTGAGCGCGCTGGCGGGTTCTAAATCAGCCCGAAAGGGCAGCTACCAGGCGGCTTTTACCCATGAAAGTGAACGGGAGGCGGACCGGGTGGGTATTCTTTACAGTGCATTGGCCGGTTATGACCCGATGGCCGCAAGCCGGATCTGGGCGCGGCAGTACAAACTGGAAGGGAATGCCCGGGCGCTTTTTGCTCACGATCATCCGGTGAATGCCGAACGCCAGCGTGAAACAGCTAAAGTAGGGCAGCAGGTAAAAAGCTACTATCAAAAAGGTAAACAAAATCCACAATATAAAACCCTGTTGTCTAACAATGTGCTTTGGCAGCAGCATCAGAGTGCTAAGGCCGGTTCCGGCGGCGGTCTGGAAGCCTTGCTTGGCACGGCGCTGGGGGCTTATGCACAGCATCACCAGGCTAAACAGGAAGCGCAGCGCCAGGAAAATCATGCAGGTTTTGTGAAAGCGATTGAGTCCCGGATGACATTACTTCAAAGCCGGGCACTTAATGCGCAGACACTGGAAACGCAGTGGCAATATAAAAGCGGCCCGGTTTTGAAGCAGGTGGTAATGGGTTTGCTGATTAAAAAAGGCAACAAAACCCTGCGAACGGTGGCCCATATACCGGGTTATCTGAAAGCAGGTGCCCGTTATAAAGCACGCTTTACACTCCCTAAAGGGGTGACCACTACGGAATTAAAAAAACTGCAGGGGCGTTTTTACTTAGATGATGCGCTACCGGCGCAGTAATTTTGCAGCAGAGGCCTGATCAGGAAGGTTAATATTACTTCCTGATCAGTGCCTGGCTTTTTAATCTAATTCGTCAGCTTCAGGGCGTATAAACAGGCGATAGGATACCTGGCCTGCCTGCTTCTGGCGGTGAGGCAGCCAGGTTACGGGTGTGATAGCGGTACTTAGCTCAGCTTCCGTTTCCACATAGATAATGGCACCTTCGGCCAGTAAATTACGTGTTTCCAGCCATTCACAGCAAGGTGCGGCCAGATCCTTTCGAAAAGGCGGATCCATAAAGACGATATCATACTGCGCCTCCAGATCGGTTTCCCGGCTGGCCAGCCATTGAGGTACTGAAGCCTGGATCACATCACCACGCCCGGATTTCAGCAGTTGCAGATTTTGTTTTAACTGGCGCGCCACTGAAGGTTCCTGATCCACAAAAGTGACGGATTCTGCACCTCGCGATAAAGCTTCTAAACCCAGCGCACCACTACCACTGAAAAGATCCAGGCAGCGGGCACCTGCGATATAAGGCTGCAACCAGTTAAACAGGGTTTCCCGTACCCGATCTGGTGTCGGGCGCAGTCCGGGCACAGGGGCAAAGTCGATACGGCGGCCACGCCACTCACCGCCAATAATTCTTAACTGAGAGGTCGCTGTATTGGGCTTGTTATTAGTATTGCGGGCTGGATGACGTCTTCCCATGCAGGTTTGGGCTCACTTTGGATTAGCGGTTAATTGAATACGGATCTGCTGATCCGGCTGAATGCTCTGCTGAGCGATTTGTAATACCTGTTCTATGGACAGGGCCCGTAATTGTTGAGGGTATTGCTTAAGGGTATCGTCAGGCAAACCATAAAAAGCCACAACCTTTAAGGCCTCAACTTGATTGCCTTCCTCTGACATACGGGTTTGCCACTGAGTGATCAGTTGCTCGCGGCTTTGTGTGACTAGTTCAGGGCTGAGTTTGTTATTAATGGCTTGTAGCTGATTAGCCAGGGGCAGGTCACTGTGTAACAGCAGGGCCTGATAACCGGCATCCTGCAATGAAGACCAGAGCATACGATACTCAAATCCCTGTTGTTGAGCCTGTTGATTTAACGCGATCTGGAGGCTGTGAGCGGCCAGGCGGTGAGCTGCAAAAAGAGCGTTGGTGCGTGCAGGAACAGGCCCGCCGATCAGCAGGTGATAACGACTGTCGTTGGTAAAGGGCAGGCTTTTTTGAGTCGCTGTGATATTCAGCATTCGTAGCGGAAGCGCAGTGGGCTGGTTTTTGGGTAGTTGATCAATCAAAGTCTCAGCCAGCTCTTCTACCTCTTCGCCGCTCAGGAAAAAGCGGACACGGGACAGCATGCTCTGATAACGATTGCTGAGCCTGGACAGGGGGTCAGCAAGATCACCGCCGGATAACTGTTTAAAATAGGCGGCCAGCAATTTGTTATCGACCTGATGAGACTGTAAATAGATCCTCGCCTTAAACTTTTCGGCCAGTCGATGCCAGTCGGCTGCATCAACCGGCTGATTCAGGGCGCTCAGCAGTTTTGTCCAGTCTGGAAGGCCATCCAGTGTTTTGCCGCTGAACGTCAGTGCCAGATGATCAGCGGATTTTTGAATCTGCCAGGTGATTGCCGGGGGCAGCTGTACCGCACTTAGCTGGCTTTCCAATACAAGGCTCAGCAGGCTTTGTTGGATTTTTTCTCCGGTGCTCAGGGCGCTGCCGGTGGGTAGCAAAAGTGTCAGCTCGGTGGATGCTGATTCATAGTCAACCCAGTAAACCGGTGTTTGCTTGTCAGATTCCAGCGTCAGATAGTCAGGCTGGTCATCACCCAGTGTCGCCAGAAACAGAACAGCAATGGCGGAACCCCATACCAGTATTCTGAGATAGGTTCGGTTAAACAGGGGTTTGTATGCGTCAGACATTGGCCTTGTGCTGTCCTTTCCTTAGTATGGTTATCTGTGCTCTATGATAAGATACCCGACGGTAAATCAAAGCGTTAAATTTAAGATTTACGATGTGGTCGTTTAATCATGGCCCCGAAAAGATCGGCAGACAGGCTGAGTTTTGTTTAACCGCTGTCTGCACGAGCCCGGAATTATAGAGTAACGGTATCAGGGGCCCTGTGTCAGGGTTGACTGGCCGGTGCTGAAGCTTGTTATGTTTCATGAGGAACCAAGATGTTTAAAAAGCTGAAATCACTATTTGGTAGTGGAGATGCTGAGAAGGATAAAGTGGCTTCAGTTGAGGACGTTCAGGCACCCGAGGTTGCCCCTGAATCCTCAGCTGAGCCTGAAACCGGCTCATCCGCGGAAGCGCAATTGTCCAGTGCGCAAGTTGTCGCGCCTGAACAGGCCCCGGACATTGTACCGCTTCCGGTAGATGCTGCAGAAACAGTCACTACGCCAGAGGCAGCAATAGAAGCTGTTGTGCCAGTTCAGGTTCCCGAGGCTGTTGTTGAAACAGTAACTGAACCTGTTATTGAAGCGACTTATGAGCCCGTATCTGAGTCTGTTGCTGCTATAGAACCCGTTGAAGAAAAAGAAGAAAAGAAAGGCCGTTTCTTTGCGCGTATTAAAGCGGGACTGGGCCGTACTAAAGAAAATCTGACCAAACAACTGGGCAATATCTTTCTGGGCGCCAAAGAGATCGATGAAGATCTGCTCGAAGAGATAGAAACCCTGTTGTTAACCTCTGATGTGGGGGTTGAAGCCACCTCGGAAATCATCGGCCGCCTGACCGACAAAGTTGAGCGTAAACTGCTGAACGATGCACCGGCACTGCAGGCTGCGTTAAAAGAAGAGCTGGCTTCTCTGCTGAATGATGTGGATGAACCGCTGCAGGTAGAAACCCGTGACGGGCCTTTTGTTATCCTGATGGTGGGTGTGAACGGTGTGGGTAAAACCACTACTATTGGTAAGTTGTCCAAACGTTTTCAGGCTCAGGGTAAGTCGGTAATGCTGGCGGCGGGTGATACTTTCCGTGCGGCGGCAGTTGAGCAGTTACAGGTTTGGGGTGATCGTAACGATGTGCCTGTGGTAGCACAGCATACAGGTGCTGACTCCGCCTCGGTGATCTACGATGCGCTGCAGTCTGCCCAGGCCAAAAATATTGATGTGCTTATCGCAGATACAGCCGGTCGCTTGCAGAATAAAGATCACCTGATGCAGGAACTGGAAAAAGTAGTGCGGGTGATGAAAAAACTGGCCCCGGATGCACCTCACGAAGTGATGCTGGTGCTGGATGCCGGTACGGGTCAGAACGCTCTGAGCCAGGCGAAACACTTCCGTGATTCAGTGGGTGTCAGTGGTATCACCCTGACCAAGCTGGATGGTACCGCTAAAGGTGGGGTGATTTTTGCGATTGCTAAACAAATGGAGCTGCCAATCCGCTTTATTGGTGTGGGCGAGCAAATTGATGACTTGCGTCCGTTCCATGCCGGGCAGTTTGTTGACGCCTTGTTTGAAGAGTAAAAAACCATGATCCGCTTTGATAAAGTGAGCCAGCGTTTTGACAATGGTTATGAAGCCCTCAGAGGGGTGGATTTCACCCTGCAACAGGGTGAAATGGCTTTTCTGACCGGCCATTCAGGCGCGGGAAAAAGCACTTTATTAAAGTTGATTATGTTGATGCAAAGGCCCAGCCAGGGCAGTGTTTATGTGGATGGAGAGAACCTGGCAAACTTTGGCTCAGCTGAAATACCCTACTTACGCCGTAAAATAGGGGTGGTCTTTCAAAATCATCAGTTACTCTTTGATCGCACTGTCTTCGACAATATTGCCCTGCCTTTGGAGATATCGGGCTACTCGCTGGATGATATCGGGCGCAGGGTACGTGCTGCGCTGGATAAAGTGGGTTTGTTGCAGAAAGAAAAAATGACCCCTATTACTTTATCCACAGGCGAGCAGCAGCGTGTGGGCATCGCCCGTGCGATTGTTAACAAACCTCAGCTTTTGCTGGCCGATGAGCCAACCGGTAACCTGGATCCGGCTTTGTCTGAAGAGATTATGCGGCTGTTTACCGAGTTTAATCGCCACGGTACTGCGGTATTAATTGCCAGTCACGATCTGGGGCTGATTTCACAGATGCCTAACCGTATTCTGACGCTGGATAAGGGGAGGCTGGTGACCGGTGGCTAAATCAGGTGAACGGAAACGGGGTGCTGTACGCACAGAGCCCACGTTAAATACAAAACCACAGACAACCCAGACACCCCGTAAAGGGGCGCAGCGCCACAAAATACGCTTTATTGATCAGTGGCATAGCTGGACAAAAAATCACCTGGAAGTGGCGGCCAAGGCTTACCACAAACTCTGGAGCACGCCGCTGGCCACGATTATGACGCTGGCTGTATTGGCTATTTCTCTGGCCTTGCCGGGCGCTTTGTTTGCGGGGCTGAAAAATTTGCAGCAACTCAGTATTAACTGGGGCGCTGAGCCACGCATTTCACTCTACTTGCATACGGAAGTTGAAGAGCAGGCCGCCGAACGTCTGAGTCGGCAGTTGTTGTTGCGTGATGATCTGGCCGCAGTTGAACTGGTGAGCCCGGAGCAGGGTTTGCTTGAATTCCGTCAGGCCACCGGCATGGATGATGTTTTGCAATACCTTGCAGGTAATCCCTTGCCCGCAGTGATTCTAGCGTTGCCTGTTAAAAGTAATAATGCCGCACTTGGTCTTTTAGAACAGCAGCTTCAGGCTCTGCCTGAGGTGGAAGAGGCGGTACTGGATATGGCCTGGGTGCAGCGTCTGTCCGCCTTTATTATGCTGACTAAACGGGCGGTGCTGGTCTTTGGCAGCTTGCTGGCTATGGCGGTATTGCTGGTGGTGGGTAACAGTATTCGTCTGGCGATTGAAAACCGGCGTGATGAAATTGTGGTTGCCAAGCTGGTGGGCGCCACTAATGCCTGGGTGCGGCGGCCTTTTTTATATACGGGTATTTGGTTTGGATTGCTGGGTGGGGTGTTTGCCTGGGTACTGATTCAGATTAGCCTGCTGTTGATCGAACAACCGGTTGACCGGCTGGTGACCCTTTATGAAAGCAGTTTTGAAGTACAGGGGTTGGGCTGGATGGGCTCTTTAGTACTGGTCTTAACCAGTACACTGTTGGGCTTTTTGGGCGCCTGGTTAGCGGTGGGTCGTCATTTAAGAGAGATTGAACCGCATTAACGGCGACGATACTTGAATTTTTAACAATTCCCCGTTATTTTTACCGGTTCACTTTGGTCACCAGATCACAGTATCTGAACTAATTATCAGGAATCAGGTCATATTTGCGAGTGAAAATTCGCAGTGTGATACGAGGTCAGAACCTTGAGCAAAAGCTTACAAACCATCGACATTCTCTCTCCGGGACGCAACCTGGAGGCCTATGTACAGTCAATCAGCGCGATTTCTATTTTGACTGTTGAAGAGGAAAGGACACTGGCTGACCGTCTTTATTACGATGAAGATGTGGAAGCCGCTCGTCAGTTGGTCATGTCTCATCTGCGCTTTGTGGTTCATGTTGCCCGTTCTTATTCGGGTTATGGTTTACCCCTGGGTGATCTGGTGCAGGAAGGTAATGTTGGCCTGATGAAAGCTGTGCGCCGTTTTGATCCTACAATGGGTGTGCGTCTGGTGTCCTTTGCGGTGCACTGGATCAAAGCTGAAATGCATGAGTTTATTCTGCGTAACTGGCGTATCGTAAAAGTGGCCACCACCAAGGCCCAGCGCAAATTGTTCTTTAATCTGCGTTCTAAGAAAAAGGGTCTGAGCTGGATGACCAACGACGAGGTTAATGCCGTTGCAAACGACCTTGGCGTAGAAGCAAAAACCGTACGTGAAATGGAAGGCCGTCTGGCGTCCAACGATACGGCGTTTGATGCCCCTGTGGGTGATGACGATGAAGCACCGGCTTACGCACCGGCTCATTATCTGGAAGACCTGAGTGCAAACCCGGCGACGCAGGCCGAAGCCGCCGACTGGGAAGCCGATTCTCAGCAGCGCCTGATGCAGGCGATGAAAAATTTGGATGAGCGCAGTCAGGATATTTTGATTCAACGTTGGCTAAGTGAAGAAAAATCTACCCTGCACGAGCTGGCCGCTAAATATCAGGTGTCGGCGGAGCGTATCCGGCAGCTGGAAAAAAATGCCATGAAAAAGATTCGAACGGTGATGGAAGCCTGACCCGGCGTCCGCTTCACCTGAGAGAGCCGCCTGTTTGCGGCTCTTTTTGTTTCTGTAGCAGGGCCTGCTTTCTTGTATAATTGCTGTTCAGCCAGATAGAGAATTTTATGCCAACCCGTTTTTTCTTGTTCTGTGCATCGGTCAGTGGTTTTACCGCAGTTGCCTTGGGGGCTTTTGGCGCTCATGGCCTGCGTGGCCGGTTGCCATCCCATCTGATGGACGTTTTTCAAACCGCTGTGCAATACCAGTTTTATCATACGCTGGCATTGCTGGCCGTTGTGCTGCTGGCCTGTACCGGTGTTACTTATTCAGAACGTGCGCTGAGTCTTGCTGGCTGGGGTTTTCTGATCGGCATCCTGTTATTTTCCGGCAGTCTTTACCTGTTAGCCTTAACCGGCACCCACTGGTTGGGTGCGGTGACACCGATAGGCGGGCTGGCTTTTTTAACCGGCTGGGCAGCACTTTTTTATACAGCATTTAAATTGACCAGGAATCAGATCAATGCAAATTAAGCTAAATGGTGACACGTTGGAGCTCGACGAGGGTGCATCGCTGGCAGACTTGGTTGAGCAGCTCGGTCTGGCAGAGAAACGCATTGCGATTGAGCTGAATATGGAAATTATTCCGCGCAGTGAGCACCCTGCCACGGTGCTGTCGCAAAACGATAATGTAGAAATTGTGCACGCGATCGGTGGCGGCTGAATCAGCCTGGCAACGATCACGACAATCCTAAAGAAAATCTGGGAATACAAAGATGTCAGAGCAGTTAAACGATGCATTGGTTATCGCCGGTAAAAGCTACAATTCCCGCCTGTTAGTAGGCACCGGCAAATACAAAGATATGGACGAAACCCGCGAGGCTATTGCAGCCAGTGGCGCGGAAATTGTCACCCTGGCTGTACGCCGTACCAATATCGGCCAGAATCCGGATGAGCCTAATTTGCTAGACGTGATTTCACCGGATAAATACACCATTTTGCCAAACACCGCAGGCTGTTATACCGCTGAAGATGCCGTACGTACCTGTCGTCTGGCTCGTGAGTTGCTGGGTGGCCATAACCTGGTGAAACTGGAAGTGCTGGGTGATCAGAAAACCCTTTACCCGAACATGGTTGAAACCATTAAAGCCACTGAAATTCTGGTTAAAGATGGCTTTGATGTGATGGTTTATTGCAACGATGATCCTATTGTTGCAAAACAACTGGAAGACATGGGTTGTGTGGCGGTGATGCCACTGGGTTCCTTGATTGGCTCGGGCCTGGGTATTTTGAACCCGCATAATATCAAAATTATAATGGAAAGCGCCAAAGTGCCTGTCCTGGTAGATGCCGGTGTAGGTACTGCATCAGATGCGGCAATTGCTATGGAAATGGGTTGTGAAGGTGTGCTGATGAATACTGCTATTGCTGCCGCGACTCATCCGGAAATGATGGCCTCAGCCATGCGCAAAGCCATTGAAGCCGGTCGTGAAGCTTACCTTGCAGGGCGTATGCCCCGTAAAAAGTACGCCAGTGCTTCCTCCCCGATGGACGGCCTGATCAAATAAGCTTAATCAGGTTATCCACAGGCCCGGTCTCTGTTATCGGGCCTTATTTTTTAAAGACTGAATTTGTTAAGAAACACATCATGACTGAAGAACAGCAAAATACTCTGCCTGAAACCGAAGCGGGCGAAGAAAAATACATGCGTAAGGTTCGCAGCTTTGTATTACGCGCAGGACGTATGACCGAAGGTCAGCAGCGAGGTTTTGATGAAGCCTGGCCTGAACTGGGGCTGGAGCTTTCCGCCGGTAAACTGGCTATTGATGAGGCCTTTGGCCGCACAGCACCGGTGGTACTGGAAATCGGTTTTGGTATGGGCGACTCACTGCTTTCTATGGCCAAAGACCAGCCGGAAAAAAACTATATTGGTATCGAAGTTCACCGTCCGGGTGTTGGTCGCCTGCTGAACAACGCGCTGGAGCAAAAAGTGCATAATATCCGTGTGTACTGCGATGATGCCATAGAAGTACTGGCCCAGTGCATTCCCGATAATAGCCTCGATACTTTGCAACTGTTCTTTGCTGATCCCTGGCATAAAAAGAAACACCACAAGCGCCGCATCGTACAGCCGGAATTTGCTCAGGCCGTGCGCAGCAAGCTTAAAGTGGGCGGTGTTTTCCATATGGCGACCGATTGGGAAAACTATGCCGAGCACATGATGGACGTGATGAATGTCGCTGAAGGCTACGAGAATGTTGCAGGCGAAGGGCAGTACTCTCCCCAGCCTGAATGGCGTCCTGTGACTAAATTTCAGAAACGTGGTGAACGACTTGGCCACGGTGTCTGGGATCTGATGTTCGAGCGGACTGAATAGTGGTCTATCCGACCATCTGCGGATGTGTTCACACAGAAGACAATTGTCTTGCCTGAATTAGAATCCGGCTTACACGCACTTAATCGCAATAATATATGGGCTGGATTTAAACAACTGGTACCCATTTCCTTTTTTGTAGTTGTTTTCGGACTGGCTTTTGGGCTCTCTGCTACTCAGGTTGGTTTAGACAATACGTCGATTATAGTGATGAGTACACTCGTCTTTGCGGGTGCATCACAATTTGCCACCCTGGAGCTGTGGGGGTCTCAGGTCGCTATTGTGCCTTTGGCAATAACGGTGTTTGCCATTAACGCTCGCCACCTGCTGATGGGTGCAACCCTCTATCCCTGGCTGCGCCATCTTCCTCCCGCAAAGCGCTACGGCGTGATGGTTTTTGTTTCTGATGCTAACTGGGCAATGTCGCTGCAATCCTTTTTGAAGGGTGAGCCTGCAATGGGGCTCCTATTTGGAGGAGGTCTTGCCCTTTGGACCTTCTGGGTGCTGGGTACCTGGCTTGGTCTTTACTTTGGTAGTGCGATTCATGACCCGATGAGCCTTGGCCTGGATATGGTAATGGCGTGTTTCTTATTGGCGATGGTCGTTGGCGGAGATAAAAATGTTCGTATTGTTACTATCTGGGCAGTTGCTGGGGCCTCATCACTGTTAGCGTATTGGTATTTACCGCCTAATAGCCACGTAGTGGTGGGCGCCTTGGCGGGCGGTACTTTAGGGGCTGTCTGGGTGGATAAAAAGCCATGAGTATTGAAACAACGGGCTTTGGGCCGTTATGGATCATTCTGATTATGGCCGTAGTCACCCTGGGAACCCGCTGGGGTGGTGTTTTTGTAATGTCATTTATCCCTATCGGCTACCGGGTAAAACAATTCATTAATGCCATGTCTGGCTCTGTGCTTGTTGCCCTGCTGACACCCCTTGCCGTTACGGGTGATAATGGTGCACGACTGGCTTTATTAACCACTGCAACCGTTATGTTTTTTCTGAAAAAGCCGATGCCAGCGATTGCCTCTGGCATCGTAGTCGCCGCCCTGTTTCGGCAGATATAACTAGCTCATTTATCTTCTTCAGATTTGCTCAGTGCGTCACTGTTATCGGTATCAAAGCGACTAACTACTTAAAAACCCTCAGTTATCTAACGCAGACTCGGTCTGCATAACACGTTCAATTATATGACGGCCGATAGGTATCGCAGAGGTTGCCGCCGGAGAGGGTGCGTTGCAGACGTGCAAAGAGCGGGGGCTTTCAGCGAACAGAAAATCATGCACCAGAGAGCCATCACGCATAACGGCCTGAGCACGGATTCCGGCAGGGTATGGCTGAAGATCTTTTTCCTGCACAGACGGGCAGTATTTCTGAACCAGTTTCAGGTAGCCTGGTTTCCATAGTGAATTTTTGGTTTCTATAATTCCGGTACCTAAATGCTGTTGAAGTACCCGCCAGAAACCCGGGAAACGCAGCATATCCCAGATGTCCCGTATGCTGATATTAATGCGTCCGTAACCCTCGCGCTTCCAGCCCTGAACTGCATTGGGGCCAACGGTAACTGAGCCATCAATCATACGGGTCAGATGCACACCCAGAAACGGCAGATCCGGGTCCGGTATGGGGTAAATCAGGTGATTGACGATATCACTCTTTTCGTTCGGCAAGCGGTAGTATTCACCTCGGAAGGGAATAATCTGAAAATCCGTTTTGATCGCCAGCATACGTGTCAGCCGATCAGCCATCAGGCCGGAGCAACAGATCAGGTAACGGCAGTGAAATGTTCCCTGATTCGTTGTAACTGTTATCTCTTCGCGGCTTTCCGTCATTCCGGTGACTTCGGTCTTTAACAGCGTCTCGCCACCCAGCGTCCGAAAGCACTCGGCCATTTTGTGACAGACCTGTTGATAATCAACAATGCCCGTCGTCTTAACAAAAATGGCACCTGAGCCCTGGATATTAGGTTCACGGATTTTTAATTGTTCGGCATCCAGTAGCTCCACATCCAGTTGGTTCTGATGACAGCGCTCATAAAGCACGAGCATACGTTCATGCTCCAACTTATTGGTTGCAACCAGCAGCTTGCCGCATTGCTCATACTGGATATCGTTTTCCTGGCAGAAGGCGATGGTTTTCTCAACACCTTCACGACAAAACTCGGCTTTCAGGCTGCCCGGTGCGTAGTAAACACCGGCATGAATAACACCGCTGTTATGGCCTGTCTGGTGTTGTGCAAAAGAGGATTCTTTTTCCAGCAGGCCGATGCGCTTATCCGGGCACTGAAGTTGCAATTGCCATGCGGTGGACAGGCCGACTATTCCACCACCCACGATCAGGTAGTCATATTGATCAGTCATAGTGACTTCCGTAAAAATAAAATGAGCTTATCCCGTTATTGCGCAACGAGGTACTTATACGTTCTGCTGCTTGTGTTGACGGCAGCTATGTCAAAACAGCAGCAGGAATATTACCCGTCCAGCCAGCGTAACTAACCCCGGTAAATACGGTGTTAGCAGCTGATGAGCCGTCTACCTACCCCTAATATGGCGACAAAACCCGACCCTCTGCAAAGCGGCCAGCGGGCTTCATAATTATATAAAAATCAATTGCTTAGCGAATTATTCAGCGACAATAGCCATTACGTGCGCCTGGCGCACACGTAAGCGAAAATCGTCTAACGGGTCAATCCATCGAATAACATTCAGGTTAGGATCAAATAACCATTAGTGTGTTAATGCTTTGCTTTACAAACCTTTACCTAGCTTTACATGTTCAGTCATTAATAACTAACAGGAAGATGGTTAATATTTACGCTTCAGGTTCTATTTCGAGTAATTAACGTGAATACCTATTCAAAATTTTCTAAACTTACTGTCATTCTTCATTGGCTGATCGCGTTTGCGATGATCGGTAGTCTGGCATTTGGCCTCTATTTGGAAGAATTACCTCGCTCGCCAGATAAAGGTGCATTAATTGGCCTGCATAAGTCGGTTGGCCTGTTGATATTGCTGTTTGCCCTCTATCGAGTGATACATCGGTTGCGCAATCCACTACCTCAACCGTTGACAGTCTCCCCCCATTGGCAACAAAAATTAGCGACCGCAGTCCATTTTGTACTGTTGGCTGGAACGTTGCTCATGCCTGTATCAGGCATAATAATGTCAGTTGGAGGTGGTTATCCTGTTGGTTTATTTGGGCTGGAGCTGATCGCTGCCGGAGAAGGTCATGAATTATTGAGTAACGCCGGTAAAGCTATGCATGGCCTGGGCGGTAAGCTGTTAATTTTAGCCATTGTGCTGCATATAGCAGGCGCTCTGAAACACCATTTTATTGATAAAGACGGTATTTTGAAGCGTATGTTGGGTACAGAAATTTAATATTTAACCCCTGTCAGTTACACTGAATTCTTTGCGGTGTTGGCAGGGGCGCTTAATTGTTTAACACAATTACGCTTTATGTTTTAAGACGGTTCCCAGAATTCTGTTCAGATCCCGAAGTGAGTTACAGGTTTCTGCGTGGGAGCAATAAGGCGCGTATTTGCTCATAATGGAATCGCCGCTGTCCCAATTTAATTGTGCTTCCGGGTTTAGCCATATAACACGCTGGCTGCGGCGGTAGACTTCTTCCCAGACGGTTATATTGCCATCTTCATTATTATTGCGGGCATCTCCCAACATAATAACCGTTGTGCGGTTGTCGATATCGGCAAGCGCAAGTTCCTGAAAGTCATCCAGCGCCTTGCCATAGTCGGTGGGTTTGTTGCCCCAATGGTGTATGACGTCTGCCAGTGCCTGGTCCATCTCCTGCTTTTCAAAGAGCTGAGTGACTTCAGCCATATCCGATGAAAACACGAAGGAACGAACATGTGGCAGGACATCTTGCAGGCAATACAGAAAGAGTAGGAGAAACCGTGCTACTTTGCTGACAGAGCCGCTGACATCGCATATTACCACCACTTTGGGTCTTTCTATCCGTGTGGATTTCCACTTAGTGTGGAAAAGAAAGCCATCGTAAGCGGCGTTGGCGGCGATGGTGCGCCTGACATCCAACAGGCCCCGTTTGGTGATGCGCCTTCTGTGACTGTGCATGCTTGCCAGTCGCTTAGCTGCCTTGCGAACCAGTTCACCCATGAGCTTGTAGTTTCTTTGATCAATACTCGTCAGGTTAACTTTTTGCAGATTGTTTTCCCGCAGTTTCTGGGGCTCGTTTTTGTTAAATAATAAATACTGTTGTTCAACAAAATCCCGTATCTGCTGTTGCAGCTGGGATCTGCGTTGGCGCAGCAGTTGAACTTGTGCATTGTTTTCATCGCGGTTGGCCATTTTCGTCAGCTCCTGTTGAAGCTGGCGATCACCCAGAGCTTGCATGATTTTAAAGGTGACCATTGGCACTTGTGTCATAAAAGCAATGTCCTGAGCGCCTGATGCCGTTGCGGCACCGGTGATCATGACTTGCAGCGCTGCCTGATTGTTATCTATCAACTGCTGTGCCAGAGGTGATTGCAGGCTGATGGCAGAATCGAAAACAGCAGTTTCTGCATAAGGTGTTTCAGCTGTATCTTCTAACGTTTTAATGGCTGTCTCAGATACGTCTGTCGGATTGTCAGCTTTGCGCTGATTGTGGCTGTTAAAAAACTGCTCAAAGACTTGATCAAAAATCAGCCGATGCTCTAAACGTTTGGTCAGGGTCATGCCCAGTGAGTGCTTAAGCAACGGCGCGTTATCGATGCCTACCAACCGGGCGGCATTTAATGCGTCCAGCGTCTCTGCCGATGAAATCGGGAGGCCTGCCTGTCGCAGTGCGTGAATAAAGTTGCCCAGTACTTTTTGCATGATTAATGTCGACCCTTGAGTCGATTAACTGTCCCTTGTCGCTGCTTTCAGAAGGTTGTGTATCTCAGGCTCAACCGCTTCTATATCGTCCTGAAATTTTAGTAATAGATTAAGTGTGGTTTTTACCCATTCATGATCCAGGTTGTCGACATTGAGCAATAAAAGCGCACGGGCCCAGTCTATCGTTTCACTGACGGCGGGTACTTTTTTCAGGGCCATTTCCCGTAGTTCACTGATAAAAGCGACCAACTGCTGTTTAAGCTTGTCATTCAGTTCAGGTACCTGAGCGGTAATGATCTTTTGCTCAATGGCTTTTGAAGGGAAGGGGATATATAAATGCAGGCAGCGTCGCTTCAGCGCATCGCTAAGTTCCCGTGTGTTATTACTGGTTAAAAAGACGATGGGTTTTGATTTTGCTTTTATCGTGCCCAGCTCGGGAATCGAAATTTGGTAATCCGAGAGCAGCTCCAGCAGAAACGCTTCGAATTCCTGATCAGCTTTATCGATTTCATCAATCAGCAGAATGGAGCCATGCTCAGATCTTAATGCTTCCAGCAGCGGGCGAGGCTCAAGAAATTCATCGGAATAAAAAATATCACCAAACTGGTGTAAGCGGGAAACTGATTCGTCTAAGCCTTTTGCACCTCGCATTACGTCACCCAACTGGTCTTTTAATAGCTGGGTATAGAGCAGCTGCTTGCCGTATTTCCACTCGTACAGTGCTTTGGCTTCATCCAGCCCTTCATAACACTGCATACGAATAAGGGGGGCAGATAACAGGTCGGACGTTTTCTTAGCCAGCTCGGTTTT
This sequence comes from Pontibacterium sp., assembly GCA_049599735.1. GTDB lineage: Bacteria > Pseudomonadota > Gammaproteobacteria > Pseudomonadales > Balneatricaceae > Pontibacterium. The sequence goes on along the minus strand of JBMYOX010000011.1, from coordinate 19,994 downwards.
ACCCACACCCGGCGGGCCTTCCACGAGGATAGGCTTTTGCAGGTGACAAGCTAAGTAAACAGACGTGGCGATAGCGTCACTGCATATATAACCCAGCGCTTCAAAATGTTGTTTGATGGTAGTAGGTGAGTTGACTTTATCCTGATTTCGAATGATCACCGCAGGCCTCCCTATTTGCGTTTACATGATTGTAGGGCTGGCCTGCTTAAGATGAAAGCGCTTGTGGACAGAGCGTTAAAAAGATCATCCTGGATCAACATTTGTGTCTTTCTGGCATAAAGGCTTTTTGGGAAAATCACTCCTGGTGTGATGCGCTACTACCCGGTCGACAAGAGGGTTTGTGGAGACCTAAAGTATGACCTGTTATTGTCATACTGGATTTCAGCCTAATGACAGATGTGCAATGGAATCTGATATTTTATCGGCTATCGTATCTGGCTTACGGTAGATTTCAGTCGGTAAACAGCGTCCCCGGTTTCCGGGAAAGAAGACTCCGCCATAAATTCAAAACCATAGCGTGCGTAAAACTTGCGTCCGATGGCATTTTCTTTAAATACTTCAACTTCAAGGTCACCGTGTAGTTGTTGTGCCTTATCCATTAACGCTTTGCCTGCCCCGATGCCCTGAAAGTCGGGCTCTACAAAAATTGCTCCGACTTCGTTGCCCAGTAGCGCGATAAAACCAACAACGTGCCCGTCAACGTCTGCGACCCATGTTTCAGCGTTTGGCAGGTACAGGTTGGGAATGTCATGGCGTACTTTTTCCACAAAAGCTTGCTTCAAAAAGGGGTGTGCGAGCCTGTTGGCATTTTCCCAGGCAGACATCACACGGTCGAGGTCAGATTGGGTATATTTTCTGATGCTTATTACCATTTTGTTGTCCTTTATAGTGCCGGGCAGCGCGAAGTTTTGTTATCACGGCCCTGATATTTCTTTTAATGTGTAACGATAGGGCCGTTCTGGTTCTGTAAGAATCAGGTGTGCGGCGGGATCAATATTTAATCGGGGATGGGTAAGGCTTGTATCTGAATCGCTCTTTCAACCTTCAGATCAAGGGACTTACGTTTCCAGCTCTTCATCTCAGGCGCTTGTCTGGTGGAATTATAGTGCCCCATTATACAGATGTTAGTGCCCTATAAGATGGGCTGTTTTTGTTTGGGCTTAGCCTACCGCTATTCTACGTACTTAAGATGTCACGTGACCTGAATGTATGCGCGATTGGGTCTGCAGGATAGTCAGGAATCCTTGTTATGCATGGTAGGGCGAGCGTTAATAAACTGATTTATATGTTTTTTTCAAAACAGGTTTTGTTTTATGTTTGGTACTATTGTTATCGCTATGTTCGTATCACGGCTTACTATCAGGCCCATTCAGAAGTAAAACCGTCTGCTCGTTAAGTGTCCTTTGGAGGAACTATGAAGATTCGTTTCCTGATCACTGTTTTGCTGAGCTTTATTTCCAGCTCACTTTTCGCGCAGCCGGTGCTTGAAACCATCAAGGTGAGTGATCGGGTTTATGCGCTGGTCGGGCCACTGGAACAGCGATCCGAGCGTAATTTGGGCAACAATGCCACCTTTGGATTTGTAATCACGGATAAGGGTATTGTTTTGATTGATAGTGGTGGCACCCAAAAGGGGGCTCAGGCTATCGAGCAGGTGATTGCTCAGGTATCGAAGCTACCGGTTGTGATGGTGATTAATACCGGCGGGCAGGATCATCGCTGGTTTGGGAATCAGTATTTTATAAGAAAGGGTGCGAGAGTACTGACTTCTGAGCAGACACGTCAGGATCAAAAGTCACGAGGGCAGGCTCAGCAGGAAAGAATGGGCGGGTGGGTGAAATCAGCCTGGATGGGGACTGAGCCTGTGCCCGCGCCTGAGTCAGTAGACTCCGGAACCGAGATTAGCGTTGGTGGTGTGACTTTAAGCCTGATACCTGCAGGCCCCGCACATACCGGGGGTGAAACCCTGGTTTGGATACCACAGGAAAATGTGCTTTTTTCGGGTGATGTAGTTTATGTCGAACGTATGCTTGGGGTGGGTGCACAATCACAACATAAACCCTGGATTGAGGCCGTTGAGCGGATTGTTGCGCTGAAGCCTGCTGTGATTATTCCGGGGCATGGGCATCCGACAGACCTGAAAACGGTAAAACGTGACACGCTGGATTACCTGCTCTTTCTGCGTAAAGCGGTGGGTCAGTTGCTGGAAGAGGGTGGGGAAATGCAGGAGGTTTCTAACATCGACCAGAGCCGTTTCAGCTACTTAAAAGTTTATGATCAGATTCATGTGCGTAATGCACAAAGAGTTTTTGAAGAGATGGAGTGGGAATAGAACGTGCCGCTCACGCCAGTTAAGCTGATAAAAATAAAACAAGGATAGTTTTAATGCCAGCCACACAAAAAAATAATATTTTGTTCAATCCGGTATTAATCACGGGCTGTGTGATCATACTGGTGAGCTTTGCAATTCGGTCATCCTTTGGTCTTTTCCAAATTCCGATTGAGGCCGAATTTGGCTGGCTCAGAACAGAGTTTTCGTTTGCGATTGCGCTACAAAACCTATTCTGGGGTATTGGACAGCCTATTTTCAGTGCGCTGGCAGAAAAGTACGGTGACCGTAAGGCGATTATTGCCGGTGCTTTAAGTTATGCAACCGGACTAATTTTATCTGCCTACGCAATTACGCCGGGCGAGCTTCAGCTATTAGAAATTTTGGTTGGTTTTGGTATTGCGGGCATGGGGTTTGGTGTCATCCTTGCGGTTGTAGGGCGAGCGGCATCCGACGAGCACCGTTCGTTGGCGCTGGGCATTGCCACTGCTGCCGGTTCGGCCGGGCAGATTGTGGGCCCGCCGCTGGCGCAGTTTTTACTACAGGGGTTTCCCTGGCAGTCGGTCTTTATTATTTTTGCCTGTTTGGTGCTTGTATCCCTGCTGGCACTGTTTTTCATGCGTGTGCCACCCTCGCCGGTTAAAGTTCAGGCGCAGGACGAAAACCTGGGTGATGTGATTAAACGGGCGGTGAGGGATCCTTCGTTTATTTTTATTTTCCTGGGATTCTTTTCCTGTGGTTATCAACTGGCATTTATTACCGCGCACTTTCCCGCTTTTATTACGGAAATGTGCAGCACTGTTGCCCCTGGCAGCATCATCCAGTCCCTGGGTATTACCGCTACATCAACCCTGGGTGCTGTCGCGATTGCACTTATTGGTATTTCGAATATCGGTGGCACTATTCTGGCAGGCTGGCTGGGCAGCCGATACTCCAGAAAGTATCTGTTAGCGAACATCTATATGATGCGCACCCTGGTATCTGCGTTATTTATTCTGAATCCGATTACACCGGAATCCGTGGTGCTGTTTTCAGTCGTTATGGGTGCTTTGTGGCTGGCCACCGTGCCTTTAACTGCCGGGCTGGTGGCCCGGATATACGGGCTACGTTATATGGGAACCTTGTACGGACTGGTCTTTTTCTCGCACCAGTTGGGTGGTTTTCTGGGTGTATGGCTCGGTGGTGAGATGTACGACTTATACGGTAACTATGATCTTGTCTGGTGGATAGGCGTCGGGGTGGGTGCATTCTCAGCCCTTATCCATCTGCCCATTAAAGAACAGCCCTGGGCAGAACGGCAGGTACAACCGGGTATGGCTTAGAGCAGCTATATATTATTGAGGCGAAAAGAATTACCTAGGTGAAAAGGATGCAATCAGCCAGGACAATCGGCTAATCGCATCCTTTTCTTTTAATCAGCTATTGCTTTTAAGCTCTTCGCGCAGCTTGGCAACAGAATTTTCGACTTCGAATGACTTCAGGTTTCGGGGCACATCGTAAGGTTGCTCTTTTAACGTCTGCGGATCCCATTCGCTGCGCTCATTCTCAAAGAAATTGCCGCCGTAGATATGAATGGCGCCAGTAAATTCAGTGGTCGGATTGGTGACTGAATGAATGATATTTTTACCTAACTGTTGTACATCACCTACCCCCAGCGTTTTTGCACCGGCCGCTTCGATCTGGTTCTGTGCATCACCTGACAAACGACGCCAAAGGATATTGTCTTCCCGTCCGCTGTAAACGCCAATAACCGCCCACATATTGTGGTTGTGAGGCAGTAGTGTCATTTTGGGTGCCCAGACAACATTTAAAACAGTGAGTGTATCTGAAACGTAGAGTCTTTCGATTTTGGCACTTTCGGGTCTGCCGATTTCGGCATACAGGGCTTCCGGATCGGCCACCGCCTGGCTGATCAGGTCCGCGATCTGTTTGGATGCATCAGTTTCTGTTGAAACTGCAATGCACTCTGCAATGAAGGTATCGAGATTGAATGACATTTTTGATTATCCTTTTTAATCCGTGCGTTAAACTAACACGGGGCTGGCCCGTAACTCTAGCCTGCGATATTTAAGCGGTGATTCAGCTGTCAGGTTTTAATCTGAAACTGCAATCAGTTGTTAAAGGGAATCGTTGTGAAAAAATTCATAATTTTTAGCCTGTTGGCATCAATCAGCATCGCCGGTTGTAGTTTTCATCCGCTCGGCATTGACGATGATGAGTGGGAAAGAATGAATCCACAGGCGCAAATGCGGGCTTATGAAAAACAGGCTGAACTGGATAAAGCAGAGGCCGAGGCGCGGGCAAAAGAGCGTCAGGCTCAGGCAGAGGCCGAAGCCCGTAAGTATGAAGCGATGGCCTATATGCGTGAACACGCCCGGTACGGTGATATTGTGCAGTGTGTGTTAGAGCCGGTTGAAGTACGCACCGGCAAACACTGGCGTGCTTTTAGTCCACAGGCATTTGATCTGGTACGGGGCGAGCAGCGCCTACTTGAACTGCAGGATAAAAAAGACCATTACAGCAGTGACGCCAGTGTTTATTTTTCAGCATCCGGTTTGGAGGTTGAGTTGTGTAGCGGTCAGTATAATTCAGGTGATAAACAGTATTGTACGCAGTTATTAGGAACCAGCCGGGATTTTCAGCGTGGTATTCGACAGAAGTTTCGAATCGACCGTTATATGCGTGGTACCCTGCGCTGTGATTTAAAGCCGGTGAGGCGCAGCACACACCGTTAAAGGATGTTTAACCTGCCGGACTGAATCGTACTTGTGAAGCCAGCCTTAAACCCGGTAACCGGGTGTTCAAAACAGAGCCAGTAAACCAATCAGAATTTTAAAACGTTGGATGTTCTTATGAAAACAATCACAATTCCCAAACTCATGGCAGGTGTTGTATTAACCGGGCACGGCGGTTTGGAAAAACTGGAGTATAAGACGGATCTGCCGGTGCCTCAGCCCGGTGATCATGAGGTATTAATTCGGGTTGGTGCCAGCGCGGTAAATAATACGGATATTAATACCCGCATTGGCTGGTACTCAAAAGCGGTTACCTCCCAGACCAACGCCGGGGCAGCAACGGGATTTGATACGGCTAATGATGATGACGCTACCTGGTCGGGGCAGCCGCTGACTTTTCCCCGTATTCAGGGCGCGGATTGCTGTGGAGAAATTGTGGCCATAGGGGCGCGTGTCAGTCCGGATCGCCTGGGTGAGCGTGTGCTGGTACGTAGTATGCAGGAATTCCCTGCGGGGAACAGCGACTATCTGTGTATTACCTTTGGCTCGGAATGTGACGGAAGCTTTGCACAGTACACAACGGCTCGCACGGAAGAAGCATTTACCGTTGATAGTTCTCTCAGTGATGCCGAACTGGCGTCTTTTCCCTGCGCTTACTCTACGGCAGAAAATATGATTGACCGGGCCGATGTAAAGGCAAATGAAACGGTTTTGATAACCGGTGCTTCCGGGGGTGTGGGTTCAGCGGCCATTCAATTGGTCAAGCGTCGCAAGGCCAAAGTGATTGCCATCTGTGGTGCCGATAAAATGGATCAGATTCGGGCGCTGGGAGCGGATGAGGTGATTGCACGGGATATGCCACTGGAACAGGCCCTGGCACCTGACTCTGTTGATGTGGTGATTGATCTGGTGGCGGGTGATCAGTGGCCGTTATTGCCACAGGCACTGCGCCGGGGAGGGCGTTATGCGGTTGCGGGTGCTATAGGTGGGCCTATGGTGGATATGGATGTCAGAACTTTGTACCTCAAGGATCTGAGCTTCTTTGGTTGCACCTACCAGTCACGCAAGGTCTTTGAAAACCTGATGGCCTATATCGAACGTGGTGAGCTGAAGCCGCTGATTGCAGAAGAATTTCCGTTAGATCATATCGCAGAGGCCCAGCAGGTCTTTATGGCGAAAAAATTTATCGGCAAACTGGTTCTGATACCGCCGTCTGAAACAGTATAAGAACCCGGCAGAAGACTATCACCCAGTGTGTCGGTTGTTGTGGATCCCCGCCCGAGTGGGCGAGGGTTTACGCGGCTTTTGCTAACCTGATCATTCAGCTATAAAAGCTCTGCCGGGTTTGAACCACTGGTAGCGAATAATTTTTTTGTGCTTTCCCTGTTTGGTCGTGCGGTATTTGTAATAGCGGTCGCCGTCACGGTAGATCAGGCGGCAGCTAAAGGGTTTGTTATCCATGCTCAGGCAGATATTACCGCCCGGTTCTACTTTCCAGTGGCCTTTGCGTTTGGCGCCGTGACGCATCTGCTCTACCCGGCCATCCGAATAGTAGTAGCTGAGACTGGTGACGCCGGAACTCAGGTTATAGGATTCGACCGTGTGGCCGACGAACAGCTGCCGGACTTCCGGGCCACTGAGCCTGACACCGCTGCTGACGGTGGATTTAACCTGACAGCCGGACAGCATCAGCCCGAGCACGCCAGCCAGTAATAGGGGATAAGTTTTCATCGTAGTTTCCTTCAATTTGATACCAGAAATGGCTGATTTGAAACAGCATGTCGCTGTCCTGAACATTTTTTTGAAAGTCATGGCGCTGATTGGGCATTAGGCAGAGTCTGATGTCCGGGGTCAGGCCTTGTGTCTGTTTGGCACGGTTGGTCGTCTCAACCCAGGTATGTGCCCGCTGGAGTCGGTTGAGTCCCTGCTGGTGATCAACCCGGGTATCCTGCCGGAGACTTTTCTCTCGTCTGATATCCTGACTGCCAACCATGACAAAAGCCGGGATCTTCAGAAAATCATTGAGCCTTAACGGCCCCTGCCATTTGGGCCAGTCACCCGTACCCAGTGGATAATCTGTCTGTTCATCTGTGAGTGTGTACCAGCCGGCGCTGACCAAGGTGAGCGAGGCCAGATTGTAGGGGTGCAGGTAGGCGTAGCGGTGGGCAAACTGAGCGCCGCCGGAGTAACCACACAGGTGTATTTTTAATTCAGGTTGTTGCCTGAGGCCTCTGAATGCAATCAGTAAGGTATTAAGCGCCAGATCAGCGCGGGCAGCCTGCGCCGTTTTTGCCAGACGCTGGTAGCCGGGAAATTGAGCCTTGTCGAATTCAGGGGCCAGCAGCCAGAGGCCGTGTTCTTCAGCCAATCCCGCATAGGCCTGAACCTGTTGCTGGCTATTTCTTGAAATACCATGCACGGCAACAATCGCCTGTGGTTTGTACAGGTCATGCTTTGGGCGATAGATCCAGACCGGCAGATTTTGGCAGGCCGGAAATATCACCCGTTTTATTTGACCGGGGCCTGGCAGAGCACTGTGGGGGGTGTTTGTATTCATATCAGTTGCACTATCTGGGCAGTTGAAGGAGGTATGGGTTGTTTGATGTGTAGCTGTTGATCGGTCAGTTGCCAGATTTGATCATAGGCGGTCTCGGGTAAGCCGATATCTGAGCAGATAAGCATGGCACCCTCAAAGTTCTTAAACAGAGACTGGATTACCTGTTGAATCTCCGGATCATAGTGAGATGCGTCTGTATCAATCAGCAGGAATTTTGGCTGTCTTAATAAAGCCCGCGCCAGCATGATCTTGTATTTTTGACTGCCGGACAGATTATCGCCGTATCCCAGCAGGCGGGTATCCAGTCCGGCGGGTAACTGCTTAATCCAGTCTTCCAGAGCGCAGAGTTGTAAAACCTGTTGGGTGTAGGCCTCTGATTGCTGACGGGCACCATAAAACAGATTTTTGCGCAGGGTGCCACGCAGCAGCGGCATATCAGCACTGACCAGGGTGACAAGCTGTGAAATAACCGCAGGCTGGTAACGGGAAAGTTTGACCCCGTTGATGTTAAGTCGCCCGGAGGTTGCGGATAACAAACCAGCAAGTACGGATAGCAGTGAGCTTTTTCCAACACCGGTCTGGCCTTGCAGCCAGATATGCTGACCTTCCTGAATCTGTGCACAAACAGGGATGAAACGTTGCTCAACATAAAGGTTGTCCAGCTGAAGGCTTACCAGCCCTGCCGGACGTTTTTTGCGCCCGTTCTGACGTAAGGGCTTCCGGCTAAAAAAGTATTGCAACTTGTGCTCGGCGACGTTTTTTAATGTCCAGAGTTCGTAGAGGCGGCCGAGGGGACGCAGGTGAGAGAGCAAATACAGTGCGGCTGTCATCACAATGGCAATATCACCGGCTTGAATCAGCTGCCTTTCAGACAGCATAAAACCGGTTACCAGCAAGGTTAAGACACCCAGGCCTAACATCGCCTCGTTAAAACCACGCAGCAAACCGGATACGTTCGCTCGCTGGCAGTTTCCGTCGGCCAGACGGTCGCTCTGCTCATCAAAACGGCGTCTTTCACGGCTGTGCTGATTAAACGCTTTGATAAGGTTTATATCCCTCAGCTTATCGTTCACATGACCGATCAGTCGCCCCCGGACTTTTCTGACCTGCTTAGAGTAGTGATATAAATGTTTACCAATCAGGTAATTACCAGCAATGGCCAGTAGTGCCACAGGCACCAGGCTCAGGCTGAACCAGGGGTGGAGTTGTGTCAGGCCGAGCAGGGCTACCAGTAGCCAGATACCTAAAATCACGGCAGGCAGCAGGCCGTTTACAATCCAGTTGCGCAACGCGGTCATATCACCGGTCAGTCGCAACAGAGTGCCACCTTTGTTAAGCATGACCGAGTCAGCTGGCGGTAGTTGCAGCACTTTATGAAACACGGCCTGGCGTAATTCATTGATGTACTGCTGCGCAAACGACTCGGAAAAATAACGCTCAAGGTAACGGCCTGCGGCGATCAGGCTGATACCTGCGATCGCCAGGCTGATCCAGCCGGCACTGAGGCTGACCTTGTCTGTTTCCAGTAGTGCTTTGGCCTGATAAACCATCGCAATGAGGCACAGTGACTGGATCAGCGCAATGGTGATCAGTGCCAGGAATAAACGGCGACGTTTATTATCCAGCAAGGATATAGGCACTTTCATGCTCCTTTGTAACGGCGTTGTGCAGGTAGTTGCTGACGTGTGGTTTAACCAGGTCAGAAGGTGTAAAAATGGGCAAGCCGGTACCTTGTGCGGCTTCTTCACAGGCCAGCGGTGAGCGGGTGAATAAACCACTGATGCCGTAAACCGGGAAACCTGCTTGTATGACCCTTTCCGAAACCATAACCGCTGAAGTTGCACTTTCAGCGGCGATCAGTACACCGGAGATTTCGTTGATAAAGCGGGGCGCGTTAATTAATGCGCGCGTTTCGGGCTGCAGAATACCGTCTGCAATTTCCAAGACCAAAACCTGCGCACCGGCCTGAATGGCGGAGGCTTTAAAGCGCCTGACGAGATCGATAAAGTCCGGAATCGAGCGCCCGACCGTGGTAGGCAAACCGGCATCCACAAAGTCCACGACATGGCAGGCACCTGCATCCCACATGCGCCAGTAATCAGGGCCGGCACCGGTGCCGGTGAGCTTAGCGCCCGCCACTTTCAGGCCCAGCCCGGTAAAGCCGTTAATGCCCGCACAGACCGTTGTGGTTTTACCGGCATTCATGTCGCTGCCGATAACAACCAGCACGGGTATGTCGGCATGTTGAGTGTCCAGGGTGCTCAGGGGTGAGAACGCGGACAGGTTTAACGGTTTACCGAGTGAATCGGCTATCACACCTATTAACGTTAGCTCGGTGGGCGCTTTTACCTGCCGACTGCGGTGGGTCACATGTCCGGCAATGCCGCCCGCTGCGATTAAGTGACAGGCCGCATCGGATGTTGGTAGTGCTGAACTGAACTGCCCGGTGGCATAACGCTCTGCGGCTACCACAATAATTTGGTCACCTTCGTAAAGGTGCTCCCGGCGGCCATGAATATTTTCCAGCCGGGTATGCTGGCGGATTCTGTCGACCCGGCATAAAAGAAGATCACCGGAGGCCGGTTGCTGATCAATCACCTGGCTGGCCCGGCTTAAATTAACATTACGGGTGATGTAGCTTTGTTTAGCGTGATCTGAAAAATCCATCATGATTTCCTAATAATTAATATCGAGTGTTTGGCTATACGATGGACTTCCTTAATCGCGATCGTTTTTTGAAGCTATCAGGTCTCTGACTTCAATAACTTCAGAATAGACAGGGCACCTTAAAATAACCTTAAGAAATGCAGGGTTTGATCAACAAATAAACAGATGTTGTCTGGGGAGGTTTTGCGTGGAGGGGTGGCTTGTTAATTTATATGTTAAAAAACAATAGGTTATATTTTTAAAAGAAAAGGGAGCGGGTTTGTTTTTTCAGGCATAAAAAAAGGTTGCTGATAATAACCAGCAACCCTATTACTTACTTCAATGAACGGGCGAACCATGTTTACCGAAGTGAGTGTCTGACACAGACGGTTAACAGTATTTAGAGCGCGTCCGGGCCGCTTTCGCCGGTACGGATACGGATAACCTGCTCCAGTGGCATCACAAAAATCTTACCGTCACCGATTTTTCCGGTGTTAGCGGTAGACGCAATAGACTCAATGATCTGATCGACCATATTGTCATCCACAGCCACTTCAATTTTCACTTTAGGCAGGAAGTCCACAACATATTCCGCACCCCGGTAAAGCTCAGTGTGACCTTTCTGGCGTCCAAAACCCTTCACTTCAGTGACGGTAACACCCTGTATACCGATTTCGGACAGAGCTTCGCGGACGTCATCCAGTTTGAACGGCTTAATTACCGCGCTGACCAGTTTCATAACGTTCTCCTATTCATCCGGGTAGCATCTTTCCTAAAGCGACAAGTGCTACCCAGGGCTAAAATTTGATCCAGTATAACCAGATTTAGAGCAGATTACTGTGCAGGATGGCTAAAAACAGGAAAAGGGTGCCGAAGCACCCTTGTAAGTTTTAGTGTTTGTGCTTACTTCACAGAGGTGAACTCAGGGTAAGCTTCCATGCCACATTCGGACAGGTCGACACCTTCGTATTCCTCTTCTTCGCTAACACGTACACCCATAATGGCTTTAAGCGCCAGCCAAACAATCAGGCTTGCACCGAAGACCCAGACAAAGATAGTCAGGGCACCAATAATCTGGCCAGAGAAGGTGGAATCACCATTGCTAACCGGTACCAGCAGCAGACCGAGCAGACCCACAACACCGTGTACGGAAATGGCACCAACTGGGTCATCAATTTTTAGCTTATCCAGTGTCAGGATGCTGAATACAACCAGGGCACCACCAATAGCACCGAACAGCGTTGCCTGAAGGGCTGTAGGTGTTGAAGGTTCAGCTGTAATAGCCACCAGACCGGCCAGAGCACCGTTTAATGCCATGGTTAAATCAGCCTTGCCAAATAACATACGGGCAACAATAAGGGCTGCAACCACACCACCGGCAGCGGCTGCGTTGGTATTCATAAAGACAACGGCTACCGCATTAGAGTTTTCGACGTCGGAGGTTGCCAGAACGGAACCACCGTTAAAGCCAAACCAGCCCAGCCAAAGTACAAAGGTACCCAGGGTTGCCAGTGGCAGGTTAGCACCCGGGATTGCATTAATTGCGCCGGTTTTGCTGTACTTACCTTTACGGGCACCCAGAACCAAAACACCCGCCAGTGCCGCAGAAGCACCAGCCATATGAACAATGCCGGAACCTGCAAAGTCAGAGAAGCCCAGATCACCCAGGTTGTACATGCCGAATACATCGTTGCCGCCCCAGGTCCATGAACCTTCCAGCGGATAGATCACACCAGTCATCACAACCGCGAAAGCCAGGAACGCCCAGAGTTTCATACGCTCGGCAACGGCGCCGGATACGATGGACATTGCTGTTGCTACAAAAACCACCTGGAAGAAAAAGTCTGCAGAAGGTGCATAAGTGGCAGGCTCTTCAGCACCGGTGAAACCATCGCCGGTAATACCTGTCAGCAGGTATTCACCGCCATACATAATGGCGTAACCGGATACCAGGTACATGATGCAGGAGATCGCATAAAGCGCGATGTTTTTGGTCAGGATTTCAGTCGTATTTTTGGCACGTACCAAGCCCGCTTCGAGCATGGCAAAACCTGCCGCCATCCACATAACCAAAGCACCACAAACTAAGAAGTAAAACGTATCGAGTGCATATTTAAGCTGGGTTACATCCCCAACTGTTGAATTCAGAAGTTCTTCCATTACTGAGCTCTCCGGAAAGTTTTATAGAGGGATTTAAAGCGCTTCGTCACCGGCTTCGCCGGTACGGATACGAATAGCTTGCTCAAGTGGCATCACAAAGATTTTGCCATCGCCGATTTTTCCTGTTTGTGCTGCCCGGCTGATCGCCTCAACAACCTGGTCAACCAGGTCATCAGCTACCGCGGCATCAACACGTACTTTGGGTAAGAAATCGACAACATATTCGGCACCACGATAAAGTTCGGTGTGGCCTTTCTGACGGCCAAAGCCTTTTACTTCAGTCACAGTAATACCTGCGATACCGACTTCAGAGAGTGCTTCTCTGACATCGTCAAGCTTAAACGGCTTAATAACTGCGGAGATCAGTTTCATGGATGTTATCCCCCTGGATTTTAGGTGTGCTTCATAGGGAAGCTGAAAATTAGATCAATTAAATGATTTGCCTTGTATATAGCGGGTACCGTGCCATGTTTTTTTAATATATTTAAAAACAATAAGTTATGATGTTTTTTGTGCGTGCTGTTACATCCAGGGGCAAGGGGTGCTGTCATCCTGTTGTGCACAATCAGGGTGCGTGCACTGTATTGGTGCGTTTACAATCAGGTGTAATAACCTGATATAGTGGCCGCAATAAAACAGGAATTTTCTGGGATTTGAGATGATTAATCAGAAATTAATTGAGGGGCTCAGTGAGCAGTTTTCTCAGCTAATGTCCGGGCAGGCGGGCCTGCCGGGCGAAGAGGCCATGAAGCAGCAGGTGGGTGCGATTCTTCAGGGGACTTTTAACCGCCTTGATCTGGTGACCCGTGATGAATTTGATGCTCAGGCTGCTGTGCTGGGCCGTACCCGTGAAAAAATCGAGCAGCTGGAGCAGCAGCTGATACAGCTTGAACAACAGTTATCAGCCACTGATACGGACTAATAACTAATCTGAAATTCACATCCAGGGAAGGATGTTATGTCTCTAGCCATTGTCCACAGCCGGGCACAGGTCGGGGTTGATGCCCCCGCCGTGACGGTTGAAGTCCACCTTTCTGGCGGCTTACCCGCCTTATCCATTGTTGGCTTGCCTGAAACAGCGGTCAAAGAAAGCCGTGAACGGGTGCGCAGTGCCCTGATTAATGCCGGTTTTAAATTTCCTCAACGCCGTATTACCATCAATCTGGCCCCGGCTGACCTGCCAAAAGCCGGTGGGCGCTACGACCTGGCTATCGCTGTAGGTATTCTGGCAGCCAGTCAGCAGATACCGGCAGACGGGCTTTCGGCGCAGGAGTTTATTGGTGAATTGGCTTTATCGGGTCAGCTCAGACCGGTAAAAGGTGTCTTGCCTGCGGCCATGCAGTGTGTGGCGGCGGGACGTAGTCTGGTGCTGGCGCAAGGTAACCAGGAAGAAGCCGGGTTATTGCGTGACTTGCTTATTTACCCGGCGCAGGACTTGCTGCAGGTGGTTGCCCATCTGGCAGGCAGTGAGCTGATTCCGGTCTTTCAGCCTGTACCTGTGAGCGATTTGCACCCACCGGTTTATCCTGATCTGATGGACGTAAAAGGCCAGGGCAAAGCCAAACGTATGTTGGAAATTGCGGCTGCCGGTCAGCATAACCTGATTCTGGCAGGGCCGCCCGGCAGTGGAAAAAGTATGCTGGCCAACCGGCTGCCCGGCTTACTGCCTGAAATGGATGAGTCAGAGCGGCTTAAAGTAGCAGCCGTGTATTCCGTAGCGGGCACACCGGAAGATCAGCCTCAGGGGCAGCGGCCTTTTCGTGCACCTCACCATACCGCCTCGGCGGTGGCGCTGGTGGGTGGTGGCAGCCTGCCGGGGCCGGGGGAAATATCACTGGCCCACCAGGGGGTTCTGTTTCTGGATGAGCTGCCTGAGTTCAGCCGCAAAGTACTTGAGGTGCTGCGTGAGCCTATGGAATCCGGTGAAATTCTGATTTCTCGTGCGGCGCGCCAATGTCGCTTTCCTGCACGCTTTCAGCTGGTGGCGGCCATGAATCCCTGTCCCTGTGGATATTTTAATGATGGCAGTGACCGCTGTCGTTGCAGTCCCGACCGGGTTCGGCGTTATCAGGATAAAATATCCGGCCCGCTGCTGGATCGTATTGATATGCAGTTGTGGGTCAATGCGATTTCTAAAACAGAGATGCTGCAGGACTATGGTGTTTGTGAAACCAGTGAGCAGATACGTGAACGAGTTGTTTTGGCGAGGCAACGGCAGCTTTTACGACAGGGTTGTTGTAATCAGCGGTTAGAAGGGCGAGAGCTGGAGCGGCAGTGTCAGATCAGTGATACGGATAAGCTGATGCTGGTGAATGCACTTGAGCGCATGCAGTTATCGGCCCGCGCTTTTCATCGTATTCTTCGGGTTGCCAGAAGCATTGCGGATCTTGCCGGACAGGAACAGATTGTCTCTGCGCATTTGCTGGAAGCGTTAAGCTACAGGCGCGGACTTATTCCTGCTCCAGCATCTGTATAAAGTCATTAAAAGGTACAGGCGGGCTGAACAAATAGCCTTGTACCTGGTCGCAGCCGTGATCAGACAGGAACGCGAGTTGATCCTGAGTTTCGACACCTTCAGCGATGACTTTTTTACCCAGGCTGTGCGCCAGGTTGATCATCGTGCGCACGATTTCGGCATCATCAGGGTTAGTGGTGACATTGCGGATAAACGAACGGTCAATTTTTAATGTGCTGATGGGCAGTTTTTGCAGTAAGGCAAAAGAAGAGTAACCGGTGCCAAAATCATCCAGCGAGAATTCAATGCTGAGGTTTGAAAGTTTTTGCAGGCAGTCCGATACATGCTGTTCGTCACTAATTAGCACTGACTCGGTGAGCTCCAGCTCAAGGTAAGCACTGTTGATCTTATTTTTTTGGATGATTCGATCAATAGTAGCAACCAGTTTACTGTCCTGAAACTGGCAGAATGACAGGTTAACACTCACACGACAGTGACTGTAACCGGCGTTGTGCAAAGCATTTAACTGTATGCCCGCCCGGTGGATGGCCCAGTAACCCATGGGAATGATCATGCCATTCTGTTCACAGAGGGTTATAAACTCACCAGGCATAATCAGGCCGCGGCTGGGGTGTAACCAGCGGGCCAGAGTTTCAGCGCCTGCAATTTTTCCCGTTTTCAGATCAATCCTGGGCTGAAAAAATAACTCAAACTGGTTCTTTCTCAGAGCTCCGGCCAGCTCGGGTTCTAACTCATCAGCCAGGCTTTGCCGGGCATCCACAGAAGGATTGTAGACCTGATAAGTGCAGGGATGTCTCTGTTTAGCCTGCAGCCTGGCAACACCTGCCCGGCGCATCATTTCGTCAAGCTCCAGCGACTCCCCTGCACTGTAGGCAATGCCTATACTGCAAGGCAAAATGGCGCTGCGCTTGTCCAGTAAATAAGGGGCGCTGGTTTCCAGTAAAATGGCCTGTACCCGCGCTTTGGTTTGGGACTCAAGGTCTTCATGGGCCTGGCATTCCAGCATAATCGCGAACTCATCCGCTTCCAGGCGGGCAATCAGATCTCCTTCTTTCAATGCGTGTATCAGGCGGTGACAGAGCTGTAATACAACCTGATCACCGGTTTGGTGGCCGTGCTGAGTGTTGAATTTTCGAAAGCCATCCAGATCAACGGTGAGCAGCGCGTGGCGCAGGTGGGTATTACGGGCGTTGTTCAGCAGGTGTAATGCATTTTGATAAAAGTCACGGCGGTTGCCCAGTGATGTAAGGGGATCTGAATGCCGCAGCCGGTTAATTTCTTCATTGCGTTTCTGTGATTCCAGCGAATAGCGCAGGGATCGCTGTAACGATTCTTGGTTTGCGGATTGCAGGGAAATAAAGTCACTGGCACCGGACTTTATGAGTCCTTGCTCATGGCTTACCTCTATCTGAGGGGCAAGCACAATCACCGGCAACCGGGGCCAGCGTTCGACCGCCTTTCTGAGCGTGTGAAAAGTGCGGTTATCCACAGCCGGAACCGCCAGCAGCAGCACATTAAAAGACAGATCCTGCAGGCTTGAGGCTTCTGAAAAGGTGCTACAGTGGTGCAGCGTCCGTCGCATTTCGGGGCCACAGAGCATATTCAGCTGATCACTGCATATGTTGTGGCTATCTATCAATAACAGTTTTTCCGAAGCCCCGGAAACCTGTTGATGAGCCGATAACATTGGTACTTCATTCCCCTTTAGTTAGTGACTCATAAACGTGCAGAACCCTGCCGTAAAAATACGAACGTGTCATAATAAAAAACCGACGTGGTTTGCATCATATATCGTTACTCATCGTTATTTCAAACGAACGTTTAAAAACTTTTTTTATCAGTAACTTATAGTTGTTTATTGCCTGTAATTTATTCAATGGTTGTATTGTTGATTGATTAGTCAAATAATATCCTGATTGTGTTAACGGAGCTATGTACAAATGTCTCGATTAAATCCCCGGCAACGAGAGGCTGTTGATTACATCAGCGGGCCGCTTCTGGTACTTGCAGGGGCCGGGTCGGGTAAAACCAGTGTGATTACCCGTAAAATTGCTTACCTGATTAATGAATGTGGCCACAGTGCACACCATATTGCAGCCGTAACCTTTACCAATAAAGCAGCGCGGGAAATGAAGGAGCGTGTACTGGGCTTGATGCAGGGGTGCTCAACCAAAGGCCTGCGGGTGTCTACTTTCCACAATCTTGGGTTGAATATTATCCGTCAGGAGCACCGGGTACTGGGGTTTAAGCCGGGTTTTTCCATTTTTGATGATCAGGACAGTAAAGCACTGCTGAAAGATCTGATGCTGCATAACGGCGAAGATACGGACCAGGTGGACACGGTGCTTCATCAGATCTCTAACTGGAAAAACGAGATGATAGAGCCTGATCAGGCTCTGGCAGGTGCGCTTCTGCCTCAGGAGGTGCTGGCCGCGCGGGCTTATGAAGCCTACAACACTCACCTGCGTGCTTATAATGCAGTCGATTTTGATGACCTGATTCTGGTGCCTGTCAAACTCTTTGCCGATCACCCGGAGGTGCTGCAGCGCTGGCAGAACCGGATTCATTATCTGCTGGTGGATGAATATCAGGATACCAATTTATCCCAGTATCGGCTGGTGCGTCAGTTGGTGGGACACCGGGGTGCACTAACCGTTGTAGGTGATGACGATCAGTCAATCTATGCCTGGCGGGGTGCACGCCCTGAAAACCTGGTGCAATTAAATGAGGATTTTCCCAGTCTCAAAGTGGTTAAACTGGAGCAGAACTACCGCTCCACCAGTCGTATCCTGCGCGCGGCTAATACACTGATTGCCAATAATCCCCATGTGTTTGAAAAAAGCCTGTGGAGTGATGGCGGTATTGGTGACCTGTTAAGAGTTATCCACAACCGTAACGAAGATGCTGAATGTGAACGGATCGCCACTGAAATTCTGGATCAGCATCTGCGCAAGAACATTGCCTTTAAAGACTTTGCCGTGCTTTATCGTGGTAACTTTCAGGCCCGTCTGATGGAAGTGAAACTGCAGGCTTACCAGGTGCCTTATAAGCTGAACGGCGGTACCTCCTTTTTTGCGCGGGCAGAAATTAAAGACCTGATGGCGTATCTCAAAGTGCTGGTCAATCCGGACGATGATAATGCGTTCCTGCGTATTATTAACTTACCCCGGCGTGAAATTGGCCCCGGCACCCTGCAGAAGTTAGGACAGTATTCCCTGGAGCGTCAGATCAGCCTGTTTAACGCCTGTGATGAACTGGGTCTGGAACAGGTGATGCCTGCCCAGGCGCTGGATCGTTTAAGGCGTTTTTGCCGCTGGATGAACCATATTGTGCGTCAGACCGAACGGGGCGATCCGATTGAAGCCGTGCGGGAACTGATGGCGGATATCGACTACGAAGGCTGGATCCGACAAAACAGCTCCAGTGATGTGATGGCCGACAAACGTATTCAGAACGTCTGGTTCCTGATGGACTCACTGAAATCCACATTGGAACGGTTACAGGAAGATGACCCTGAAGCCGGGTTAAAAGAAACCGTAGCCCGCCTGATGCTGCTGGATATGCTGGACCGTCAGGAAGAAGACGATGATGATAACCGCGTACAGTTAATGACGTTACATGCCTCTAAGGGGTTGGAATTCCCCCATGTTTTTCTGATGGGTATGGAAGAAGAGCTTTTGCCTCACCGCAACAGCATTGAAACCGATAATATCGAAGAAGAACGTCGTTTGGCTTACGTGGGTATTACCCGTGCGAAGAAAACACTAACCATGACCCTGGCAAAACAGCGTAAACAATATGGAGAGGTGATTGACTGCGCACCGAGCCGTTTTCTGGATGAGTTACCCCAGGAAGATCTGGAAATAGAAGGTGGCAGTGAAACCTGCCAGGTACGTAACCGGGAGCGGGGAAATGCAACTTTGTCGAGCCTGCGCAATATGTTTGACTGAGTCCGGACAATAATAGGGCAGACATAAATAAGGCCGCTAAAAAGCGGCCTTATTTAAACTGAAGCGCGAGTTACTTAGCGCTGTCAATCATGTGCTCAATTGCACCCTGGATCTCATCGTCAGAGCAATCGCTACAAGTACCGCGTGGTGGCATAGCATTGATACCATTGATCGCATTAGCCATCAGCGTTTCCATGCCTTTAGCCGCACGGTCAGTCCATTCGGACGCACCGAACTTAGGTGCACCGGCAACCCCTACCGCGTGGCAGGCTGCACATTTCTGGGTGTAAACGTCAGCCGCAGAACGCGCGCCGCCGGAAGCTGCTGCGGCAGGCGCACCGCCACAGGTGTCGTCACCTTCTACGCATACAGAACCAACCGCTTTAATACGTTCAACAATTCTTTCTTCTTCGGTAGCCGCCTGAACAGAAGTAGCCAGCATAAAGCCCAGTCCCAAAGCGCACAGCATAGAAGCAATTTTCTTCACAGTTACGACCTCACAATCATCTTAAATTATAAAATATGGCAGCTCGGCCTGTCTGGATGCCCCAACCGGGCGAATGCAGACACCACTGCGTAAAGCTTAATCGGCGGGCATTATAGCGGGAAATACTCACAACGGAAACGGGGCTTTGTCAAAGGTATAAGATGAAAAGCGGGAAAATTGAGCCATGTCCGGTAATTTAGACCATTAACTGTGATTTATTTATCAAATCACCTCTGGCTGCCAAAACAAAGCAGGGTGCTGAAGCTTGATGCAACCTGTTTCTGATCTTAAAACAAAGGCTTGCAAAGCCGCCTTATATCCGTAAGATTAGCGCCCTGTAAACACTTCCTTAGCGCCTGTAGCTCAGCTGGATAGAGTAGCAGGTTCCGATCCTGTTGGTCGGGGGTTCGAATCCCTCCAGGCGCGCCATTTTTTACAGGAATTGTGTTGGATTAGAATGGCCACATTCTAATCACAGTGCCGCTATAGCTCAGCTGGTAGAGCAACTGACTTGTAATCAGTAGGTCCCGAGTTCGACTCTTGGTGGCGGCACCACTTCTTTCTTTTTATTCGTTCTGAAGTGGTCAAGTAAAACTGGTCACCACTTTGTAGTCATTCCAGTATTTCTGTTCTGCCAGGTTCGGTGGCAACATC
>JBMYOX010000010.1:0-72048 GCA_049599735.1 Pontibacterium sp. | reverse complement strand
CATTACCAAGCACCTAACAGAGAACCCCAGTCCTACGGACTGGGGTTTTTTTATGTTTGATGTATTCTGAATTTAAGCAGTTTATTCATTAATGCCTTATGCGACCTGTCGGGTCGGGGCTGCTAGGGCTCTTTTACGATAATTCGTGCTTTTATTACTCGCCTTGTCATTGAATGTTTTCACCTATAGCTAATTATGTAATCCCACTTTGAGTAGAAAGGGCTCGGGGAAAGGCAGGTGTTAGAAGTTTATTGAGGGCAGGGAGGGGTGTATAGGCGTCTGTTCGCTGAATAAAAAATGTTTGGTGTGAATTTTCGGGCCGCTTTATGCTGAATAAATCTATAAGTTTTGATAATAAGTATTTCCTTTTTGAAACCAGGCTATACTTAAGGCCTTCGTTAGCAAGTTCGTCATTTGCATAATGATATTATTGAGCGTTTAATTTTAAGTTGAATTTCATTTTGAAAAAAAGAGAGCTGTATTTCTGCCTCTAATAAAGAGAATCTGCTTTTATGTGGCTGTGCAGTGCCAACATAATGAAAATATATTTTTCATAGTAGCTCTCCTGTTGTCTGTGGTGCTGTTTGTTATGTTCGGGGTGTTGGTTAGATTTTTTCTGTACGTCAAAGGCGTTGAGATGTTATTAAGGTGATTAATGGCTTTTCCAAAAAGCAAAATTTAAACTTAAAATTGGCTGAGATGCCGCTGCGCCGGGCCTGAGAGTGAATGATCAGGGCTTTTTTATCTGCCGTTTGCTGCTGATTTGAAAATGAACGATTGTTTTCATCATGATCAAAGTTTGATATTGTACTACCTTGTGTATATCGCTTTTCGCAGCAAGGATTGTGTTTGAATACACCTGTTTTTAGGTTAGGGGGTAGTGTGAATAATAGATTTAAACTGGTTACATTGGTTCCTGTTGTTGTATTTCTTGCGGCATGCAGCTCTCTTCAGCAGGAAGCCGGGGGTGTTAAAGACACTGCTCCAAATAAGCCCTCAAAAGCCGGGACTTTGTTTGAACGCTACCTGAGCGAAGGGTATCATCAACACGCCAGTCGGGAAGATCGCGAACATGATTTTGCTGATTCCGACTGGTATCTTGAGCGTGCAGAGCGTTCAGCGGCGGGTCGGCTTGTTGTGCCTGAACTGCTGGAAAATAGAGATATCCCTGTTTTTGCTATAGAAGAACTGACACAGGCCCGCAATCGTCTTGATGAGGCTTTCTATCGTGGAGGCTCTGTTAAAGTGCCGAGAGAGGCTGCTCATGCTCAGGTTATGTTTGATTGCTGGATGGAACAGCAGGAAGAAGACATTCAACCTCACCATATAGAAGAATGCAAGAGTGGTTTTTTTGCATCTATCAGTCAGATTGAATCTGTATTGGGAACTAAAAAAGCCAGTGCCTGCGTTGATCAAACCATCGCCTCTTCGTCACCTGAAAAGGAAATTCCAGTGTCTGCGCCTGTTGCGAAAACTCAGGTGAAGAAGAGAAATCTGCCCGCATACAATGAACCTTATATTGTTTACTTTGATCTCAAAAGCTCTGACCTGACAGTATCAGCATTGACCGTGATACGAGAGGCAGCAGCAGATGCGGCAAGGTCTGAGCCTGAGGAAATTATTATATCCGGACATACGGACTCCTCCGGAAGCAAAACTTATAATGAGGGGCTTTCAAAACGGCGTGTTCTCGCTGTTATGGATGCGCTTCGTCTTGGCGGTATCTCTGCGGAAATGATTGATGGTTCGCATTATGGCGAAGAGAAACAACTGATATCAACGGGTGATGGTGTCAGGCATGCGCAGAATCGTCGTGTAGAAATTGAGTTTAAGTAATGATATGCCTGGCAAGGTAAGGCGTTAGTACGTGCTTTATGCATGCTGAATTTAAGAGAGCCTGGCTCTGTTTGGGCTTAAGTTTAATGCAAGACAGCCGGTTCTGAATTTGATAAGGGGTATGTGCCCCATGCGCTGGCGGGAGTCCCGTAGGATGGTTCGCATCAAAAAACTCAAAAAAGCAAAAAACCTCCTGGTGCTTTTGTATGCAGTGTTATCTGTAGTGCTGACGGGCTGTTATGTCCCTCATAAGGCTGCGATCATAGATGATAGTAAGCAAATTTATCAGGAACAAAAACTGTCTTATTACGATGCGGGTTACCTGATTTCGCCAGGTGACAGCCTGGAAGTGACTTATCATGTTGATATTGATCAGAAGGATCAATATCTGATTGCTATAGGCGACCAGGTACGGGTGGAGTTTTTTCATTATTCGCAACTGGACAGGACATTAAACGTGAGGCCTGATGGCAGGCTGACGTTGCCCTATAAAGGCGATCTGATGGCAGCCGGCCTTACCCCGATGCAACTGGCTGCTCAGATCAATAATACCTACGCTGACTTTCTTACACGCCCGGGAGCGACAGTGTCGCTTGTTCGTTACGGTGCCCGAATTCGTGAGCTTAAAGAGGCAATACGTACGGCTGCGCGAGGCCAAAGCCGCCTCGCTCTGGTTCAGCCTGATGGTAGAGTGAATTTGCCTTTGCTTTCAGGAATGCGCCTGGCCGGTTTAACCATTGATCAGGCAGCAAAAGCAATTAACGACGCCTATAAGCCTGTGGTACCCGGCATGTTTACCTCTTCGACCCTGCTCGAAGTGACGGGGAACCGGGTTTACGTATTCGGTGCCGTGCGTAAGCCCGGACTTTATCAATTGCAGGGGCCTACTTCTATATTACAAACGATTGGTATGGCCGGTGGTTTTGCCCAATTCGGCCAGACCGACAGCACTTTGCTGATTTCCAGAGACGAATTTAATCGTCCTGTAGGGCGTATTGTTGATCTGGCCTCTGTGCTGGGTAATGGCAATATTGGAAATGATCTTTTTGTGAAGCAGTCTGATGTTATTTTTGTTCCGACAACCCGCCTGGGGCGCGCCGCTCTTATAGGGGAGAGTATTCGTCGGATGATTCCGGTTAACCTGAGTTTCAGTTACTCTTTGAGTGACGATGTTGACTATGTGGAATAAAACTATTTAATGGTATTTTAAGAGATTTGCTATGGTTGCCAGCAATTACCAGCGTCGTGAAAATTTCGGGCGTACATCGCGTGATATTGTATCGATTTTTTTCTACACTCGAAAAACATTCGTACTCTCCTTTGTTGGCGTGATTGTCGGAGCGTTACTTGTTGCCTTGCTGAGTACACCGGTATACAAAGTTTCCGGCAGGCTGATCGTCAAACCGCGTATTGAAAAGCCGCTTTCCTTCGATACGGGTAATTCAGGTATGAGTTTACTTGAGAAGGTAGATCAGCAAACGCTTAATACGGTGGTATATCTTTTGACCTCTTTTGAAGTGGTCAGTGATGTGGTTCGCAAGCATGGGCTTGCAGATGACGGAGATGAAAAGGATCTGTTAGTTCAGACTGCCATGATGATGGGCTCTCTGACTGCTGAGCCCTTGTCTCTGTCGAATATTATTGCGGTGGAGTTTAAAGGCGAGAATCCGGAAGCAATCACGGCCCAGTTAAATACCTTGCTTGATACTTATATTAGTTACCATATTAAGGTGAATCAGGCATCCAGCGGGAGTTTAAGCTTCTTTGATCAGCAGGCAGAGCTTTATGAGCGTAAATATCTGGATCTCACTGACCAGCTGGCAGATACACGGAAGAGACTTCGGCTTTCGAACCCTGCACTCCAGGCAAACAACAGTCTGAATGTGATCAGAGATTTGGAAATTCGTAAAGCCAGGCTCGTTGGCGGTATGCGAGCCGCAGCTCAGCGGATAGAGCAGTTAAAAGTTGCGGCTAAAACAGTAGGAAGAGAAGGCCTTTCAGGACTGCCACAGGTGGTCAGGGAAAGTTATCCGGCGGTTGTGGAAATGGAACGCTCTCTGACGCAGCTGATCATCAACGTACAGCGAGCCCGCAGCGATTTTCAGCCGGGGGCTAAGCCAGTTCTTGATGCTGAGCTGCAATACAACAATATGAAAGCTCAAATCTCAGATTATATTCGGGATGTTATAGGTGGCCTGTTATCTGAGCAGCAGGCGCTGCAGGAAGAAATTACATCTATTGATGAGCAAATAGGTAAATCACGAACCACTCTTGGGCAAGTCAGCTCTGATGCCGTACTTCTTCAGCGAATGGAGTTTGAGCTTGATCTTGCGAAAGAGAACTACCGCTTATATGCAGGAAAAAGAGAAGGGGCCCGAATCAGCTCAGAAAAAGATCGCTCCTTGTTTGCTAACGTTTCTGTAGCGAGTCGGCCGCAAGAGCCGGTATCACCCTGGTTTCCACGGCGCAGTTTGATTATGGTCGCCTCAATACCATTAGCGCTGATTGTAGCTATTGCCGCTTCGATTATTGCATATTCGACGAATCAAACGGTGAGAAACCCAGCTGATGTTCATCTGCGTACCCGTTTACGTCTTTTAGGTACATTGGATGCGGTTTAACTTTATCAATCAAACGCATTTAGCTGTACCTGCAGCAATAATTATTAATAGCTTTGAGGTTGAAGATGGGCAAAATTTTTGAAGCATTGTATGGTGCCCAGCAGGAAGCCGGGAGTGCTGATGCAGAATTAGCTAATAATGATAAAGGGCTTCCTGCAGAAGAAGAGCACCCGGCTTGCACTGGCGCTGACGGGACAGCAATGCCCGCTGAGCCGGTTAAATATATTGGCAAACCTCTTAATAATCCTCCTAACACGGGCGAAAAATGGAACAGGGATTTAAGGAAAGTCGCTACTAACCTTGTTGTGGCTATGGGTGCTGAGGGAGGCGAAGGGGGTGTGGTTCTGTTTTCCGGAATGTCTCCTCAAGTAGGCACAACAACCGTAGCTGAATCCATTGCAACGCTCCTTTCCTTCGAAGGTCGACAGCATCGAGTGCTCATTCTTGATTTTTCATTTTGTAAAGATCCGGTGAGAAATCCTGATACATTGTATAGTGCCCTGAGTGCCGGGCAGGATGTATCCGGTTTTATAGAGAGCCACTGCCAGCAGGAAGTAACGCGAATAATCGTAGGCGTGACTGATGATCATTCGGGCATGGTTCAGGTATCAACCCAGCTGCGTGACTTTATCCAGGCTGCCCGTGAGCATTATGACTGGATCCTTTTTGACGCTCCTCCTTTTAATCAGACCCCCCTTAGTGACTCGCTGGGTCGAATTGCGGATGCGGTGGTGTTAGTGGCCAGTAGCGGAGTTACACGTGTACCGGCATTAAATGCTATAGAAGAAGATATGGCTCAAATGGGAATAAATCTTGTGGGTCTTGTGCTGAATTACCGTAAATACCCGCTACCTAAACGTTTACTCCGTTTCCTTTAAACACATTTTTAGTGTGTTTCGCCCTGGTTGGTATACATGAGAGCGAATAATAAAAGCCTGTTCATGACTTCGTTACTGCCGATTGGGGTGGGCTTTTTGCTGGGCTCTGTGTTCGTTATACTGCTGGGACACTTTGATACAAAATGGGCGATGGCATTCTTCCTGCTTTTGGGGGGAGGAACTTTTTTACTGCTGCTCAGCATCTTCGAAATTAAATTGCCAGATGTTTATTTGCTCTCAGCCGCGTTTATGATGCCGGTGCTGTACGATATTAACTTTTTGTACAGAGATGACCCTCCGTTTTTTGTATCAGCCAATGGGTTTGGTATTACTGCGGCTGATACACTGATGATTCTGCTGATGGCTCAAGCCTTGATTGAAGGTTTTTTGGGACGGCACCGCAAAAAGATTCGGGTTGAGTATCAGCTTCCGACGTCGTTACTTTGGTTTATGGCAGCGCTTTTGATTATCAACATAATATCAACGTTTTTTGTGCCTTATCCATTTTATGCAATTAGTATGATCTGGGCGCAGCTCAAAGCGTATTTGGTATTTTATTTTATAGCCATGCATCTTAATTCAGAGCGAACATTGCAGCGCCTGATTTATGTGTTAGTGGCAGTGATGGCAATACAGGGTCTGATTGCCATTGAGCAGAAGTTTATCGGTGCGATTTTTACGGCAGAGCGGATGGGAATCGCTGCGACCCTTAAGAGCCAGCTGGGTTCTACGATTATAACGCGTGTATCGGGTACGTTCGGGCAGCCTAACGCCCTGGCGATGTTTATTAATCAGCTGATTGTTATCGCGGCATTTGCAACCCTCACTGAACCCCGCTTTTATCGTAAACTCCTGATGGCTGGGGGTATAGGCCTGGCTATTCTGGCTGAGTTGTTCACCGCATCAAGGGGCGGCTGGATTTCCCTGGCGTTCGCATTTTTTGTTTGTTTTGTTCTGTGGCAATCTAAGCGAGGGCAGAGTGTTTTTGTCAGTGTAGCTACAGTTGGGCTCGGCAGTGTGTTTTCATTTGGTGCTTTGTTTGCTGCGTCACAATCTTTCCGGGATCGCCTGCTACTTGATGATCATGGTACCGCAGATGTTCGACAGCCTCTGATGGATGTAGCGATTAATATGATGAAAGAGAACCCGCTTACCGGTGTGGGACTTAATCATTACACCTATTATATGGCTGAATACGACCGTACCATGGAAGCTATTGCAAGTAATTATTTGTATCCGGTTCATAATACTTTTTTGCTGACCTTAGCTGAAACGGGGGTGCTGAGTGTCATTTTTTTTGTTTCTCTACTCGGCGTTATGATTTGGACTGCTTTTAAGGTCTTTCAGCGTTCAAGCGGAGTAATAGAAGTTATGTCGATTGGCTGCCTGGGAGGCATTCTCAGTTGGTGTGTTCATAACCAGGTTGATTTTGGATCTTTGTATCAATCCTACCCCTTATGGTTGATGTTTGGGGTGCTGATGGCGATGGATAAAATGACTCAGGCACAGAAGCCGATAGCCAAAGAGTCGTAGTTGCCTGAAATCTGTTATTACTGGCTTACCCGGTGATAAAGCAAGCTGGTTGTACTCCCTCTCTCCGTGACCGGACTGCATCCGCGACCGGTTGCCCTGATTATATGCTGAGGTTGCCGCTTATTTTTTAAATTTTTTCGGGTGCTGCTTATGGCTGCGCTTCTCTCTTGTGATGATATTCCAATAATAAATCGATATTGTTTCTTATTAAAATGTTCGGTGTATTCAGTCAGAACAATGCCTTCTAAGCGTTCTGTATTCATCAGCATGGAGCATTGTCGGAAGCGTTGTGGGATGGAGTGTTATTGAGGGCGGGGAAGAGCGAAACCACCTTTCGTTGACAGATATACATCCCTTCATGGGGGCGGTCGAAGGTGTCTGGTGCAATGATATGACTACATACAATATGTTATACAAGGGATTGCGAAGGTCGACTTATGGCATAAAAGCAGGAATATACCCTCTCTGGCTTGCATCAGAAAACTTCGTGACCACGCCCTGTGTTGTGATGGTACTGGCAATACGGGATCTTGAGGCAGGGCCTGAAATACTATTATCCACGAACATAGCCTCCTTTTTGGTTGTATTGCCGAACCTTGCCCTACCGGCTCGCCCCGGGATGACGAAGAGCAGGGAAGGTTTTCTTCCGTGCCTGTTGGGGTAATAAACGGAAATTGGTTGCAGGTTATCCAGGTGCTTATCTCGGAGGGGTTGCTCAGGTCTGATAATTTTAAACACCAAATAATTACAATAGCTATATCTTTATATCGGCAAGGGAGATAGATTAATTGCCTGATAATCCGGTGTTACGTTAAAGCTGGTTTGTTGAATAAAAATATTGAGTTTTATTATTTTTAGCGTGGCTTTCTGAGTTGTGGTGCAGTTAACCATCTTGTTGTAATGTCTTTCACCAGGTGGCTGTATTTATTTAAAATCTAATTATAACTACAAACAACATATATTGAGTGGATATTCAATATATGTTGTTTGTAAAGCAGGAAGGCTTTATGTGCGGTATTTTTGGGGTGTATTCTCATTCTCCTGTAAATTTAGAAAAGGCAAGGAGTGCCTTACACTTATTGAATCACAGGGGCCCGGATCAGTGGTCAGACTATAATGAGGGAGGGGTATACATTGGTCATCAGCGTCTTAGTATTCGTGATCTGAGTGAGCGTGGGCGACAACCTTTTATAGACCCTGATAATCAAGTGGTTGTTGCCGTTAATGGTGAGGTTTGGAATGATAAAGCCTTGCGCCGGGAGCTTGGAGAGCAACGTTTCAAAGGTGATTCTGATTGTGAAGTACTGTTACATGGCTATGTTACCTGGGGGCTTGATAAGCTCTTAAGTAAGCTGGACGGCTTTTTCAGTGCTGCAATTTTTGATCATAAAACGAATCAGTTACACCTTATAAAGGATCGCTGGGGCAAGAAACCACTTTATTACGCTAAAACAGAGCATAGCCTGGTGTTTGCTTCTGAAGCTAAATCTTTGCTGGAGTATGACTCGTCATTACGTGTTTTTGACTATGAAGGTATTAAGCACTGGATGGCCTACCGGGGCAGTCACAGCCCTAAAACTATCTTTTATGGGGTTAATAAGGTTATCCAGGGTCACTACATTTCCATTGATGCTGCTCATAATATTACGGATACGCAACACTTTAACCTTGCGCAGCACGCTCTGGGGCTGGACGCGATTACTGAAACGTCAGCTGATAAAATTGATACCACCGTATCAGGCTTAATGGATGCAGCTATGCATAAGCGGATGGCATCGGATGTGCCTATCGGTCTTCAGCTGAGCGGGGGTGTGGACTCTTCACTGATTGCCGCTAAGCTGAGCGAACAGAGCAGCAATCCAGTCAGTTCCTTCAGTGTTGTCTTTAAGGATGCCCGGGATCAGGGGTTCTCTGAAGAAAAATATTCTGACTATGTTGCAGATAAATATCAGTTTGATCATCACCGGCTTGCAATTGATAAAACAAGTATGGCTGATTCTTTGCAGCATGTGATCTATCTTTTTGATGGTATGCTGGATATACCTAATGCCATTCCGATTTTTCTTCTTTGTCAGTACGCCCGGGAGCATATCAGTGTCTTTTTAACCGGTGAGGGCGCAGATGAATTATTCGGAGGTTATGGTAAGTACAATAAAGCCGCACAGTATGAAAAAGCTAACCCTCTGGGTAAGTTGTTACCGTCTAAATTCTTCGATCTTAACTTTGTATTTAGCCGCCTGAAGCATAATTATGTCTACAGCATGTATTTATCCAAACATTATTCGGGTGATACGGAGAAAATGCTGGACCATGTGAATTCATTTATATCCCCTTTTACCATTGAGCGGTATTTCGGACCGATTGAGTCTAATATGATCAGTCAGATTGATATGGATTCTATCGGGCAGTTTCCCTTTATGAAGCAGTTGCTTCTGGTTGACCATATGACCTATCTCAATTTCCTGTTAGAACGGCAGGATAAGGCCAGCATGGGTGCCAGCATTGAGGCCCGTTTGCCGTTCCTTGACAATGATTTGATTGATTATGCGCTTCGTTTGCCTCATGAGCAGCTGCTGGATAAACATATGCATAAGAAACCCCTGAAGCGTTTAGCTCAGAAATACTTTAGTCATGAATTTGTTCACCGCCCTAAGGTGGGTTTTCCAATGCCTATCGCACAGTGGCTTGATGATCCGGCAGGCTTCGGCTCCAGTACCGCCAAAATCTATGATGACAATTTTTTGGTCTTACAAAAGGCAGAAAGAGAAGGTCTTTTTAGTTACCTCAATTCTAATAGTTTTGACCTCAGGCAGGTTAGTTATGGGGATAGTGAGCATGTATGGATTAAGTGGCAGTTGATGGTGCTTGCAGAGGCTCAGGAAATATTTGGCATCACTGATATTCGCTGAAGCTAAGCGGGTAGAAGCTGTAGTTCAGGCTGTTACAGATAAGAATGTACGGCACCCCTGTCAGGCAATCTATCCGGTAATGTGCCTGGTTTAGATATAATTGTTGGCGCTGTTTCCGTGAGCAGTGTGGTTGTGTCGTTCAGGATGTGTGGAGTGTATGCTAGGCTAGGGCTATGGGGCAGGTTGCTCTTAC
The DNA here is from genome assembly GCA_049599735.1 of Pontibacterium sp. Lineage (GTDB taxonomy): Bacteria > Pseudomonadota > Gammaproteobacteria > Pseudomonadales > Balneatricaceae > Pontibacterium. The sequence goes on along the minus strand of JBMYOX010000010.1, from coordinate 62,078 downwards.
TTCGGAGGTAATAATCATGCGGCAGTGGATGGGACTTGCAGGGCTGGTGTTGTTTTTCTGTTCGGAACAATTAATGGCGGCAGATTTCTATACGGACCGCTACGCGCTGGGTTTTGATCCGAACAGTGATCCTTTGTCTACTCAGGGCTGGGATAATTTTTCTGATCCCAATGACGAGTTTATCGCAAAGAGCATTCCTTTCACCCAGAACGATACCAGTTCAGTGGCCGCCTGGAGTATTTATATCAGCGGCTGGGATATGGCACCCCCTGACGCAATGGTATTAAAAGTGTTTGATGACAGGCCTTACCTTATTAAGTCCTCGTCAGTCGATATCATAGTAAAGATTAGTGATAAAGATCCGGATGGTAATGTCTATTTGCGTACAAGCAGGATTGTTAAGGGTGTTCCTGTTCAGCCTGGTGAAACGGCAATACCTATAGAGATTCATAATGAAATTGGCCAGATTATACATGCACGGATCACTTCGGTTCGTAATAGATCAGCGATTAAATTGTTTGATTAACAGGCGTAGACCGCACTAATTATTCCGGTAATAGTGGCTTTGAGATTTTTAATACAGACTACGCTGGTTTTTGGCTGCGTCAGAGTCCATTAAATTGAAGAAATCAGGTTTTTTTTCCAGTTATGAGTGATTTACTTTTAAGCAGCGGATTTATTGATGCTGACGTGCTCGCCGAAGAGTTGAAGTTTACCGAGAACACTTCGGTCTATGGGTTAGACTGGCCCGGTCTGACCGGACTTTTTAGCCGGGTAGGCAATGCAGAGCTTTGGCAGGACGGATTCGACCCGGTGACTGGTGTTTCAGTAGCGCTGGGCGGCAGGCTGGCTTTCTCCCCCGAAGATCAGGCACGAGCCGATCTGCTGCCCTATCGGGGTGGGCGAGTTGCCTCACTGGTGATTGATCGGTGGTTGTCTGATCCCGAAAGTACAGCGACCTGGCTTAACGGTGGTTTTGCTGTTGCTATCTATGACCCCCGTGTAAACCGCCTGACTATTATTACCGATCGCCTGGGTGTTTATCCTTTTTATCGCTTTTTGCATGACGCTCAGATTTTGCTGGGCTCTCATCCTGATTTGCTGGTGGATATGGCTGTGCACCAGGGGCTAAGTATTACGCTTGACCGGACAACGATGGCTGAGGCGCTGGTAACGGGCGCTGCACAGCAGCCCTTTACTTATTATCAGGAAGTACAACAACTTGAGCCCGCGTCTGTTTATGAGTTTGACCTGACCGCAGGAACTCATACTCAAAACATCTATTGGGGGCAGGGACCCGAGCCTGAAGTTGTCCCGGACGATGAAATGGTGAGCAGGGTTGTTGATGCAGTCAAAGCGGCTGTGCAGCGAAGAACGTCAGGCTGGGGGGGAAAGGCAGGCCTGCTGCTGAGTGGTGGTGCCGATTCAAGGGCGCTTCTTTTTTCGGCTCACACCCCGTCTGCCATTGAGACGATTACGTTTTACGACCAGCCTAATTCTGAACTGGAGGTGGCGAAGGCCCTGGCGGCAGCGGCTCAGGCTCCTCATCATGCAATGAAGCGTGAATTTGATCACTATGGTAAGGCCGCTGAAAAGGTGGTCAAAATAACGGGCGGCTACTGGTCAGTCAAGGATGCGCATTACGCGGGCTTTTTGCCTGAAATCGCCTCAATGCAGTTTGATACACTGATGACCGGCTGTTATACCGATTATCTGCTTAAAGGACTTGCTTATAATGTGAAGTCTCAGCGGATTTTGGGTCGCCCGGGGCCACTGAATGAAGTCGCTGAGTTTAGCTTTAATTTCTATCAGCCGTTTTCGGATATATCACCTTTCTGGCGTCAACAAGTCCAGGAAAGGCTTGAAGCCCGTTTTCCGCCTTCGGTGTCTCAGCGGTATAACGCCGGGGATACCCGTGTTGTTGAGGATCTGCGGGTACGCCCTCTTTCGAGAGAGGCGGATGGAATGGGGCGACTCTACCTGTGGCGGGCAATGCCGTGGGATCCTGTGATGGTTGATAGTGATATCGCCGACTGTTATCTGTCCATGACGACCTCTCAGAAGATGAACGCAAAAATTTTCAGGCGTGCAGTCGCGGCTATCGTGGGTGAGAGTGGCAGACATATTCGCAATAATAATGATCATGCTCTGTTTGATGCTCCTGAGAGCACCCGTGTTCTTCTTCATTTCAGTCAAAAAATAAAAAATAAATTATCTTGTTTGCTCGGATCTGAAAAACCTGAAGGGATTGGTACGGATGGCTCCTGGCCGGACTTTGCATTATATGTGCGTACCAGCCCCTTAATCGCGCAACTATGGGCGAACCCCGGCCCCCAGCAGCAAGAGATCCTGATGGATTTGATGGGTTTTGATCCCTGGGAAAAGGCTATGGATTACTGGGGAAGTGCGGAGCAGGTTAGCCTTTTCCTACGACTGCTGACACTGAAAATATGGCTAGGTATTCGTGGGTACAAATAGAGTGTAAATTTTCTGATAAGCGCCGTTGAGTTTTGATGTCCTTTATTTAATGATTCTAGGACTCTTCAAAATGAGAAAAGGCTGTTGATGTACAGGCTTGCCGTTTATTAAAAATATATTTTCGTAATCCGTAGAACATACAGTATGTATTTTAGTCAGGCTGAGCTTGGGAAGAGAGTCAGTGGCTTCAGCGTACAGCATCAGCGCGACGTTCTGTGATCAGGGATAAGTTTTATGTATAAAAAGCAGGTGGTTTTTTTAAACTCTATTTTTCCGGTTCTGAGTGAGACTTTTCTATTCAGTCAGTATAAAAAAATGCTGGAAGGAGGAATGGATATGAAGATTGTATCCAGCCACCGACCAGCAAAAGAACAGGTTCACCCGGGCATGGATGCTATTCAGGACGAAGTTGATTACCTCTGCGATGCATCCTTTAAAGATATTATAGTAGCCCACCTGCTCTGCTTACTTCGCTATCCTTACCGATACCTGAAGTCCCTTTTTCTGATTTTTTTTATGCAGGAAGGCAGGCTGACCAGTCTGAAGCATATATCAGGTGCGGCACTTGTACTCAGGCGCTGCTCAGGATCAGGGGATCATATGTGGATCCATTCCCATTTTACTTATGGTGCTACGGCAATCGCGTTGTGGATAAAACGTATAGCTGGCTGCCCTTATTCCCTGACGTTACATGGCTCAGATCTCATCTTCGATAATCCACCGGACCTGGCTGCTAAACTGCAGGAGGCTGATGCGGTGATCTGTATCTCTCAATTTAATGCAGACTATGTGAAAAGTCATTTTCCGGCGGTGGCTGAGCAGCGTCTTATCGTATTGCCGCTGGGAGTTGAGCCTCTTGGCAGCCCTCCGAACCTCGCCTCTCGTGCAAAGAAAAAGCCGTTTCGTATTCTTAGTGTGGGCCGCCTTTCAACCCAAAAAGCCCAGGAGTACCTTGTTCGGGCCTGTGCGATATTACGTGACCAGGGGCTGGCGTTTGAGTGTCTGTTAGTGGGAGAGGGGCCGCAGCGCAGCTTGTTGGAAAAAGAAATTAAGGGGTTCGGGTTGGAGGCTCAGATACATCTGACGGGTGCGAAGTATCATCATGAGGTCTTAGAAATGTATCAGGATGCTGATCTGTTCGTGATGTGCAGCGTCGCAGAGGGTATGCCCATTGTGCTGATGGAGGCGATGCAGGCTGGTGTGCCTGTGCTATCCACTTCAATATCAGGTATTCCTGAACTGCTTGATCACGGTAATGCCGGTATTCTGGTGCCGCCTGCGGATGCTGAAGCACTGGCGGATGCAGTGCGAGGGGTGATAGAAGGAGATATTGATATAGCGGCGCTGAAGCAATCCGCGCTTAACCATATAGCCACTCATTTTGATCAGGGCACCAATGCGGTACGTTTTAAACAACTTTTGGAGCGGTTGGCAAACGATGTCTGAGAGACACAGGGGCGGAATGATTAATAAAAAACCAGTCCATCAGCAGGCGGTGCTGAATGGTGTGCGTTACCATGTTGTGGATCGCAAAGGAGTCTTCGACAGCATTTGCTGGGCGGCCGAACATGGTGATGGCGGAAAAGTCATGAATGTAAATATTCATGCGATGAATCTGGCTTATTCAGATCCAGAGCTCCGCTCCATTTTGAATCAGACCGATCTGGTTTTTGTTGACGGAGCCGGTGTTAAGCTTGGCTGTAAAATAGCCGGACTGGCCGTTGGGCAGCGTTTGACGCCAGCTGACTGGCTGGACGAGCTTTTCGAAATTTGTTCAGAAAAGCAATGGCCTGTTTTCCTGCTGGGTGATACTGATGAGATGGGTGAAAATTTTGAACAGGCAATGGCGGCACGCTACCCGGACTGCCCCTTTGCCGGGCGTCACCACGGCTTTTTTGACCGGCAGGGTGAAGAAAATGAGCAGGTAGTCGAGCAGATTAATCACAGTGGTGCCAAAATTATTCTGGTAGGCATGAGTATGCCTGTTCAGGAAAAATGGATATGGGAAAACCGTCATAAACTTCAGGCACCGGTGGCGCTGGCGACGGGGGCCTTTCACCGTATATTTACCGGTGATATTGACCGGGCACCTCAGTGGATAACCAGCAATGGCTTTGAGTGGCTGTACCGACTGGCTATGCAGCCGCACACCTGGCGGCGATACATTCTGGGAAACCCTCTGTTTATCTTGCGTGTATTTTGGCACCATGTCCTGGGGTTTCGTTATCGGGATAAGCGCTGACGTGGCTCATGTTTGTATCCTCATTGTTTGTCAGTAGCTAAGTTAGAGAATTTCAGCGATGTATGAAGAATTTTACGGATTAACGCGGCGCCCTTTTGAAAATACTCCCGATCCTGAGTTTTTCTTTGCAACCCGGCAACATCGCGAAGCTTTGGCAACTCTGATTTATGGTATTAATGAATCTAAGGGTTTTATGTTACTTACCGGGGATGTCGGTGTAGGAAAAACCTTTGTTCTGCAATCATTAAAGCATGAGCTTGAAGACCAGGATCATATTATCCTGGAAGTAGTGACACCCTGGATTACACCGGAAGAGTTATTTGCTGAGTTGCCTGATAAGCTGGGAATGGACATGGATCCTGAATGGGGATCGCTTGTTTTTCAGTCGAAGTTGAAAGAGCGCATGGAGTTCCTGCATCGGCAGGGTAAACGAGTGCTGGTGATTCTGGATGAAGCCCAGCAGTTGCCGGAGCGCACCCTTGAAGGAATTCGCCTGCTGTCGAACTTTGAGACTAAGAGTGCAAAGCTGGTGCAAATCATATTTGCAGGCCAGAACGAGTTGAATGATGTTCTGGCACGCTATTCGATGCGACAGATTCGCCAGAGAATTACTCTGAGCCGTTCTCTGGGTAATCTGAATGAACTAGAAACACGCCAGTATGTTGAGCATCGGCTGAAGGTTTCAGGTGCTAAAGGAGCTTTGTTTACGGATGCCAGTCAGGCTTTGATCTATAAGGCCTCACAGGGGGCTCCCCGGTTAGTTAACCTGATTTGTGATAACTGCCTGATCACAGGCTACGCTCAGTCTCTTGCATCAATCGATTCGGATGTAGTACGTGATGTTATTACTGATTTGCCGGTGCATTCGAGTAGTCTTGAGTCTGGCGGAGTCTCAGAAAACGGCGGATCCGGGGGGGTGGCGAACAGGACAGAAGACGATGGTAACGGGGACGGGCGTTCGCATGTGCGTGCCCGAAAACCGACCCGGGGCCGGGGTCTCTATTTTGCACTGGCGGTGGTGGTTGCACTAATACTGGGGGGCGGGTATTGGTATAAATCAGAGAAGGGCTTCATGCTGCCCCGGGAGCAGGCATCGGCGTACGCCCCGCCTTCCGGCCAGATATTGCCTTTACCTGAAGAGGCGGATCCGGGAATGCCGGAGTCTGACACAAAACCTCTGACTGTCGCAGCCCCGGAACCTGCGACAATCCGCCAGACGGTAACAGAGGTTGATGAGCAACCCTTAATTAAAACCCCGCCGGAAGTGCCAGCAATAACCGCACAGGTAGTGTTGGTGCCGCCATCTGATGATGTTCCTGATACCCGGAACGTGCCGGAGTATAAAGGATTACCTGTGAGCCTGCCGTTGCCCGAGTCATCCGCGATGATGCCGCAACTGGCATTCGTTAACGGGCCGGCGACACCGGATATTAAATTATTATCCCGCTCTCAGGTGCCGGTAACCGCTTCGTATCTGCCCGTATTCGGACCAAATGATAAAACCAGGGCTTATGAGTTGCTATTAAATCTGAGATTTCCCTTTGAATTATTATCAAGAGAATTGAAGCCCTCTGTTACTGTTACACGAGGTGAGACTTTAAGTCAGTTAGCAAGAGATAAATATGGAACCTGGAATGATACGGTTCAGGATATTGTACGGACACTAAATCCGGTTGTTGGCAGGCGTATGGATTATGTTCGCAGCAAGGGACGTATAAGCCTGCCTGATATTAAGAAAGAATATCTTTTGTCAGAAGCAGAGGATAAATCGGTTTATGTTTATGCCGGAACCCTGACAAGCCGTAAAAAAGCACTTGATTTTATTAAATCCATCCAGGATGTTGGTGTTACAGGGGGAATAGTAACAACGCGTAATCAGGAGCGAAATATTTATCGAATATTTATTGGTCCTTACGTTTCTAAGAATGAAGCTCGCCGCCTGGTGAACAATATTGACTTACGTCATATGCCTTTTTTAAATTAGTGGGTTTTCAAAAACATCCTGAAGATAGATGTTGGTACTGCAGCCTGTTTTGATGCAATATTTTGTACGGGATCTTTATGTGCAAAAAAGTTAAGCTTGCGGGCTGTGTTAATTAATTCGGATGAAAGGAAGGGAGCAGCGTTTTGTTGCAGACTTTTACTGTATTACTTGGTTGGTTATGTTTGATTATAGCTGCGGTCCCTGTCTTATATTTTGTTTTAGTTACAGTCGCAGCGCTTTTTCCGGACAGAACATCGGTCGTAAAACTAAAAAAATTGCGATTTGCGGTTGTAATTCCGGCGCATAATGAGAGTTTACTGATTACTGACACTGTAACGGCTGCACTAAAACAGAACTATGATCAGGCCCGCTACAAGGTCGTCGTGATTGCGGATAATTGTACCGATGATACGGCGGATAAAGCCCGTGCCGCAGGCGCTTATGTGATTGAGCGAACAGGACCGCCGGGCAAAGGTCAGGCGCTTCATTATGCATTTGAGGGGCTACTTGGTGAAAATTGGGACGCTTTTCTTATTGTGGATGCCGATTCCCTGATGCATGAAAATGTGCTTAAGGCACTTGATGAGGAAATGAGCCGGGGAGCGAAGGTGGTTCAGTTACGCTATGCCATACGTAACCCGGAAGATTCTATGCGTACCCGCGCTCTTGAACTGGGGATGGCATCTTATAATGCCCTGCGTCCAAAAGGTCGTACGGCTTTAGGGCTTTCCAGCGGAATTTTTGGCAATGGTTTTTGCATTTCCCGTGAAGCGCTGGAGGCTGTGCCTTATCTTGCTCACTCTATTGTTGAAGATCTCGAGTATCATATCCATCTGTTACGCAAAGGGTATAAAACGGTATTTACAGATAAAGCCTGTGTTTATGCTGAGATGCCAGCCTCGGTTGATGCCTCTAAAACTCAGCGTATTCGCTGGGAACGGGGGCGTTGGATTATTATTCGTGCTTATGCTTCAGGGTTGCTGCATCGTAGCCTTAAGGGTGATCGTTTTGCGATGGATGGCTTAAGTGATTTACTCACCCCTCCCGCGACTCTGATGTTATATCCCTTGCTTGCAGCGGCAATTCTGGGAGATACAGTGGTGCGTGCAGGTGCTGCACTGCTCTTCCTGTTGCTGGTGGCGCATTATATGATTGCAAGCATGCGCTATGGCAGTGTGAAAGGATTGTTCCGAATTGCCTGTTTTGTTCCTTGGTATCTTGTGTGGAAAACCTGGTTGTTTATTACCTCAATGATTAAAGAAAAAAACCTGGGCTGGAATAGGACCGGAAGGGGTTGATCCAGCCTTTTTCTGAAAAACTCCCTGATTTTATAATCAGTTATTGAAGTTATGTATCCGGATGGATATGGTTTGACCGTGTTAAAATGGATGTTTGTTTTTAAGAATGTTGTCCTTGTTTATTCTTAATCGGGGGCATTACTAAAAATATTATGGGCAGGTTTATACGATTTAACCCGGCCCAATTGCAGGATGTGATCAGGTTAACCATGAGTTATTCAAAGCACAAATTAATTCTTCAGGCCTACAGGGTTTCGGATCTTGGTGCATTTTTTTGTGCAGGCCTGCTAGCCGCCTGGATGTCCGGACTCTATTCGCAGGATATTGATTTTTACCAGGTGCTGTTCATGCGCTTCAGCTTAATAAACTTGCTGGGGTGTCTGGTTTTTTCACTAATCTGGCTGCTTGTTTTCAGGCGCATGAAGCTCTACGCACCTATGCGGTCTGAGACTACGGCTAATGAAGAGATGGTAATCGTGGGCTGGGCAACGGGCATCGTCACACTTATATTTTTTAGTGCGGGGATCCTTTTTGATATCAGCTTATTTTCCAGTACGTTTCTTTTAGGTTTTTGGGTATTCAGCACAGCCATGACGCTGTTGTTTCGTCGCTTTATGAGTGGTTTTTTGAAAAAAGTACACCTGGGTGATCATAATGAAACCCGAATTATGGTGATAGGCACGGGGCCTGCTGCCCGGGAGTATGTAGACCTGATTCATCTTAATCATGAGATGGGTTTTACTTTTGTAGGCTATCTTGCCGACCAGGCAGCAGATGACATGAAGCCTGGCGAATACCTTGGTCGGCTGGATGACTTCAAAGAAATCTTACAGAATTCCGTAATTGATGAGGTTGTTATTACTCTGTCGATTCATGAATTTGACAGGGCGCTGGAACAGGTGATTAACCATGCCTCTTCTCACGGTATACTGGTACGGCTGCCAATGACACAGCTATTTGGCAATATGTTTGGTCGCAACGTCTGGCGCCTGAGGGGTGAAATGGTCTCTCATTCAGGAGGCAAGGCTTCCTCTGACCTGGTTATGTCCTCCGGGCACGAGATGGGCTGGGCTTATCTGACCAAGCGCATGTTTGATTTCTGTGCGGCTTTAATACTGCTGATACTGGCATCGCCCCTGATGGTAGCTGCTGACCTTTGGATCAGATTAACCTCAAAAGGCGGCGCACTTTTTGTGCAGGATCGTTACGGTTACAACGGCCGTGTTTTCAAACTTTATAAATTCCGAACCATGATCCAGAATGCGGATGAGTTACAGGAGTCCCTGAGAAAGCATAATGAACGGGCAGGGGCTGCGTTTAAAATTACCGATGATCCCCGGGTGACTAAAGCCGGTAAATTTTTGCGTAAAACCAGTATTGATGAGTTGCCCCAGTTATTTAATGTTCTGAAGGGTGATATGAGCCTGGTTGGGCCAAGGCCCCTGCCCCTTGCGGATTACGAGCGCTTTCAGGAAGTATCCCATATGCGCAGGCTGAGCGTACTACCGGGCATCACCTGTACCTGGCAGGCCGGTGGCCGTAACGATGTTTCTTTTGATGAATGGATGCAGCTTGATATGGATTATATCGATAACTGGCGTTTATCGACGGATCTTAGAATTTTGCTAAAAACGGTTCCGGCGGTGGTATTAGGGCGCGGGGCTTCCTGACAGGCGGACCTATTTGGTCAGATAACAGAGAGTTTTATATGAAGAATGCACAGCGTAAAAAAGTTCTGGTAACAGGGGGGGCCGGTTTTTTAGGTTCGCATTTGTGTGCCCGCTTGCTTGATGAAGGCAACGATGTACTTTGTGTTGATAACCTGTTTACAGGCACTAAGGACAATATCCTGCCGTTACTGGATAATCCTTATTTTGAATTTATGCGCCATGATGTAACTTACCCGCTTCATGTGGAAGTGGATGAAATTTATAACCTGGCCTGTCCGGCATCGCCGGTTCATTATCAGTTTGACCCGATTCAGACAACAAAAACCAGTGTGCATGGCGCAATCAACATGCTGGGCCTGGCGCGCCGCATACGGGCCCGTATTTTTCAGGCATCCACCAGTGAAGTTTACGGAGATCCGAAGGTTCATCCGCAGCCGGAAACCTACTGGGGCCATGTGAATTCAGTAGGCATTCGCTCCTGTTACGATGAAGGTAAGCGCTGTGCTGAAACACTCTTTTTTGATTATCATCGCCAGCTGGGCCTGGATATTAAAGTGGCCCGTATCTTTAATACCTACGGGCCTAATATGCACCCGTCAGACGGTCGTGTTGTTTCTAACTTTATTGTACAGGCGCTGAGTAATAAACCGATTACAATCTACGGAGATGGTTCTCAAACACGTTCTTTCTGCTACGTGGATGACCTGATCGAAGGCTTTGTCAGGCTGATGTCGACCCCTGAGGGGATGACCGGCCCGGTTAACCTGGGTAATCCGGGTGAGTTTACAATTCTTGAGCTGGCGCAGAAGGTGATTGATCTGACGGGCTCATCTTCTGAGCTGATCTTTAAAACGTTGCCAAGTGACGATCCGATGCAGCGTTGCCCGGATATTGCACTCGCGAAAAAAGAGCTGAATAACTGGGAACCTGAGATTAAGTTAGAAGAAGGTTTAAAGAAAACGATACCGTATTTTGATGAGCTGATCAGCAGCGGTAAGTATCAGTTACCGGACTAAACCGGACCCTGTCCTGCTTTTGCTAGTATCAGCCGGGCTGTCTGTGTAAACAGGCAGCCCGATTGCGTTAGCGGTATTAGTTTTTTTGAATCCGTTGATAAGTATCACTGAGTAAGCTAAATACTTTTTCTGCATTCGCATCCCAGGTATAGAGTGTTTCTATTTTATCCCGGGCATTTTGGCCGAGTGTTCTACGTGTTTCCGGGCTGGCAATCAATTTTTCAAGTGTTGCCTCCATTGCCGCCATATCGCCGGGAATAAAGGTCGTACCCTCGTTTTCACCCATAATCTCTTTTACAGGATCTGTGCCGATTGAAACTATGGCTCTTTGCATCGCCATATATTCAAACAGTTTCAGGGGCGAGCAGTAATAGGCTGTATGGGGTAGTACGGCGATATCCATAGCGGCTATATATTCAGGCACATTTTTCATATCGATATGGCCGGTGAAGCTGATATGTTCATCAAGTCCCTGGCTGTGCACGTATTTAATCAATTCCACTGCGTTGGGATAAGTTTCACCAATCAGCAGTACATGAAGGTTGTCGTATTTTTCTGAGAGTCGTTTATAAATATCAACAAGCCAATCTAACCGGTGCCAGGGGACAAAAGTGCCAATATAGCCGATAACAATTTTGTCAGCAGGGATAGAGAGCCCTTGCCGGATTGCAGTTGCATCGGTATCAGCTTTAAAGCGATTGCAATCTACGCCATTTGGAATAACCCGCAGGTCAATATCGTAGGAAATCTGCTCACAGACTTCCTGCTTGATGACATCACTGACAACAAAAGCACCATCAACCAGTTTTAACAGGTTTTTTGTTTTTAATGCCCGCTCAACAAAAGGCAGCCGGATAAAAAAGTTACCATCCGATTTTTCAGAATCAGAACCATTAACTTCTGTACAAACCGGGATGTTTAATGAGCGGCAGGCATAAAAAATGGCTAAATTTCGGGCATTCCAGCGAACGAGCACCATATCCGGCTTTTCTCTGGTCAGCATTGCTTTATCTTTTTTGTATTGCTTGAACTGCTCCAGAATAATTTTTATATCCCGGATATAAAATTTACCAATATAGTCTTTAAGCACTTTCAGGCGTGTGGGTGGGCTGTGAAGCCCTGTACTCATTTCCGGGCTGATGGTCTTGAACTCAATTTGTTCCCGTTCACAAATTTTGCCAAAGGATTTTTTGAATTCGGTGACATGTGTATTGGCACCGTCCCGGGGCGTATTCAGGTAATGAACGTACAGTACTTTTTTAATCATACACTTATCACTTGTTAGTATATTTGAGCATTTAATAAAAAACAAAAGCCGGGTTCAGGTCCGTATCAGGTGCTTTTGATGCGGCCGGTCATCTGTTTTCTATATAAGTTTTTATTTTCCATACCTGTTTCAGGATCCGGGGATTGCTGAGTAGTTTTTTCTTAGCTTTCTGACCGGTAACGTACACCTGGCCGGGCAGGGTCTTAGCATCCAGTACTTCATAGAGTGGCATGGCCTGATCGCACCATTCTTTTTTATACTGCTCTCCTCCCAGAGAAAAGTCGAAAACAGTTAATTCCTGATCAAAACACCACTGCATCAATTCTTCGAGCAGAATGCGGCCTACGGAATAACGCTTCCAGTCGCCACCGGCATAAGTAGGCATCAAAAAATAATAGCGTTTATCCAGAACTGCACCCCAGTGGGTGGCCACTATTTCGTCACCCACATAAAGCGCGCAGGCGTGAATCAGGGCCTCTGACCCAAATGCGTTTTGGTGATCCAGATAGAAGTTCCGGTAATTATCCCGGGCGAGTAAATCAGTGACTTCTGTTTCTGCATAGCGCCTTTGCTTATGCTCAATCATGGCTTCAGTAATTTGCCGGTAGTGTTCATCATCCTCTGCGATCATAAAACGTAGCTCGCCGAGTTCCGCAAGGCGTTTGCGTTGCCGACGGGAGTCTGCACGAATTTTCTTTTTGATCTGGCAGGTGTAGTAGTCATCCCAGTTTGGCTGCAGGGTGGCTGAATGGCTTTCCGCATAAGGGATAGTGTCGAGCTGTAAGAGGGGGTTGCCGAGTGTTTCCAGGGTTTCGGGCAGTTTGATCAGTCTGGCCGCATCGTAAGCGGGTAACGCTTTTTTAATTTCAGGCCACAAAGTGGAAAACCATTTTGGATCTTGAAGGTGTTGTTTTTCGGTTACCAGCGGGGCGAAGTAGTCTGTGACTTCTCCGCCCATAAATTTTAATAAACGCAGGGGACCTGTTTTGTATACTGCAAAGGGAAGCAGCATCAGGGGCTGACGCTGATTGTCTTTTTTGATCCAGATAGCCGTTATGCAGGGGGTTGCCCCTTCGTCTTTGCCAATATGCCGGTACCATCGTTCAAGCCAGTGGTAATCCTGAAAAGCATAATATATTGAGCTAGCTTCAAACTGTTTCCAGACAGACTCCGCAGCGGGAAACGTGTCGAATATCTTAATCTCTATTTGTTCCATGAACGATTAATCTCTTAAGCACAGCAGTTGCTTACAAAGGTTTTTATCGGCCGATATGATGGGCCATAAGTTTGAACCGGGAAAAAGTGGTGCTTGCCCCCACCGAGTATCGGTTAAGATGCAGGAGGGGCGTGTCTGTTGTTACAGGGCCCGGATTCATTGTCACTGATGATATAACGCCTGCCTCCGTTAGTAATCGGGGGCTGCTATTGTCACTCGCCTGAAGCCTGCCGCCTGGATAGGCGAAATGTCGGCAGTCGCCGCCCGTCAGGTCTTTAACGGCGCTGATGGCATGCTTGATCTGATCATTTTTTTCGGAGTCAGCTAGTTTGCTCAGTACTTCATGGGAGCGAAGATGAGCACCCCAGGTAATTAAAGGGTGATTATTCATGGCTGAAATCGTTGCCCTATCCAGTATTTTAAAAGGGCTGCCTGCTTCGATCTCCGGATTGACCTCAACCTTAAGAGATGTTTCGAACGCGCTTAATGCCGCCTGTATCTGAACATCGGTAACCTGTTGAAGGTGGTGCTGAATAAGCTGACTCAGGCGAGACTTTTGTTCTGCAGAGGCCAGGGGATAAGCGTTGCCCTGCCACCGGACTTCTTGCACACGGGTATGGGACAGTGCAAGGATGATACGAGTGAACCAGGCGGAACGGGCCTTATCCGCCAACTCACCTGTAAGGTAGATAGTTGCAGGTGCGGAATATTCCTGCAGTATGGGTAAGGCAATATCTTTGACACTCTGGAAGCCATCATCAAAAGTAATAACGGCTTTTCTTCCCCTGAGCTTTTTATGACTCATTAAGTTGAGCGCTTCAGGTAAAGAAATCAGCTCAAAGGTTTTACTCAGGTAGGCAATCTGCTGCCGGAAAGCTTCGGTATCGATAAAGCACCAGTCTGAAACAGGCAGCGGGCGGTTAATAAGGCCGTTGTAACCAAAAATGCTGATAGCATTCGGGTGTCTTACCCCCTGAATGGCTGACAAGACGGGCGGGCAGGCAAGCGTGTTTTGGATTTGGCGGCGAATGAATCCCTTCACAGTCTGATGTTTTTTAACAAAATTGCCGGGCACAGGCTTAGAATCCTGTTGCGTCGTTTTCGTGACAGCGTTCATAAAAGCCTAAATATCGGGTTCTGCCCATCACAAATCGAGGTTTAAAGCCTGTTTTCATAAATCCGTTGATGGAGGGTTTGTTGGTTGTCAGTACCCAGGCCCAGGCTTCTCCGTACTGCTCTACCAGATCAAACATCGCTTTGCTCATGACCAGGGGGTAGTAGTTAAGGCCTCTGGCATAGTCTGGTGTCCAGGCATCAATCACAATGCCAACCTGCCTGGAGAGATCTTTTCGGCATTTTTCGCCGGTTTCACAGCTGGCATAAAGTGAATCACCCTGAGTTGACCAGATGATGTGCCCCAGACGACCATCGGGCATCTTCCCAATGTAACAGCGGTGACCGCTCTGAAAACGTGCTTCGGCCAGCGGCAATTGCTGAGCAAGTCTTTCGTGTTGAGTTGCCCAGGCTTTAAATTCATTCAGATCACAGGTGTAGATGTCTAAGTCAGTGGCTTTCAGCCGGGGCAGGGTATCGATACAAAGGTAAAGTACATCTGTGCGCTCATAGAGGCATTGACTAGTGACTTTTGTCAGGATTTTTTTAAGTACACTAAAGAGACCTTCGCTGCGTACTAATTGAATAACCTTGGAAAACATATTGAATGATATATCCGTATCTGTGAATGTTTTTCAGGTATTTATCCTAACTCATTATGAGGATTAAGGTCACTCTATGGATGGCTGTTTGCTCATTTTTATAGGCGCAATATACAGAAAAATTTTTAATTTTCAGGGCTGTTATTCTTAATGCCATGGAATATCTGTGCAAAAAACCACCCGCTAAAACCATTCATGCTATATGGTTTAATAAATAGTGTTTTTGAATAGGAATTGATTTTTATTCATATCTGCCTCTTATTGGATACTTATGTTCCTGTATAAAAATAATACCTTCCAGCAGTGTGTTAAGATCAGGACGGCAAAAAGGCGCATTGCTGTACTCAGCAATCTGTACAGTTTTTTCAGGATTGATCAGAAAAACGGCAGGCTCGGCAAATGGTTGGTTTGTTTCTTCAGGACTGCGGGGAGCTGAGATAAAGAGTCCCAGTCGGTGCATCTGTGTCAGGCTCAGGCCGTAGCCAATAGGCAGGTGCCGGTAACCGGCCTCTCGTTTAAGGGCAACCGCTTTCTCTTCCGGGTCGCCGGATATGGCGATAACCTGTACATCTCGCTCCCGAAAGCGCGGTGTTATCTGGTGCAGTTGATCAATATAAGTTCGACACCAGGGGCAATGCAGACCACGATAGACCAGGATAAGCTGCCAGCCCTGGGCTTGTTGGCCGAGTGTCAGCTTGCCATAATCAATGGTTGCTATTTCGATGTCCGGAAAGCGCTCTCCCGGCTTGAGTTTAAGTGTGCTCATGATCTTCTCCCTTAATGTCTGATGCTTTCCTTATTTAGTGTAGACCTTGCCTGGGACTGGAGTGAATTTCAGAGGTTCAGCAAGTGCTGCCTCTGCTGTACCGGGGGGGCAAAGGCATCGGACCGTAGCATCTGTTTGGACAGGTCAGCGGGGCGGCAGCACGGCAATAATTTTGGTGATATAGTGTGCCGCCTGTAATCCTGAATGGTGTCTCATGTGCCCTGAATCTTCCTATCCCCGCCGGCCTTTTTTAGCACGTGGCGCTCATGTGCAACGCTGTGAGCAATGTAAAATAGCCTGGCCGGGCTGTATCTGTGAGTTTCGTGTAGAAACGGAGGCCAAAGCGCGTTTCTGGCTGCTGACACACCGTAAAGAGCACTACAAACCCAGTAATACCGGGCGCCTTATTGTTGATACGATCAGAGATTCTGAGGTATTTGAATGGAGTCGAACGCAGCCTGACCCGGTGTTTACTCAGCTGTTAGGGGATCCGGCATTTGACCCTTATATTGTGTTTCCTGAAGGGCAGGACTACCAGCATCGGATGGTTGATTTTGAGCAGAAACCGGGTCGAAAGCCGGTTTTTATTATCCTGGATGGTACCTGGCGCCAGGCGCGCCGTATGTTTAGGCACAGTGCTTATCTTAAGGATATACCGGTAATTCAGCCGAGTGCCGTTCAGTCGACACGTTATAACCTGCGCAAGCCCAATGAAGGGCATCATTTGTGCACGGCAGAGGTTGCCGCGGTTATGTTGTCACAAATCGGGGATCAACAGGGGGCAGCCGTCCTGGATGCCTACTTCGACCTGTTTAATGCGTACTATTATGCATCTAAGATGCAGCGCCCGGTGGAGGCGGTGGATGATGCTAAGGCGGTGCTGGATGCGGCACGCTGAGCTTTTTTAACTGCCTGTCATGTTGTGCGCTAAGTGTCAGTAAGGCGATTGTGGCACCAATCAAGGCCCAGAACATATCAGACTGGGTATCCCAGATGTAACCCTGAGTGCCCAGAAAACTGTCGGCGGCCTCCTGGCTGATCAGCGCAACCCACCATTCAATCAATTCGTAAAAGGCACTTAAAGCCAGGCAAAAACAGCCAATAAAAAATGTACGCCAGTATTTATCGGGAATCGCCCGGGTGCGAAGGATGATTTCCCTGGCAACCATGGCCGGCACAAAACCCTGGATAAAATGAGCGAGTTTATCGTAGTTATTACGCCCGCCTGACAGGGCTGCTATCTGTTCAAAAACAGGCACGTCGGCGTAGGTATAGTGCCCGCCAATCATTAACACGACTGCCTGGATTAAGATTAATAAATACACCAGTGGGGTCAGGGGGTGTGACTGAAACGTGGCAGCCAGAACGATCAGAGCCACCATCGCGGGCAAGACCTCCAGTAACCAGGTCATATTGTCAGCCGGATTAATACCGGACCAGACCAGCACCAGTAAATAAACAGATAGCCAGGCAAGGCTGACCGGATACCCTGGCTTATGCTCTGTGCTTTTCATCTGAAAGCTCCCTTTTTATAGGGAGTATAGGTATTGTCAGAAAAGCCTGCCTGTATTCAGGGCAAGAGTGGTGTTATAGCTCCAGCATAAAAGTCACAGGCCCATCGTTTAGCAGGCTGACTTTCATATCAACGCCAAAGCGGCCGGTCGCAACGGTTGGATGGCTTGCCTGTGCCCGGGTGACAAAGTAGTCGTAGAGTTCTTCACCAAGCGCCGGTGAGGCGCCCGCCGAAAAACCGGGGCGCAGGCCTTTTTGGGTCTCGGCAACCAGCGTGAACTGAGAGACAATCAGGATGCCGCCGTCGACCTGCTCTACATTCAGGTTCATTTTTCCGTCCTGGTCGGAAAACATGCGATAGCCCAGAATTTTTTTCAGTAACTTATCCGCTTTTTCGGCTGAATCGTCTTTTTCTATGCCCAGTAGGATAAGCATACCTTGCTCAATTGAGCCGGTGCAGTGACCGTCCATGGTGACGCTCGCGTGGCTTACCCGCTGAAGCAATGCTTTCATGTTCCTGGTCTCCAATATGCTGAAATAAAAGCGCGTATTGTAGCCGGATTAAACCTCAGAGGCATCGGCCTGCTCAGGTTTGAGTAGTGGCAAAGTGGTCGGTGGCGTTTATCAGCTTGTCTGTAATGCCCGGCTCAAAGGCGGAATGGCCCGCCGCCTGAACAATATGAAGGGTGGCACCGGGTAATGCCTGATGCAGGGCAAAAGCCTGTTCGACCGGGCAAACCATATCATAACGCCCATGCACGATTGTGGTGGGAATATGCCGGATACGATGTGCGTTTTGTAATAGCTGATTGTCTTCCATAAAGGCTTGATTAATAAAATAATGGGCCTCAATGCGGGCCATTGCCAGGGCGATATGGGGGTCAGCAAAATGCTCTACTATATTGGTATCAGGGTTCAGTGTGCAGCAGTTTCCCTCCCATACTGACCAGGCCTTGGCGGCAGCCATGCGGGCAATTTCGTTGTCTGAGGTGAGGCGCCGGTAATAGGCGCTGAGCATATCTTTACGTTCCGGGGCGGGGATGTTTTGTTCATACGCCTGCCAGTGGTCGGGGAAAATCGCACTGGCGCCGCGCTGGTAAAACCAGTCGATATCCTGTTTTCGACAGAGGAAGATGCCCCGTAGAATCAGTCCGGATACAGGTTCCGGGTGGGTTTGGGCATAGAGCAGGCTGAGGGTGGAGCCCCAGGAACCACCAAACAGAAGCCATTGACTCACGTTGAGTTGCTGACGGATGATTTCCATATCGGCGATCAGCGCCTGTGAATGGTTATCGCGTAATTCGGCATGGGGTGTGGACTGTCCACAGCCCCGCTGGTCAAACAGGATGATGCGGTATTTTTCCGGATTAAAAAAACAGCGTTGGTTGGCAGAGGTGCCGCCGCCGGGGCCGCCATGCACAAAAAGCACGGGTATACCTTCTGCATTGCCACTTTCTTCAACATACAGAGTATGGCGCTGATCAACCGCAATACGGTGTTTGGCATAAGGGCGGATTGCGGGATAAGGTTTTTGCATAATTCCTCCTGAATATTAGCGCCTGAAGAACAGTATAAGCTGAGTTACGCCCACAAAAAAGGCAACCCGGAGGTTGCCTTTTTTCAGTTGTCTGCCGCTTACTTCTTAGCGCGTTTACGCTCATTTTCTTTCAGCAGCTTCTTACGCAGACGGATAGAGTCAGGTGTTACCTCGACCAGTTCGTCATCTTCAATAAAGTCCAGCGCCTGTTCCAGCGTGAAGCGTATAGGTGGTGTCAGCTGAATGTTTTCATCGGTACCCGAGGCACGAACGTTAGTCAGCTGCTTGCCTTTGATCGGATTAACAGCCAGGTCGTTAGAACGGCTGTGAATACCCAATAGCATACCTTCGTAAACTTCGACGTTTGGCTCAACGCATAAGCGGCCACGTTCTTGCAGGTTCCATAAAGAGTAACCCAGTGCTTTACCGGTCACCATGGACACCAGTACACCGTTTGTGCGGCTTGCCACATCACCTGTTTTCACAGGGCCGTAATGGTCAAAGATGGAGGTCATAATGCCGGTGCCGGAGGTCATGGTCAGGAACATAGAACGGAAGCCGATCAGTCCGCGTGATGGAATCAGGAAGCTCAGGCGTGAACGGCCTTTGCCATCGACTTCCATATTGTTCATGTCGCCTTTACGTTTGCCCAGTTCTTCAATGATGGCTCCCTGATGCTGATCTTCAACATCGATCATCACCTGTTCATAAGGCTCATGAATCACACCGTCAACTTCTTTCTGGACAACTTCAGGGCGGGACACACCCAGCTCGAAGCCTTCACGGCGCATACTTTCAATCAGTACAGAAAGGTGTAATTCACCACGGCCGGAAACTTTAAATTTCTCGGGGCTGTCGCCTTCTTCCACGCGCAGGGCCACGTTGTGAATCAGTTCGCGATCAAGACGGTCCTTGATGTTACGGCTGGTTACAAACTTGCCTTCCAGACCGGCAAAGGGTGAGTCATTGACCTGGAACGTCATAGATACCGTTGGCTCGTCCACGCTCAGAGCGGGTAGGGCTTCAACTTTTTCCGGATCACAAAGCGTGTCGGAGATGTTCAGCTCATCGATGCCTGTGATACAGACAATATCACCGGCCTGCGCTTCATTAACATCCACGCGATCCAGGCCATGGTAACCCATGATTTTAAGGAGACGGCCTGAGCGGATTTTACCGTCACTGCCAATCACTTTAATCTGAGAGTTAATCTTCACTTTACCGCGGCTGATACGACCAACACCGATAACACCCAAATAGCTGTTGTAATCCAGTGCGGAAATTTGCATCTGGAAAGGTCCTTCAGTATCAACCTGAGGGGCGTCAACATGCTTGACGATGGCTTCAAACAGCGGTGTCATATCGTCGGCCAGTGCATCCGCTTCCAGACCCGCAATACCATTTAACGCAGAGGCATAGACGATTGGGAAATCAAGCTGCTCATCAGTGGCACCCAGGCTGTCAAACAGGTCAAAAACCTGGTCTACAACATAGTCAGGGCGAGCGCCGGGACGGTCTACTTTATTCACCACAACGATAGGGCGCAGGCCCTGATCGAATGCTTTTTGGGTGACAAAGCGTGTTTGTGGCATGGGGCCGTCTACTGCATCAACCAGCAGGCAGACACAATCGACCATGGAAAGTACGCGCTCTACCTCACCACCAAAGTCGGCATGCCCAGGCGTATCAACAATGTTGATATGATAGTCATTCCATGTGATGGCTGTGTTTTTAGCCAGGATGGTGATACCACGCTCTTTCTCCTGATCATTGGAGTCCATGATACGCTCGGTGCCTTCATCGCGGCGGCCCAGCGTGCCGGACTGCGCCAGCAGTTTGTCAACCAGAGTAGTTTTACCATGGTCAACATGGGCAATGATGGCGATGTTTCTAAGCTTGTCGATCACGTCTGTTTACCTGTGAGAAATCTGAAAGGGCGCATTATACATGGATTAATGTGACAACACCTTATAGCCGTGCAAAGAATGACCGGTCAGGTTGATAAATTAAGGCAGGATGATTGATCCGGATAAACAAATCCGGGGCAGTGGTCTGTAAAAGCAGGTACTTTTTCTGTGGTTGGAGTATTATTAGCGCGCTAAATAAGAGGGCAATGTGCAGTTGTATTTATTAAGCTGCACCAATATGGGGCGTAAAGCTTCTTTTGTGCTCTTTTATGGTGCGATCATCGTGAGTGTGTGGACTGAAATCGTCCCAAAATTAAGCACTTACGAATAATTATAAGTTGGCATAGCTTTTGCTATTCAACAAGACAGCCGGTTTATACCGAATTCAGGACTCCGCATAGTGAGTCTGGCAATTTCATAACGTGGAGACAGCCAAATGTCAGAGAAGACTCTGAATCTGATCAAAGAAAGCGAAGCTCGTTGGATCGATATGCGTTTCACCGATTCTCACGGTAAAGAGCAGCACGTAACTATCCCTGTTTCTGACATGGGTGACGACTTCTTCGAAGAAGGCAAAATGTTCGATGGTTCTTCCATCGGTGGTTGGAAAGGTATCAATGACTCCGACATGATCCTGATGCCTGATGACAGTGCTTCTGTACTGGATCCGTTCTCTGAAGCAACGACTGTTATCGTTCGTTGTGACATTGTTGAGCCTGCAACGGGTCAGGGTTACGAGCGTGATCCACGTTCTGTTGCTAAACGTGCGGAAGAATACCTGAAGTCTACCGGTATTGCTGATACCGCGATGTTTGGTCCTGAGCCAGAGTTCTTTGTTTTTGATGCTGTTAAATGGCACGCTGACATCAGTGGTTGCGGTTATACCATTGAGTCCGAAGAAGCCTCCTGGGCTTCCAGCCACAATGTAGAAGGCGGTAACACGGGTCACCGTCCTCGCGTTAAAGGCGGTTACTTCCCGGTACCTCCTATCGATTCCCTGCACGACCTGCGTGCCGCTATGTGTGATGCGATGGAAGCGATGGATCTGCACATCGAAGTACATCACCACGAAGTAGCAACGGCTGGTCAGTGTGAGATCGGTGTGGGCCCTAACACGCTGACTAACAAGGCAGACGAAGTACAGGTACTGAAATACTGCGTACATAACGTTGCACACGCTTACGGTAAAACGGCTACCTTCATGCCTAAGCCGCTGGTAGGTGACAACGGTTCCGGTATGCACGTTCATATGTCCCTGTCTAAAGACGGTGTTAACCTGTTCGCAGGCGATGCTTACGCGGGTATGTCTGAAACTGCTCTGTACTACATCGGCGGTATCATCAAGCACGCTAAAGCACTGAACGCGCTGACCAACTCCTCTACTAACGCTTACAAGCGTCTGGTTCCAGGTTTTGAAGCACCGGTAATGCTGGCGTACTCTGCGCGTAACCGTTCTGCGTCTATCCGTATCCCTTACGTGACTAACCCGAAAGCGCGTCGTGTAGAAGCACGTTTCCCTGATCCATCTGCTAACCCATACCTGTGCTTCGCTGCACTGATGATGGCAGGTCTGGACGGTGTTCAGAACAAGATCCACCCTGGTGATGCTGCTGATAAAGACCTGTACGATCTGCCAGCTGAAGAAGCTGCAGAGATTCCACAGGTAGCTGCATCTCTGGAAGAAGCGCTGGAAGCACTGGAAAACGACCGTGAGTTCCTGACTAAAGGTGGCGTATTCACTGACGACATGCTGGACGCGTTCATTGAACTGAAGCGTGAAGAAGTTGAGAAAGTGAACATGACTACTCACCCGGTAGAATTCGACCTGTACTACTCTGTATAAGGTTTGAACTCGCTGAGTTAAAAAAGCCTCCTTCGGGAGGTTTTTTTTGGTCTGCTATTCAGGTGTTAAGGCATTATTTTGGGGGCGCAAATAAGCAGGCGCACTAATTTGGTGCGCTTTTGCGGGTTGGGCTTCTATACTTAACGTGGCCGTTGGGCCAGAGGTGGCGCAGTGGCACGGAGAGGCTGGAATAATGCATAAAAAAACCGGGTTGGTTTGTTTTTTGCAAATGTACTTATCTTAAGTGTTTTGAATTAATCCCCGGTCAGGGTTTGTGGTTGCTGTTGTTAACTTAAGTGGACGGTTTATGCAAATAAGCGATCTTCATAAAAAAATCCTGGATAACCTGGGTACCTCAGTGGTGATGCTGGATGCTGAGCTTTATATCCGCTATATGAATCCTGCAGCAGAAATGCTGCTTGATGCCAGTACCCGTCAGCTGGGTCGTAAGGATATTGCTGAGTGGTTTGCCACTGAGTCCGGTCATCTTGAAGGCCTGCGCGATTCCCTGGTTTCAGGCCACCCTTATACACGCAGGGAGGCCAAATTAACCAATCAATCGGGGCAGCTATTAACCGTTGATTACACCGTTAATCCACTCCCTATGCAGGGTTTGGGGCAAAATTGGGTATTGCTGGAAATAGTGGCTCGTGATCGGTTGATTCGTATCGAGCGTGAAGAAGAGCTGCTAACCCGGCACGCAACGGCGCAGACACTGGTTCGCGGGCTCGCCCATGAGATAAAAAATCCGCTGGGTGGATTACGGGGGGCGGCACAGTTACTGGAGCGTGAGCTCGATGACTTGTCATTGCATGAGTACACCCGTGTCATTATTGAGGAGGCGGATCGATTGCGGAACCTGGTCGATCGTATGCTGGGCCCTCGTAATCTGCCCAATATTGAAGAGGTTAATATTCACGCCATCCTTGAGCGTGTCTGCAGTCTGATTACGGCCGAGTCACATGGGCAGGTTAAGCTGGTGCGGGACTATGATCCGAGTATTCCTGAGTTTAAAGGTGATGCTGAGCAGCTCATACAGGCGGTTCTGAATATTATGCGCAACAGCATGCAGGCGCTGCAGGCGAGCCATACCCCAGAGCCGGTGATTCGCCTGAAAACCCGAACCTTGCGACAGATAACTCTGGGCACCGAAAAGCACCGATTGGTGTGTTGTGTCCGGATTGAAGATAACGGTCCTGGTATTCCGGATGGGCTTTTAGGGCAGATTTTTTACCCGATGGTAAGCGGGCGGGCTGACGGCTCAGGGCTTGGGCTTTCAATTGCCCAGTCCATTATTAATCAGCACCATGGACTTATCGAATGTGATACCCGACCGGGCCGAACCTTATTTGAACTTTTTATACCTTTGGAGCTAAATCATGAATCTGTCCGGTAATGTTTGGGTTGTCGATGATGATCGGTCGATTCGCTGGGTGTTGGAAAAAGCCCTGAGTGCTGGTGGTTTTAATGCTAAGGTCTTTGAGAATGCGGATACGTTAA
Organism: Pontibacterium sp.; assembly: GCA_049599735.1. Classification (GTDB taxonomy): domain Bacteria; phylum Pseudomonadota; class Gammaproteobacteria; order Pseudomonadales; family Balneatricaceae; genus Pontibacterium. Next base: position 38,127 of record JBMYOX010000010.1, on the reverse strand, counting down.
TTAATGCTCTGGATCGTGATTCGCCGGATGCCATTATCAGTGATATTCGTATGCCCGGCACTGATGGTCTGCAATTGCTGGAGCATATCCAGAACAAATATCCACAGATCCCCATTATTATAATGACGGCGCATTCAGATCTGGACTCTGCTGTTTCTTCTTATCAGGGAGGCGCTTTTGAGTACCTGCCAAAACCTTTTGATGTAGATGAAGCGGTGGCGCTGGTTAAGCGTGCGGTTGAGCATGCCCATGAACAGCAAAAGCAGGTTGAAGCACAAGCGCGTGAAGAAGGCACAGAGATTATCGGTGAAGCACCGGCGATGCAGGAAGTCTTTCGTGCCATAGGTCGGCTCTCCCAGTCTAATATTACGGTATTGATTAACGGTGAGTCGGGCACGGGCAAGGAACTGGTGGCCCATGCACTGCACAAACACAGTCCGCGCCGGGATCATCCTTTTATTCCGCTGAATATGGCGGCGATTCCCCATGATCTGATCGAGTCAGAATTATTCGGCCATGAAAAAGGCGCTTTTACGGGGGCCGCTGCGGCGAGGCGCGGACGCTTTGAGCAGGCTGACGGTGGTACGCTGTTTCTGGATGAAATCGGCGATATGCCCGCAGATGCGCAAACACGTCTTTTGCGAGTGCTGGCGGACAGTGAATTTTACCGGGTTGGGGGGCATACGGCGGTTAAAGTAAATGTTCGTATTATCGCCGCGACCCACCAGAATCTGGAAGAGTTAGTGCAAGCAGGCCGTTTCCGGGAAGATCTGTTTCATCGCCTTAATGTGATTCGTGTGCACCTGCCTACATTGTCAGAGCGGCGTGAAGATATTCCCCGTCTGGCACGGCATTTTCTGGCAAGTGCAGCGGAAGAGCTGGCTGTAGAGCCTAAAATTCTGAGTGCAGAGGCTGAAGCTTATATGTGCACGGTGTCCTGGGCAGGTAATGTGCGTCAGTTACAGAATACCTGTCGCTGGTTAACCGTGATGGCCTCCGGGCGGGAGGTATTAGTCTCTGATTTGCCGCCGGAGTTGCTGGAGAATGAGGCAGAAAACGCTACCTTAAGTCATAATTGGCAGGGTTCATTACGAAACTGGGCTGATCAGCGCCTGGCCTCCGGCAGCACAGGCTTGCTGGATGAGGCGGTACCTGCTTTTGAGCGGATTATGATAGAAGTGGCACTTAAGCATACAGCGGGTCGTCGTCGTGATGCGGCTAATTTGCTGGGCTGGGGGCGGAATACGCTGACCCGGAAAATTAAAGAACTGGAGATGGATACCGGAGAGGGTCCGGAGGACTAAAGGGTTGACCCGTCCGGGGCTATTGAACGCCACTGTGGACTGTCATACACTGCCAGCCCTGATGTTTCCTGGTCCCGGAATCTTTTTATGCTGCACGTTGTCTTGTTTGAGCCAGAAATCCCCCCGAATACCGGTAATATTATCCGCCTGTGTGCCAATACCGGTTTTCAATTACATTTAGTTGAGCCGCTGGGTTTTGATTTTGATGATAAAAAGTTACGCCGTGCGGGGCTGGATTATCATGAGTTTGCCGCCGTAAAAATCCATCCTGACCTGGATAGCGCCTTAGCCGTTATCAAACCGGCTAATGTTTGGGCGCTCACTACCAAAGGGCAGCGCAATTATTCTGAAGCGAGATTTGAGATCGGTGATGTATTGTTGTTTGGGCCTGAAACCCGTGGCTTGCCTGCTGATGTCCGGGATGCGCTTCCTCCTGAAACCTTGTTGCGATTACCGATGAAAGGCGACAGCCGAAGCCTGAATCTTTCCAATGTTTGTGCCGTTATGGTGTATGAAGCCTGGCGCCAGCTGGATTTTGAAGGCGGGCAATAGTCATATCAATGGTAGTGACATCATAAGCCCTTCCGACAGAATTCCCTGTTCAGGTGCGTTATTTCTCCGCTAGTTGCGTAGAATGACTTTTTGAGCGAATTTTTTAAACTATCAGGTTTGTCTCTATGCGGATTGTTGTATCGCTGATCTTAATGTTGTTGTTTGCTCAGGCTGGCCGGGCTGCAAATCCTGAGGAAGTGACCGGGCTCTGCAAAGTGATCAGTCAAAAACTTTCGAGTGTGTCTTTTCAGGAATGTGAGGGCCTGAAGTTTCAACAACCGCGCTTCTACTCCCTGAAGAAACAGCCGATTCTGGAAACCCATTTTCCGGCTGACAGCGGCATTAAAAACCCCATCCGTGTTCTGTTTATTGGTGGTATTCACGGGGATGAATATTCCAGTGTCAGCGTGACCTTTAAGTGGCTAAATACGCTTAAAAAACACCATAGCGGTGCCTTTGACTGGCACTTTTTACCGCTGCTGAATCCTGATGGTATGCTGCAGAGGAAATCAACCCGTGTGAATGCCAATCAGGTAGACCTGAACCGTAATTTTATTTCGCTGGTGGACGCACCTTCTCCTCTGGAACATTGGAAAAGTTATCGGGCGAAGCAAGCGCGTTATTATCCGGGTGAAAAGCCGTTGAGTGAGCCTGAAAGCCGGGTTATCCACCGATTAATCGAAGAATACAGGCCGACGGTGATTGTCTCTGTGCATGCCCCGCATGGCATTCTGGATTTTGACGGCCATAAGAATCCACCGGAAAAGCTGGGGCCGCTGCATCTGCGCCATTTGGGAACTTATCCGGGTTCCCTGGGAAATTATGGCTGGTTTGTGAAGAAGACACCGGTGGTTACCATTGAGCTGCCTTACGCGGGCATTATGCCAGCGGCCGGGGATATCAGCCGTATGTGGGTTGATTTGGTGCACTGGATTCGTCACAAGGCCAGCCCGCCGGATGTGGTTGCTGAAAAACAGGCTGATTCTGCTTCAGCTCAGACATATTCTGATTGAGAGCAGGGGTTCTCATCCTTGAGATAAGCGCAATCCCTTGCACCTCTGCCTGAAATAAACATTATCTTACGATAAACGGGCTACGTGGGAGTACAGGTAGGGCGCTCCGGATGTTTACTTTTAGTTGCGGGATAAAGCATCCGGGCTCTCATGTATCTCATAAGGGGTTTCTCGACTATCTCATAACTTGCCGCACCTGCTGCTATGCCCCCGGGGATCGCCAGTAATGCCCAGTATATGGATGGCATTGATATTTTCGGGGCTACTATCTCAATAAATTTAAATATGAAGGGCTGGACAAGGTAAAGAGAGTAAGAAATATCCCCCAAATAGCAGAGCCCTTTCAGTTTTGCGGTTTGTAAGAAGGGTTCCAGTGCCAGTAACCCGAGCAGAAGTACAAAAGAGGGCAGCCCCCAGTATATAAATCGATGCAAGCCTTGCTGAAAATCAGATAAAATTTGCTCGTGCCATGCTAAGTCTTCGTAAGCAAGAGATACCGTAAAGATAAGAATTATCGCTGAAAGCGTGAATATGGCACCCAGTCGTGGTTGTAGCCATCCGGACTTATAAATCAGATAAGCCAGGCAGCCCAGTGCGAACTCCCCCGTCATAGGATGAAAGGCAAATGATAAGAAAAACCAGTCCTGCTGAGCGGAAAAATACGAAAGTGGCATTAAGGCCAGTATTACTGCGGGCATGACTGTAAATGCGGATCTACCGGCAAAGAAAAGAATAAAAGTGAACATAACATAGAACCAGACTTCGAATGACAGCGTCCAGCCATATGAATGAAATGGATTGGAAAATTCTCCTATATCCAGCAGTGGCAGAAAAAGAGTGCTATTGAACGTGCTGGCCGTTGAAATATTTCCATTTAAAATAAAGTAAATTGCGAATGGAATAGTATATACATAGTAAATTGGAACAACCCGAATAAATCGGTTGAGTGCAAATGCTTTAGGGGTGTGGTTTTTTTTATCTGCAGTTAATGCAATTACAAAGCCGCTGACTACAAAAAATATATCGACACCGATAGCCCCCAGCAGACTGTCAAATATGGGGCCCAGTCCTCCCCATCCATAGACTTCGTAAAGTGGTAATTTGACGTGAGATAGTAATACGGAAAGCGCAGCTACGGCCCTTAAAATCTGAATGCTAACGAAACGATCCATTTTCAATCCTTAAAAATTTCGATGAAAGTTGGAAGAGCTTTTTGATAAAAGCCGATCCTGTCATTATTTTTATTAGTGATCTTCCGTCTTTTAACGTCCTCAGATTGCAGGTTTTAATAGGAATAAGTGCTTGTTTGGCGATAAATCATATTATTTTAATAAACTGTTTGGCAGGCGTAAACGGTACGCGCTTTGTCCGAAGAGTGTTGCACCCTAATATACGACTTCGCAGGAATGCTCACCGGTATAAAAGACAGCAATGGGTTTTATATCGCCGGGAATTCTATTAAAAAATCTGTCAGATGCAGCTTGAAATTTTGTTTTATCCTGGTCGCTGGTTAAGGTTGCTTATTAAAAATCGGTTGATAAACGGAATAATGATGTTAGCATCTTCAGGTATGATTAGTTTAAAAAGTGTGAATATAGCTCCCCATAAAGATTTTAATGTTTTCTCCTGATTTTATGAATAGAAACAGCTTGTTTCCTTGTATGCGAAAAATTTTAATAAACAGAGCAAGAGATATTTTTGTTGAGTGATAGCTTCTTTACGTGAAAATAAATGATTTCATCCTGATCTACCTTCAGTTAATTTATCGAAAATATCACAATCCCAAAGCTCCGACAATACAATCCCACAGCTCCTGCAATGCTTGCTGCTGTCTTCGTCTTTAAGCTCCGGCCAATTTAGATTTTCGGAGGCCTGCGGGGCCTTATGCAGACAATGTCACCTCTGAGCCAGCCTGAGGCAGTTGAGCATCAGTCACAATAATAGGGTCGGATCCGGCTATAAAAAAGCCGGTGCTGTGATGCACCGGCTTTTTTGATTCTCAGCTACCTGAAAAACTTAGTGGCTCTCGGCGGTTTCAGCCTGCTGTTGTGCCAGCTGCTGTGCGTAGAGGGCGTCAAAGTTAACCGGTGCCAGCATCAGCGGTGGGAAGCTGGCTTTAGTGACCATGCTGTCGATCGCTTCACGTGCATAAGGGAACAGAATGTTCGGGCAGAATGCACCTAATGTATGGTGCAGTTCAGCTTCGTCCAGACCGGAGACAGAGAAAATACCTGCCTGCTGCAGTTCAACCAGAAAAGCCGTTTCTTCGTCATTCTTAACGGTGATGGTCAGTGTCAGAACAACCTCGTAGGCACCTTCACCCAGCTGCTGGGTGCGGGAGTTCATATCCAGGTTGATTTCAGGCTGCCATTGTTTGGTGAACACGGCGGGTGAATTAGGGGACTCCAGCGATGAGTCTTTGATGTAAACACGTTGTACGGCAAACTGCGGGCCTTGAGCTTCGCTCTGCTGGTTCTTTTCATTCTCAGACATACTAACAATCCTTAATTGAGTAAGAGGGGTTAATCGGCGAGCAATGCATCAAGTTTGTCTTGTCGCTCAAGTGCAAACAGGTCATCACAACCACCCACATGGGTATTACCGATAAATATCTGGGGCACCGTGCGTTGGGCGCTGCGCTTCATCATTTCCTGACGGGCGCCTGATACCTTATCGACGTTAATTTCTTTGTAGCTGACAGACTTCTGATCCAGCAGCATTTTTGCGCGAATGCAAAACGGGCACCAGGCCGTTGTATAAATAAGCGTTTCTTTCATCGTTTATTTTACAACCGGCAGGCTCTGCGCCTTCCATTCCGTCATGCCGCCTGACAGGCGTACGACATTATTAAAGTCAGCCGCGTTTAGCTTTTTAACCGCAGCAGAGGCGGTCTGGCCCAGATTGCAGACAATAATAACGGGTTTGCTCTTGAACTTTGTCAGCTCATCGATACGACGATCCAGCTCTGCCAGAGGCAGGTTGCGTGCACCGGTAATATGGCCGGCTACCCATTCCTTCTTAGGACGGATATCCAGAATAAGCGCATCTTCTTTATTGATCATCTGAGTGGCAATGGCCGCTGTGACCGATTTGCCACCTTTACGGTTTTCATTCCATAGCAGCATCAGCAGGGTCAGCACCCAGGCTGCGACCAGTAAGGCATGGTTGCCAATAAACTCAATCACTTGTTCCATCGTTTTTCTCGAATCGGACGACCGCAGGGGTCTGGCGTTAAATCAAAGCCGGTAAGTATACAGCGCGATCAACACCGGCATAAGGCGGTGAGGCAAAAACAGTGCCTCAGGATGGGAAATTCGTTTAATTAAACACTTTTCTGTATGCGACTGGTTCGCGTTAACAGGGCATTCAGAGTAAAATAGCCGCCTCTTCAACCATCACTTCCGGGCAGGGAACTAACTGACTATGGCTGACTCACGCGCAACTAAGGCACTGATTATTCTGGATGGATTCGGCATTGAGCCTTCTGAATCCTCTGCGATCGAGGCAGCGGCCACCCCCACCTGGGATGCTTTGCTGGCCAATAACCCGGTTTCCCGCATTGCGACTTCGGGGCTGGCCGTGGGACTGCCGGAAGGGCAGATGGGTAATTCTGAAGTAGGTCATATGAATATCGGTGCCGGACGCACTGTTTATCAGAACTTTACCCGTATCTCCAAAGCCATTGCCGATGGTGATTTTTTTGAAAACCCGGTGCTGGTGGCGGCAATGGATCAGGCGATTTCAGCAGGCAAAGCGGTACATTTGCTGGGTCTGTTATCACCCGGCGGAGTGCACAGCCATGAAGATCATATTGTTGCGCTGATCAAAATGGCGGCGAATCGCGGGGCGAAAAAAATCTACCTGCATGCCATTCTGGATGGTCGGGATATGCCACCCCGTTCAGCAGAGCCTTCTCTGGCCAAACTACAGTCAACCTTTGATGCGTTGGGCTTTGGCGGTATAGCAACGGTAGTCGGGCGTTATTATGCGATGGATCGTGATAATCGCTGGGATCGGGTGCAGTTGGCCTATGATGCAATGACCCGGGGCCTGGGTGTAAAAACCGCTACCAGTGCGGCTGATGCGCTGGCTTCGGCTTATGCACGGGATGAAAATGATGAATTTGTAGCCGCAACGGTGATTACTGATGCTGAAGGGCAGCCCGTCGCGCGCATACAGGATGGTGATACGCTGATTTGTGCAAATTTCCGTCCCGACCGGGCGCGCGAAATCACCCGCTGTTTTGTTGAAGGCGCAGAGTTTGATGGTTTTGAGCGCACAGCAGCGCCTGCTCTGGGGGCCTATGTGATGATGACACAGTATGCCGCAAGCATTGATGCCCCTTGTGCTTATGAGCCTCAGGTTATTTCTAATGATCTGGGTGAATACCTGTCGGGTCTTGGGAAAACACAGTTGCGTATTGCTGAAACAGAAAAGTATGCCCATGTGACTTTTTTCTTTAACGGCGGGCAGGAAGCAGTTTATAAAGGTGAAGAGCGCATTCTGGTGCCGTCTCCGGATGTGGCCACTTATGATCTTCAACCAGAGATGAGTGCACCTGAAGTCACAGAAAAATTAGTTGAAGCTATCAGAAGTCGCAAATTTGACCTGATCGTCTGTAATTTTGCCAATGGTGATATGGTGGGCCATACCGGTGTGTTTGATGCGGCAGTACAGGCGGTTGAAGCGGTGGATAACAGTGTTCGCCAGGTGCTCGAAGCGATGGCCGAGGTTGGCGGTGAAACGCTGATTACAGCCGATCACGGCAACGTTGAAATGATGCTTGATCCTGTTACCGGCCAGCCCCATACGGCCCATACAATCTGGCCGGTTGCGCTGGTCTATGACGGCCCGCGCAAAGCTGAGCTATCCCTGAAAGATGGTGCACTTTGTGATCTGGCTCCAACCCTGCTGGATTTAATGGCGGTGGATGCTCCTGTGGAAATGACGGGTCATTCTCTGGTGACCTTTAAGTAAATGCCGGTGCGGAGTCAGATTATGTCATGCCTGACTCCGCGTCTTCAGATCTCCCTATACCTGCCTGTTATTCTTCTGTTACTGCTTTCTTGTTCCGCATTTTCTGCGGATAAAAAAGCGACAGACTCCCAGCTTTCTCAGCTTAAAAAAGACATCCACGCACTTCAGGGTCGCTTATCTGAACGGCAGGATAAAGCCTCGGTGCTGAGCCGGACCTTAAGAAAAAGTGAGTTGTCTATCGGGCGTATCAGCAAACAGGTACGGGCACTGGATCAACAGCTGGCCCGGCTGGGCACTCACGCGGGTTCGCTGGAGGGAAAGCGGGATCAGTTGCGAGTTGCTCTGGACGAACGGGCTCGTTTAATTACCCGCCAGTTAAGAGCCCAGTATAAAATGGGCCAGCAGCCCTGGTTGCAGGCTTTGCTCACCCAGCGCGATCCTGATGAATTATCGCGTATGATGCGTTATTTTGGCACGATTAATAGCGAGTTGGCCACCCAGCTTAAAAGCTTCAGACAGCGTTTAGGTCAACTGAATATGACGGAATCCGAATTATCGGAAACCGAACAAAAAATTGTGCTTAAGCGCCGACAATTGAAGCTGGAAGCCAGTGGGCTTGAGAAGGAGCGCCGCGATAGAAAGCAGGCGCTGGCTGCAATTCAGGGCAGCATTAAGTCTGATAAACAGCGGCTGTCACGCCTTAAGGCCGATAAGGCCCGGCTGGAAAAAGTGCTGGTGGCGGTACAGCAGACCATTGATAAAGCAGCCCTTGCGCGTGATGGTAAAAGCTTTCGTGAGCTGAAAGGCAAGCTGAGCTGGCCGGTTAAAGGTAAGGTGAAGCGCAGCTTTGGCAGTGTCCGTGACAAGATTCGCTATGATGGCATTTGGATATCAGGAAAAACCGGTCATGTGGTTAAAGCGGTTCATCACGGGCGTGTGGTCTTCTCAAACTGGCTGCGCGGTTACGGGCTGGTATTGATTATTGATCATGGCGGTAACTATCTGACACTCTATGGCTACAATGAAAGCTTACAGCGGGAAGTCGGAGACTGGGTTTCTGCGGGTGACTCAATTGCAACTGTAGGTGCCAGTGGTGGACGGACGGCACCGGGCCTGTACTTTGCAATTCGTTATAAAGGCAAGGCAACCAATCCGAAGCGCTGGCTTAGCAGGCGTTAATCATTTTGAGATATTTAAGGGACAAAGAATGATTTTACATAAAACCGTGCAACGCGCTTTGCATTCACTGGTGCTATTGGCCCTGATGGGAAGCCCTCTGGCGATGGCTACCGCTCCTGTACCTGACGAGTCGGTGCATAAGACATTGCCGCTGGAAGAGTTACGTTTATTTGCCGAAGTGTTTGAACGCATTAAAAACGCTTATGTGGAGCCGGTGGATGATGCACAGTTATTAGAAGATGCGGTGCGGGGTATGCTGGCGGGGCTGGACCCGCATTCCAGTTATATGAATGCGGAAGAATTTTCAGCTCTGCAGGTGCATACCAGCGGTGAGTTCGGTGGCCTGGGGATTGAGGTGGGTCTGGAAGAGCCTTATATCCGTGTGATCACGCCGATCGATGATACACCGGCGCAGCGTGCGGGTGTTAAGGCCGGTGATCTTATTACTCAGCTGGATGATGAGCCCGTATCGGGCATGGTACTGGAAGAGGCGATTAATCTGATGCGCGGTAAAGCGGGTGATCCGATTGTGCTGACCATTCTTCGTGAGGGCCATGATAAACCCCTTAAAATTACTGTCGTGCGGGATCTGATACAGGTGGCCAGTGTCAAAACGCGGATGCTGGCACCAGGCTACGGTTATCTGCGTATTTCCCAGTTTCAGGTGAATACCGGTAAAGAGCTGCTGAAACAGCTGGCGGCTTTATCTGAAGATCAGGCTTTAAAAGGTTTGGTGCTCGACTTGCGTAACAATCCGGGTGGGGTATTACAGGCTGCGGTGGATGTCAGCAATGCTTTTCTGAACACGGGAAAAATTGTTTATACCGAGGGTCGTATTCCTAATTCTGATCAGGTCTTTGAAGCGAACAGCAATACGGAACTGGCAGAGCTGCCACTGGTGGTTTTGATTAATGGCGGTTCGGCTTCAGCCTCAGAGATCGTTGCCGGTGCTCTGCAGGATCATAATCGGGCCGTGGTTATGGGTACCAACAGCTTTGGCAAAGGCTCGGTACAGACTATTTTACCTTTAGGAAAAGAACGCGCGATCAAGCTGACCACGGCGCGTTATTTTACGCCTGGTGGCCGGTCCATCCAGGCACAGGGCATTGAGCCGGATATCGAAGTCATTAATGCTGAGTTAAAGCCGCTGGATAATGGCATGTCACAGCTTAAAGAGCGTGATTTGAGTGGCCATTTAGAAAATATCCAGACCACTGAAAATACTGGTAATGGTCTTGCGGGCAGTCAGCGCCTGCTAAGAGACGATTTCCAGCTCTTTGAAGCATTGAACCTGTTAAAAGCACTCGCTATCGTAAAGTCGCAGGAACACTGAAGTAATGAATAAGCCGGTTCTGAATATGCTTTTGGGTCTGATTATTTCGCTGATGACAATGGCAGGCGGGGCACATGCTGAGCCATTTCAGTCCCGTATGGTGCTGGTGATTGATGATATGGGTTACAACCGGAAGCTGGGGGAGGCGGCGCTGGCTTTGCCTGGCGCCCTGACCTATTCAATTCTGCCTTATACGCCTTATGCCAAACGCTTTGCAGAGCAGGCCCACCAAAGCGGGCGTGAGGTGATGCTGCATGCGCCTATGGCTAATACCCGTAATAAAGCACTGGGGCCGGGGGCTTTAACGGCAGAGATGGATGCTGAAGCTATCACTTCAGCACTGAATGCTGCTTTGGATGAAGTGCCCCATGTGGCGGGTGTGAATAATCATATGGGTAGTCGATTAACCGGCATGATAAAACCTATGCAATGGGTGATGGATACGATCAAAACCCGGAATTTGTATTTTATCGACAGCATTACCACGGTTAAGGCACTGGGCTGGAAAGTAGCGCGGGACAATAATGTACGTTACCTGAAGCGACATGTTTTTCTGGATCATGAAGCCAGTGCTGAATTTATCCACCGGCAGTTTAGTGCGGCACTGGACATAGCGAAGAAACATGGTTACGTGGTGGTGATCGGGCATCCTTATGCTGAAACAATCCATTACCTGAAAAAGGCTTTGCCCGAGCTGCAAAGCAAAGGTGTGCGCCTGGTTTCAGCGTCTGATATTGTTGAACCAGAAGTTAAACGTCAGTTGACCGAGCGTGCCCGTCGTCAACTGCAGCTGGCTGATGCCTCAGAAAAGCAGACCCAGCCCATCGCCGGTGAGTTTAAGGCCGACTAAGACGGTTAAGGTCTCAAAGGCTCGTTTGACCAGTTTGTTACCCCGGCTAATGGCCAGATGAGCACCCATATAAGCCCCTGTAATAGCCCCTGCAATTAAAGCGGGTAACCACTGCCATTGTGGGGCTTGTTGTAACGCGACTGTCAAAGCACCCGATGCATTCCAGAACAATCCGACTAATATCAGTACGTAAGTGACTGCTCGCTTATAATCAAAGCCAAACCAGAAAACCATCCACAAAGTCACAAAGAGCCCGGTGCCTGAGGTTAAAGAGCCGTTCAGGAAGCCAATCAGAAAAAGCACCAGGCCTCCGATCATCAGGCCTTTTTTATCGCGGTGCTTTGGACTGTTGATTAATCCCAGCTCTTTTTTGCTAAAAGAATATAAACCCAACCCGGTGGTAAGCAGACCTAAGGAAAAAATCGTCCAGGCTTCAGGCAAACGAAGCACCACATAAGCACCCAGAATTACACCGGGCAGGCCCCAGGCAAGAATATAAGCGCAGAACCGCCAGTCGAGTGCGCCTTCCCTCAGGTGCCGCAGTGTTGCACCGATGCCCAGTGCAATGCTGGCAATTTTATGGGTCGCCAGCGCAACGGGGAAGCTGAGCCCCAGAAAGAGTAGTACGGGTAATTGCAGCAACCCCGCACCACCGCCCGCCATGGCTGAAAGTCCGTTTGCCAATAAAGACAAACAGAAAAGCAGGCCCTGTTCCAGGAGTAGATCCATGAAAAATCCAATAGGAAAGAGGAGGGCGAACCCTCCCGGGGTCAGGGTGCAGGGAGGAAAACACCCTGTTCAAGGCGTAACCACTGATCCGACCATTGTTCGGTTGGGCTACGCTTGAAATCTGTGCGAACAAACTGACGAATGCGGCCTTCAGCGGCCGCCAGCATCAGGTTGGCGCTGGCACCGGCGGTGGTTTGTGTTCTTAGGCCTTCACGGATTTCAGCTTCACGCAGCACCTGTTTTAGCTGGGTTTCAAGACGCTCAAACAGTTGGTTCACCTGAGTGCGTAAACGGTCGGTTTCACCTGAAAGTGCATCACCGGTCAGGATTCTGGCCATGCCAGGGTTCTTCTGTACAAAGGCCAGCAGCAGGGTCAGTATTTGTTCACACTGACGGACCGCGTTGGAGTCCGATGCCAGAATCAGGTTAACGCGGCTGAAAATGGTTTCTTCAATAAAACCGATCAGGCCTTCAAACATGCGGGCTTTACTGGGGAAGTGGCGGTAAAGTGCTGCTTCAGAGACACCGACCTCCCTGGCGAGAGCCGCCGTGGTGATGCGGCCCCCGGGATTCACTTCCAGCATTTGTGCCAGGGCCTGCAAAATTTGCGCAGGACGAGACACTTTCTGTTTTTCCTTATCGCTCATTCGGGCAACCTACAAAGCGCGGTTGGTGATCAGGGTGCCTACCCCTTCGTCAGTAAAGATCTCAAGCATGCAGGCGTGTGCCACCCGGCCGTCAATAATATGAGCGCTTTGAACACCGGATTTAACGGCGCCTAATGCACAGTCAATTTTGGGCAACATGCCGCCGTGAATTGTACCGTCGGCAATCAGGTCATCCACTTCGGCGGTGGTCAGGCCGGTAAGTACATCCCCGTTTTTATCCAGAAGTCCTGCAATATTAGTCAGCAAAATCAGCTTTTCAGCCTCTATTACTTCAGCCACTTTGCCTGCAACCAGATCGGCATTGATATTGTAGGAGTCACCGTTCTCATCCACCCCTATAGGCGCAATCACCGGAATAATGTCCGAGTGCGCCAGCATATCCAGGACTTTGACATTCACCTCGGAGACTTCGCCTACATGGCCGATATCAATAATTTCGGGCGCTTCCATATCCGGGGTTTTATGCTTAACCTTCAGCTTTTTAGCGCGCAGCAGCTGACCATCTTTGCCGGTCAGGCCAATAGCCAGGCCACCGTTGGCATTGATCAGGCCCACAATTTCTTTATTCACCATGCCACCGAGCACCATTTCAACCACGTCCATCGTGGCTGAGTCGGTCACACGCATGCCGTTGATAAAGTGGGACTCAATACTGAGTTTATCCAGCAGGGAGCCAATCTGCGGGCCGCCTCCGTGAACCACAATCGGGTTGATACCGATTAATTTCATCATCACGATATCCCGTGCAAAACTGTTTTTCAGTTTTTCATCGGTCATCGCGTTACCACCGTATTTGATGACAATGGTTTTACCCACAAAACGCTGGATATAGGGCATCGCTTCGCTGAGTACCTCAGCGGTTATAATGGCGTCTTTACGACTTAAAGGCATGGTATGTTTCCTTGAAATACGGACGCAGTGACAACGACTAAGGGCCGTCATCACATACGTTAAAAGCTCAGGCCAGTGGAATGCTCAGGGAACTGTCAATCTGGCTCAGGCGCTGCTGAAATTCATGATGGATGCGTTCAAGAGCAGCCTGGGATTCGGCTTCAAAGCGTAATACCAGTACCGGTGTGGTATTCGAGGCGCGCACCAGTCCCCAGCCATCGGGGTAATCAACACGCACACCGTCAATCAGGTTAATATCGCCGCCTTCGAACTCAAAGGCCTTCAGTGCTTCGATAATGTCGAACTTGCCTTCATCGGTCACATCAATATTGATTTCCGGGGTGCTGATATCTTCCGGGTAGGCGGCAAAAAGCGCATCAGCTGTTTCTTCACGGGCAGATAAAATTTCCAGCAGACGTACGGCACTGTACAGGCCGTCATCAAAGCCGAACCAGCGCTCTTTGAAAAATATATGCCCGCTCATTTCACCGGCCAGCAGTGCACCGGTTTCTTTCATGCGGCCTTTAATCAGAGAGTGCCCTGTTTTCCACATGGAGGCCTGGCCACCGGCATTGCGGATAACATTGGCCAGCAGGCGAGAGCATTTCACATCATAGATAATTTCTGCACCGGGGTTACGGCTCAGAATATCTTCGGCAAACAGCATCATCACACGGTCGGGATAAATGATTTTTCCGCTGGCGGTAATAACACCCACACGGTCGCCATCACCATCAAAGGCCAGACCCAGATCAGCACCGGTTTCTTTAACTTTGGCAATAGCATCCACCAGGTTGGCGGGTTTACCCGGATCCGGATGATGGTTAGGGAAGTTGCCGTCTACTTCACAGAACATGGGGATTACCTCACAACCTACCTGTTCAATCAGGCCGGGTGCCACATCACCGGGAATGCCGTTACCGCAGTCAACCACCACTTTTAGCTTACGCTTAAGCTTAATGTCCGAGGTGACACGCTCCAGATATTGGGGGCGGATATCTATGTCCGTCAGGCTGCCTTCACCTTCGGTATAGTTCTGATCGATGATGCGGCTTTTCAGCGCCTGAATATCTTCACCGGACAGGGTGTGACCGGCCATCATCATTTTAAAGCCATTATAATCGCTGGGATTGTGGCTGCCGGTGATCATCACACCGGTGCATTCTTCATCGTGATTTGCTGCGAAGTAGAGCAGCGGGGTGGAAACATAACCGTTGTCTATCACATCACAACCGCCATCCATCAGCCCCTGGTTCAGCAGGTTTTTCAGGTGCGGGCTGGAAAGGCGGCCATCAGCGGCCACATGAACACGGGTGACATTCTGGCTTTTTGCCTGAGCTGCAAACGCCCGGCCCAAATGATAGACAGTATCATCGGTCAGTGCGCTGCCTACGATACCGCGAATATCATAAGCACGGAAAATAGTCTGATCCAGATCCTGAAGTTCATAACGCATGAGTGTAATGTCCTTTCGCTGTGAAATTAGTGACGGCCAGAGGAGCCAAAGCCCCCTTCGCCCCGGTCGCTGTTTGTAAATTCGTTAACCACTTCAAACTCTGCCTGCACCACCGGTACCAAAACCAGTTGTGCAATACGTTCCCCCGGCTGCACCTCAAAGGTAGTTTGACCCCGGTTCCAGCAGGAGACAAAAAGCTGCCCCTGGTAATCCGAGTCGATGAGCCCCACCAGGTTGCCCAACACAATACCGTGTTTATGGCCCAGCCCCGAGCGCGGCAGAATCATCGCGCATAAAGCCGGATCGGCTATATGGATGGAGAGGCCGGTTGGAATCAGTTCGGTCTGGCCTGGCACCAGTGTCAGGGTGTTATCCAGACAGGCACGCAGGTCTAAACCTGCTGAACCGGCAGTTGCATATTGGGGCAGGGGGAACGTATCACCGATACGTGAATCCAGAATTTTTACCTGTAATTTTTTCATTGTACTTTGTTAAATTCCCGGGCAATAAGGTCAATCAACTGAGTCGCCAGCTGACGCTTGGAAGTCTGAGGCAGGGCCTGTTCGCTGTGCTGGCTGACGACAGTCACAGCATTTTCATCACTGTTAAAACCGATATCGCTGCGTGAAACATCGTTGGCAACAATCAGATCCAGATTCTTGCGCTCTAGCTTGCTGCGTGCATAACTCAGCACATCCTGAGTTTCAGCGGCAAAACCCACGGTAAACGGTTTATGGGCCTGAGCGGCAACGGTCGCCACAATATCCGGGTTTTTCACCAGATGCAGTTCCATAATTTCTTCATTGCCCTTTTTGATTTTATGCTCGGCAATGGCCGTGGGACGGTAGTCGGCAACCGCAGCTGAGGCGATAAAAATATCACACTGCGAAAGCCCTGCCAGAGAAGCCTGCAGCATATCCCCGGCAGACTGGACTGCAATGCGCTCGGCCCGTTCCGGGGCAGGAATATTAACCGGCCCGCTGATCAGCTTAACCTTAGCACCGGCGTCAATCGCGGCCTCTGCCAGGGCATAACCCATTTTTCCGGAGCTGTGATTGGAAATGTAGCGTACCGGGTCTAGCGGCTCGCGGGTGGGGCCTGCCGTAATAAACAGGGTTTTGCCGGTGAGCAGGCCGGTATCAAACTGTGCCGCCGTTAGCTGTGCCAGTTCAGCAGGTTCCATCATACGCCCGGGGCCTGTATCACCACAGGCCTGTGCGCCACTGGCGGGGCCAAAGAGCTTGACGTTGCGCTGGCGCAGTGTCTGTGCGTTATCCGTGGTGGCATCATCCCGCCACATGGCCTGATTCATCGCAGGCGCCAGGCACACAGGTGCATCGGTTGCCAGGCACAGGGTTGTCAGCAAATCATTACCCTGGCCGCTGGCCATACGTGCCATAAAATTTGCACTGGCCGGTGCGATCAGGATCAGATCGGCCCATTTTGCCAGCTCGATATGCCCCATGCCCGCTTCGGCTTCGGTATCCAACAGGTGCTGATGCACCGGATTGCCTGAAAGTGCCTGAAGTGTCAGGGGGGTAATAAATTCGCTGGCAGAGGCGGTCATTACAACACGCACGTCGGCTCCTGCCCCTTTTAGCAGGCGGGTTAGTTCAGCACTTTTATAAGCGGCAATACCACCGGTAATGCCTAAAATAATTTGTCGGTTAGTAAGTCTCTGCATACCCAGTAGCCGGTATTAACTGTGAATTCTGAAAGGAGCCTGTAAGATACCATTTCAGTTGTAGGTTGCGTAGGGCAGGAGGCCCATTTGTACGTAATTTACGAAATAGCCAAACAGGGAGGTGATTATGGCGATCAGGGACTGGCCCGAGGGAGAGCGGCCACGGGAAAAACTGCTGAATAAAGGTTCAGCTGCGCTATCGGATGCGGAATTACTCGCCATTTTCTTACGCACCGGCGTGACCGGGAAAAGTGCGGTGGATCTGGCACGGGATTTACTGACAACCTTTGGTGGCCTGAGGCCGCTTTTGGAAAGCTCATCAGAACAGTTTTGTGCCGCCCATGGTCTGGGCCCGGCAAAATATGTACAGCTACAGGCTGTTCTGGAAATGGGGCGGCGACACCTGGAAGCGACCCTGGATAAAGACTCGGCGCTGGAAAGTCCTGCGGCAGTACGTGCATACCTTTCAGCCCGTTTGCGGCACCAGAGTCGTGAAATCTTTGCCTGTCTGTTTCTGGATAACCGCCACCGGGTGATTAAATACGAAGAGCTGTTTTTTGGCACCATTGATGCCGCCTCTGTTTATCCCCGCGAAGTGGTGCGTAAAGCGCTGACTTATAATGCTGCTGCACTCATTCTTTCCCATAACCACCCTTCCGGTGTTGCGGAGCCCAGTCGGGCCGACCGGCAGATTACCGACCGTCTGATCCAGGCGCTGGGCACGGTGGATATCCGTGTGCTGGATCATATGGTGGTGGGGGATGGAGAGCTGGTTTCTTTTGCCGAGCGGGGCTGGATCTGAGGTGTATCAATGCAGGCAGGTAAAGTTAGGTTAAATATTAGAGCGTGCTAATTAAGTGCGGTATAACTTAATCTATTGGATAGATTGCCTGACGGACCCGGAAATGAAAAAACTGCTGCAAAAACCGATCATTATGTTGCTTGTGCTGGCGCTGGGCATAGGTGCTACGTTGCTGATGGTAAAAAACCGTGCCCCGGTCAGCCATAAAGATACGGCAATGGCGGCAAAAACCGTTGATGTGATTAAGGTGCAGACAAGGCTGTTTCGTGCACGGGTGAAAGGTTATGGCAACGTTAAACCGGCCATCGTCTTTCAGGGAAAAGCGGAGCTGAGCGGGAAAATTATTTACCTGCATCCGGATCTGCGCCAGGGTGGCAGCATCGCCGCAGGCACAACCGTTGTCCGTATTGATCCGGACGATTTTCTGGTCTCACTAAAACAGAGTGAAGCAGACTTTCAGTCACGTTTATCATCTCTTAAACAGTTACAGGAAGAAAAGAAAACCACCAGTCGCTCTCTCGCGCTGGCCAGTGCAAATCTGAAGGTGGGTGAAAAGGAGTTGGCCCGGATTCGTGGTATCTGGAATAAACGTCTGATTGCCCGATCCACGGTGGATGCGGAGGAGCAAAAAGTGATTTTGCTGCGCCAGTCTGTTTCCAATTTGCAGGGTAGCTTAAATACGTATGCCAGTCGCATTAGTTCAGAGCAGGCACAGATAGCGCGTGCGAAGGAGCAGGTAAAAGGCCAGGAAACTATGCTGGCCCGTACCGAAATTCAGCTGCCCTTTGATGCCCGTATTGGTGATGTGCCGGTAGAAAAAGATGAGTTTGTATCAGCCGGTAGCAGCCTGTTCGAAGCACTAAACCTGGATGCCGTGGAAATTAATGTGCAGGTGCCGGTGGGTCAGATGCAGGCGCTGGTACAGCCGCTGGCGGAGCATCAGATAAACCTGTCAGCGGTGAACCTGCCCCAGGCACTCAACGCTATGAAACTGCAGGCCCGCGTGGCGCTGGTGGGCGATTTGCCGGAAGCAATCTGGGACGGTCAGGTGCTGCGCTTCAGTGAGGCAATTGACCCGGTGCGCCGTACTTTAGGCATTGTAGTCGCGGTGGATAAACCTTATCAGCAGGTTATTCCGGGCCGTCGCCCGCCTTTAATAAAAGGCATGTTCACCGAAGTTGAAATATTTACCCCGGCTTATCCTGCATTAATTATTCCTTATCAGGCCCTGCATCAGGGGCGGGTTTACCTCGTGAATAAAGAAGGGCGGCTGGAAATTCGCAAGGTTTCGGTGCAAACCCTGCAGGGAAATCTGGCGGTGATAGAGTCCGGCCTGAATGAAGGTGAGCAGGTTATTGTGAATGACTTAATTCCGGTGATTAAGGGTATGCCCCTGAAGGCCAGTATTAATCAGGCACTGGAAGCAGAGCTGGATGCACAGGCCCGCGGAATGGGGGCCTTATGATCCGTTATTTTGCTTCCCACCCGACAGCGGCCAATATACTGATGACGGTGGTTTTATTAGCAGGCATCGTGGCATTACCCACTCTGAATAAAGAGACCTTTCCTAAAATCAGTCAGGATAAAGTCAGCGTTACCGTGCCTTATCCAGGGGCTAGTCCGTCTGAAGTTGAAGAAGGTATCTGTAACCGCCTGGAAGATGCATCTGATGGCATCAGTTTTCTGGAAGAGCAGGTATGCGAGGCCCGTGATGGAGTGGGTACTCTGACCTTATCCATGCAGGAATCGGGCGATATCAAGCAGTTCCTGGATGATGTAAACGCGGCGGTGGATGGCATTACTGCCTTTCCTGATAACGTAGAACGTTCAGTGGTTACTGAGATTGGCCGCACCGAGCCGGTACTTAGAGTGGCCGTTTCTGCGGAATTGTCACAGCCCGAATTAAAAGCCCTGGCTGAACACTACCGTAATCGTTTACTGATGCTGCCAAAGGTGCCTATTGTCACCGTCACCGGATTTTCTGAACATGAACTCAGTGTACTGGTTAAGCCGGAAGTAATGCGCCAATACGGTTTGAGTATTCAGGATGTGGCAAATCTGATCAGCGCCCAGGCGCTGGATCTTCCCGCCGGTGTGCTGGATGCAAGCCAGGGCGCTTATCAGGTCAGGTTTGAGAACGAACGTCGTTCGGTGAGAGAGCTGGCGGATCTGATCATTATGTCCGGTGATCAGGGCGGGCAAATCCGCCTGGGTGATATTGCGACTATCGAGGATAACTTTGCTGATGAAGAACAACGTACCGAGTTAAACGGTTTACCCGCTGCGCTGATTGAAGTCAGTAAAAATACCAGTGACGATACCCTGACCGTTTATAACGCAGTGAAGCGTTTTGTGGATGAAGAAAATGCCAGGCTGCCTGAAGGAACCCGTCTGGTTATTACCCAGGATGCTGCTTCTATAGTGCAGGATCGCCTGGATTTATTGCTGAGTAACGGCTGGCAGGGCTTAATACTGGCCACCGCAGCTTTGTTTCTGTTTTTTGTATGGCGTTATACCTTCTGGGTTGCTCTGGGCTTACCGATTTCCTTTCTGGGTGGGCTGGTGGTAATGAGTGTAATGGGTATCAGCATTAATATGATTTCCATGGTCGCGCTCTTAATGGCTATTGGTATTTTAATGGATGATGCCATTGTGCTTTCAGAGAGCATTGAAAGTGAGTACAGCAAAGGCAAGTCGCCGCTTAATGCGGCGGTTGATGGTGTGAAACGGGTGGGTCGAGGGGTTATTTCGTCCTTTGTGACCTCGGCGATTCTGTTTGGCAGTCTGTTATTTTTAAAAGGGGACATGGGACAGATATTAGGTGTTTTACCGGTTGTATTGCTCTCTGTATTGACCATTAGCTTAGTCGAAGCCTTCCTGATTTTGCCTCATCATCTGAAGCACTCCCTGGAAAAACGCGCTCAGAGTGTTCAAAGTGGCTGGAGAGTCCGTTTTGAACAGGCGTTTGATCAGTTGCGGGATAAAGTGGGTTGGCTCGCTGATTTATCTATTCGCTATCGTTACTTGGTGGTGAGCCTGGCAATTGCCATGTTTATTTTTTCCATTGGTTTGCTGGTCTCAGGTGTTGTGAAGTTTAAGGGTTTTCCGGATATTGAGGGTAACCGTCTGGAGGCACGTATACTGATGCCTCAGGGCACCACTTTTTCACGCACTGAAGAGGTTGTGTCCGAGCTGCTAATCGGCCTGGAGCGATCCCTGGCACAATTGCCACCGGAACCTGAGGCTAAGCTGGTTAAAAACGTCCAGATCTCTTACAGCCAGAATGCGGATGCCCATGAAGAAGGCGCACACCTGGCTACGATCAGTCTGGATTTGCTGGACGCTGAAAAACGCCATAGCTCCCTGGTTGAGCTGATGCGCCTGTGGCGTGAATCCAGCCCTGACATTACCGATGCCGTTTCTATCCAGTTTAAAGAGCCTGCCTTTGGGCCAGGCGGGCAGGCGATTTCTATTCGTTTGCAGGGTGATGACCTTAATCGCTTATCCCAGGCGTCCTGGGAATTGCAGCACTGGCTTAAAGGTTATGCCGGTGTGTCTAATGTGATGGATGACCTCAGGCCGGGTAAACCCCAGTTAAATGTAAAGTTATTACCCGGTGCCCTGAGTTCCGGTATTGACGCACAGAGTGTTGCCTCCCAGCTGCGTGCGGCTTATCAGGGTGTCAAAGTCAGTGATATTTATCAGGGGCGCGAGGCGTATGAAATCAACGTTAAGCTGGATACCGATGCGGACAACGCACTTGCTGATTTTGAAAACCTGACGTTGTTTTCCAGAACGGGTGTGGATATCCCTCTGACGGCCATTGCTGAGATTCATGAGGCACGTGAGTTTTCACGTATTCAGCGTATTAATCATCAGCGCACCGTGACTATTTCAGGTGATGTGGATTCTGAACGGGCAAACACCAGTGAGATTATTGCACATACCCGAGCACAGTTTCTCTCCCGGTTGCAGCAGCGTTATCCGGGCATCAGTTTCAGCCTGGAAGGTGAGGTGAAAAATGATCAGGAAACCAGCGGCTCTGTATTGACCGGTTTTATTATGGGCATTGCCGGGGTATTTCTGCTGTTAAGTCTGCAGTTTCGAAATTACAAAGAACCAGTCATCGTACTGTTAAATATTCCGCTGGCGCTGATAGGTGTGATCTGGGGGCATATGCTGATGGGGTTGAATCTGAGTCTGCCCAGTATGATCGGCTTTGTATCCCTGGCGGGGGTGGTGGTGAACGACTCTATTCTGGTGGTGGAGTTTGTTAAATATCGCTCCCGGGAAGGCATGAGCTTGCATGATGCAGCCGGACAGGCCGTGCGTGATCGTTTCAGAGCAATTTTTCTGACGTCGATTACCACAATGCTGGGTATGTTGCCGCTGCTGTCTGAAACCAGCCTGCAGGCTCAGGTATTAGTTCCGCTGGTGGCCAGTGTGGTGTTTGGCATGCTTAGCTCGACTTTGTTAATCCTGCTTGTTTTACCGTCCGCTTATGCCATTTTAGAAGACCTGGGCTTTACCGAGCTGGACGAGGCCGGTACTTGTGGTGAGAAACCTCAGGCTGCTGAAGCGGCCGCGTAAAGCGGCTGATTATTATTTATGCAAACAGACTAGCGTCAGGCTGATAGTTGCTGTAGTATTCGCGGCCTTCTATCCGCACTCTGGTACGGTATTCTGTCTACGTATAGGACGCTCCGCCTGAGAAGCAGTTAAAGTCAGCCTGAGAGTGCAGGCACAGGACTTTGCTTCAATACAGCTGATGGCTAGAAGTTAACTAACTGTTATATAAGGATTTTAGCAATGGCTAAAGTTTGCATGGTAACCGGCAAGCGTCCGGTAACCGGGAACAACGTTTCCCACTCACAGCGTAAAACACGTCGTCGTTTTCTGCCAAACCTGCATTGGCACCGTTTCTGGGTAGAAAGCGAAAACAAATTTGTTCGCCTGCGTGTATCTTCTAAAGGCATGCGTATCATCGATAAGAAAGGTATCGATGTTGTTCTGGCTGACGTCCGTGCTAACGGCATTAAGGTTTAAGGAGCTAGATCATGGCTAAAGGCGCTACTGATAAGATCAAACTGGTTTCTTCTGCGGGTACTGGTCACTTTTACACTACCCAGAAGAACAAGCGTAACACTCCGGATAAATTCGAATTCAAGAAATACGATCCGGTTGTTCGCAAGCACGTAATCTACAAAGAATCTAAGATCAAATAAGAGCTTAATTCTTTTTAAAAACCCGGCTTGTCCGGGTTTTTTTGTGCCTGAAAATCACCCTGAATCCGGATTCTGTGGTTTTCAGGCTCAGAGTCACTCGAAAAAGACTGCTACACTCATTCCCTTATTCAGATTGATGGTTATCACCGATGGCTGCAGAACCTAAGACATTATCCTTTAAGAAAAAAGGCTTACATGCCCGTAACCCGCACCGGGGGCGTTATGACTTTGATGTGCTGACTAAACGCTGTCCTGAGCTAGGGGCTTATGTTGTGCAGAATGCTTACGGGAACGCGTCTATTGATTTTGCGAACCCCGTCGCGGTTAAAATGCTGAATAAGGCCATTCTGATGCAGGTATATGGCCTGCGTCACTGGGATATCCCCGATAACTACCTTTGCCCGCCTATACCGGGGCGTGCTGATTATATTCACCATATGGCTGATCTGCTGGCAGAGGCAAATCAGGGTGAGGTGCCTGTGGGTAAGTCGGTGGCCGTGCTGGATGTCGGTGTTGGCGCTAATGTAATTTATCCCATTATCGGGCACTGTGCTTATGGCTGGCGTTTTGTGGGTTCTGATATTGATCCGGTGGCTATCGGTTCAGCGCAAGTGATCGCGAAAGCCAATCCGGTGTTAAAACGCGCTGTTCAGTGCCGTTTACAGACACAGCCGGAGGCTGTTTTTAGCGGTATTATCAAACCGGATGAGTATTATGACTTCACACTTTGTAATCCGCCGTTTCATGCCTCCAAACAACAGGCGGCCGCCGGAACCCGTCGTAAACTTAATAACCTGGCATCTGCTAAGTCCCGAACTTTGAAGTCTGACCCGCCGGTACTTAACTTTGGCGGCCAGCAGACCGAGCTTTGCTGTCCGGGGGGCGAAGCGGCTTTTATCCAGCGTATGGTTCAGGAAAGCACACAAGTGGCTGAGCATTGTTTATGGTTTTCGTCTTTGGTATCCAAAAAAGATAATCTGCCGGTGATTTATGCGGCCTTAAAAAAGGCAAAAGCCAGTAAGATAAAAACCATTAATATGGCGCAGGGTCAAAAAGTCAGTCGTATTGTGGCCTGGAGCTTTCTGAATGAGGTTGACCGCCTGGCCTGGGCACAGGTGCGCTGGCAGTCTTAACGATGCTCGACCCGGATGTATCAATCTGTTACTGCAACTGATCCGGTGACTGTGTCTTTTCCGCTCGGCCAGATGGCGATACAGTGCCTTCGCCTTTCTATAACAGGGATATTTTGATGGCTGATATGCATAAGCGCTGGATTCAGTGGGTGCCGTTTTTATTTGTGGTGCTCTGGAGTACCGGTTTTATCGGGGCCAAATATGCGTTGCCCTATATCGAGCCGTTTAATCTTTTATTAATTCGTACCTTGCTTACGCTGGCGACTTTTGCGGTTTTGGCCTTGTTACTGCGTGCTAAATGGCCTTCACGCACTGAGGCACTTCATCAGATGCTGAGTGGTTTTCTGGTGCATGCCTGTTACTTAGGCGGTGTCTTTGCGGCGATTAAATGGCAGATGCCCGCCGGTGTGACCGCTTTGCTGATGGGGCTTCAGCCGTTGCTGACGGCATTGATGAGCTGGCAATGGCTGGGTGAATCTCTGCGCCCGCGTCAATGGATCGGGTTGCTGGTCGGGCTGGTGGGTGTGGTGCTGGTGTTGCTATCGGGTCAGAAGGGTGGTCAGTTTGATGTGAACCTGGCTTCAATGACTGCGGCCGCCTTAGCATTACTGGGCATTTCAGTCGGCACGCTCTATCAGAAACGTTTTGGTGCGGGTGTGAATCTGTTTACCGGCTCGTTTTTTCAGTACCTGTCGACAGCACTGGCCATGGCGTTATTAAGCTTTTTCTTTGAAACGGGCACAGTAAGCTGGCAGCCTCAGTTAATTGGTGCGTTACTCTGGATGGTTTTTGGGCTTTCAGTGAGTGCTATTTTGTTGCTGATGCTGATGATACGGGAAGGGGAAGCAGCTCGGGTGGCCAGCTATTTTTACCTGGTGCCACCTTTGACCGCTATCGAAGCCTGGCTGTTATTTGATGAGAAGCTCAGTCTGGCAGGCATCGGCGCTATTGTATTGACGGTGTTTGGTATTTATCTGGTATTAAGACGGAACTGACGCTCTGCTGTAGATAGGGTATGATGACGATCAATTGTTCAAATAATGATCCGCTATGCCAGAATTGCCTGAAGTTGAAACAACCCGCCGTGGCATTAAACCTCACATAATCGGTCATACCGTCTCTGCTTTTAAGGTACGCCAGCCAAAGCTGCGTTGGCCGGTGCCTTCGGAGCTGGCTGCATTGCTGCCGGGTCGGGTAGTACAGTCTGTGATGCGGCGGGGTAAATACCTGCTGATTGGTTTTGAATGTGGCACCTTGCTGATTCATCTGGGTATGTCCGGTAGTCTCAGGGTGGTAAGCCAGACCCAAGACGTGGGCAAACATGACCATGTGGATCTGTGTCTGAAGAGTGGCACGCTGCTGCGACTCACCGACCCCCGTCGTTTTGGGGCGGTATTGTGGCAGCCTCAGGGGGAGACCCATAAACTGCTGTCCCATTTGGGGCCGGAGCCGTTAACGGAGTTGTTTCATGTTGACCATTTGGCGGCTTGTGCAGAGGGCCGGAAAATACCGATTAAGTCACTGATAATGGACAGCAAAGTAGTGGTTGGTGTGGGTAATATTTATGCCAATGAAGCACTCTTTTCTGCAGCTATTCATCCCAAACGACCGGCGGGGAAGATCTCCAGGCAGCGGCTGGACAGGCTTGTTGAAGAAATCAAAAACGTACTGGCCTCTGCTATTGAGCAGGGGGGCACAACACTGAAAGATTTTGTCGGTGGTGATGGCAAGCCCGGTTATTTTAAGCAGCAACTGAATGTGTATGGTCGTGCAGGTGAAGTCTGTGTGAATTGTGACTCAGTGCTAAAAGAAATTCGCTTAGGTCAGCGGTCTACGGTTTATTGTGCCGGCTGCCAGCGTTAGGAATCCATAATTAATGAATGTACGCGTTAACCAGGCAACACCTGATGGTCAGCAGAATCCGGAGCGGGACCATTTACGCGCTAAGCTGAACCTGCATACCTACCTGAAACACCGGGAAGTGATTCGCCTTGGCAATGAGGTCATTCATTGTGAGCTCTATGAGCATTCGGAAGGGGCACCTACTATCCTCTTTTTGCCGGGCATCGGGACTTATACCGAGCTCTATGGAGAGCTGCTGTGCAAGTTAAGTAAAACTGGCTTTAATGTTGTGGGTATCGACCTGCCAGGTCATGGATATTCCGGTGGTTCCCGCGGGCTTTATACGGTAGACCAGGTATGTGAGGTGGTCAGCCAGGTTGTAGATCACTTACAGACCCGGTTCAGTGGTAAGTTTGCGGTTTATGGTTACTCGATCGGTGCACTTCTGGGGGTTTCGGCAGCGGAGCATGATGACCGCCTGGAGGCTGTGCTTTGTGGCACACTTCTATTACCGGATATCGCTCCGGACTTCATTCATCAGATGGGCTGGCAGTGGACATATGCGAATGCATTTATGTTCCCTTATATGCGACTCCCTTTACGTATGTTTGTGGATTTTGAGCAACTCTTAGCCAGTCATCCGGCGGGTGAGGTGATTAATAATGATCCGATGATTGTGTTTGATTATCCGCTTAAAACACTGTCCAGTGCGTTTTCGCGGCGTTGTGGAATAGTCAAAAATCAGTATTCGTTTAAAGCGGCCATCATTCATGGTGATCGGGATGAGGTCTTACCTCTGGTCTATTCTGAGCGCGTTGTTCGTGAGTGCCAGCATCCTTTTGAGTTGCTGGTGATGGAAAATGCCAGTCATATGGTGCCCTGGTTGCAGACGGATAATCTGGTGGACATGTCATCCCAGTGGTTTTTGAATAATCTGTAGCTCAAAGGTCGCCGATGTTTAGAGGTGTGCTGCCTGAAGGGTGACTAGTTGTCCGTTTTGTGTAGACCAGAAAAGTAAAGAGGGCACTCAATCCATTGAGGTGCCCTCTTATTGGCTTCCCTTTTCCATGCGATTTAGTGCAAGTGGCATCCTGCCGTGGCGTCCTGCCTTCCTTTCGCTTGTCCGGGCCTTCCTTGTTATTCGTTCCATGAACAGGAGATCTACAAGACTTATTATGTGGCAGAGCATGCTGTGTAGATATAGGAAAAATTCCTAATTTCCATAAAGTTAAACTTAAGTCTTAAGTGGTCTGAGCGGAAAGTTACAGGCAATAAAAAGGGCGCTTCGATCCATCGAAGCGCCCTTAATTGGCATCCATAATCCCTGCGGTAAATCCATGGGCATCCAGCCATTGGCATCTTGCCATCCGTTCCGCGTATCTATCTATTCCGGCCATCCGGTGCATTCATTCCATGAACAGGAGATCCACGAGATTTATTATGGTGCAGTGCACAGGAATTGCATATAAGAAAAATTCCTAATTTTGTAAAAAACTTATTTCCCTCTGGTTCGGCTTAAAAGCCCGTCCATACATGGACAATCACCGGTCAGTGGTCATACACTAGAAGCTTAATTTTCTTGGTCGGGGTGCCTGCTGCGTTGCAGAGGCTGAGAGCAAACCCGCTGAACCTGAACCGGCTAACACCGGCGTAGGAAATCGAGATTGTCTATGTACTTGTTTGATCCTCAAGCTGTTATTTCGGGTTACCTTGCTGTGTGGGAGGTAAGCCAAATATGCCGATACCTATAGCCCTGACCATTGCTGGCTCCGACTCCGGAAGTGGAGCGGGTATTCAGGCAGATCTGAAAACCTTTGCAGCGCTGGGTGTTTACGGTACTTCTGTGATTACTGCGCTTACTGCGCAGAATACTCATGAGGTTCGTGCAGTCCATCCTGTGCCTGTGCCTTTTATTCTGCAACAGCTCGAAACTGTCTTTGATGATCTGGCAATCAGCACGGTTAAAACCGGGATGCTCGGTGGTGCTGATGTCGTTGAGGCGATTGCTGATTTTTTAGAACAACAGCCCGGAATTAAGCTGGTGGTGGATCCGGTGATGTTATCAAAAAGTGGGCGGGCACTTTTGAAGGCCGGGGCGGTTAATGCGCTGGTTGATAAATTGTTACCGTTAACAACGTTGATTACTCCCAACCTTCCTGAAGCGGCTGTGTTGCTGGGTTGTGAAGAACCTGATGATCTGGCCGGTATGATAAAAATAGCCCGGGATTTGAAAGCCCTGGGGCCTGAACGTGTACTTTTAAAAGGCGGACATCTGGCATCGAATCAAAGTCCGGATGTCTTTTTTGACGGCGTTCAGTGTCTCACACTAAATACCGCACGTATTAATACAAAAAATACCCACGGCACAGGCTGTACGCTGGCGTCTGCCGTGGCTGCATTACTGGCGAGGGGAGAAACACCTGTTGCAGCGGTAAAGCAGGCAAAAGCTTATATTTCCGGTGCCATTATTGGTGCTGATAGTCTGGACGTAGGCAGCGGGCATGGTCCGTTACACCACTTTCACGCACTTTGGCCACAATAATGACCGGGTATGATTAAGAATGAACATTAAAAGTAGGGCAAGTTATGTCAGAGAACACTAAAAATCTGAGCCAGAGCGCCCAGGTAGACCGGGATTCCGTACAGCCGTTCCCGAAGTCGCGCAAAGTTTATATCGAAGGAAGTCGCCCGGATATCCGGGTGCCGATGCGTGAAATTACACTGGATGATACACCAACCGCGATGGGCGGAGAAAAGAACGATCCCTTGTACGTTTATGATACATCGGGTCTTTATACAGATCCTGATGCAACCATTGATGTACGTAAAGGCCTGGTGCCGGTGCGCCAGGCATGGATCGAAGAACGTAATGATACCGAACGCCTGGATAATCTGACTTCGGAGTACGGTCGTGGCCGTGAGGCTGATTTACGCCTGGATTCTCTGCGTTTTGAATTGCAGCGTAAACCTCTGAAAGCTAAGCCCGGTATGAATGTCAGCCAGCTGCATTATGCACGTAAGGGTATAGTGACACCGGAAATGGAATATATTGCCATTCGTGAAAACATGAAACTGGCAAAAGTAAAAGCTGAAGGCAATATCGTTGCGGAACAACATCCGGGTCATAACTTCGGCGCTTATCTGCCGGATGAAATCACCCCCGAATTTGTACGTCAGGAAGTGGCTGAGGGACGTGCGATTATTCCTTGTAATATCAACCACCCAGAATTAGAGCCCATGATTATAGGCCGTAACTTCCTGGTGAAGATTAACGGCAATATTGGTAACTCCGCGGTAACCTCCTCTATTGAGGACGAAGTAGAGAAAATGACCTGGGGTACGCGCTGGGGTGCCGATACTATTATGGACTTATCCACCGGTGATAATATCCATGAAACCCGTGAATGGATCCTGCGTAACTCCCCGGTACCTATAGGCACCGTACCAATTTATCAGGCACTGGAAAAAGTGAAAGGTGTCGCCGAAGATCTGAACTGGGATGTGTTTCGCGATACGCTGATTGAGCAGGCTGAGCAGGGGGTAGATTACTTCACCATTCATGCCGGTGTGCTACTGCGCTATGTGCCTATGACGGCAAAACGCATGACGGGTATCGTCTCCCGGGGTGGTTCTATTATGGCTAAGTGGTGTCTGGCACACCACCAGGAGAACTTCCTTTATACCCACTTCGAAGAAATTTGTGAAATTTGTAAAGCATACGATGTGGCCTTCTCATTGGGTGATGGTTTGCGTCCGGGTTCTGTTTATGATGCGAATGATGAAGCCCAGTTTGCTGAGCTGGAAACCCTGGGTGAGCTGACAAAAATTGCCTGGAAGCATGATGTCCAGGTGATGATTGAAGGCCCGGGTCACGTGCCTATGCATATGATCAAAGAGAACATGGATAAGCAGCTGGAAGAGTGTCACGAGGCACCCTTCTATACACTAGGCCCGCTGACAACCGATATTGCGCCAGGTTACGATCATATTACGTCCGGTATTGGTGCGGCGATGATCGGCTGGTATGGCTGTGCAATGCTGTGTTACGTAACGCCTAAAGAACACCTGGGCTTGCCCAACAAGGATGATGTTAAAACCGGCATCATTACCTATAAGCTGGCGGCCCATGCGGCAGATCTGGCCAAAGGCCACCCGGGTGCGCAAATTCGTGATAATGCGATGTCCAAGGCGCGTTTTGAGTTCCGCTGGGAAGATCAGTTTAATATCGGCCTGGATCCGGATACAGCCCGTGCTTACCATGACGAAACCTTGCCAAAAGAATCTGCCAAAGTGGCACATTTCTGCTCTATGTGTGGCCCTAAGTTCTGCTCGATGAAAATCTCTCAGGAGGTGCGTGATCTTGATGCAGAACAAATTGCAGCGATGACTGCGGAGGTTGAGACAGGCATGCAGCAAAAATCCGATGAGTTTAAAGAGACCGGCGCTGAGATTTATCACAAAGTGTGACTAAGTTGGTTATAGGCAAGCTCAGAGCCGCCCTTTAAGGGCGGCTTTTTTGTTTTCAGTGTAATTTCAGTAAATTGAACTACCTTTGTACTCAAAGAATTATCGTCTATCGGAGGAAACCTGATGTTTTGGCGTCGTAAAAAACACCGTCCCTGTCACATATCCATGCACAGAGCCTGCTGACAAAACTCGTAACGTTGCCCGGAGAATGGGGCCGGCAGAGGTGGACGTATCGCGTATTAGTCTGGGTGGCTTTCTGCATGATCCGGGGAAAATGGGTGTGCCTGACGAAATTCTGCGTAAACCAGACCGTCTGACGGATGAGGGGTATGCGATTATTAAAACCCATCCTGAAGTGGGTGCCCGGGTATTTACTGGAATCCGTCATTAAACACCTGGAATTGCCGCCGGTAGCTCAGGCAGGGTGGTCGGGTTTTTTAGGTATTAAACGGCTAAACTCTGCTGCGGGCATGGGTTTACCGTATAAATAACCCTGTGCCTGGTCGCAACCCTCGCGCGTCAGCACTTCAGCCTGGTCAGCCAGTTCAACGCCTTCGGCAATGACCTTCAGGCCCAGGCCTCTGCCCAGTGCAATAATGGCTTCGCTGATGGCTCTGTCTTCAGAGCCCTGAGTGAGGTTTTGCATAAAGGAACGATCTATTTTCAGCTTAGAGACCGGCAGTTGTTTCAGATAGGACAGGGAGGAATACCCTGTGCCAAAGTCATCAATGGCCAGCGCGATGCCCAGCTCCCTCAACTGATCAAGGATGAGCAGGGAAGTTTGAGGGTCTTTTATAAAAAAGCTTTCTGTCACTTCCAGCTCCAGCCGTTCGGCGGGCCAGCCCGTACGATCCAGAACTCCGAGGATCAGCTCAGGAAGCTTGCTCTGATTAAGTTGTTTGGTGGAAACATTGATTGCCAGAATACCGGGATCAAAACCACTGGCCAGCCAGTTGGCGCACTGCTGGCAGGCTATTTCCAGTACCTGCAGCCCCAGTTCATGGATCAGCCCCCGCTCCTCAGCTAAAGGAATAAATTCCATCGGTGGAATTAACCCTTTTTCAGGATGAATCCAGCGAACCAGGCCTTCCATGCCCACGAGTTGTTGTGTTTTTAACGAATATTGTGGCTGGTAGTAGACCCTGAGTTCTCCCCTTTTCAGCGCCCGGTGCAGCTCTTCTTCCATAGCCATTTTATGACGGGCATTCAGCGTCATATCTTCGCTATAAAAATGGAAAAGGTTGCCGCCACGTTCTTTAGCTTTGTACATGGCAAGGTCAGCATTCTTCATCAGAGAAGATACGTCCGTGCCATCCTGAGGCAGGATGCTGATGCCAATGCTTATGCTCAGGTGCAACGTATGTTCTTTCAACTGGCAGGGTTGATGCATGCAGTGGAGTAATTGCCGGGCAATTTCTGCGGCGGCTTGCGGAGAGTCGAGAGGGTCAATAATCACCGTGAACTCATCCCCGCCCAGTCGGGCGATAAAGTCACTGTTTCTTAAGCGTTGCCTGAAGCGGCGGGAAACTTCCTGAAGCACCTCATCACCGATATGGTGTCCCAGTGAATCATTAATCTGCTTGAACTTGTCCAGGTCGATAAAAAGTACGGCTGCTGTGCTGTTTTGGCGCAGGCTTTTACGAATGGTGCTTAGTAGGTTGTTGTGAAAGTAAGCCCGGTTTGGCAGTTCGGTGAGGGAGTCATGATCTGCCAGCTGTTTTAATATTTTCTTTTGCTTGAGTAATTCCCGGGTACGATGGGCCACCTCGGCCTGAAGCTGGTCACGGGAAATGGTTGTTTCACGTAATTTGTCAGTCATATTATTAAAGTGTTTAGCGACTTCACTGATTTCATCACGGGCATCAAGGTTTATTCGGCTCAGTGAATCTCCTTCACTGAGCTTTTTAATGCCCTGATCAAGCAGTGCAATGCGTATTTTAAACAGATTAGAAGTGCGCAGAGTCAGGCTGCTGAGCAGTAGTGTCAGCGCAAGCAGCAAGCCTCCGGTAAATAATGTGGTTTCTGTATCTTGTTGTTTTGAATCAGAAATAACCTCGCGTTCAAGATGGATGCTGTTTTCAATCATGGCCTGAAGCAGGCGGTTCGTTTCACGGCTTAAGTGCTGGTATGAGACTGTTTGTGCCCCGGGTTTGCTGTGCTGGTGGGTGTCGTGCATTTTGTCCAGCAGTCTGGCAATCTCTGTGTTCATACCGGCAAGTTTTTTAAGGGGGGCGGGCTGTGTATCAGTTGTTTTGAGGAAAACCGGGAGTTGCTGTGAGAGTGTTTTGTGTGTCTGGCGAGCTTTATTCAGAGACGTCAAATCACCATTTATACTATAAGTGCTTAGCTGAGAGTGTAAATTATCTATATCTTCCCGAATCGTGTGTAAAGTGTCCAGGCGCCGGGCCTGCTCGGTTTGCTGGTAATCCTGCCATACCATGCTGGCGGCGACTACTACGGCAAGTGAGACTGTACTCACAGCGAGAATAACAAGGCGGGTTGAAATCTTCATTGAATCAACGCGGTATCAGCGTTGCGGCGTTGGCTGGCAGGTTGAAGTCCTTTTAATCATTTTCATGACGGCATCCCTTATAAGTCAGTAAAAGCAATTTCAGAGGGTCTGATTGCTGTCCGTTGCTTCGTACGCTGTGTGAAAATATTGAATAATAAAGCGCAGGTCACCTTTCCACTGTAGTTGCCGGTTGTGTATTTTCAAGATGACTGAAAGGTGAAACTAAGCTTAATAACGCAATAATGACCCTGGACAGGTGTTTGAACCGGACGGGTGCTCAAAGGGTCATGCGGATGAAAAAGCAGGCTGGTACCGGTCTGGGGCTTAGTTTTTTAACGGGTGTCCGGCAGGCAGTTGGCGTTCAATCCAGAGTGCCAGCTTGTGCTTCATATTAGGCTCGTTGTCCTGGCCTTTTGCGAGAGGCTGAATCAGCCCGTCCTTAACCAGCAAAAGGTAGATGGCTTTAATCTTAACGCTGGCGCTGTCGGTTGCTTCAAGCTGACCGGCACCCCGGTTTTTCAGGTAAACGGCACCAACGGTCAGGGCTTGTCGAACCAGGTCTGCTTCGTGCTTTAATTTTTTCATTATCTGTGTTCTCTCAGGTTTCAGAGTATTTACTATAACCTGTACCGGCTGTGGAAGGGTAGCCGGTTCGGTTTGTAGTGACTCTGTACGCTGCATGGGATCAGATGCAGATATGGCCATGGGGTTGGTTCTTCATGGAGCTGAGGAAGGTGCCTTTGTTGATTCTGATGAGTTCATGATGATCGCCTCCTTCCAGGTAGCATGCGGGCTCCCCGCCCAAATGTTCATCCCAGGCAACGGGTAAATTATAGGTTTGCCCCAAGCCGGGAGCCGCCCCCCGTGCGCAGTCCCTGAATAACAGGGCGATGTCTTTCTGACTGGTGGGGGGTGAGTTGCCGACGGGTGAGTTGTCTGAGCGCGTGCAGGTCGACCCGACGGTTTGCGGGAACCAGGGCCAGTAAAAAGCCTGTGTTATCTTTCAGAACTACGCCTTGGGCAACCTGCCTGGCGGGCACTTGAGCCGCAATTGCACAATCCAGTGCGGTTTTGGCATAAGTATGAAAAATACGTTTATAGGAAATACGCTGATGGTTAAGGAAGTTCTGAACCGTCGGAGCAAGGGCCGTAATGCACACCTTTTTCGGGGCTCCTGCCTGATTCAGTTTAACTTATTCATCCTGATGTTACCCCGGAAACTACAAACAAAGGCATATGCCTCCTTTGCGAAGCCTCTGGTATAATGAAGGGTTCAATCTCAGAGGTGCTTTCATTCATGAAATTCCGAATTATTCCTGTAACGCCGTTTCAGCAGAACTGTACGCTGATTTGGTGTGAAGAGACTCGTAAGGCTGCGGTTGTTGATCCCGGTGGTGATGTAGAGCGCATTCTGGCGGCTATCCGTGATGAGGGTGTTGAGTTGGAAAAAATCCTGCTGACTCATGCACATCTTGACCACGTGGGTGGTACCGCTGAGCTTTCAGCACAGACAGGGGTGCCGGTTGAGGGACCACATTTGGACGATAAGTTCTGGATCGATGGGCTGGATCAGCAATGCACGATGTTTGGTTTTCCTCAGGTGGAAAGCTTCACGCCCGATCGTTGGTTGGAGAATGGTCAGGAAGTACAAGTCGGAAACCAAGTTTTTCAGGTTATACATGCGCCGGGACATACACCAGGCCATGTGGTTTTTTTCCATAAATCGGATCAGCTGGCGCTGGTGGGTGATGTGCTTTTTCAGGGCTCTATCGGGCGGACGGATTTCCCTAAGGGTGATCATGCAACCCTGATCAGTTCAATCCGAGAGCGGTTATTCCCTTTAGGTGATGACGTTGAATTCATACCCGGGCACGGTCCTATGTCCACTTTTGGTGTTGAGCGGCGCACTAATCCTTTTGTGTCTGATCATCGTGGTTGATAACCCTCCTTGTCTCGTTTGGGAGGGCTGACTTCAGGGCTGGTGGGCGGTTTGCTGGTATTCTTCCGAGGCCATCTCGGTGAGGCGGCTTTGGGTGCGATTGAACTCAAAGCTGAGCAAATTTCCCTGGTATAGTTCATCTAAAGGCGCGGCAGCATTCAGAAACAGATTAACGCGGCGGTCATAGAGTTCGTCAACCAGGGCAATAAAACGCCTTGCCGGATCATCGGAGCGGCCCATCATCACACGTCGCTCACCTGTTTCTTTTGAGCCCCGGGCGCTGTCCTCTGTGCCCCGTGCTTTAATGCGTTCATATTGTTTACCGCCAAGCAGAGGCACATTGCTCAGAAACAGGCTATGAAAACGTTTGGCAATATCGATGTAATCAAGCTGGCTGCGGGGGCCGTCACAAAGCGCAGAAAACTCGAACCAGGCGACTTTATCACTTGCTGCAATGCAGGGAACCGGGCGGTTGCAAACCATAAGCGGTGCATCGGTGGTGTGCAGACTTAATGCGTGCGCTTCAAACAGGCTATGCAGCGGGGCGGTGTCACCTACAAAAAAAGCGCCTTTGTAGGTGAGCTGTCGGAGCCTGTGGTCGGTGTCGCCGTGCATTGGAATAACATACATGCCGGCTTTCAGTAGTTTGATCGTGGGTTCAAACCGGTCCCGATGAATATCACCCTGATAGAGCTCCTCAGGTGGACGGTTAGAGGTACAGACCAGCGAAACGCCCATATCAAATAAATGACGGATGAGCCGTCCCAGCAGCATTGCATCGCCAATCTCAGAGACTAAAAATTCATCAAAGCAAAGTACGCGATACCGGGTGGCCAAGTCACTGGCAATACGCTGAAGGGGATCCTTGTGGCCCGCATAATGTTGGAGTTGCTGGTGAATCATGGCCATAAAGCGGTGAAAGTGAAGTCTGAGGGCCAGGGACTCTGGCAATGAGCTGAAAAAAAGGTCCATCAAAAATGTCTTGCCCCGTCCAACCGGGCCCCATAGGTAGAGCCCCTGAGAGGTAACGTGGTTGCTTTTAGTAAGCAACGTTGTTTGCAGTCGCTGAAGTTGCTCAACGGTTTTTTGTTGTACCGGGTCTGTGTTATAGCCGTTGTTGATATAACTCTGGTAAAGATCGGCCAGTGATTGTTTGCCTGAATTCATAGGTGCGCATCTTAGCGTTACCGGACACCTGTGGCTACTTGTGCAGCAGTTCAGTCATCTGAATCCACTCAGGTGCCAGGGATTTGCTACGGGCCAGTACTTCGTTGAGCGGTACATCCAGGATGTGCCCATTCTGAACGCCGACCATAACCTGGCTGTAACCGGCACGGAGGTAATCGACGGCGGTGGCACCCATGCAGGATGCGAGTACCCGGTCGTGACCTGTGGGGCTGCCGCCGCGCTGAATATGGCCGAGAATGCAAACTTTGGGCGACTGACCATGCGCTTCGAGCTGTTGTGCCAGCCGGTAGGTCAGGCCGGGTTTGGGGCCTTCTGCCACCACGATAATGCCGCTGGAGCCTTCTCCTTTTACACGGTTACTGGCTAACTGGAAGCAAAGTGATTCCAGGTGGAACTGAACTTCAGGAATGATCACTCGCTCTGCACCGCAGGCGATGCCAACCTGAGTGGCGATAAAGCCCGAGTTGCGGCCCATAACCTCGACCAGAAACAGGCGTTCATGGGACAAGGCGGTGTCACGGATACGGTCAATTGCGTCCAGGGCCGTATTGACTGCTGTGTCGAAGCCGATTGTATCGTCTGTGCCATGAATATCATTATCAATCGTACCCGGTAAGCCGACAACCGGTATGCTGTTTTCTTCCCCAAGCAACGCAGCCCCTGTAAGCGAGCCATCACCGCCAATCACGATGAGACCGCTAATCTGTCTTTCCCGGAGTATTTCTGCTGCTTGTCGGCGGACAACGGGGTCTTTAAAGGCTTCGCAGCGGTCACTTTTCAGAAGCGTGCCGCCACGCTGCACGATATTGCTGACGGAACGGGAGCTCATTTCCCACAGATCACCAATAATCAGGCCGCTATAACCCCTGTTTACGCCATATACCCGGATGCCGTGATTTAGTGCAGCGCGAACGACACCCCGAATAGCGGGGTTCATGCCCGGCGCATCACCACCGCTGGTTAGTACGGCAATAGCTTCAGGTGTTTTAGTTGCTTTCAGGGTGGGCAGGGTATACATGCATGCTCTCCTGTTATCGGAAAGACGTGAAAAGACTGTCTCAGATTCAAATATCCATTTGAAAAAATATGGCGCAGCATAGCCGGGCCTATACTTATTAATAAGTATAGGCCTGTAATCAGGCTGAAGGTGACTTGTCTTATGACAGGCGGATGACTTACCTGTAACTTGACCGGTGTTCATGAGAACGTAAAAAGGTACTTGAAGCCTGGAGGGCAGGCAGCCATATTTAACAGAATACAGGGAAGGAGCGGCAGAGATGAAGACGACCCGGGTGAGCAGCACACTTATTTTTTTAACAGGTTTAGCGGTGTTGATGGGGGCCGTGCCTGCGATGGCCCAGCAGTTTATGACGATTGGTACGGGGGGGGTAACCGGTGTTTATTATCCGGCGGGCGGTGCAATTTGCCGCCTGATGAACAAGGAGCGCAAAGAGCATGGGGTTCGCTGTGCTGTGGAGTCGACGGATGGCTCTATCTATAACCTGAATGCCGTTCAAAACGGTGAACTGGATATGGGGGTTGCTCAGTCAGACTGGCAGTACCATGCCTATAATGGTTCTGACAAGTTTGAGGCCGAGGGGGGGGGCAAGGCGTTGCGGTCAGTTTTTTCTATTCACCCGGAACCTTTTACTATTGTTGCCCGGGCAGATTCAGGTATAAAAAATCTCGAAGACATTAAAGGAAAACGTGTCAATATTGGCAATCCCGGATCGGGCCAGCGCGGTACCTTAGAAGTGCTGATGAAAGCCCATGGATGGACCTGGAAGGATTTTGCTCAGGTAACGGAGCTAAAGGCATCAGAGCAGGCCGGTGCACTTTGTGAAAACAAAATTGATGTAATGGTATACGTGGTAGGTCACCCCAGTGGTGCAGTTAAAGAGGCCACAACCGCCTGTGACAGTGTTCTGGTTGATGTGCCGGAGGATACCGTCAGGCAGTTGACTGAAGCGCGCACTTATTACCGGGCTGTGACTATCCCCGGCGGCCTGTACCGCGGTAACCTGGACGATACCCGAACCTTTGGTGTCGGGGCGACGGTTGTTGTCTCATCAGACATGTCTGATGATATGGTTTATATAACGGTGAAAGCCGTCTTTGAAAATTTTGATATATTCCGTAATCTTCATCCGGCCTTTGGGCGCTTAAAAAAAGAACAAATGGTTAAAGAGGGTTTATCTGCACCGCTGCATCCCGGGGCATTAAAATACTACAGAGAGGTTGGTTTGCTGTAATCGTCTGAAAGGGTGTTATCAGGCAGTAACCGGTCTGCCTGATAGCGCAGGATTAATTCAGGCCTGAAATTGATCATTAAATAACCGATTTTGGCTATTTTTAAATTAATTTCACTTTTATTGCATTGCGG
>JBMYOX010000009.1:0-75373 GCA_049599735.1 Pontibacterium sp. | reverse complement strand
GATCTGGGCTGCCTATCACGCGACGAACTAAGGGAGCGCTTTGGAATATGACTATCGATCTTTTCAACGGCCACCCTGGGCAATGCCAGCATTGCTGCGCCCAACACCAATGCGTGACCTTCACCGAAAGCGCACGCCTTTTCCGTGGGGAGTCACTGGTTAAGTACACCTGCCTAAACTGCACATCCGAAACTGAGGCTGCCCTGGAACGATGTGAATACATGGTAATAGAGCGCTGGAACCACGAAACACCAAGCATTGTTGTACATGGCATATACACCCCGAAACACGGGCAGCGACTAAGCATAAATGAGTATTACGAATACTTTAACTTTAGTCACTGTCACCCCACACCTAGAGGTGAAGCAGCATGAGCGCAGAACTCATAGATATCAAAAGCTATCAGAGCCGCCGATGGGGGAAAAATGGTACCCCACTCTCTCGCGAAACTATTCGCCAGGGCATTATGCGTGGCCAGATCGCCGGAGAGAAAATAGGTGGCAAATGGTTTGTTAACTGGGCTATAGAGAATACTCCGCCTGAAATGACAGCCGCCGAAAAATTAGCAGAAAAAGTACTGAGGGCCATGTAATGGCAGCACGCCCACGCAAAGACCGACTGCCGGTCAACCTTTATCAAGACAAGCGCTGGGGAACATTTCACTATCGCAATCCCCAGACCGGCAAGAAAACCAGTCTAGGGAATGATAGAGAAGCCGCCATTGGCGCTGCCCATATCTGCAACCAGCAGCTACTTAAAGGGCGAGATCTTGTTAAGCGCGTCATGGGCGGTACAACGTCACTAAG
Organism: Pontibacterium sp.; assembly: GCA_049599735.1. GTDB lineage: Bacteria > Pseudomonadota > Gammaproteobacteria > Pseudomonadales > Balneatricaceae > Pontibacterium. The sequence continues at coordinate 74,567 of JBMYOX010000009.1, read as the reverse complement.
AGCATTCATTAAGCTATACACGGATGAAATCCTACCTCCGCGCGAGCTTGCCAAGTCCACACTGGAACTCTATGAGCTTCGCCTACGCCAGATAAGCGGGGCATTCGGTGATAAAGAAATTGATGAGGTCACGCTACGCGACTGCGCAGAGCTGCTGGACTCCATGCCACCGCGCTCATCAAACCAAACCCGCGCCATCATGATGGACTTGTTCAACCACGCTGCCAGTAAAGAGCTTTGCCCAGAAAACCCTGCAGCCAAGACCATTAAAAAAATTGAGAAGGTCGAAATAAAACGACACACACCAGCCGGACTAAAAGCGATCCGCGCAGCATCCCCGCTATGGCTACAGAACGCGATCGATATCGCACTACTCATCGGCCAGCGTAGAGAAGATGTTCTCAATATGAAATTTGATGATATCCACGATGGTTATCTTCTCGTCATCCAACACAAGACAAAGAAGCACTCTGACGCAGGATATCTGAAAATAGCAATCACACCCCAACTCGAATCCGTTATCAAACAGTGCCGCGATTCTGTCGCATCTCCATACCTCATTCATCGCCGCCCAGATCGACTAGGCCAGAAACAGAGCCAGCATAAAGAGCATTGGACGAAGATCGAGGTGCGTTACCTAACCCGAGCTTTCAAAAAAGCGAGAGACGAAGCCCGCCCTTATCCGAAATATAAAGATGAGGAACAACCGGGCTTTCACCAGGTACGTGCACTATCCAGTGACCTGCACAGAAAACAGGGCTTAGATGCTCAGGCGATGCTTGGCCATACTGATGAAAAAATGACTAAAAACTACCAGCGTGGACACGAAGAAATCCACTGGATGGAGGTCTCTGCAGACCTAAATATAGAGAAGATTACCGGCTAAATCCGCAAGGGGTTTTGCGAGTTTATTGCGAGTATTTTGCGAGTGAATTTCAAGAATGACGTAAGTCATTGATTTAATGGTCGGGATGAGAGGATTTGAACCTCCGACCCCCTGCACCCCATGCAGGTGCGCTACCAAGCTGCGCTACATCCCGACAACAATAAGGCAGATGCCTTAAAGAGGTTGCTATACTAACTTAACGTTTTGATATTGTGAAGTTTTTCATCGCTTTTTTAGCGTAGAAAGTATGTCTTCGAGTTCGGTGATCGTTTGTCGCAGAAGTTGTTTGTAACGGCCGTGATCATCGTCATGGTCATCACCGGCTAACCACTGGCGGGCACCGCTGATGGTGTAACCCTGATCGTGCAACAGGCCTTTAATCTGCCGGATCAGCAGTACATCCTGGCGTTGATAATAACGGCGGTTATTACGTTTAACCGGCTTAATTTGCTCAAACTCTTGTTCCCAATAGCGCAATACATGCGGTTTCAGGTCACAGAGTTTACCTACTTCACCGATGGTGAAATAACGCCGGTTCGGGATTGGAGGGGGCTCATTCGTCCGGATGATTGTTGCTTGCCGCGTATTCATCTACACGGTCCTTAAGCTTTTGCCCCGGACGAAAAGTGACTACCCGGCGCGCCGAGATAGGCACTTCTTCACCCGTTTTGGGATTACGGCCAGGACGTTGTGCTTTGTCACGCAGATCGAAGTTGCCGAACCCCGACAACTTCACTTGCTCATTGCACGCCAGACTTTCTCGAATCTCATCAAAAAACGTCTCCACCATATCTTTGGCTTCACGTTTATTTAATCCCAGATCTTCAAACAGGCGCTCGGCCATATCAGCTTTTGTCAACGAGCCCATGACAACCACCCTTGTCGTTTACTCTCGTAATGATGCACCGAATGTATTTTTCAATGCAGAGATAACGGAGTCTACAGCTCCATTTATTTCGTCCTCATTAAGAGTGCGTGATGGATGCTGCCAGGTCAAGCCCAAAGCGACACTTTTTCGTCCAACTTCAATACCTTGGCCCTGATAAATATCAAAAAGTGTGACATTTTTCAGATATTCCCCGGCATTTTCAAGCGCCAGTTGGCGCAGCGCATCAAAGGCGACCTGTTCGCCGACGATCACCGCCAGGTCACGACGAGACTCTGGAAATTTAGAAAGCTCGCTGTAACGCGGCAGCCTGCCTGCAATAATCGCATCCATTTTTACTTCAAACAGATAAACGGTGCCATTAAGGCCCAGATCTTTTGCAAGACTTGGGTGCAAAGCCCCCAGATGGCCCACGGCCTGACCATTACGTTCAATTACTGCAGTTTGTCCCGGATGCAATGCAACATGCTGTCCCGCTACAAAACGGAACTCATGACCCGAACCACCCAGGGCCAGCAGTGATTCCACTTCAGCTTTTACATCAAAGAAATCAACCGGCTCATTCGCACACGCCCAGTTTTCCGGATAACGCGTACCGGTTACAACACCGGAAATGACGTTTTCCTGCACCATTTCATCCACACCTGGCAGAAAACGCTGACCCGTTTCAAACAGACGCACACGGCTCTGCTGACGGTTCTGGTTGTACTGCACGGCTTTTACCAAACCCGGCCAGATAGTGGTACGCATCACGGCCATTTCGGCGGTGATCGGGTTGGCCAGAGCAATAGCCTTGTACTGATCGTCAAACTTTTCCTGTAAACCTGCTTCGATAAAGCTGTAGGTAATGGCTTCCTGATAACCCAGTGCAACCAAATTACGGCGCATTTGCTGCAGGGTTACATTGGATTCTACATGGGGTTTTAACGGCATGGAGGCCACCGGAGTACGTACCGGCAGATTGTTATAACCGTAAACACGCGCCAGTTCTTCAATCAGATCAACTTCGATGCTGATATCAAAACGGTAAGACGGCACATCAACCTGCCATTCACCGTTAACCTGATCACTGATCTGCATGCCTAAGCGGGTCAGAATTTCTTCGATTTCAGCCACTGGCATTTCAAAAGCCAGCATGCTGTTTACTTTTGCATGACGCAGGCGGACTTTTTCAACCTTCGGCAGGTTAGCTTCGCTGACTACTTCAGTCACAGGCCCCGCTTCACCGCCACAGATTGCAATCAGCAATTCAGTAGCACGTTCCATCGCTTTGCTCTGCAACTGCCAGTCTACCCCACGCTCAAAGCGGTGAGAGGCATCCGTGTGCAAACCATAAGAACGGGCACGTCCTGCGATCACAATCGGGTTAAAGAAGGCGGCTTCAAAGAAAACATCCTGAGTATCAGCTGTCACGCCCGAAGCTTCACCCCCCATAATACCGGCGATGCCCAGCGGGCCATTCTGGTCAGCGATAACCAGAGTGTCCTCATTCAGAGATACTTCCTGACCATCCAGCAATGTCAGCTTCTCATCCTGCGCTGCCATACGCGCCACAACACTACCGGACAGCTTGTTCAGGTCATACGCATGCATCGGCTGACCCAGTTCCTGCAACACGTAGTTAGTAATATCTACCACAGGATCAATCGAGCGCACTCCGGCACGGCGCAGTTTCTCGACCATCCACAAGGGGGTCTGTGCCTGCACATTCACATTACGAATCACACGGCCAACAAAACGTGCACAATGCTCAGGGGCTTCCAGCGTAACCGGGAAGCTATCTTCAATGGTTGGCTCAATCACCTGTAGCTCAGGATAAGTAACGGGCGCTTTAAACAGTACACCGACTTCACGGGCGATACCGCTGATGCTCAGACAGTCAGCGCGGTTTGGTGTCAGGTCTACATCAATAATCTGATCATTCAGGTTCAGATAGTCACGTAAGTCGGTGCCCACAGGCGCATCAGCGGCCAGTTCCATAATGCCACCGTGATCATCAGAAATGCCCAGCTCGTCATCAGCACATAACATGCCAAAAGACTCAACCTTGCGCAGCTTGGCTTTTTTGATTTTAAAGCTTTCACCGTCAGGCGTTGGTAACACAGCACCTACTTTAGCAAAGCCGGTTTTCAGGCCTGCACGGGCGTTAGGTGCACCGCAGACTACCTGAAATTCTTCACTACCATCGCTAACGGTACATACCTGAAGCTTGTCTGCATCAGGATGAGGGCCTGCTGTCAGGATTTCCCCAACCACAACCCCTGAAAAATCTTTAGCAACCGGCTCGACCTCATCAACTTCAAGGCCGGCCATAGTGACCTGATGGGCTAATTCTTCTGTATCAACGGCTGGATTTACCAGCTCGCGCAACCACTGTTCGCTGAATTTCATTCTGTTTTCCCGGAATTCTGTTGTTAACCGCTATAACGTGTTGTTGCCTGTTTTCAGTGCCTGTTCGGAGAATACTCAGGCAAACTGACGCAGGAATCGCAGGTCATTTTCAAAGAAAAGGCGCAAATCGTTAACGCCGTAACGCAGCATCGCCAGACGCTCTACACCCATGCCAAAAGCAAAGCCGGTGTACTCTTCCGGGTCGATACCAACAGATTCAAAAACTTTAGGGTGCACCATGCCACAGCCCAATACTTCCATCCACTTGCCATCACCCCGGTCAATATCTACTTCAATGGATGGCTCGGTAAACGGGAAGTAAGACGGACGAAAACGTACTTTCACATCTTCTTCAAAGAACTCACGCAGGAACTGCTCAAGTGTGCCTTTCAGGTCAGCAAAGCTGATGTTTTTATCGACCAGCAGGCCTTCCACCTGATGGAACATCGGCGAGTGGGTCTGATCGTAGTCACAGCGATAAACACGACCCGGACAGATAATACGTACCGGCGGCTCCTGTTTTTCCATTGTGCGGATCTGTACACCAGATGTATGGGTACGCAGCAGTGTGTGGGCATCAAAGTAGAAGGTATCATGCATAGCGCGCGCCGGATGATGCGCCGGGATATTCAGAGCTTCGAAGTTGTGGTAGTCATCTTCGATTTCCGGGCCTTCCGCCACGCTATAGCCAATACCCGAGAAGAACTCTTCGATACGGGACATGGTCTGCGTAACCGGGTGCAAGCCCCCCAGTGCTTCACCACGACCGGGCAGGGAAACATCAATGGTTTCAGCTGCCAGCTTAGCCTCAAGAGCAGCCGTTTCAAATTCTGCTTTACGGCTATTCAGTTTTTCCGTAACCGCCTGAATAACGTCATTAATACGTGCACCGGCAGCAGGGCGCTCTTCATGCGTTAACTTACCTAAACCTTTACGTAACTGGCTTAGCAGACCTTTTTTGCCCAGGTAATCAACACGTACCTGATCCAGACCTTGTGCGTTTTCAGCCTGTTCGGCAGCCGCTAAACCTTCTGCCAACAGGGTTTCGATATTTTCCATTTCCGACTCCAAATAATGAGGGGAATGCTGCTTAAAAGTATTTACGTGCAGCAACGTCCAGGAAACTCTGTTCAGCCCACTCAGGCCCGGTAAAACAAACCTTTAAGTAAGTCAGGCTCATCAGAGTTCCCAAAAAATAGGGGAAGAGTTTGCACTCTTCCCCTATCAGTCAATCCGTACCTACAAGAGGCGAGTCACTTATGCCAGAGCAGCTTTCGCTTTCTCTACAATCGCAGTAAATGCACCCTGCTCGTATACAGCCAGATCAGCCAGAACCTTACGGTCGATTTCGATGTTAGCCTTTTTCAGACCAGCAATGAAACGGCTGTAAGACAGACCATTGATACGTGCAGCAGCGTTGATACGTGCAATCCACAATGTGCGGAACTGACGCTTACGCTGACGACGGTCACGGTATGCATACTGACCTGCTTTGATAACTGCCTGTTTAGCAACGCGGAATACACGGCTACGAGCACCGTAATAACCTTTTGCTTGTTTCAGGATCTTTTTATGACGACGACGAGCAACTACACCACGTTTAACGCGAGCCATTACAATCTTCCTTTCTTCAAATTCTTAATTAAAAAATAACTACTTAGATGTACGGCAGCATACGTTTGATCAAAACCTGATCAGAAGCATGAACCTGTTTCATCGGACGCAGCTGACGCTTACGCTTAGTAGATTTTTTAGTCAGAATGTGACTGGTGAAAGACTGCTTGTGCTTGAAGCCGTTGGCAGTTTTTTTAAAACGCTTAGCCGCACCGCGGCAAGATTTCATCTTAGGCATTACTTAATCCCCACGCATTCATTAGTTATTTTCGCCTGTCAAACAACAAAACCCGTACTCACTTCAAGAAGAAGTGATCACGGGCATGTGTTATGCAGGTTACTTTTTCTTCTTCGGAGCAATAACCATGGTCAATTGACGGCCTTCCATTTTTGGACGCTGCTCGACTACACCTAACTCAATCAGATCTTCTTCGATCCGCTTCATCAGTTGCATGCCTAGCTGCTGGTGGGCCATTTCTCGACCGCGGTAACGCAGGGTTACCTTGGCTTTATCTCCGGCTTCAAGGAAACGTGTCAGGTTGCGTAGTTTTACCTGATAATCCCCCACTTCCGTATTTGGACGGAATTTAACTTCCTTAACCTGAGTGTGATGCTGTTTCTTCTTCGCTTCAGCAGCCTGTTTTTTCTGTTCATACAGGTGCTTACCGTAATCCATCACCTTACAGACGATGGGGTCGGAATCAGCAATCTGGACCAGGTCTAGTCCTGCTTCCTGAGCTGCCTCAAGAGCATCTTTAAACGGTACAACGCCAATCTGGCTACCGTCTGGACCGATCAGTCGGCATTGTGTTGCTCGGATATTTTCGTTGATCATTGGGCCCTGCTCACGGCGAGGGCTCCTTCTGTTATCACGCCTGATGGTTCTATCTCCTGATCAGATTTATTCCAGTCGCCCTTTCTTGGCGATATGTTTACCAAGAAGTGCAATACACTCGTCTATAGATAAGGTACCAAGGTCCTCACCCGTCCGAGTGCGCACGGCAACGGATCCAGACTCTACTTCCTTATCACCTACTACCAGAAGGAAAGGAACCTTCTGTAAAGTACGCTCACGGATTTTAAAGCCGATCTTCTCATTTCTCAAGTCCGCTGTCGCCCTAAAGCCTGCTTCTTCGAGATCCTGAGCAACTTTTTTGCAATATTCGCCCTGTTTGTCGGTAATATTCATCACGACCGCCTGCAAAGGCGCCAACCAGGCCGGTAAAGCACCCGCGTAGTTCTCGATCAGAATACCGATAAATCGTTCAAATGAACCCAAAATAGCACGGTGTAACATCACCGGCGTTTCACGTTCACCTTCTTCATTAACAAACTGCGCACCTAAACGACCTGGCATAGAGAAGTCGACCTGAATAGTGCCACACTGCCAAACACGGCCGAGGCAGTCTTTCAGAGAGAATTCGATCTTAGGACCGTAGAACGCACCTTCACCCGGTAGCTCTTCCCAATCCAGTCCTGCAGTATCAAGCGCATCGCCCAGGGCCTTCTCAGCCTTGTCCCAACTTTCATCAGAACCCACCCGCTGTTCAGGACGGGTTGATAGCTTGTAGATAATTTCGGTGAAACCAAAGTCATTGTACACTTCATGCAGGAAGTCGATAAAACGGGCCACTTCTTCCTGAATCGCATTTTCAGCACAGAAAATATGCGCATCATCCTGTACAAAACCGCGTACACGCATAATGCCGTGTAAAGCACCGGATGGCTCATTACGATGACAACAGCCAAACTCAGCCAGACGCAGTGGCAGATCCCGGTAAGAACGCAGGCCCTGATTAAATACCTGAACGTGACACGGGCAGTTCATCGGCTTAATAGCAAAATCACGGCTTTCAGAATGGGTAGTAAACATCTGATCCGAGAACTTATCCCAGTGACCGGATTTTTCCCACAGCGAGCGCTCAACAACCTGAGGTGTTTTAATTTCCTGATAGCCATGCTGGCGCTGTTTTGCACGCATATAGCTTTCAATCTGCTGGTACAACGTCCAGCCATTCGGATGCCAGAACACCATACCCGGCGCTTCTTCCTGCAAATGGAACAGGTTCAGCTGCTTGCCCAGTTTACGGTGATCCCGCTTTTCCGCCTCTTCCAGACGGAACAGGTGCGCTTTAAGGGCTTTTTTGTCACCCCAGGCCGTACCGTAGATACGCTGCAACATTTCATTGTTAGAATCGCCGCGCCAGTAAGCACCCGCTACTTTCATCAGTTTAAAGGCTTTGATATGACCGGTCGATGGCACATGCGGGCCACGGCACAGATCAATAAAGTCACCCTGTGAATAGAAGGACAGATCCTGCCCTTCAGGAATCGCCTGTAATAGCTCAACCTTGTATTTCTCACCCATACCTTCAAACATAGTGACCGCTTCATCACGGCTCATCACTGAACGTGATACCGGCAGGTTCTGCTTAACCAGCTCGGTCATTTTCTTTTCGATCAGCGTCAGGTCTTCAGGGGTAAACGCACGCTCATAAGCAAAGTCATAATAGAAGCCATCATCAATCACCGGGCCAATGGTGACTTGTGCTTCAGGGAACAATGCCTGCACCGCCATTGCCATCAGGTGAGCGGTCGAATGACGAATCACTTCCAGACCTTCATCATCCCGTGCGGTAACAATAGAAAGGTCACTGTCTTCAGTCATCAGGTAACTGGCATCCACCAGTTCACCATTTACTTTTCCGGCCAAAGTCGCTTTTGCCAGGCCCGCGCCTATATCGGCAGCGACGTCATAGACAGAAACGGGCTGTTCAAATTCACGTGTACTTGCATCAGGAAGTGTAATTACAGGCATCTTTGTATCCTTGCTCAGTGGTGGCCCCTACGACAGGTCACTTAAGTAGTAAAAAATGTAAATAATAGAAACCGACAAACGCGGCAAAGGGGCGACATTTTACCCTAACTTAGCCCCCCCAAGAAACCAGCGACACTAAATTCTTATCTATTCTGTTTTTTCCAGGGTACGAATTGTATAGAGAATATGATCACGGGCGGCCTTACGGGTGGCTTCGGCATCACGGCTCATCAGCGCCTTATGAATCTGACTATGCTGGGCACGGATACCATCCGGGTAACGACCGAATTTTTTCAGGGTGCGGGATAAAACGCCATAAATCGCATTAAAGTAGCGACTATAAAAAATCTGGCTAAACGAGATAATCAATAAATTATGGCTCGACTCTGCAATTTTCATATGAAAGGTCAGATCGGCTTTCGCTTTAGCCAGCGTTGTATCTTCACTGCGGCCCTGCATTTTCTGATATTCCTTATCCAGCGCCGCCAGCTCCTCATCGGTTGCCCTATGTGCCGCATAAAAAGCCGCTTCTCCTTCCAGAGAAGCCCTTGCCTCCATCACCTGACGCTGAAATTCAAAGTTATCACCCACCCCTTCCAGTGACAGCTGAAAGTGGCTTTCTAATAAATTGCAGCAAACACTGGCAGCACCCGGCCGGGTTTTAATCAGCCCTTCCTCCTCCAGTTGTGTACAGGCCTCACGCACGGTGGAGCGGGATACATCAAACGTAGAGGCTAATACGCGCTGAGACGGTATCTTTTCTCCGGGCATAATTTGCCCGAAGATAATATCGTGTTTCAGTCGCTTAATAATTTGTCGCTTTAAAGGCTGATTATCAGACACCCTCTCACCTCCTGGTCAGACCAGTTGCCAGTGTAACATTTATTTTGTGACGCCCTTTGCCTATCTTTTAGCCTTTAATATCCGCTAGTTTGATACCAATAATAAAAGAATGCCTTCTTCTGCGGGAAAAGCGCATTCCACTATCACAAGGTGATCCGAATGCCCCATGCTGCACAGACTGCCCGCGTTGGCCTGTTTGTAACTTGTCTGGCCGATATGTTCAGGCCCTCAGTCGCGTTTGCTACCGTACGTTTGCTTGAACAGGCAGGTTGCACTGTTGAAGTACCCGAAAAACAGAGCTGCTGTGGTCAGCCTGCTTATAACTCCGGTGATAAAGCCAGCACCCGCGATATTGCCAGGATGACCATTGAAGCCTTTGATGGTTATGAATACGTGGTTGGGCCTTCCGGTTCCTGTATTGGTATGCTGCATTATTATGTGGATCTGTTTGATGACAACGACCCCTGGAAAGCCCGCGCGGAAGATTTAAAAGCTCGCGCCTTTGAGATCACCTCTTTTCTGGTGGATGTCATTGGTTTTGACAAAATCACAGCCGCTTTTGAAGGTACAGTGACTTACCACGACTCCTGCTCCGGCCTTCGTCAGCTGGGTATTAAACAGCAGCCCCGCCAGTTATTGTCGTCTGTGGACAACCTGGAGCTAAGCGAAATGGACGATGCTGAAACCTGCTGTGGTTTTGGTGGCACCTTCTGTGTGAAATACCCGGATATATCCAACCGCATGGTATCTAACAAAACTGAAAACACCTCCGCATCCGGTGCGCAAACCCTCGTTGGCGGAGATCTGGGCTGTTTGCTGAATATGGCCGGTAAACTCAAGCGTGAAGGCAAAGACATTCAGGCCCGTCACGTGGTTGAGATTCTTGCCGGTATGACTGATGAGCCTGCTATTGGTGAAGCGGATAACGTCAACTATGACCTTGCAAAAGCACTCTGAGGCGGGAGAAATTTAAATGCAGATTAAAAGCCCCGAATTTAAAGCCAGTTCCCGCATTGCCTTGCATGATGAAAATCTGCAAAAAGCACTGGGCAATCTGAAAGCCGGTTTCCCCGTTAAGCGTTCTATTGCCGTTTCACGCATGCCGGAATTTGATGACCTGCGCGATCAGGCCCGGGATCTGAAAAACCATATACTCGAAAATCTGGATATTTATCTGGAGCAGTTTGAATCTAAAGTGGTGGAGAACGGTGGCCATGTTCACTGGGCACGCACGTCAGATGATGCCTGCAAAACTATTCTGGATATCTGCCAACAGGTGGGCGCTAAAACCGTCACTAAAGGCAAGTCTATGGTCTCGGAAGAGGTCAACCTGAATGAATACCTGGAGAAAAATGGGGTTCAGCCGGTAGAGACTGACTTAGGGGAATATATTCTTCAGCTGCGTGGTGATCATCCCAGCCATATTATCGCCCCGGCAATCCATCTTAACCTGGAAGATGTGTCTGAGGTTTTCCACCAGCATCACAAGCGCCCTAAATCTGATGATCCTGCGGTACTGATGCAGGAAGCACGGGAAGAGTTGCGCACCAAATTTGTAGCCGCTGATGTGGGCATTACCGGCGCTAATTTCTGTGTTGCTGAAACCGGCTCTACAATTATCGTGACCAACGAAGGTAACGGTGATCTGACCCAGACCCTGCCTAAAACCCATATCGTTATTACGTCCATCGAAAAGGTCGTGCCCACACTGGAAGATATGACCTTGTTCCAGCGTTTATTAGCGCGCTCGGCAACCGGTCAGGAATTCACCGTTTACAACACACTCTCAACCGGCCCACGCCGGGAAGGTGACCAGGACGGCCCGGAAAATTTCCATGTGGTACTGGTTGATAACGGTCGCAGTGAAATGATTGGCAGTGAGTTTCAGGAAATGCTGCGCTGTATTCGCTGTTCGGCCTGTATGAATCACTGCCCGGTTTACGGTGCAGTGGGCGGTCACAGCTATGGCTGGGTCTATCCGGGGCCTATGGGTTCGGTATTAACACCCCAGATGGTCGGTATCGAGAATTCGGGCCAGTTGCCCAATGCCTCAACCTTTTGTGGTAAATGTGAATCGGTTTGTCCGGTCAGGATTCCTCTGCCTAAACTGATGCGCCACTGGCGTGAAAACGAGTTTGAAAAACACCTGAGCCCTAAAGCTGCCCGCTGGGGTATTGCAGGCTGGGCTTATTTTGCAAAACGTCCTGCCCTTTATCGCTGGCTTGCACGAAGCTCTGCCTGGTTTATGCATACTCTGGCCGGAAAAAAAGGTCGTATTAAAAAATTACCTTTAGCCGGTGGCTGGACAGACTGGCGAGATATGCCCGCCCCTCAGGGCAAAACCTTTATGGATCAGTGGAAAGAAAACCAGGCTAACAGGAGCGAACGATGAGCAGAGCAGAGATTTTTGGCAATATTCGTCGCGGTCTGGGGCGTGGTGAAGCTTCCCCTGCACAACGTGACAAGGTATTAAGCCGGGTAGCGGCACAGGCCAATAACCTGATTCCCAAACGCGCACAATTGCCCCATGACGAACAGATCAATCTGTTTAAAGAAATGGCATTGGAAGCGGCGTCTGAAATTATAGAACTGGATACGGTTCAGGCCATCCCTGAAGCTGTTAGCCAGTGGCTGAAAAGCCAGGCAATTGAAGAACTGGTCAGCGCCAGTGAGCCTGAACTTAAAGCACTGGATTGGTCGGCCCTGGGTGATATACGCTTAACCGAACGCGTGGCTCAGGTTGGTGATATGGCCAGCATTACCGGCAGTTTTGCAGGCATTGCCGAAACCGGCACCCTGATGCTGCACTCCGGCCCTGACAGCCCGACCACACTGAATTTCCTGCCGGATGTGCATATGGTCATTCTGCATGAGTCCACTATCGTGGGCCCTTATGAAGATGCCTGGAAAAAATTGCGCAGCGCCCATCAGGGCATCATGCCACGTACAGTCAATATGATTACCGGCCCGTCCCGCAGTGCCGATATCGAGCAAAGACTGCAGATGGGTGCCCATGGCCCCCGTACGCTGGTCATTTTGCTGGTTAAAGATTAGCAACAACCGTTTTAACCTCGCTCCAACCTTTAGCCACCTTCGGGTGGCTTTTTTTATCAGCCTCAGAACAGGTTAATTTGTGGCGCTATCAGCTGATCAAAATCCTCACCGATAAACGCCAGAATCGTATCAGCCACAGGTTTGATCTGTTTATCAATATAATGCTGATAATCAATCGGCGACTGCCGGAATTCCAACGGCTCTGCCCCCTGCACGGTGATCAGATATTCCACATAAACACCGGCTTTAAAAGGACTGGGCATATCCTGTTGTGCGTACTGCCGTTCGGCTTTAAGCGCCGCCTGCACATGGGGTGGACGATTACGGGTATACTCTGTCAGCGGCTGGCGGATACGTTTTCGATAAAGCAGCGTGTTATCCAGCTTACCTGCCCTGACATCCGCCACTGTGGTTAGTAAAAGCTCACGCCAGGGCTGACCCCGAAAGATACGCTCATAGAGGTTTTGTTGCAGGTCCCGGGCGAGGGGTGTCCAGTCAGTCCGTACATTTTCAAGACCTTTAAACACCATATGGGTATCGCCGTTTTTTGAGCGTTGCAGACCCGCATAACGTTTTTTGCTGCCCTTTTCTGAGTGACGCATACGGGGCATTAAAAAACGGCTGTAGTGTGTTTCGTACTCCAGTTCCAGATTACAGGGCAGCTCAAAGCGGATGTTAAGCTGATCCTGCCACCAGCGATTAAGAAAATCTGCCAGTGCTCTGCCCCGCTGATCCGCTTCCTCATCAGGAAAGTCATCACCCAACCAGACAAACACCGAGTCTGTATCACCATAAATAACGTTGTAGCCAAACTCAGACTCGATACACTCTTTAGTACGAATCAGAATCTCATGGCCTCTGAGCGTAATAGAACTGGATAAACGCTGATCATAAAAGCGACAAACATTAGAACCCAGCACTCCGTAAAACGCATTCATAATAATCTTTATGGCCTGGGACAGCGGCTGATTATTATCCCGCTTGGCCTGATCCCGCGCCTGCCATAAGCCTTCAATCAAACCTGGCAAAATCGCGTTGCTCCGGGTAAAAATGGCATGGTTAAAACCCGGTACCAGTTCTGAACTGGCTGTGCCTTCTTTCAGGCCTTCCGCCATACCCACCGGATCAATTTTAAAGGTGCGGATAATACTCGGGTACAGGCTTTTAAAATCCAGCACTAAAACATGACGGTATAAACCCGGCTGGGAATCCATCACATAACCACCCGGTGCATCCAGCCCCGACTGTCCGGAGGCATATTCAGGCGCAACATAACCGGCACGGTGCATTAAGGGTAAATACAGATTATCAAAGGCTGCCGCAGAACCACCTACTTTATCCAGCGCAAGGCCCGTTAATCGCGCCCGTTCCACCAGGTAATGCAGCAGTTGTGCTTTTTCAAAAATATCCCAGACCAGTTTGCAGTCTTCGAGGTTATAACGGGCCAGTGCCGGTTTATCTTCCCTGAATAAACGCTGAATCTCATCACCGCGCTGACTTACCTGATGTATCAGCTTGCCCCGCTCCAGAAAATGCCGGGAGACATATTCCAGCGAAAAACTTTCAAACTGATAAGTCGCACCTTTAAGGGTATCAATACCGTCGAGCACAATACGCCCGCCCATACGCACATACCATTTTCCCTGACCGGACTGATGTACATTCACCGGTTGTCGGTCCCGCCCCAGCAACAGCGGAATAGCCAGCGCCTGTGCACGCTGAGCCAGCACACGAAAATCAAAACCGATGACATTCCAGCCAATAAAAATATCCGGATCAAGCTCCCGTACCAATACGATAAAACGTTTTACCAGCTGAGCCTCATCAGCCACATACTCCAGCGTATCGGTATTAACACCCTGCCCCTGCATCAGCACCCGCTGAAAAACATCACTGTAAAGGCCCACCGATAAAATCTGATCGGCACGCATGGTGGTTTCCAGGTCAATTGAGAGCACTTTAAAGCGGGGGTCGTAACTGGCAGGTTTTAAATAGGTGTTCTGCTGATGCGGGTGTACAGAAACCGCACCCTTAATAAAACGTTCCATCAGGTAACGGTCGGCCTGGCGGATATCTTCTTCCTGCAGTGTTATACCTGCCTGTTGCAACCGCTCAATCAGCAAACGCAGCGTTTTGACCGAATAACTATAAAGTGCGCTAACCCCCTGTTGCTCCAGGTTTTTAAGCGCCACTTTTTGCAGACGCCAGCCTTTGATACCAGCCAGTAATTGACGGGCCCGATCGGCTTCGGCATCCGGAATAAAAAAGACAGCTTCCTGGCGGGGGATCTGGACACTCTGAGGCCCGGTATCCGTACAAAGCCAGTAACGAAGACAGATACCTTCAGGGGTATCAAATTGCTGGCGGGTCAGCAGAAACCCGCGCAAAGGTATGTCAGCAGACATGTGTTTTTATGAGGGAAGACCGGCAACCGTTACCCACTCAACAGCCACTCAGTCACGCACACAAACCACATGGTCAATATCACTGAAACGGTCAAAGCTCAGAATATAAGATTTAGTATTGGCACCAAAGGCATAACCAAATAAAGCCGTGCGGCTCCAGTAATCAGTGGCGGGTTGCACCAGCACACCCCGATACATCAGACCCGCCAGTTCCAGAATACTCGGCAAACGGGACTGCTGCCTTTCACAAAACGTCAATGCGGCCTGCCAGTTATATTCAATAGCGCCCGCTTCACGATACTTTAACGACGCTGAAGCACTGTAAGCGCCATAACTCGCTACCGCTATTAATATCACCAGCCCTGCTATATAGCGTACCATCACAGATTCCTTCCTCTTTATTCACTACAAAAAGGTACCACCACTTCCAGATCCGGGAAGGCGGCTTTCACTTGTGCTTCAATATCTGCCGTAAATAACAGCTTTAGATTAGGCCCGGCATCCATTGTAAAATAAAGTGGTAAACCTTCTGCCCGAAGCGCCCAAATTTGATGCATCGCAGCCACAGAATCCGGCTGCCAGTACAACAAAGGAGGCCAGGAAGCGATCATCGTGGCATGCATAGATAAAGCATTTTGCTCGGCTGTTTCACCCAGTAAGCTGAAATCCTGCTGAGCAATCGCCTGATGCAATTTCTCCAGATCCACCGCCGCCTGCAAAGGCCAGCTCTGATACAAATGTGCGCTTTCTACTGTGCGTTGCATGCCCGCGCGTGAATCAACTTTTTTCTCACCGGTGGCCACTTTAAGCAGCCCGATACGCAAATCCGGCCAGCGATTGTCCAATGGCCTGGCAATGCTGTCCATACCATCATCCCGGTGCCCCATCTGCCATTCCACAAAGCCGGTAAATACCGAGCGGGACGCACTGCCACTGCCCATCCGGGCAAACGCAGATAGTTGCGGCAGACTAAGGCCCAAACGATAAAACTGGTTCAGCGCCAGCATAAGCGCAGCAAAGCCTGAGGCCGAAGAGGCCAGTCCTGCCGCGGTAGGAATATTATTATGGGTCTGCACACACACCGGCTGTTTTAAATCACCACGAAACAGGTCGATAAAATCGATCACTTTGCGGGCAAACTTACTGTCAGCGGTCAGAACTTCACCGTTCAGCAGTACCTGATCTTTACCCGTCTGTGATTCGGTAATACAAGTTTCAGAGCCCAGGTGCGCCAGTGAGACAGAAAGGCTGGCATTAATCGGCAGGTTTAATTCCTGATTTCGCTTACCCCAGTACTTACACAATGCAATATTACTGGGCGCAAATGCTTTACCCAGCTCACCGGCGCTCACGCCATTGGGTATCAGGGCGCGCACCACATCAATTTTACGTAAACTCAATTTCTACTCCCCTGGCGGATACCGCAACCGGAATTTCTTCATAAGGTAACTCAAGGTTATTGTCTTTACCCAGCACAACAACACAATCACCCAAACCCGAGCCTGAGATTTTTACACCACAAATATGCTCTGAGCTACGCAAGCGCCAGATCATATCTGCCAGTGTCTGATCACAAACCCCCAGTGCTTCCATCAGCCCCTGATAGATATCCATTAAGCGGCCCAGCTCTTGCCACTGCTGATGAATAATGGCTGTTTCAGCCGCTTCACAGGTCTGATTCATTAACTGGTACAGACTGTGAAATATCGCTGGCTGTGTCCGGCTGTTGGCTTCCACTTTACGTAAAACATCCGGTGTCCGGGTTTTATAACCCGCATAAAACAGGCTGATCGGCGGAAGGCCCGACAGCGCTTTAATCTCACGGGGTTTGACCCGATAAGCCACCAGCCCGCCATAGACCGATGCAACCAGGTCAGTGCCAGAACCCCGGCCATCCTGCACATCATGTACAATCGCCAGCGCATGATCAAAAACAGCCGTTTTATCAGTGACATCTTCACCTGAAAAAGCCAGCAAAGCGGTCACAACCGCAGCCGTCACCGCCGCAGACGAACCTAAACCCACCGTATGGGAAAATTCAGATTTTATAGACAGATGAAAGCCACTTGGCAGCTGGTCGCTGAACCGGCGAATTGCAGCCAGTACAAAACTCAGGCGCTCATCTTCAGTCAGCGTGTCCAGTGAAGCCTGGTAAGTTGCTAAGGCAGAGTCGATCACCACATCACGGTCTTCGCGGGCTGTTAAAGTGACACACATAAACTTATCCACCGCACAGGCCAGCGCCTGATGGCCAAATAAAACAGCATGTTCACCCATCAGCATAATGCTGCCCGGGGCAGTGACTTTAATCGTTGATAGAGCGTGCACCCAGGCTATCCTCTTTTAACGGCGAGCAACTATAAGCAAAAGTTTCACAGAGATCTTGTGCATGACCTTCCGGCAGATAAAGTAAAACCAACCCCCCGCCCTTACCCTGATGCGCACCGGCACCGCTGATTTTAGCCGCCCCGCCCTGTAGCTCAACCTGACGGATAAATGCGGCAACCGGTTCGGGCACAACCCCGATACGTTCTAATAATTGATGATTAGCCGACAACAATGTTTTCAGCGTATCAGGATCAGACAGTGCATCGATAAACTGATCGGTAATAGCAGCAAACTCACTCCAGATACTGCTGCTTGCAAATGCCTGTCGCACCGCTTCGACACATTGCCCGGTTGTCACAGATGGCTGACCTGTATTAACCCGATACCAGCCTTCACCTAAATGGCAATCTAAATGGCTGATCTGATTTTGCTGAACACGCACCAGGCCACCGTAAGTCACAGCGGCGGCATCAATCGCACTGCCTCTGCCATGTTGTAGCCGCTCGCAATAACGCACCAGCTCAAAACGCTCAGATAAAGTACGAGGCCGCCCTGTTAATTGTTCAGACAGTAGCAGGGTTGCCGCAATAGCCGCCGCAGAAGAACCCATACCTGAGCCGGTGGGCAACGTAGAGGTGGTTGATAAGCAACCTGAGGGAAGACTTTCCTGTTGTGCCAGGGCGTACAACAGCAGATCCTGAGCATGATCCAGCAAGCAGGAAACAGACTGTTTACCAGCCTCAAAGGCATGGTAACGCAAATCACACTGGTTTTTCAGGGCGGGAAGCTGATCACCGGCAAGGCGATAAATATCGGCCTCACCGGTATCAATGGAGAGATAACCGGAGTTATCCGGCTGAAAGGTTGCCTGAATATGTTCTGTGACCGCCAGAGCAATCGCTGGCGCCCCGTAAACAACCGAGTGCTCACCACTCAGAATAACTTTGCCCGGGGCGATCGCTTTCATCAGTTCGTTACATATTCTCGCTTGTGATGACTGATACCGGCCAATCGGAAACGGCCCGTCGTATCTTTATCAATCGTCAATTCGCTACCGTCACGGGGATCGGGATAGCGGTAAAGATTAAGGTATTCATCGTAAGAGACTTCCTTACGGGCGCCCAGCATCGACAGATGATGATCACGGTGCAGGAATTTTTCATAACCGGCAACTACAGTGCCCGAGAAAAACTCAGCGACACAACCCGAGCCATAACTAAAGAAACCAATATGGTGACCGGCAATATTCTGTTTACAGTTTTCCAGCAGCGAGGCAAGCCCGATATACATGGAGGCTGTATAACTGTTACCGATAATACGGTTGTAATTCAGGGTATCTTCTATCTGCGCTTCAACCTGCTCCAGCGACAGGCTGGCTTTATTTAATTTAGCCAGATGCCGGTGTGCTTTCTGCGCCATACGGCTGAAAGGCAGGTGATAACAAAAATGATTAAAATCATCAAAGGCCAGTGAACTGGCATCCCGGAAATGCTCCCAGGCTTTCTTTAACGATTTCAGATAAATTTTGGTAGAGTATTTTCCATCAACCAACGCCGTTGCCCGGTAGTTCGGACGCCAGAAATCCATCACATCTTCAGTGTAGTTGCCCACTTCAGGATTTATTTCCAGCAAACGCGGATCAGATGAAATCAGGATAGCTACTGCACCACAGCCCTGAGTCGCCTCACCCGGCGTATTCAGATCGTAGCGTGCCACATCGGAGGCAACCACCAGCACTTTCTTTTCCGGATTACGCGCCACCAGCGCACAGGCCATCTGAATAGCCGCTGTTGCGCTATAACAGGCCTGCTTCAGCTCAACGACCCGACAATTTGCATGCAGCCCCAACAGGCGGTGCACATACACACCTGCCGACTTGGACTGATCAATACCGGTTTCAGTGGCAAACAGCAGCGAACTGATGGCATCAGTACCCACACGCTCAATCAGCGGCAGCGCCGCATTAGCAGCCATAGTAACAACATCTTCATCGGGAGCGGCCATGCCCATCTTTTCCTGGCCAATGCCCTCATAATACTTATCCGGATCCGTATGCTGCACCTCTGCCAGAGTGCGCAGGTCCAGATAGTAATTCGATGTATAGAAACTTATTTCGTCAATACCGACAGACATAAAAGGTCTCGATCCTCAACACTCTTCAAGCATCAGGGCCCGGTTTCTGTATAAAGCAGAAACATCCTGAGCACCCAGCAGAAACATAGCAGTAGTAAATTCGCGGCGCATCCTTTCGATCTCCGCTATCACAGCATCGGCTGAATCCATCGCAGGTTTCAGCAACGGCGCAGCGACACCACACAAAGAGGCGCCGAGTATAACAGATTTCACCATATCAATCCCATCTCTGAGACCGCCGCTGGCAATGAAAACCGCATGATCCTGATAAGGTTCAACCAGTTGCAGGGCTTTAGGGGTTGGAATACCCCAGTCCTGGAAACGCAAACCCAGATCAGAACCATCGGTGCAACGATGATGCTCAATACGACTCCAGGACGTACCGCCGGTACCGGCCAGGTCAAAATAACGAACCCCTGCCGCCAGCCCCTGCTCTATATCAGCAGGCGAAAGCCCCGAACCCACTTCTTTTAATAAAACAGGCACCGGCAACGTTTCCACCAGTGCCGCAATTTTTGCCTGCAAACCCGAAAAGTCCGTATCGCCTTCCGGCTGCACGGCTTCCTGTAAAGGATTCAGATGCAGATACAAACCATCAGCCCCCAGACAGTCTACCGCGTCTTGTGCCTGTTCGTAGCCCATACCATAGTTGAGCTGTACGGCACCAATATTACCAAGCAAAAGCGCATCCGGTGCGTACCGACGAAGATCAAAACTCTGCCTGGCTTCAGGTGCCGTAAACATAACCCGCTGAGAACCCACCGCCATCGCAACGCCCGTGGCTTGCGCGGCCTCAGCCAGGTGGCGGTTAATTTTTTTAACCAGCGCATGATCACCACCCGTCATGGAAGAAATCAGCAAGGGAAAACTCAGCGATTTACCCAAAAAGTCGACGCGGGTATCAATTTGCTCCAGCGAGAGTTCAGGCATCGCCCGGTGACTCAGATGAATACGATCAAAATAACGCCCGTTACGATCTGTCGAAGCATCGCGCTCAATGGCGCGAATATGTTCTATTTTACGCTCATTCGTGGGATCAGACATCAGCGCTCCAGCTTAATATGGGCTTCCATCAGCTCACCCGGATTGGTTTGTGCCGCCAGCAGGGATAATTCACCACACAGCACCGTCGCCGCACAAATTGCCGCTAAACGGCGTGCATTAGCACCCGGCGCGCGATCTTCTTTACAGCCCAGCGCGCGCAGATTCTCTTCAACAAAATCCAGGCCTTTACCGTTACCCACAGAACCCACAATCAAATTGGGCAAAGTACAGGAAAAATACAGATCCCCCTCACGCACCTCAGCATGAACAATACCCTGAGAACCCTCAATAATATTGGCCGCATCCTGACCGGTCGCCAGGTAAAAAGCGAGCAACATATTAGCATAGTGTGCATTGGCGCTGCGTAAGCCACCCGCAATCATAGTACCAATCAGATTCTTTTTAATATTCAGGTCAACCACTTTTTCCGGCGTGGTTTTAAGGCGGCGTTCGCACAACTCACGCGGAATCACAATTTCACTGATTACATACTTACCACGTCCCAAAATACCGTTGACGGCGGTGGCTTTTTTATCAGAGCAATAGTTACCCGAAATGGAGGAGTAACGTAATTGCGGGTATTGCTGCAGCAACCAGGGAATCAGCTTATCAGCCGCATTCGTCACCATATTGTGGCCTGAAGCATCACCGGTGGTAAATTCCAGGCGCAGATAAATCAGGTTCGCCACAATCTGGCTGTTCATATCAATCAGAGTCGCAAAGCGGCTGGAGGTTGCCACCACCGCCTGCAAGTCATCCCGGCGGGATTTAATATCATTCACCGCCAGCATCGCCGCAGTTGCATCTTCCGCTTCCAGCAACACAGAGCGGGTCATGCGCTCATCAATCACCGTTGTTTTAATGCCCTGCTCCACCAGCGCCGAAACACGGGCGCCCCGACCAACAGAATGCCAGAGTGGCGTTTCATAGGTTGCCAGAGGCACCGCGATTTTTTCATCCAGCACAGGGCCACTAATCTTAATGGGGCCAACAGTGCGCATTGGAATAGGAGCTTGCTGAATCTTGTGTGCTTTCATGGTGTCATCAACGAATAAAAGAGGCTCAGGGGCACCGGAAGCAGCCCTGCAAAAAAATAAGAGTGGGCGGGATTTTATCGGGCTGCCTGCCTTAATGCAATTAGCGACCACTCCGGGACAATCACAGAGGCTCAATTTATGCAGCAGGAGCAGGGCGGATAAGCTCTGCACAGTGTTTGGCCAGCGCCCGGTAGCGCCCCTGCTGGCGTTCAGATAACTCACCAAAACGCACCTGAGAAAGCACTTTATTGCAACGTATCAGCGTAACCGCGCTGTCTGTTTCACGTCTTGCGACTTCAATACCGGCCTGGATCAGATTAAGGGCAATGCCGATATGACCGGGTTGTGCCTGATGTGCATGACGAAACAAAAGAAAAGCCGCTTCATAATCGCCCTTTCGAAAACTCATAAGCGCTTTCAGATTAGCCTTAGCCCAGGGAAGGCCAACCATCACTTCAGACAGCGCCTTTTTCTGCTGATTAACCTCATCAGCCAAAGGAGTGCCCGCAGTTGCATCCAGCACGGCGTCCAGCCATAAACACTGCACCTCTGGACTCAGCGCCTGGAACATCGCCCAGGCATCATGCAAACGCTGCTCCGCCAGCACAGGTACATTGCCGATACGGAAAATATCACCGGCACACAGCTTTGCCCGCAAGCCTATTCCTTCATAATGCTGATGATCCAGTACAACCGCCTCAAACAGACGAATCACCTCCTCCTCTGCCTCAGCAGCCTGCGCCTCACCTGCTTCCTTCATCCGGTAAGCCAGCGCCCGCGCCAGACCAAAATAAGATGAAGGCTCCTGAAAAACCGAGTAACGTGCGTACCGTACCGCCGCACGGTAGGCATCCACTGAAAGCTCCCAGTCAGAAGCCTGCGCCGCCAGATCTGCCAGCTCCCGCTGCAACTGCGGCACAGTTGGTTGCAGCATAATAGCCTTACGCATCAAAGTGACAGCCTGCTGAAGTGAGCCTTTTGCCCGGTGGGCACGTCCCAGCCAGGAAAAGGCCTCAACACAAACATGCTGGTTATCCACCACCCGGTTAAGTATTTTTAACGCATCATCATAACGCCCCAGATGGAAACAGGCAGAACCCAGCCCCACTTCAGCCCAGGGAAGGTCTCTGCGCTCTGTTAATAACTCAAAAAGCTTC
The DNA here is from genome assembly GCA_049599735.1 of Pontibacterium sp. Lineage (GTDB taxonomy): Bacteria > Pseudomonadota > Gammaproteobacteria > Pseudomonadales > Balneatricaceae > Pontibacterium. Next base: position 51,971 of record JBMYOX010000009.1, on the reverse strand, counting down.
AGAGCGGCAGAGTAACGTTTAAGTTGCAGTAAAATAATACCCTTAAGCCGACAGAGATAAAGCTGCAGCCCGGGAAAAAGATCCGCCAGCTGATCACAGCGCTGCAATGCAGCTGCCAGCTCGCCTTCATCCAACAGCTGATCAACCGGTTCAGTCACATGTTTGATACGCATAACCTTATCCAGCCGGGCCCGTACTTTTGGCAGTTGATAAGGCTTGGATATGTAAGTATCAGGGGAGTGTTCCAGCGATCCGAACAACAAATTAGAACGCTCGGTATCAACCACCAGAATAAAGAGGTGGCGATGAGTCAGAAGGGATTCGGCATTAGCTTCATGCAGCAATTGCAAACCATTTTTGTCATCTTTACCCAGGTCATAATCAACAAAACAAAGGTCGTATTTCTCAATCCTCAGCAGGCTAAGCGCCATGTTAACCGAGGCGGCGACCTGAATACGCTGTACACCCAGATGCCCCAGGATTTGACGCAATGATGCAAGATCCTCGAGCGTGTTGTCGACGATCAGAACCGACTTTCCTGAGTAATTGATTTCCATAGGCTTTTGCACGACAACGTTGAAGTCAAACGTAGCACAGTTTTTCCTGTTACGGAAAAAATAACCTGCTGCCCAAAATAAAAAAACCCGCGCACAAGCGCAGGTTTTTTATTAATAGATCCGCAAAAAGCTTATTCTTCGAGCAAATCACGCCCTTTGCTCGCAGCAATACGCATGCGCAGTGCGTTCAGCTTAATAAAGCCTGCCGCATCTTTCTGATCGTAAGAACCCGCATCATCTTCAAACGTAGCAATGCTTTCATCGAACAGAGAGTTTTCAGAACGACGGCCCACAACGTCTACGGAGCCTTTGTACAGCTTAATGCGTACATCACCGTTAACATCACGCTGGGAGAAATCGATCATTTTCTGCATCATCTTACGCTCTTCTGACCACCAGAAGCCGTTGTAGATCACTTTGGCATACTTAGGCATCAACTCATCTTTCAGATGCGCCGCTTCACGGTCCAGCGTGATGGACTCAATTGCACGGTGCGCCTTCATCATGATAGTGCCACCCGGTGTTTCATAACAGCCACGTGACTTCATACCTACAAAACGGTTCTCCACGATATCCAGACGACCCACACCGTTTTCACCACCGATCTTGTTCAGGTATTCCAGAACAGTCGCAGGGCTCATAGCTTCACCGTCAATCGCAACGATGTCACCTTTTTCATAGGTCAATTCCAGGTAAGTTGCCTTATCCGGTGCCTGCTCAGGTGATACGGACCAGCGCCACATATCTTCCTCAGCTTCTGCCCACGGGTCTTCCAGAATGCCGCCTTCGTAAGAGATATGCAGCAGGTTGGCATCCATAGAGTAAGGAGACTTTTTCTTGCTTTTAGCGTAGTCCACTTCAATACCGTGATCTTCACAGTACTTCATCAGGCTCTCGCGGGAACCCAAATCCCATTCACGCCAGGGCGCAATAACGTGTACACCCGGCTTAAGCGCGTAAGCACCCAGCTCAAAACGTACCTGGTCATTACCTTTACCGGTTGCACCGTGAGAAATCGCGTCAGCGCCCGTCTCGTTAGCAATTTCAATCAGACGTTTGGCAATCAAAGGACGGGCGATAGATGTGCCCAGCAGGTACTCACCTTCATAGATGGTATTTGCGCGGAACATTGGGAAGACGAAATCGCGTACAAATTCTTCACGCAGGTCTTCGATGTAGATTTCCTTAACACCCAGTGCTTCAGCTTTTGCACGGGCAGGCTCCACTTCTTCACCCTGGCCCAGGTCAGCCGTAAAAGTCACCACTTCAGCGTTATATTCGTCCTGCAACCAGCGGACAATGACGGAAGTGTCCAGACCACCGGAATAGGCCAGAACAACCTTTTTAATTTCGGACATTCTCAAGCTCCAACTTGCGCGATCTCAGCCGTAAAATACGGCGACCGAATTCATAAAAAACAGGCGCGGGATTATAACAGAAAAATCTTGTAATAGGACAAGCAGGCAAAAGATCCGACTTACTCTTTTTCCAGCCGTATGGTAACCCGACGATTGCGGGCCCGGTTAGCTTTTGAATTATTAGGCACCACCGGATAGCGCTCACCATGATAACGAACAGTTACCATGCCCTCATCCAGCCCTTTCTTAAGCAGATATTCAGACACTGTTTCAGCACGTTTCTTTGATAAATCCCGGTTGGCAAGACGACGCCCGCCGGAATCACTGTGCCCGTCTACGTAGACAGACTGCACACTGTTATCATTTTCAATATAGAGCGAAATCAAATCCAGTCGCTCTTTAGTGGAATCGGACAAGCGCCATTCAGCAGGCGGAAACAGTACCGCTGTGCGCGCCACCTGCCGATAATTCACCGGCAACAATTTTGCAACACAACCCACATAATCATTATAAGCGGAACGAAAATTCACCGCCGATAATGAAACTCTCAGGTATTCAGCCGTGCCATACCAGGTGGTTGTAGTGAACGTAGGCATCAGGCCTTTATGCAAGGCCGCCAGCATGGATCTGGCATAACCGGTTTTTACATCCAGATCACCCGGCTTACTGGCTTTAACCTCTCCTATCTCCCGGGTTAATAAACCCGGACGCCAGGGCGGCGCTTCTGAGACCAGCATCGCACCTTTTTCGAAATGCCCCTTTTCCGTGGCATCCAGCAGGAAATGAATATTCTCGCCGGCCTCGTGTTCAAAAACTGCGTTGCCAAAGGATGGAATCACATGGGTGAGGCGACAGCTAAATCTGGAGGATTCCAGCTCCCAGTTTGACTCGTCAATAGTCGCCTGATAACTCACAGCCTGAGACAAGGTACTGAAGAGCGACAGTAACAGCATAAGAACCAGCTTCACACGCACAGAAAAGCACCTACCATTTAAAAAGTGATCAAATATCATCTTATAACTTCGGCTCCGGCAACAACATCTTTAGCTATCAAATTATTTCGCTGTTAGAATAATGCCCATTATCTGAACCCATCAATGTAAGGGAATCCTTTGAGCCGTCACGACCCCTATAAACACCCCATGGCCGGCCGCTTTCGCGGATTTCTGCCCGTTGTTATCGATGTTGAAACCGCCGGTTTTAATGCCCAAACCGATGCGCTGCTGGAAATTGCCGCCGCCACGCTCACCATGGATGAGAATGGTTACCTGATGGTGGATAAACATTATGAAGCCCAGGTGGCCCCTTTTGAGGGTGCTAACCTGGAGCGCGCTGCACTGGATTTCACCGGCATCGACCCTTACGACCCCAACCGCGAAGCCATTAGCGAACTCAGTGCGCTGGAAGGTATTTTTAAGCCTATTCGCAAGTCAATTAAAGCTCACGATTGTAAACGTGCCGTGCTGGTAGGTCATAATGCAGCCTTTGATCAGAGCTTTGTAAACGCCGCTGTCGCCCGCACCGACATTAAACGCAACCCGTTCCACCCCTTCTCCAGCTTTGATACGGCTACGCTATCCGGCCTGGCATACGGACAGACCGTACTGGCAAAAGCCTGTGAAGTTGCAGATATCGAATTTGACGGCAAACAAGCTCATTCAGCACTATACGACACGTTAAAAACAGCTGAGCTTTTCTGCTCTATTGTTAACCGCTGGAAAGATCTGGGCGGCTGGGAAATGGTACTGGCTGCACAGGATTACGGCGACGACTTCAGACTCTGATAACGGCGATCAGCCAGCAACAAACATAAAAAAACCCGCTAACATAAGCGGGTTTTTTATAGGCTAATACAGCTTACAGCTTATCAGCTTCTTCACTCAGGTAAGCCGCAACACCTGTTGGGGAAGCGTCCATACCTTTATCACCTTTGTTCCAGCCAGCCGGGCAAACTTCACCGTGCTCTTCATGGAACTGCAGGGCATCAACCAGACGAATCAGCTCTTCCATGTTACGGCCCAGTGGCAGGTCGTTAACAATCTGAGAACGTACATTGCCGTTCTGATCGATCAGGAAAGCACCACGGAAAGCAACACCTGCATCGTGCTCAACATCGTAAGCTTTGCAGATTTCATGCTTAGTATCAGCGACCAGTGTGTATTTAACCGGGCCGATACCCCCTTCATTAACCGGGGTATTACGCCATGCGTTGTGGCTGAACTGGGAGTCGATAGACACACCAATGACTTCAACATTACGCTCGGTGAAAGCGTCCATACGATGATCCAGAGCAATCAGCTCGGAAGGGCAAACAAACGTAAAGTCCAGCGGGTAAAAGAATACCAGACCGTATTTGCCTTTAATCGCTTCTTTCAGGTTATAACCATCAACAATTTCGCCATTACCCAGAACCGCTGCTGCTGTGAAATCTGGAGCTTGCTTACCTACGAGTACGCCCATTGTGTATCTCTCCGTATAAAGGGGGTATAAATCGTTTACTTTTCTACAATAAGGGCGATGTCCTGCAAAACAACCATCACCCTTATAATCAACTTTATTCTGCGCTGGCATCACCGGATGCAGCGGCAACTTCTTTGATCATCTGTTCCAGCTCGCCGGATTCCGACATTTCACAGATAATGTCACACCCACCCACCAACTCACCTTTGATCCAGAGCTGAGGAAAGGTCGGCCAGTTTGCATACTTAGGCAGCTCGGCACGAATTTCCGGATTTTCCAGAATATTTACAAATGCAAAACGCTCACCACAGCCCATGACCGCTTCTGTCGCACGCGACGAAAAACCACACTGAGGAAAACGGGGTGTGCCTTTCATATACAACAACACATCGTTATTTTCGATCTGCTCTTTTATGGTCTCAATAACGCTCATTCATACACCTTTCTACATTTTCTGGATAACACGATTAAAGGCATCAAGGCTGCCTTTTGTGCAGAAATATTAACATATATCCGACCATAGCACTCAGATAATGTATATTAAGATTTCTCAATCAGTCGGATTGATTAAACCTATCGACAAGGATAAATCGATGTTTATTATCATCAATATGCAACAAACAACTATTGATAATCATCAAAACACCCAATAGAATCTGTTTTTTTAATGGCAGCCCTGGCTGCCTTTTTGCGTTGTATGGGAGAGGATCATGGCATTTGAGCCAGTAATGCATACCTACAATCGGCTATCTGTCGCTTTCGATCACGGCGAAGGCGCATGGCTGTATGACACGGACGGCAATAAGTACCTTGATGCACTCAGTGGCATTGCTGTTACAGGACTGGGGCACGCCCACCCGGCAGTGACGCACGCGATCAGCGAGCAGGCCGGCAAGCTTATTCACACCTCTAATCTCTATTCTATCCCCTTGCAGGAACAGCTTGCCGAGCGACTGACCCGCATTGCAGGAATGGACAACGTATTCTTCAGCAACTCCGGGGCTGAGGCGAATGAAGCCGCCATTAAAATTGCACGTCGTTATGGCCATGATAAAGGTATCGACGTACCCACCATCATTGTGATGGAAAACTCTTTCCATGGCCGCACCATGGCCACCCTGAGCGCAAGCGGAAACCGCGCCGTACAGGCAGGTTTTGAACCTCTTGTGGCGGGCTTTGCCCGTGCGCCTTATGACGACGTGGAAGCAGTGCGTAAAATTGCCTCTAACAATCCCAACGTGGTTGCTATTCTGGTTGAACCTGTTCAGGGTGAATCCGGCATTGCTATCCCGGCGGATGACTACCTGAACCAACTGCGCGATATCTGTGATGAGCACGACTGGTTGCTGATGCTGGATGAAGTCCAGACAGGTAACGCCCGTACCGGCACTTACTTTGCGTACCAGCAGAACGGCATTGTGCCTGATGTAGTCACCACGGCGAAAGGCCTGGGCAATGGCGCACCTATAGGCGCCTGCCTTGCCAGCGGCAAAGCGGCCTCCGTTTTTGCACCAGGTGCTCACGGCTCAACTTTTGGCGGCAACCCGCTGTCCTGTGCGGCTGCACTGGCGGTGGTTGATACTATTGTTAATGACAACCTGGCTGAACGCGCCGGGGAACTGGGTGAGCGTATTGTCAATGGTTTCCGCGAACAACTGGCCGGTGCCGACTACGTTAAAGAAGTACGCGGTAAAGGCCTGATGATTGCTATCGAGCTGGCCGAAGCCGGTACTGAACTGGCTCTGCTCGCTAAAGTTAAAGGTGTGCTGCTGAATATGACGGGCGGCGGCAAAATTGTCCGTATGCTTCCCCCTCTGATCATGACCGATGCCGAGGCTGATCTGCTGGTTAACACCGTTTCCAAACTGATTAAAATCTACTCTGCCGATGATCGCGCTCAACCGCGCACCTGACTTTGTCAGGGCGGTTGCCCGCATGAAATGCAGCGAGAAAAAACAATGACAATAAGACATTTTCTGACTTTGCGGGATCTTTCTCCCGCAGAGCTTCGTTCTGTTATTCACAGAGCCACTGAACTTAAAAACATGCGTAACCGCGGTGAGGTTTACGAACCCCTGAAAAATCGCGTGATGTCGATGATTTTTGAAAAATCATCAACCCGCACACGAGTGTCCTTTGAAGCAGGCATGGCGCAATTTGGCGGCCATGCCATGTTTTTATCGTCCCGCGATACCCAGTTGGGCCGTGGCGAGCCTGTTGCTGACAGCGCCCGGGTAATTTCCAGCATGGTCGATGTGGTTATGATCCGCACCCATGGCCACGAAATTGTAGAAGAGTTTGCAGCTAACTCTCAGGTGCCTGTTATCAATGCACTCACTGATGAGTACCACCCCTGTCAGCTACTGGCCGACATGCAAACCTATCATGAGCACCGGGGCAACATTCAGGGCAAAACCGTGACCTGGGTGGGTGACGGTAACAATATGTGCAACTCTTATATCAATGCCGCCCGTCAGTTTGATTTCAAACTGAACATTGCCTGCCCGGAAGGTTTTGAGCCTGCCGCAGAACTGGTTTCTGAAAACCAGGAACGCATCCGCATTTTCCACAACCCCGAAGAAGCCGTTAGAAACAGCGACCTGGTTGTGACTGATGTCTGGGCCTCCATGGGCCAGGAAGAGGAACAGCAGGAACGTGAAGCAAAATTTGCCGGTTTTCAGGTCACCACTGAACTGATGGACCTGGCAAATCAAGATGCTCTGTTTATGCACTGCCTGCCTGCCCACCGGGGCGAAGAAGTCAGCGCAGCAATGATGGACGATGTACGCTCCGTGGTGTTTGATGAAGCTGAAAATCGCCTTCACGCCCAGAAAGCGCTGCTTGAGTTTTTACTGGTCGGCATGCCATCCGGTTAATCACTCAGTACCCCGCCTGACGGCCGGAAAATACTTATCCGGCCGACTTCGCCCCTTTCCGAACAGAGCAACTATACTTCGACATATAACCTTATAAGGAAATATGACATGATCGAGCTTCGTCATTTGAGAACACTTTCTGCCCTTCGTGATGCCGGCAGTCTGGTTGAAGCCGCTGAACGAGTACATTTAACTCAGTCTGCGCTTTCTCACCAGATCAAAGATCTCGAAGACAGGCTTGATTGCTCACTCTTTATCCGGAAAACCAAGCCTATCTGCTTTACCGGTTCTGGTCAGCGCCTGCTGGCGCTCGCCGATGAAGTACTGCCCATGATACGCAGTGCAGAACGGGATATTGCCCGCCTGGCAGGTGGTGAAGCAGGTCGCCTGAATCTTTGTATCGAGTGTCATAGCTGTTTTGACTGGCTGATGCCTACAATCGACCACTTCAGGCAACACTGGCCTGAAGTTGAACTGGATCTGTCCAGCGGTTTCAGCTTCCAGCCTTTACCCGCGCTGGCCCGGGGTGACCTTGACCTGGTCATTACGGCCGACCCTGAACCGCGCAACGGCATTACCTACATCCCCCTGTTCAGCTACGAGTCAATGCTGGCAATCGGCAAACAACACCGGCTGATGGCACGCCGCCATATTCACCCGGAAGACCTGAAGCAGGAAGTATTAATTACCTACCCGGTTGAGCCACACCGCCTGGATATCTTTAATCACTTTCTGGACCCCGCAGGCATTGAGCCCCACAGTATTCGCACCGCAGAACTCACGGTTATGATGTTACAACTGGTTGCCAGCGGGCGGGGGGTGGCTGCATTGCCCAACTGGGCGCTGCATGAGTATATAGAGCGGGAATACATCGCAGCCCGGTCACTGGGCGATAAAGGTGTCTGGTGTACACTTTATGCCGCAATTCGCGATGACCAGAAAAATGCAGATTTTATGGTGGATTTCCTTAACACCGCAAAAGAAGTTTCCTTCCGCAATCTGGCCGGTATTAAATCTGCTTAATGGATGATAAACGGCGCTGGATCGCGCCGTTCAAATTAATCCGGAAACCGTTAGCCTTCCCAGCCCTCGATCACTTCTTTTGCCGCCCTGAACGCTTCCTGCGCAGCCGGTGCACCACAATAAACAACCGAGTGAAGCAACACCTCCTGAATTTCTTCGGGTGTACAACCATTACGCAAAGCGCCTCGCACATGGCCTTTTAATTCCGTCGGTGCTTTCAGCGCCGCCAGCATCGCAATCGTTACCAGACTGCGTGTCTGACGTGACAGCCCTTCCCGCTGCCAGGTTGAACCCCAGGCATTTTCATTAATCCAATCTTGTATCGGTGCTGTAAATTCAGTCGTATTATCAATCGCGCGTTGCACAAACGCCTCACCCATTACTTCCGTACGTACTGACAAACCTTTATTGCGATCTTCAATTGACATGACCCTGATCCCCTGCGAAATCAGCTACCCTACCGCAAAAAAGGATTAAGGAGAATGACCCCCTTGTTTCTGAAGAACAATGACTTACACTGTCGCCCTTAATACACAGAATCCTCAGGACTTAGCATGCAAAACTGGACCCCGAACAGCTGGAGAACCAAACCTATCGTCCAGCAGCCGGCCTACCCGGACCAGGCTTCACTAAAACAGGTTGAAAACACCCTTTCCGGATTACCACCGCTGGTCTTTGCCGGTGAAATTCGCGCCTTACAATCTCAGCTTGGTGAAGTTGCCAAAGGTAATGCTTTTTTACTGCAGGGCGGTGATTGCGCTGAAAGTTTTGCAGACTTAAATGCCAACAAGATTCGTGATACTTTTCAGGTCCTGCTCCAGATGGCGGTTGTGCTTACTTTTGCCGGCAGCTGCCCTATTGTAAAAATCGGGCGTATGGCGGGCCAGTTTGCCAAGCCCCGTTCTTCCGATATGGAAACGATCAACGGCATCGCATTACCCAGCTACCGGGGTGATATTGTTAATGATATTCAGTTCACGGCAGAAGCCCGCACGGCCGACCCTCAGCGTCTTCTGGAGGCTTACCACCAGTCTGCCTCTACACTGAACCTGTTACGAGCATTTGCTCAGGGTGGTTTTGCTGATCTTCATCAGGTACATCGCTGGAACCAGGGTTTTGTCGAAAAAAGCCCACTGGGTGAGAAATACCGGCACCTGGCCGATCAGATTGACCAGGCACTGGCCTTTATGGAAGCCTGCGGTCTGAATTCACGCATCACCCCCCAAATTCATGAAACCAGCCTCTATACGTCCCACGAAGCCCTGCTGCTAGGCTATGAAGAAGCCCTGACCCGTCAGGACAGCATGACCAATGAATGGTATGACTGCTCGGCACATATGCTCTGGATTGGTGACCGAACCCGTCAGACAGACCATGCGCACGTAGAGTTCCTTCGGGGTGTACAGAACCCGATAGGTCTGAAGGTTGGTCCGACCACTACACCGGAAGATCTGATCACCCTGATTGACACACTGAATCCAGAGAACATTCCAGGTCGACTAACGCTAATAGCCCGCATGGGCGCTGAGCATATCGGCGATAAGTTACCACCACTGGTACGTGCCGTTAAAGCGGAAGGCCGAAGTGTAGTCTGGAGTTCAGATCCAATGCATGGCAACACCATCAAAGCCTCTTCGGGTTATAAAACCCGCAGTGTTGATGCCATCTTGCAGGAAGTAAAAGGTTTCTTTCAGGTGCACGATGCAGAAGGTACTTATGCAGGCGGTGTTCATTTTGAAATGACCGGCCAGAATGTCACTGAGTGTATTGGTGGTGCATACCAGATTACGGAAGAAGGGCTGGCTGACCGCTACCACACCCAGTGCGACCCCCGCCTCAACGGCGAACAGGCACTGGAGTTGTCATTCCTGATTGCAGACACCTTAAAAGAAGCCCGGGGCAAGCGATAAGCCCTGCTCAAGGGAAACACCAGGCATAAAAAACGGGATCAATCAGATCCCGTTTTTACAAGCCTTCTCAGAGTCAGACTAAGCCTTTGAGCACAATATCGTCGTAACTGACAATACCCAGAATTTTCCCGTGCTCAATCACCGGCGCCATCGCCAGACCAAGATTTTCAAACAGACGAGCACAGTAGCGCACATCCATTCGGGATTTTACCGATACTACCGGCTTGGTCATCACTTCATAGACGTTTACCCGCTCGGGCGCCCGGTCTTTAGCCACCACCAACTTGGCAATGTCTGATAACAGCAAAATACCAAACTCATCATCTTCGTGGCGTTTATTGATTAACAATGCCAGCGCATTTTTACTTCTGAACAACCCCAGCGCTTCCTCGATAGTCACCAGGCCATCCACCATAGCGAAATTCTGCGTCATCACATCTTTAACGCGCACGACCGTTTTATCGCCGTTCATATTTCTTCCTCAATCACATCAGTGAGTGTCTGAATCTGGTGGGCAACCCCAACCGCATCCTCTACATCTACCTGAATAGCGATGCCCCGTCCCGGCGCGTCATCAAAACCCGCCACCCTGGATATTGTTTCCAGAATTTTACGACTTAAATGTTCCTCAGTAATAAACAGCAACACGTCGCGCTGGGTTTCCAGTGTCAGGCCAAAAAAAGTTTTGGTCTTGGTAACACCCTCCCCTCGCGCGTTGTTAATTACAGTTGCACCTGTAGCACCTGCCTCTCGTGCAGCCTTCATAACCTTGTCTGTTTTAGTATCTTCAACAAATACCAATAGCAGTTTGAAATGCACGGCTTTTCTCCAATTAGTTCTTCAAGCTGTCAGACTCAACCTCAACGGCTTTTTGCCGGCGGGTTAACCATTCTGTTATCTGTGCATAAGCCATCACCGTAATCATCGGAAACAAGCTGGCAAATGCAATCAAACCAAATCCATCAATAAGCGCACTGCGCCCGGGCACTGTTTCAGCAAGCCCCAGACCTAATGCAGCTACAAGTGGCACCGTCACTGTAGAGGTAGTTACACCACCCGAATCATACGCCAGGGGCACAATGGTTTTAGGCGCCCAGATGGTTTGTATAACCACGATGATATAACCGGTGATAATAAACCAATGAATCGGATAACCTGTAACAATCCGCCAGGTGCCCAGTGAAATACCCACTGCCACACCCAGAGCCACTGCTAAACGAAGTCCCCAAACACCAATAGTGCCACCGGACACTTCATTAGCTTTAATCGCCACGGCAATTAGCGAAGGCTCAGCAATTGTCGTACTGGCCCCGATGGCAAACGCAAAGATATAAACCCAGTAATAATCCTGCCACTGCAAAGCATCAGCCGCATTATCACTCCACTGCCCGATAAACTCCGGATTCGTTAGCTGCTTGGCCATTAAGTCTCCGATCGGAAACAACGCTTTATCCAGGCCCAGCAGGAAAAGTGCCAAGCCCAGAATCACATAAGCAAAGCCAATTAAAACGCGTTTCAAATTCGGAATCGGACGGCGTATTACAAAAATCTGAAAACCAAACAGAATGACTGCAATAGGGATCACATCTTTAATGGTGGCCAGAATCATCCAAACCAGTTCAAGGATTAATTCCATCAGATCACCATCCCGTATGCCATGACGAAGATCATAGGTGTCAGCGATGCAAACGCAATCAGACCAAAACCATCCACCATCGGATTACGCCCTTCAATAGATGACGCCAGTCCCACACCTAAGGCCGTAACCAGGGGCACTGTAATAGTGGAGGTAGTCACGCCACCGGAGTCATAGGCGATACCAATAATTTCACGAGGGGCAAACATCGTCATCACCACAACCAGCATATAGCCAGCAATAATCATGTACTGAATCGGCCAGCCTTTAAGGATACGCAGCACACCCAGCACAATGGCAAGACCCACCGAAAACGCTACGGTATAACGCAGACCACTGGCATAACCCATCCGTGACTCTTCCGAATCAATAATCATGCCACCTAATGCGGCTACTTCAGCCGCTTTGTCTGCCACCGCAATCAGGGCCGGTTCGGCAATCGTTGTGCCAAACCCCAATGCAAAAGCAAATGCCAGCAGCCAGAACACGCTGCCTTTACGCGCAAACGCATGGGCCATTGTTTCACCAATCGGAAACAAACCCATCTCAAGGCCGTAAATGAAGAAGGTCAAACCCGCAACTACACAGAGCAGGCCGGTTATCAACCCCACCAAATCCGGCACACTTTGTTGCAGCACAACAATCTGGAAGAAAGCAATCACTAGAATGATGGGTGCCAAATCACGCAGGCTGCCCAGCATAGACCGTGTCAGGGCCAGAAAAGAGCTATTCAAGTCCTATAACCCCCTATTATGTAAGATCTTTTAATTAAGCAGTTTAGGGTAGACGGTTTACCGTTTTGTTGCAAAAAAGATATGGTTTATTACCACCTGATTTTTTACTGAGGCGCGCAAATGCCGCCGTAAAAGGCTTCCAGAACCCTCACCAGGTTTATCTGGCAGGCAACCCTGTTGCATGGCGCGACAGACTGATAAAATTAGCGCTGTTTCCGGTTCCCTGAATGAGATATTGCATGTCCCATATTCCTTCCCTTGTAGATTTTTTACGCGAGTCCGGCACCCAGATACGTATTTTTGATATGGGCCGCCGGGTTAGCAAAATGTCAGCCGAAACCTTCAGCAAGGTTGAGCAGGCGCACATTCCCTACCCGTCACCCTTTATGCACCATGCCTGGGTAGCGCTGCTGATGTGGAACCCAAAGCTTAAAGACCAGAACGTGGTCTGGTTCCTTAAGTTACCGCTGGATGAACAGGGTTATCTGGTGCAGGCCGCACGGGATGACTTTGTGAACCGCCTGTTGCAGAACATTAACAATGTGCTGTCTGGTGATGCCGATAGTAAAAAACAGGACGCCCTGCAGGATAATCCATTTTCATTTAAACCTGACCAGGAAAAAATGGCGATTTTCCATGCCCATGCCACTCTCGCTATCGGGCAGCCCGCCTCTCAGTATTATGAATACAGCCAGCAATATTTTGCCGGTCAGCTGGGGTTTGATCAGTGGCAGGCATTAGGTTATCAGGGTGTTGCTGATCTGGTGGTGCGCCATGAAAGTGGCCGTAACAGTGAGATTCTGGCAGCAGCCATTGCAAAACTGCCTGCTGAGCCTTATGAAGTGCTTTGCACCTGCCTGGAAAATATCGAGCCCGATCATAAGCTTTTCAGCGCACTGGACCGGCGAATGCGTCTGAGCTTGCAAGACGAAGCCACTCACGCTAACCATATTGCCGCTCAAATCCGGGCCATTTCAAATGGCCGTGATGAAACGGCAAAACGGGATTTATTACAGCTGGTATTAGAGTCTGCGCACGGGCAGGATGCGGAAGTACTGGCAGCCATCGCAACCCGAAGCTGCAACAGCCTGAAATATCCAGATCTGCTAAAGAGCTACCTGGAGTGTCTGGCAACCGGTCGTTCAGGGCAAATAGGCTTTTCCCGTATGCTGGCTGACCTGATGTTTATGCCCGATCTTCGTGCTCTGATTCTTCAGGCCTTTCGCAGCCCCGATCGCAGTGATGCGCTGACAGCGGCTATCGGAAAAATGTTCGGGGACAACCTGGGCTGATTGACGGATCGACAGATCCTGCCTGACTGGTTGCGGGTGATTATTGGTAATCATCCGGCAACCGGACACCCAACTGATCAGCCTCCTGCTGAGCAATCGCCTGAAAGCGTCTGCGGGTATCACTGCCCTTAGGTTTAGTCAGGAAGTACAGCAACTTAGCCGCCACTTCGGGTTCAAGCTGCTGTGCTTCACCCCAGCTTTGAATAAAGGCCACTAAGGTGTTATCACTTTTGTTTTCCAGTGCTGCATAAATGGGCTGGTCGAGCTGCTCACCCGCCCGCACACGCTGGCAAAGTACCTGATAGTTATACAAAAAATCCGGATAAATCAGCGCCTCTTCTTCGCTGCGCAACCGAAACCAGCCCGTCGCTTTACCCGCCTGATAAACGGCCGCATGACTCCAATGATGGCGTGAAGCGTGATCCGCATGAAAACAGGCTTCTTTATAAGCCATTTTTACCGGCGGTAAGCCGCTGTCACCCTGAATATCTCTCAGTATGGCCAGAAACTCTGAAACCGTTGGCATCCAGGCCAGTGTTTCCTTGCAATGATCAATAGCCGCCACCAACTCCGGCTCCCGAAAGCCTTCCAGGCTTAAAGCCCATTCCCGCTTAGCAAGCCGTAGCTCATCCTGGGTTTCAAAACTACTTTTAAACTTATGCCCATAAATCGCCATAAACCGGGCAAAGATCATATTGATCAGTGTCTTAGTGTCATTGGAAATCTTATTACCTTTGGCTTTTGCCTGCCCGGCGTTACCAGTCGGTGTCTTTGATGTCCATGATGGCTCGGGTAACCCGTTTGCGGTTTTCGCGAGAATCTCTGCGGGGGTCTTCATGGTTAAAACCTGTCTGTTTTTGTGATATCTGCCGCTGATCACGGCCATCCCGGGACTGCTTTTTAACCCAGTCACGTTTTACCCAACCCAGGAACTTCTGGTCCCAGCTGGTTTCACGGCGATCTTTATCCAGCCAATAAAGTACAAATTCATCAACGCAATCGCGCGCAAACTCTTCGGAAATGCCGTGGCGAGGAAGCATTTCAAAAAACGCGGCAGAAGGTTGCCATTTCAGAAACATGGCATGTAAATTTTGATTACGCTCTTCGTGCTGCTCAAAGAGTACCTGTAACTCACTTTTATGTTTTCGCCAGCCCGTACTGCCACCAAAACCCGGGGCCGGAGTGCGGGGCCGGACGCTTGCGACGGGCTTCTGAGCAACGCCCAAAGGGGGTGCATCACTTTGCGATGGCGGCTGATTCATAACGGCAAGGCGACTCACGGGTTCCGGCTGACGATCCTGCGCAGGGGGCACAGGAGCCTCCACCCGGACTGGCTGAGGGTCTGCTGCAGGTGCATCCACACTAGCCAGCAACAGCACACGAATGCCCGTTGAATTCATCGCCGCCTCAATGGCACCCAGAGAAACCAGATGATGAGTCACAGATGCCAGCTTATCCTGATCCCAAAAAGGTACCAGGTGTGACCAGTTCGCTTTATCCAGTTTCAGCTCAGGAAAGCCCTGAGCATTTCGCAAGCCTATGTGCCGGGCCAACTGATGATAGATGCCCAGTAACAAAGCTCCCTCCAGCCCATAGTGTTCAGCCAAAGAAGGATAAATTAACATTGGTTGTTCCGGGAATTGATAACCCATCAGAATTTCATAACCTCAAAAACAACAAAGCCGCAACCAGGGCTGCGGCCTTTAATGACACAGTCGGCGTCAGCCGTCCTGTGCAAATTTTTCAACAGCCCGTAAGATATCACGGCGACTGATTTGCCCGATCACCCGGCTATTATGCACAACAGGCAGACGGCGACGGCCGTTGTTTATAAACTCTTCGGCAACCTTGATAATATCCGCGTCATGCTCAACAGTATGAACCTCTTCAACCATATAGTCCCCGACAATCCCCCCCATTTCTTCCTCATGGTAGGTCAGTGTCAATATCGCTCGCAGGCAGTCTGCTTCAGACAAAAGCCCGACCAGATCACCTTTTTCATCAATAACCGGCGCACCCGTAATGCCGTTTTCAATCAGCACATTGATGGCTTTAAACAAATCAGTTTGTGGTGTGAAGGTAATAAGCCGTTCACACATGTAATCCCGAGCTTTAACAGATCTCAACATTGTGATTCCTCCTTGGTAGGGCTAACCCCGAAACATAGGCACCAGTCACTCACCCGGCCCTTACCTCTATCATTATAGCAATCGCAGCCATCAGGCAACGAGTATTTAGAGTGCCTAATTAAATACGACGGTTTTATTGCCCTGGACCAAAACCCGGTCCTGCAGATGCCAGCGCAAACCGCGGGATAAAACCATTTTTTCCACATCACGCCCCAGGCGCACCATATCTTCCGGCAGATCCTGATGGCTGATACGTACCACATCCTGATCGATAATAGGCCCGGCATCCAGGTCTTCGGTCACGTAATGGCACGTTGCCCCAATTAATTTTACACCCCGTTCATGGGCTTGATGATAAGGCCGGGCACCGGCAAATGAGGGCAGAAAACTATGATGAATATTGATAATACGCTGTGAATACTGCTCACAGACATCCTGAGGTAAAATTTGCATATAACGGGCCAGCACTACCAAATCAGCCTGATGCCGGTCAATCAATTCACTTACCTGGCTAAAATGTTCTGCTTTGTTTTCTTTATCCACAGGTACATGGTAGTAAGGAATATTATGCCATTCCACCATGCTGCGCAGATCATCATGATTTGAAATAACACAGGGAACTTCACAATCCAGCTCACCTTCATGATAACGGTAAAGCAAATCGGCCAGGCAATGGGAGTCACGGCTTGCCATCAGCACTACCTTTTTGGGCCTGCTCGAGTCATGGATTTGCCACTGCATATTAAAAGACTGCCCGATAGGTGCAAAAGCCTGATTTAATTCTTCCAGCGAAAATGGCAGGCTTGCCGCCCGAATCTCTACCCGCATAAAAAACCAGCCGGTTGTCGGATCAGAATGCTGGCTGGCATCTGAAATTGAGCCGCCATGGCTGGAGATAAAATTACTGACCATTGCAACGATGCCTACCCGGTCCGGGCAAGCTAATACCAGTCTGTATCTATGTTCCATTTATCCTTTATCTCCACAACAGGTTTGGGCTGAATTCGCCTATTCTATCAGCTTGATGCAACTGTAAAAACGTCAATGCCCCTTCAGTTTCTGACAACGGCTGACTGTCTGCATAACAATAGAGCCTCCACACTAATTTCAGTTTGAGAGTCAGTCACTTATACTAAGTTTAACGGAGGTGCTTTCTATGAATATAATTCCGGAACGGATGACCCCCCTCAAGGCCCGACGGCTTGGGTTAGATACTCGCCAGGAACTGACCATCTACCTGCGCGCAGACAGCGCCATTTGCAAATCCGAAGGCTTTTCTGCCTTGTCCCGGGTGCTGGTACGCACTGAACAAATGCATATTATTGCAACATTAAACATCGTAACCAGCGACCTGCTGCAACAGGGCGAAATCGGCCTGTCAGAGTCAGCCTGGAACAAATTACAGCTGTCCGATGGTGACAGTCTCTGGGCATCTCACCCCGCCCCTATTGGTTCATTGTCCCATGTGCGATCTAAGGTCTACGGTCATAGCCTGAAGCGAAACCAGATGACGGAGATTATTGAGGATATAGTGGCGGGTCGATATGCCGATGTACACCTGGCCGCATTTATTACCGCCTGCGGCAACGAAAACCTGAATAACCGCGAGATCACCTACCTGACCGAAGCGATGATTAATGCGGGCAGTCGTATCGAGTGGAACCTGCCAATCGTTGTGGATAAACACTCAGTCGGTGGCCTGCCCGGTAATCGCACCACACCGATTGTTGTTTCAATTCTTACCGCCTGTGGCCTGACCGTTCCCAAAACCTCCTCACGTGCGATTACCTCGCCTGCCGGCACCGCCGATACCATGGAAACACTGACCAATGTGTCTTTGTCTCTGGAGGAGATGAAAGCGGTTGTCTGTCAACACGGTGGCTGCCTGGCCTGGGGTGGTTCTGTGCGACTGTCTCCGGCGGATGACCTGTTAATCAAAGTTGAACGTGCACTGGATATAGACAGTGAGGGCCAGCTAATCGCCTCTGTGTTGTCCAAAAAAATTGCTGCCGGTGCCACTCATGTACTGATCGATATGCCCGTAGGCCCTACCGCTAAAGTGCGCAGTCCGGAATCCGCAGAGAAACTGGCCGCCAGTTTTCGTAAAGTTGGAAAGTCCCTGGGGCTAACCATCGACATCCTGTTTACCGATGGTCGCCAGCCGGTGGGAACAGGCATAGGCCCTGCGCTCGAAGCCCGGGATATAGTAGCCGTCTTACAAAATGCCGCTAATGCCCCCCAGGATTTAAAAAAACGTGCGATTGAAGTGGCCGGAGCCATGCTGGAGATGGTGACCGACTTACCCAAAGGTCAGGGACAGCAACAGGCGCGCCAACAACTGGATAACGGTAACGCCTGGAAAAAATTCCACCAAATCTGCAAGGCCCAGGGAGGGTTACGTGAACCGCCCATTGCACCTTACCACTTTGAGCTGATCGCCCATCAGCAGGGTCGGGTCATCAGTGTTGATAATCGCCGCCTGTCTCAGGTTGCAAAACTCGCAGGCGCACCCGCAGACCCTGCAGCGGGCGTAGAGTTACATGTTAAACTTAATGAGCCTGTGCACCCCAATCAGGCCATGCTAACCATCCATGCCGAGAGCATGGGTGAATTAAACTATGCCGTTGAATACCTTGAGGCCCATCCTGAGGTTATTCATCTGAGTACCGACAAGGAGTCTTTTGATGCGACCTCTTCTCTTTAACCTGGCCTCTGACCAGACGCTGGCAGACAACCTGTGTGCATTAATCCAGGCCGAAAAAGGTGAACTGGAACAGCGTCATTTTCCTGATGGGGAAAGTTACCTTCGTGTGCTGAACGATTGTCAGCAGCGTGATGTTATTATCTTTTGCAATTTATACCAGCCCGATGAAAAGACCCTGCGCCTGATTTTTCTGACCGATACCCTGCGAGAGTTAGGTGCACGTCAGGTCGGGCTCATAACTCCTTATCTGGCCTATATGCGACAGGATAAACGGTTTAAAGCCGGTGAATGTGTCAGCTCACGGCCTTTTGCCCGCCTGCTGTCCAATGAACTGGACTGGCTGATTACAATGGATCCTCACCTGCATCGTTACAACAGCCTGGATGAAATTTATAGCATACCCGGTCAGGTGGTGCCGGCAGCCCCGCTGATTGCACAATGGGTCAAAGAAAATATCACCCGACCCCTTTTGATCGGCCCGGATATGGAAAGTGAACAATGGGTTTCTCAGGTTGCGACGCTGGCTGGCGCTCCCTTTCAGGTGCTCACAAAAGTACGTCACGGTGACTACGAAGTAGAGGTTTCCCTGCCGGAAGTTGAGCGCTGGCAAGGTTATACGCCTGTCCTGATCGATGACATTATATCCAGTGGCCGAACAATGCTGAGTACCATTGACCACCTTGAAAGTTCCGGCCTTCAGCAACCCTGCTGCATCGGTGTTCATGGTCTGTTTGCCGGGCAAGCGTATAAATCACTCAGCCAGGCTGCCAGGGTGGTAACCACCAACAGTATTCCCCATGACAGCAACCGGATTGATATTGCAAAGCCTTTAGCGACAGCCGCCATCAATCAGCTGAACCACAAAGCCGGATAATACAATCATTCTATTTTCCCCAATAAGAGCACATTTCATGAATCCCGTCATTGACCTGTTGAAAGCACACCGTTCCATTCGTCACTTCAAACCAGAATCGATCGACCAGGCGACCATCAATACCCTGATCGAAGCCGGTCAGGCGGCGGCAACTTCCAGCTTTATCCAGGCCTGTACGGTCATCCAGGTTAATCAACCGGACACCCGAGAACAACTGGCTCGCTGTGCCGGTGGCCAGGCTTATGTGACTTCAGCCCCGACTTTCCTGGTATTTTGTGCTGATATGAAACGTCACCAGCTTGCCTGTGAGATGCACAACGCCGAGATGCAGTCCGGGTTTACCGAACAGTTTATGACCGCCTCACTCGACTGCGCTTTATTTGCACAAAACCTGGTGGTTGCGGCAGAGTCGCTGGGCCTTGGCACGGTGTATATTGGTGGTTTACGAAACAATATCGCAGAAGTTTCCGGCCTGCTGAAACTGCCTGAGCTGGTCTACCCGGTATTTGGTCTTTGCCTGGGATACCCGAACCAGAACCCTGAGGTTAAACCCCGTCTGCCGGTCAATGTGGTTTTAAAACAGGATACTTATGACGAGCATGAGGATCGCGAGAAAATCGAAGCGTATGACGTTCAAATCAGCGAGTATTACCACACACGCACCAAAGGTCAGAAAGATATGACCTGGAGTGAGCAAATCTCCGGCATGCTGGTGAAAGAATCACGCCCCCATATGCTGGCGTTCCTGAAGAGCAAAGGCTTTTTGCTTAAATAAATGTTGAGATAAAGTCGCCCGGTTTATTCGCCGCGCGGCTTTATTTGTGGATATTAATCATTTTCAGAGCAGTGCAGCCCAGGTGCTGATCCAGGCCTCCGCCGCTTCTTCCGGATCTGCCGTTTCACAAGCATCAATCACCAGTGACTGCCCAACACGTGTTAACTGTAGTTCCTGCAAAATCTCATCCATCAATTCACCCGCATGGGCAAAATATTCATAACCGCTGTCACCCAGCACAATCAGCCCATAACGTTTCTCCGGCATAGGGGGCGCCTCTTCCCTTAATTGCAGATACAAAGGCATCAGATTTTCCGGAATTTCACCCATGCCGATTGTGGCGGTGCAAACCAATAACACCTCTGCCTCTTCAGCCATCACTTCATCCAGAGAGGGCTGTTCAAGCAGCATCACCTGATGACCTGATGCGATTAACTGCTCAGTGCAGTCTTCTGCCACCTGCATTGCATTACCGTAAGTAGAACCCACCAGCACCCTGATATTTGCCATTCCAAAATCCTTAATTGTGCAACCAAAGGCCCGCCAGTCTAATGAAAAAAACCACCGGATAAAACCCTCTGAATTAAAGGACTATTTTTCGTTTTTTATGCTTAACAACAAATACTTAATCAACATTTAGTGCAAACTTAAACTATGCTTTAAATCAAGGTTTTAAGATTGGAGTTTATTATGGCTAACCAGCATGTTATTCACCTGTTAGATGAGCTTGAACGTAAGGCAAACCATAAAGCAGATTTATCACAGGTAACTTTTCCCATTGATAAGGAGGATATGATCCGCATTGAAGCACTTTGTGATGTCTTTGATATGGAGGTGGACGAGCTGATTCCCGCCCTGCTGCATACAGTATTACAAGAAGTTGAGGCGTCTCTGCCTTACCGACAGGGTAATAAAGTGATTCGTGTTGAAGATGGTGATCCTATCTACGAAGATATAGGACCAACCCCCCGCTACCTGGCTATCAAGCGCAAACTGGAAGCAGGCCTGAAAAGCGCCTAACGAGTCTGCGTATTTTTAATACCGGCCACCACCTGGCCGGTGGGGCCTGCTTGTGCACCTGATTCACAGTGGCTGCGCTGGTCATCAAAGAAAAAGTCAGGCTCAAACTCTTTCAGAAAAGGCCCTTTTTCAAGCCCGCCCAGAAACATCGCCTCATCCACTTCAATTTTCCACTGCATCAGTGTGCGGATCGCCCGTTCATGGGCCGGTGCACTACGGGCTGTCACTAAAGCCGTGCGCAGCCTCATCGGTGAATCTTTAAGTGTTTGTAATGCCTGGACCGCTTCCAAAAAAGGCTTAAAAGGCCCCGCAGGCAACGGGCGGGCTATATGGGTTTGCTCATGAGCATGAAACGCGTCCAACCCTTCCTGCTGAAAGACCTGCTCCGCTTCATCTGAAAACAAAACCGCATCACCATCAAAAGCAATCCGAACTTCACGGGCATAAGTTTCACTGGCAGCACGCGATTCCGGATAAACACAAGCCGCCGGAAAACCCAGGTTCAGCGCTTCACGAATATCGTCAGCATTGGCTGATAAAAAGAGATTGGCCTGTAAAGGTTTTAAGTAGGGAAAAGGCGAGCGCCCCCGGGTGAATACGCCCCGTTCCAGCGATAAACCATGCTCCTTTCCTGAATGGAATACCCGCAAACCACTGACAGGATCATTACGCGACAGGATCACCACTTCGACATGTTCTTCACCCTGGCCATTAAACGCCAGCAGTTTTTTTATCAGCGAATAAGCCACACCCGGCTTGGCCGCCTGTTCCAGCCGTTCAAGCTGATACTGTTCATAAATGCTTGTATCCTGCATTTCATAAACTTCGTTTTCCTGCTCAAAATTGAACAGGGCACGTGATGAAATTGCTACCACCAGCTTTGATGCCACGTCCGCCTCCTGTGCGTCAGATACCTGTAAAGGTTTGCTGTAAATGACATATTAACCCGGGCTACTCTGAGTTCAGAGTATAAAAGCAATTGGCAAAGTTCGCAGGCATAAAAAAACGCGGGTCTGACCGCGTTTTTATCATTCCATCGTATCAACCTGAAATTAAGACATATCCGGCAGGTTACGGCCGTAGAAAATCTCACGCATCTCCCTAAAGAGGCGCTCGGTAATTTCGTTAACTTCTTTCCCGGTCAGGTCCTCAAGCGTAGTGCCAAACAGATACTGTTCCAGATCATAATCATTCAGCATCATCTTGGTATGGAAGATATTTTCCTGATAAACGTTCACATCCACCATGCTGTACATTTCACGGATATCTTCACTGATAAAATTCTGAATCGAGTTAATATCGTGATCAATATAGTGCTTAATACCCTCGATATCCCGGGTAAAACCACGCACACGATAATCAATAGTGACAATATCCGATTCCAGCTTATGTATCAGGTAGTTCAACGCTTTAAGGGGTGAGATAACCCCACAGGTGGACACTTCAATATCCGCCCGGAACGTACAAATACCGTCATCCGGGTGCGCTTCAGGATAAGTGTGTACACAGATATGACTTTTATCCAGATGGGCAACAACCGAATCCGGCAAAGGGCCTGGCTCTTCAGCCTGATAAGCCTCAACTTCTTTAATAGGCTCTTCAGCCACCAGAATGGTAACGCTGGCGCCCTGTGGTTCATAATCCTGGCGAGCGACGTTGAGAATATTAGCACCGATTATTTCGCAAACCTCGGTCAGAATCTCCGTCAGACGGTCTGCATTGTACTGCTCATCAATATATTCGATGTATTCTGCTTTCTGCTCGGCGGTCTTCGCATAGCAAACATCATAAATACAAAAACTCAGGCTTTTAGTCAGATTATTAAAGCCCTGCAGTCTGATTTTACCATTCGATGTCAACGTTGCTGATCTCCAGTATTACATATTCAAAGGGGTTAAAAATCGATTCAAAAACCGGTTTTTTAGTGGGCGAATTGTAGTGCAGAAACAGGTAAAGACAAAGATAATTTTATGGAAGAAGCCCCCGTTTTAACGCCCTGGATACGCGAAAGAACAAATCTATTGTGTGGCCACTTTATTGTCAGTGCGTTTAACAAATACGCGGCAACTGCTCACCCACCAGACGGTCCAGAATACGCTCACCCCCAAAATCTGTTTTCACGAACACCCGCCCTTTATGCTCATCAGTTACCTCACCAATAACCGATGCGTTTAACCCGGCCGGATGGGCCTGCATCACCGCTAGAAGTGCATCGGCTTTATCAGCAGGCACCACGGCCACCAGCTTACCTTCGTTAGCAAAATAAAGTGCATCCAGCCCCAGTATTTCACACACACCCCGCACTTCATTGCGCACCGGCACCTGGCCTTCAAAGACACGGATTAACACATCGGACGCTTCCGCAAACTCGTTTAATACCGTTGCCACACCGCCACGGGATGCATCACGTAATGCATGAATATCCGGACAAACAGCCAGCATGCTCTGGATAAGTCCATGCAGTGGCTGACAATCGGTTGCCAGCTCCACATCCAGCGCCAGATCGCCACGGGCATTCAGAATAGCCGCCCCATGATCCCCCACAAAACCATTTACAATAACCTTATCACCGGGCTGGCAGCGCGTTGCCACTATCTCAATACCTTTGGCGATAACACCAATACCACTGGTATTGATAAAAATTTTATCGGCTTTTCCTTTAGGCACCACTTTAGTGTCACCCGTGACGATAGTGACTCCCGCTTCATCAGCCGCCCTGCGCATGGAGGCAACTATTCTGCGCAGCAGATTAATCTCCAATCCCTCTTCCAGAATCATGCCGCAGGATAAGTATTTAGGAATCGCACCGGAAACGGCCAGATCATTCACTGTGCCATTCACAGCCAGGGTGCCTATATCACCGCCGTTAAACTCAACCGGATCAACCACATAAGAATCCGTGGTAAAAGCCAGTCGGCTGCCTGCCTGAATCCCTTGGGCGTACAGCTCTGTCAGCGTAAACCGTGCCTGATCTTCCAGCGCATTTAAGTGCTCATTATCAAAACTATCAACAAAAATATGCTCTATAAGGTCTCGCATGGCTTTACCGCCTGCCCCATGTGCGAGAGTGATCGTTTTTGCGGTGAACTTGTGCCTGACCGGCTTTTCCATAAAATGATTCCCTGATTAGCCAAAGGGGTTTCGCTTAGGTCCAGGTCTGGGTTTTAGTCTGGTTTTCAACCTGGCTATCGGCAAAATGTTTACCGTAACTGTAGTAGGCCGAACAGGCCCCTTCGGTTGAGACCATCAAAGCCCCAACAGGATTGTCCGGTGTGCAGGTTTTGCCAAACGCGCTGCACTGCCAGGGTTTCATCAGGCCTTTTAACACCTCACCACACTGACAGGCAGAAGGGTCGGCAACCGTAATATTGGGCAGCGCAAAAACAACTTCGGCATCAAAATCTGCATAGGCCTGACGTATTTTCACCCCGGAGTGTTCGATAGAGCCCAGCCCTCGCCATTCAAAAAAATCACGTAATTCAAACACTTCAGAGATTGCGTTTAACGCCTGTGGATTACCCTGCGCCGGCACAATCCGGCTGTACTGGTTTTCTACCTTTGCTTCACCTGCCTGCAATTGCTCCAGGATCATCAGTAAGGATTGCAAAATATCCAGCGGCTCAAACCCGGCAATCACCAGAGGGCGCTGGTAAGAACGGGCAATAAACTCATAAGGTGCCTGACCAATTACCATACTGACATGGCCCGGCCCCAGAAAACCGTCTATAAACATCTCGGGCAAATCCAGAATGGCTTTTATCGTGGGAATAATGGTGATGTGGTTACAGAACAGGAAGAAGTTAGTGATGCCCTCTTTTTTTGCCTGCTGGAGCGTGAGTGCGGTTGCGGGCATGGTGGTTTCAAAGCCCAGCCCAAAAAAAACCACCTTTTTATCCGGGTACTGATGTGCCAGTGCCAGAGCATCCATTGGCGAATAAACCATCCGGATATCACAACCTTCTGCTTTGGCCTGTTGCAGGTTTTTCCTCGAACCCGGCACCCGCATTGCGTCTCCGAAAGTGGTTAAAATAACATCCGGCTGCTCTGCAATACGAATACAATCATCCACCCGCCCCATGGGTAATACACAGACCGGACAACCAGGCCCGTGCACCAGTTCCAGTTTCTCCGGTAATAACGCTTCCAATCCGTAGCGAAAAATAGAATGAGTATGCCCGCCGCATACCTCCATAATCTGCAAAGGCCGGTTCTCTCTGACCGGTATCTTATCCACCAGCACATGGATTCTTTTTAGTACGGCTTTTGCCAGCACCGGGTCACGGAATTCATCTACAAACTTCATTATTCGACATCCTGTGTCTGGCTTAACTCACTGGCCTGCAAAGCATACATTTCGTCCTGAAGCTGACTGAGCTCAGCCAGCACAGTCAGTGTTTTCTGCGCTTCCGCTTCATCAATCAGACTCATGGCAAAACCCACATGCACCAGCGTCCAGCATCCGATTAAATCTTCCAGGTTTCCATCATCCGGCAGCACACAAGCCAGACTCACCTGCCGCTTCACACCACAGACATCCACCTGCGCTAATGCATCGGGTTGATTAAGGATCATGGTAATTTGACCGGGAATGCCCAGGCACATGATAAAGCTCCCTTTTTAAGACCGATTAGTACAGCAAAGCCCGGCTTTCACAGAATAGTTTTTAACTGGTGAATATCAAATTCAAGCTGCTTAATCCGGCTTTTTATTAACTGCTCACGCCCCGCTTCCAGCCAGCTGAGCCATTTATCCATACCCTCACCTGACCGGGCTGAAAGCTGGATTACCTGAATATCAGGATTAATCTGTCGGGCATAGCGAATACAAGCCTCCATATCAAAGTCCAGATAAGGTAGCAGGTCGGTTTTATTAATCAGCATAAGATCTGAAGCATAGAACATATCCGGGTATTTCAGGGGTTTATCTTCCCCTTCAGTCACGGATAAAATCACTACTTTATGGGCTTCACCTAAATCAAACGCCGCCGGGCATACCAGATTTCCCACGTTTTCTATAAACAGCAAGCTACCCCTGGGTGTCTCCAGTTGCTCCAGCGCATGACCCACCATATGGGCATCCAGATGACAGCCTTTGCCGGTGTTTACCTGAACAGCCGGAACCTGGGTCTCCCGAATGCGATCGGCATCATAGCTGGTTTGCTGATCACCTTCGATCACCGCAATCTGGCGCTGGTTTTTCAGGCGGTTAATGGTTTCAACCAGCAGGCTGGTTTTGCCGGAACCCGGACTGGAAACCAGGTTTAAAACAAACAGCGATTCAGACTCAAAACAGTTCCGATTGATAGCCGCGTAACGATCATTTTTACCCAGAATATCCTGTTCGATCTGCACCATACGGCTCTGGCTTAACCCGGCAACATGGGAACGGGCAGGCCCCTCACCAAAATGCAGATGGCCTTGCGCTTTTGCGGGTAAAGGCAGGATTTCAGGTTTAGACGAAGCGCTGTGTTTATGGGGCTCATGGCTGTGCGGCTCAAGCCTATGGTTGTGCGCTTCAGGTTCATGGCTATGATGGTCAGGCCCATGGCTGTGTTGATGACCACCAAAACCCTGTGTTTCCGGCTTTTCAGAATTACCGATCTGAACCTGATCGGGTGAACATCCACATACAGTACACATCTCAACTTACTCCCTTTTTCCCTTCAGGCTTCAACCTCAAGTTCTTTAATCCGCAGCTCATCACCCCGGGTAATCTGTAACTGATGGCTACCACACAAAGGACAGCAATCGTAACGCTGCTTCACCGGCACTGGCTTCTGACAGTGTAAACAACAAGCCTCACCTTCGGTATTGATCACTATCAGCTTAGCACCCCCGGCAATTGAATCTTTACTGATGGCATCAAAACAAAAGATTAAGGAGGCCGGCTCTATCATCGCCAGCGGGCCAATTTCCAGCCAGATTGTTTTAACCCTCACATAATGCTGGGCCTGAGCCTGCTCTTCTATAATCTGCAGCACCCGTTCGGCAATCGACATTTCATGCATCGGCGACCTCCTGATCATCACCCTGCTCAAGCTGTCGGGCGGCTGCGATCAGTGCCTGACCATAGGCCAAAGCACCATCATTGGCGGGTAATTGTTGATGGGTTAACACACTAAATTCCTGCTGTGCCAGGCCTTCTTTAAGATAGTCCAATAGCAGCATGTTTTGCATCACCCCACCGGTCAGTGCCACCGTTTGAATCGGGTATAAGGTTTTCAGATGCACACAAAGTTTAATCACAACCTGCACCAACCCTTTATGAAACGCCAGCGCCATATCGGCCAAACTGCGTTGTCCGGCCTGCAGATCCTGCATAATCCCAACCCATAAAGGGGCCGGGTCGATTTGAAGTCGGTCTTTATCCAGCGTTAAAAGATAAGCCTGAGTATCCGGATCACCATCACGCGCCAGGGTTTCCAGCTCGATAGCGGCCTGACCTTCATAACTGACAACCTCAGCACTACAGCCGAGCGCCGCCGCCACCGCATCAAACAAGCGACCACAGGAACTGGTGAGCGGTGAATTCAGCCCTTTGGCCATCATACGTTCCAGGGTCATACAAGGTTTACCTGCCAACACCGGCCAGCAAGCTTGCAACTGATCCTGTGACACATCAGGCAGTGCTTGTTTTAGCTGAGCAAACAGGCAGCGCCAGGGCTCTTTAATAGCCTGTGCACCACCTATCAGCGGAAAAGTTTTTAAAGAGGCAAGGCGTTTATAATGCCGATAATCACCCCATAAAAATTCTCCCCCCCACAAAGTGCCGTCAGGACCATAACCTGACCCGTCAAAACACAACGCCAGAACAGGAGGATCTGCCAGAGCATACTGATTATCACCCAGGCAAGCGGCCATATGGGCATGATGATGCTGCACTTTTAATAACTGATAACCTTGTTCAGAGAGCTGTTCACCCCATTTAGCAGACAGGTATTCAGGGTGAAGATCACAGACCAATCGTCGACTTTGATGCTGATAAAGCTGTTGATAAAGGTCGAATGTCTGCTGATAAGTCTCGAAAGTGTGTGCATCTTCCAGATCACCTAAATGCTGGCTCAAAATGGCTTGACCGGCTTGCAGTAAACAAAGGGTATTTTTTAACTCACCGCCTAAAGCCACCAGATCCGGGGCCTGTCCAAAACCCGGCGGCAACGTTAAGGAAGTTGGCGCATAACCCCGAGCGCGCCTTAAAACTTGACATCCATGACGCCACATCCGCACCACTGAATCATCCACCCGGTTCTGAATATCGCGGTTATGCATCACAAAACTATCGGCAATACCTGAAAGCTGCTGTCGGGCTTCTTCATTAGTGATGGCCTGGGGCATGCCGGATAGGTTACCGCTGGTCATAACCAAAGGTTGCTCCAGCCCCGCCATTAAAAGCAGGTGAAGCGGGGTATACGGCAGCATAAACCCCAGCTGATACTGACCCGGTGCAATGTGCTCTGCCAGTGGATAAAGCGGATCGTTTTTGGCCTCCAGCAGTACCACCGGGGCCGCACTGCTTTTTAGCAACTGTTCTGCCTGATCGTTTAAAAAAGCATAACGGCTTAAATCATTAAGGTCTCGCACCATCAAAGCAAAAGCTTTATCAGGACGCCGTTTACGCAGCCGCAGCCGGTTAACTGCACCGCTATGAGTTGCATCACAGGCCAGATGAAAACCACCCAGGCCTTTAATCGCAATAATGGCCCCTTGTTTAAGGGCCTGCCGCAACTGATCAAACAGATCAGCAACCCCTGCAACAGTATATGCAGTGCTGTTATTCTCCAGCCAGAGATGAGGCCCACAGGCTGCACAGGCATTAGGCTGGGCATGAAAACGCCGGTTTGCAGGGTCGGTATACTCCTGTAAACAAGCCGGGCACTGATAAAAATCCGCCATTGTCGTCGCGGCACGATCATAGGGAATACGTTGAATGATGCTCAGGCGGGGGCCACAGTGGGTGCAATTAATAAAAGGGTAATGAAAACGTCGGTTTGAGGGATCAAAAAGCTCTTCCCTGCACCGCTGGCAAGTAGCCGCATCCGGCGCACACCCCGTAGACACAACCCCCTGTTCAGAGGCCACAATATCAAAGCATTTATAATCAGGCAGGCGGGTTGCACAGCTGCTGATATGATCAATACGTGCCAGGGGCGGTAAATCTTTTTGAAGCGCACGGATAAAATCGGCCAGTTGTGCTTTATCCGCCCGCACCTCAACCTGCACCCCGCTAGCATCGTTAAAAACACAACCCGATAAACCCAGCTGTCGGGCCAGATGCCAGACAAAAGGCCGAAAACCCACACCCTGCACCAGACCCTGGACAGTCACCCGATAACCTTCGGCCTCAGGTTTTCCAGACATTAAAACCAAACCAGGCGCAATAAAGACAAGCCCTTTAGTTGATCAGGCTGCGTAACTGAGATTCAACCTCCGCATAACCTGCCTGATTTGAAAATGTCAGTGCACGATAACCATCACCGCTGAACCGACGATCCAATTCTACTAACAGGTGTGTTTGGTTTTGCTCTGCAACAAAAGAGAATTCAACTTCTTTTGTAAAACCAAAGCCCTCAGGTTTAAATTCCAGCTCCTGATAAAAACCCAGTGAAGAGGCAAAGCCCGGCCCGTTCAGCCCGCCTTTCTCTACATCAGCTTTTGCCATAACAAAGCCATTATTGGTCATTGCCTTAATACAGTGCATCATCACAGCAGTTGGGTGAATATTCATATAATCACGATCCGTCGGATCAGCTGCAAAATCAATATCCAGCGCGGTTTCCAGCCAGACTTTTGACTGGTTGTTAGCAACCTCCAGCGCAGTCACGGGTGTTTCCGGATGCAGGGTAAAACGAAAAGGAATAGCCCTTTCTTCATTGGGCTGCAGACAAAACGCATCAGTAACAATAAAGGCATTAATCACATGATCTTCAAACGAGCTGCCTTCGTCATTTTCGACTTTTAGCTTTGTCATCAGCTTAAGTGTGATTTTTGAAATATCTTGCTCAACATCTCCGCCTTTAATATCAATCCGCCCTTCCACGGGCCCACCCGGTATAAAGTGTTCTGTGGTTAAAACAGCATCAACCACCGCTGCGCCTATGCCAATACGTGCAAATAAATTTTTTAACATGACTCTTTCTCAATAAATAACAAATTCACAAAAGAAACCATAAAAGACATGAGCCGGTTCATTCACCTGTGAACCGGCTGTTGTGGTCGTTGTTCTAACCTGAAACCACCTGAGTCAGGCTTCAGGCAATATCAATCAGGCTCACCTGACCGATATCGGCTAAAGCGTCATTATCCAGGAGTATATCGTCTTCACTGAAATAACCACGCACCGTAATATTGCCCAGGTCAGAACCATCAGCCGAGGTAAGGGAAATCAGGTGCTTGTGTGACTGAAGCTGTTCGACTTCAAAGCTGACGTTATTACCGCCAATGATCAGCTGATCACCTTCCCGGTTAGAGAAGTCATAAATAGTATCGCTGCCAATTCCGTCAGCCTCTGCCCGGAAAATAAAGGTGTCTGCACCGCCCTCACCCCGTAATGCATCACCGGCCGCATCAGAACCTGCATAGAGCAGATCATCCCCGGCACCTGCAGCGTAACTATCATTGCCAGCGCCGCCATAAAGCGTATCGTTTTCGGAACCCCCTCTCAGGTCATCATCACCCTCACCACCAAACAGAATATCAGCGCCCTGATCACCACTTAATACATCGTTACCATCACCGCCGCTCAGTGTGTCATTATCAGAGCCGCCCACGACAATATCACGACCGGCACCGCCATCGAGCATGTCCTGCCCCGATTCACCAAACAGCTTGTCATTACCTGCATTGCCGGAGAGCATGTCGTTACCGGTGCCTCCCCGCAGGTCATCGCTACCCTCGTTACCGTCGACAATGTCATTGCCCTGACCACCGACCAGTAAATCGTTGCCTGCACCGCCGGACATAACGTCATCACCTGAGTCACCGAATACAATATCCTGACCCTCGCCCCCGGCAATCATATCGTTACCGGCATCACCGTGTATCTGATCATTACCGGTGCCACCATCAAGCTCATCGGCACCGTTTTTACCGTACAGCCGGTCATCGCCCGCCCCGCCATTGAGGTCATCGTTACCGGCTCCGCCATCCAGCGTATCCGCACCGTCACCGCCAGACAGCCTGTCTTCACCCGCACCACCGTACAGCCAGTCAGTATCGGCACCGCCAAACAGGCGATCATTGCCTTCCTGACCCCATAGCTGGTCTTGCTGTGCACCGCCCTCCAGGGTGTCATCACCCACGCCGCCAAATAATTTGTCATTATCCGCACCGCCCAGAAGGGTATCGTTGCCGCTGTTTCCATTCAGCACATCGCTGCTGCCGCCACCGTCTATATAGTCATCGCCTTCCTGGCCATATACTTCATCATTACCGTCACCGGCCTCTATCTGGTCATTGTCCAGGCCACCATAGACCGTGTCGTTGCCGATACCGGCAGTAATAACATCGTCACCATTATTACCATAGATAATGTCATCGCCCGCACCCCCCTCTATCAGGTCGTTGCCACTTCCGGCGATCACCACATCATCACCCGCCCGCGCCTGGATGCGCTCGGCTACGTTGAGGCCTTCAATACGGTCTGCCCCGTCAGAACCAAAGATGCTTTCCTGATCCAGGTAGAATTTGTTAAGCCAGGTAGCCAGATCACCGAGATTCGCGTTGTTATCACCGTCCTCATTCAGCACGTTATCACCCTGAATTTCATAACCCAGGTGATAAATGCTGTCGATCACCGTGTTGATAAAATTATCACCCCGGTATTTTTCCTGACTACCGTCATTCTGCACCAAATGGAATCCGGTTTCTTCATCATTACCTTTATCGTCACCGTGCAGGCTATTCCACTCATCCAGATGATTCGTGCGAATGTAAGCGTTAATCGCACGAATATCATCTACCGAAATCAGGTTATCCTGGGCGGAACCTGTCGCTTCTATCGCACTGACCAGGAGTTTATTCATGCCATCTGCAGAAGCCGCTCCGGCATTAATATCCGCAGCACTGGTGTTACGTGCCAGCCCCTGATCCATTTTGATCACTTGTACCAGCTGATCCAGCCCGGTGCCGGTTGTACCCTGATCCACATAAAAATAGTTAAGCCAGTCGGCCAGATCATTTACATTTGCATTGGCCGCACCGTCTTCATTCAGCAGCGTGTCACCCTGAATATCAAAACCCAGATGGTAAATGCTGTCAGCCGGGTCGTTAATAACGTTACCACCAAACATACGGGTGTTCGCCCCGTCATTCTGCACCAGGTGATAGCCGGTTTCTTCACCATCCTCATCATCACCGTGCAGTTGATTCCATTTGTCCTGATGGTTAGCCTGAATATAGGCATTAATCGCCCGTACACCATCGGCATTAATCAGACCATCAGCCGTATTCGTTGCGTTAGTGGCCTGAATCGCTTCCACCAGGATGACGTTCATGCCGTTAGCAGAAGCAGCCCCTTCTGCAATGTCTGCATCTGACACGTTATTATCCAGCCCTGCATCCGCCATAATTATGTCGGTAATACGGTCCAGGCCGGTACCCGTAGTGGAGCGGTCGGTATAGAGTTGTGTCAGCCATTCAGCGATCTGTTGCACGCTGGCATTAACGTCGCCATCTTCGTTAAGAAGCTTATCACCCTGAATTTCAAACCCCAGATGATAGAGACCGTCAGCAACAGTATTGGTCAGATTATCGCCCCGATACCGTTCGCTCGCGCCATCGTTCTGGATAAGATGGAAACCGGTTTCCTCACCGTTCTCATCATCACCGTGCCACCGGTTCCATTCATCCAGATGATTAGCGCGGATGTAGCTGTTGATGGCACGTACATCGTCGGCACTGAAAACCCCACCGGGGGCTGCACTGGTTACATTAATCGCCTCTACCAGCAACTGATTCATAGCGTTAGCTGCTTCCAGACCAGCCTGCATATCCTTATCTGAGGTTTTTCCCGTCAGGCCGTAGTCTGTGGCGATGGTATCGACCAGTTGATCCAGCCCCGTGCCAGTATTACTCACCGAGGACAAATTTATACGCTGAAAATAATTAGATGACATAGGTGCTAATTCCTTTTTAACCTTTATGCCCGTGTTATACCAACAGATCAAAGCGACTTTAGTCGCGGAACCGGAGCCTGGCACTGGTTTCGTGACGGAAGCCGCTTCTGTAAATAGTCAGGTTTAAATATTTTCGGACAAGCTAAGGAGAGAAGAGGAGCCGGTTCGAACAAAGCCGAACCGGCGAGGGTTTATCAGGCAATATCAACCAGACTCCCCTGGTTGATTTCAGAGAATACATCATTATCCAGACTAATATCGCCTTCGCTGAAATGGCCATTCACGGTAATACTTCCCAGATCAGAGCCATCAGCCGATGCGATGGAGATCAGATGCTTGCGCGACTGAAGCTGTTCAATTTCGAAGCTGACATCATCACCGCCAATAATCAACTGATCACCTTCACGGTTCGAGAAGTCATAGATCGTATCGCTGCCCAATCCGTCACCTTCTGCCCAGAAGGCAAAAGTATCGGCACCTCTTTCACCGCGCATTCCATCGTTCACTGAATCCGACCCACTGAAGAGCTGATCGTCTCCGGAACCCGCGACAAACCAGTCGCTGCCTGAACCGCCGGTCATAACATCATTACCACTGCCAGCAGACATCCGGTCATCACCTGCACCACCCAGCAGGATGTCATCACCGCTTCCGCCATGCAGACTATCCTGACCCAGCCCGCCGGTCAGCGTATCCTGACCTGCGTTGCCGTTCAAATTATCATCACCGGCACCGCCCAGCAGGGTGTCGTCACCGTCATCTCCTCTGAGGTAGTCGTTGCCTTCACCGGCATCCAGGTAATCATTTCCGCCCTGGCCGAAAAGCCTGTCGTTGCCAGTGCCACCGTCCATACGGTCGTTGCCACTACCGGCTACCATGTAGTCATCACCGGCTCCGCCAATCAACTCATCATTACCGCTGCCTGCGTTAAGGCTGTCATCACCCTCACCGGCAATCAGACTGTCATCACCATCACCACCATTCAGGTAGTCATTACCGATACCACCATCCAGAGTATCGTTATCATTACCTCCGTACAGACGATCGTTACCGATACCACCCGTTAGCTGATCAACACCAGCCCCGCCACTGAGCAGATCATTCCCCTCTCCACCTTCGATCCGGTCGTTACCGGCACTACCATAAAGACGGTCGTTACCCGCACCACCTGTAAGTTCATCATCACCATTACCGGCAGAAAGAACGTCGTTACCGATACCACCACTCAGATTATCGTTGCCGTTACCGCCATTAAGATAATCGTCCCCCTCACCGCCATCCAGCAGGTCGTTGCCATTATGCGCGTAGAGACGATCATCCCCTGCTCCGGCATTTAGAATATCATCACCATCATTGCCATGAAGCTGATCCGAGCCTTCACCACCTTCCAGGTAATCAATGCCTGCGCCGCCGGAAACAACATCATTACCCGCACCTCCGATTACGATGTCATCGCCATTGGCACCACGCAAGCTATCATTACCTGCGCCGCCTTCTATCCGGTCGTTGTCATTACCACCATAAAGCTTGTCATTGCCGTCACCACCTGTCAGGGTGTCTGCACCATCATCTCCCTGCAGAAAGTCATCACCATTACCACCATTCATCCGGTCATCGCCCGCAGAACCATGAAGACGGTCATTGCCATCACCGCCATCAAGATGGTCATCACCTTCACCGCCGTAAAGTCGGTCATTACCCTCTCCACCTGCCAGGGTATCTTCACCGGCATGCCCCCAGAGCTGGTCAGCGCCTGTACCACCTTCAACGCTATCATCGCCACTGCCAGCCGAGATGCGATCATTGCCCGCACCACCAATCAGTGTATCGTTTCCATCACCACCGTTCAGGTAATCAGCACCGTCACCACCATTCAACTGGTCGTTATCATTACCGCCATAAAGCTTGTCATTACCCTCCCCTCCATCAAGGGAATCCACACCCTCATCCCCCGCCAGCAAGTCGTCTCCTTTGCCGCCCGTCAGCTGATCATTTCCGGCAGCACCATGAATACGGTCATTACCATCACCGCCATCAAGGGTATCATTGCCTGCCCCGGCATAGATCCGGTCATTACCCGCATCACCACTGAGACTGTCATCACCTTCACCGCCGTAAAGCCTGTCGTTACCCTCGCCGCCGCTGACCTGATCATCGCCGTCACCTGCGATCACCACATCATCGCCACCCCGTGCCTGAATACGCTCGGCTACGTTGAGGCCATTGATACGATCTGCTGCATCAGAACCGAAGATACTTTCCTCGCCCAGGTAGAATTTATTAAGCCAGGTGGCCAGATCACCGAGGTTCGCGTTGTTGTCACCGTCCTCGTTCAGCACGTTATCACCCTGAATTTCATAACCCAGATGGTAAATGCTGTCGATCACCGTGTTGATAAAATTATCACCCCGGTATTTGCTATTGCCGCCATCATTTTGCACCAGATGAAAGCCGGTTTCGTCACCGTTACCCTCATCATCACCGTGCAAGCTATTCCACTCTTCAAGGTGATTAGTACGGATATAAGCGTTGATTGCGCGGATATCCTCTACAGTGATCAGATTATCCTGTGCTGAGCCAGTGGCTTCTATGGCGGTGACCAGTAGTTTGTTCATACCATCAGCAGAGCTCGCTCCGGCATTGATATCCGCAGCGCTGGTATTACGTGCCAGTCCCTGGTCCGTTTTAATCACCTGCACCAGCTGATCCAGCCCGGTGCCGGTTGTGCCCTGATCCACGTAAAAATAGTTAAGCCAGTCGGCCAGATCATTCACATCCGCATTGGCCGCGCCATCTTCATTCAGCAGCGTATCACCCTGAATATCAAAACCCAGGTGGTAGATACTGTCGGCCGGGCCGTTAACGAAGTTATCACCAAACATACGGGTGTTAGCCCCGTCATTCTGCACCAGGTGATAGCCGGTTTCTTCGCCATCCTCATCATCACCATGCAGACGATTCCATTCATCCTGATGATTAGACTGAATATAGGCATTAATTGCCCGCACACCGTCAGCATTAATAAGGCCATCAGCCGTATCCGTTGCGTTAGTGGCTTTGATGGCTTCTACCAGAATAGCGTTCATACCATTAGCAGAAGCAGCCCCTTCTGCAATCTCTGCATCTGAGATTTTATTATCCAACCCCGCATCTGCCATAATACGGTCGGTAATGCGATCCAGGCCGGTTCCCGTAGTGGAGCGGTCGGTATAAAACTGGGTCAGCCATTCAGCGAGTTGTTGCACGCTGGCATTAGCATCGCCATCTTCATTAAGAATAGTGTCGCCCTGAATTTCAAATCCCAGATGATAGAGACCGTCAGCAACAGTATTGGTCAGATTATCGCCCCGATACCGTTCGCTCGCGCCATCGTTCTGGATAAGATGGAAACCGGTTTCCTCACCGTTCTCATCATCACCGTGCAGACTCACCCATTCATCCAGATTATTGCTGCGAATATAGCTATTAAGGGTACGCACATCATCGGCCGTAAAAACCCCGCTTTCAGCCACACCGGTTGCTTTAACCGCATCCACGATGATCTGATTCAGGGCATTCGCGGCCCGGTTACCTGTTGATAAATCTGAATCAGAAAGCCGCCCGGACAAACCCAGGTCTGTACTCATAGTGTCGACCAGCTGATCCAGCCCGGTACCCGTATTGCTTAATGAAGTGCCTTCAGTGCGTAGAAAATAATTGGAAGACATACTGACCGCTCCTGTTGTCATATATTTCCGTAAAACAAACATTCAATTATGTTTATTTAAAAACAGATCTGTTTCATACCGGAAATTAATACCTTTTATATGAACATGTAATAAGAAAAATACTACTTTACTGGAAAATATCATCAAACACAGCAGGCACGATAGTTACACAAAAAATTGAAAGCCTCAGGCACAAATCAGATACCTGCTCGCCTGATATAAATCAATTTTTAATAAGACAAGACTAAAAACTGCAGACACCATTATTTAAAAAAAACAGAGTATATGCTCAATAATCGCTTTTTATAGGGCACCTGTCAGGGATAGCGGACCAGCCAGCCTTCGTATTACAGGAAAACCCAGAGCTGGAGTCATATAATAGAAAGTAGCAACCTGGTCATCAGGAATCCCCGTCATTCATGGCAGGGAGGACGTCAGGTATAGTTAACTTAACAAATTAATGAGTGTCTGGCGTGCTTATGAAGCATTTTATCTATGGTTTGCTGGCTCTTCTGTCTCTGGCAAGTCTGCCTGTTTACGCGCAGACGCGGTTGCCGATACAAATAGAACAACTGCAGCTACAACAGGAGCAGCTTGGAGAGATACCCGCTAACAAAACCAAGCGTCAACTCCTGCAACAAATCATTAGCGTCCTGCAACACCAGTTGCAACTCCGGGAGCAAATTAAAGCCTTACAGAATGAAATCAGCAGCCAGCCTGACGCACTTGCCGCCCTGAACGATGCGCGGGAAGAAGGCTATTCTGACAACCCCCTGTCCAGACCGGATACGCTGGATGCGGAGCAGCTTGATCACCGGATTACTACCTTTAATGCTCATTTACTTGAGCTGGAAAGAGACCAGGCACTGCAACAAAAACAACAATTGCAGGTTGAACAAACTCAGCGCAATATCCAGGACCAGCTGACCGGTTTAAAACTGGACAGGGAGGTTGGCCTGCCCGGTGACAGCACTATAAACCTGGCCGATTTCCCTGAACTCAGGCAACAATTACAAGACGCTAATTTTGAAGAAAGCGGACTGAGGATTCAGGCCCTGGAACTTGAGCTGCTGGCACTGCCAAAACGTGCAGAAATCGCCAAACTGATCTGGCAGGCTCTGGAACACGAACGTCTGTATCACACTGAAATCCTGGATCAGTTACGTGACGTTCAGCAAACACGACAGCGCACTGAAGCGGAGCAAGCCCTCAGCAGCCAGGAGGACAACCGGAAAATATCCGCCGCCCACCCGATACTGGCAACCGCACAGGAAAAAAATCAGTTACTTTCCACGCAACTACGGGAGCTTTTACCCCGTATAGAGACCGTGAATCGTCAAAAATTATCACTCCAGAAACACCTGACCGTTCTGAACAGTACTTTCCGCTCAATTTCCCAACAACTTGAGCTCGAAGTCAGCCATATCAGCCCGGAGCAACGTCAGTTTATTTTTAAAAACAAAGAGCCTGTCGACAGCCGCATTACCAGCAACGAAATAAACTTATTGCGTTTACAAAATTCACTGCTTGAACAACAGCAGACCGAAGTCACCTTACAACATTCATCTTTACCCGCCGATGTTACCCGGGAACTGACGCCGGGTAATCAGGCTTTATATCTAAAGCTGCTTAACAACCGTATTACGTTAATAAAACGTATTCGCGATACCCGTCTGCAGCTGATAACTGAGCTAAATCAGGTGCTGAATATTGAAACACAGATCAATCAGCAAATTACAAACAATAGCCAGTTACTCAGCGAACAGTTGCTCTGGAACCCGGTGTCCAAGCCTATCAGTACACAGTGGCCCAATGACCTCCTGATCGCATCAGAACAATTAGTGACCCGCTGGAACAAAAAACATACCGAGCCCCTTTTTCGGCCTGATGAGAATATCGTGATACGCAGCCTGTTTTTCACGATAATATTAATGCTGCTGGCCTGGAGTTTTCGTTATTTATATGCCCATCAGCAGCAATGGAAACAACAGATCGGTCATGTTATTCAGGATCGATTTCAACATAGTGTACAGGCACTTTTACTTGCCCTGATTATCGCGATGCCGATACCGCTGATGCTGCTTTATATCAGCACCAGCCTGCTGAACCCTCAATATGGACACGCTGATACCTTGGCTCAGATTTTTCGTATAGCAGCCCTGGCGACCTGGACCATCCAGAGTTTGCGCAATTTACTGAACACCCCTTACGGTCTTTTTGCTGGCCATTTTGGCCTGAACGAAACCCTGACCCGCCTGCTACGCCGACACCTCGCTGCATTGTACTTCCTGGGCCTGCCCCTGCTAATAATTCAGCTATACCTTTGGGATATTGATTCAGAAGCCATAAGATCCGGGCCAATACGCTTATCAATGATCGCCCTGATACTGGTAATTATTGTACTTTGGGGAAGCCTTTGGCGGCTCAGAGACGAGTTAAACCAGCTGACCGACACCAATAGCTGGTGGTCACGAGCCGAGGTCTGGTTATCAGGCCTGATCATGTTTAACCTCGCCATGCTGGGGCTGACTGCAGCCGGTTATAGCTTCACCGTCAACGTTATGATGATTGCCGTTGTCCAGATACTGCTGGTGTTACTAACGGCTTTTATTTTTTACAAACTGGCGATGCGCTGGATATTAATAGCAGAGCGCAGGCTTGAGTTTGACCGGGTAAAAGCACGCCGGGCTGAAATGATTGCGGCCCGTGAAAAACACGAGGAAGAAGCCCCGCTTGAAACAAATTATTTAAATCTTCAGACCATTTCCCACCATTCACGCACCTTGCTTAAAACCGCAACACTGGTGCTGCTGGTATTTATGTTATGGCTTTTTATGGGGGGGTTTCTGCCGTTTTTTAGCGCATTGGATAACATTGTGCTCTGGAGTAGTTTTAATACAGAAGGCGAACTGATTAATAACGTGACCCTTAAAAACCTGTTATTTGGCATCATTGTGCTCAGTCTCAGTTTGCTCGCGGCCTATAACCTGCCAGGCCTGCTTGAATTGCTGGTTTTACAAAACCTGAACCTTCAACCCGGTACGGGGTATGCCTACAGTACACTCATTAAGTACCTGTTAATTATTGTCGGCATTCTCGGTGCCGTTTCACACTTCGGCCTGGAGTGGGGGCGGTTGCAATGGCTGGTTGCCGCTCTGGGTGTCGGGCTGGGTTTTGGTTTACAGGAGATTGTGGCTAACTTTGTCTCCGGCCTGATT
Source organism: Pontibacterium sp. (assembly GCA_049599735.1). Lineage (GTDB taxonomy): Bacteria > Pseudomonadota > Gammaproteobacteria > Pseudomonadales > Balneatricaceae > Pontibacterium. Next base: position 11,586 of record JBMYOX010000009.1, on the reverse strand, counting down.
ATCCTGTTTGAAAAACCAGTGCGCATTGGTGACACCGTAACTATTGATAACTTAACAGGCACTGTGACCCGTATTCAGATTCGTGCCACGACGATTGTGGACTGGGACCGTAAAGAAGTCATTATCCCCAACAAAACCTTTATTACTCAGCAACTGATTAACTGGTCCCTGACCGATTCAATCACCCGTATTGTTATACCTGTAGGGCTTGCCTACGGCTCAGATACGGAGCTGGCCCGCAGACTGCTGCTGGAATCGGCCCGTGAACAAACGAAGGTTATTAAAGAACCTAAACCTGAAGCCTTTTTCACCGGCTTTGGCGACAGCGCTCTGAATATGGAGTTGCGACTCTATGTCAATGCCATGTCCGACCGCCTGGAAGTGACCCACCTGGTTAACACTTGTATTGCCAGTAAATTCAAAGCGGCCGGGCTGGAAGTTGCATTTCCTCAACTGGACGTGCACCTTCAGTCACCCCCGGATATTTCATCTCAGGGCTATTAACCGGAGGTCACAGATAACACAAATTCCGGCCTGGCTAATCAGCCTTGTCCGGACTGAAACTGTTGGTTAATACGCTGAATATCTTCGATCAAAATTTCAGTAAATGCCGATGCCAGCAGCGATGCAGGCCGGTGTGCAGGCTGAAGAATCGAGATAGACAACACAACATGGGGTGCAAAAGGCCGGAAGAGCAAAGGCCCGTCCTGTCCCTGATAATCGAAGTAACTGCTGGCGGTTACCGGGTCACAGATACAATAACAAAGCCCCTCTTCCACCAGTTTTAACGCTGGCTGAAAATTACGTAACTCAAAACGCGGATTAAACGCAGCGCCTCTGGCCCGGAAAGCCTCACGGGTTGCAATCAGGTTTGGATGTTCTGCCTGCAAAGTCGCCAGCGGTTGTCCGGCCAGGTCCTCCGGCTCAATCAGTGCTTTTTGACTCAAGGGATCATCACGGCGTAAAGCACACACACAACTCAGATCAAACGTACGCATGGCCAGTGCCCGGTTGGGGGGCGGAGTTTCTGCCACGCCAATATCATATTGCTGAGAGGCTACCCACTCTTCAATAATGGCTGATGCACGCATCATCAAAGAGACTTTCACCTCGGGCTTATCACGCACAAAGTCAGCAACCAGCCGGGGCATCATAAATTGTGAAGAGGCCGGCATACAGGCAATGCGCAGGCGCCCCTCTTTTAGCGATGCAATTTCCTGCATCGTACGGGTAGACTGGGACAGGCGCTCAAGAATGGCTTCGGTTTCTTCCAGAAAGTACAGGGCCTCAGGTTTACGTACTAACCTGCCACGTTGACGCTCAAATAAAACCAGGCCCAACTCTTCTTCAAGCCCGGCAATCATGGCGCTTACGGCTGGTTGTGTCCGGCTCAAAGCCCTGGCAGCTTCCGAAATAGAACCCGTGCGCATAACTTCCCGAAAAGCCTGTAACTGACGAATACTGAGGTTCATATAATCACTTGAAACTAAAGGGTTAATGAATAAAGCATAAAAAAAATCTATAGCTTAATCAATATTTTGATTTTGATTTTATGGATAGAGGTTGTCACTATCGTGCCAATCTAATAACTACAACACCGTTATGTGAGTTGAGGGAAAGCCCCCATGAACCGATTTGTCAGTTTACTTCTGACCGGGCTAATTTGTTTGGTGGCCGCCGGACAATTTGTCCAGGTCATTACCCGTTACGTACTGGAGATCCCGGTAATGGGGCTTGAAGAAAGCCTGCTTTACCCAACACTCTGGCTTTACGTACTGGGTGCTGTGAACGCGTCCCGCGAGAATACCCATATCCGCGCTAATGTCCTGGAAATTTTCCTGAAAAACGCACGCCAGTTTTGCCATCTCGCCATTCTGGGGGAAGTGCTGAGTTTGATCGTGGGTTGCTGGTTAACTTACTGGGCCTGGGACTTTACCAAATATTCCTGGCGGGTCTGGAAAGAAAGCCCAACCTTGTACCTGCCGACCTTTTATGTCGATGTCGCACTACTGACCGGCCTGATTCTGATGATGTTATACACCCTGGTTCATCTGGTACGTCATATCCGTAGTCTGCCTGGCATTGAGGAGTCTGAAAAATGATTGAAGTTGCACTGATCGCCGTTGCACTGCTGGTAATCCTGCTCACCCTGGGTATTCCCCTGCCTTACTGCTTTGGCGGTGGTCTGATGGTGATGTACTTCCTGGGTGATGTGACCATGAAGGGCAATATGTTGTGGGGATTTCAGCAACTGGGTAACCCGGTACTGCTGGCTATTCCGTTGTTTGTACTGGCGGGCACCATTATGAGTGTCAGTGGCATCGCGGCCAGCCTGCTCCGGTTTGTAAACATTTTTGTGGGTCACCTGCGTGGTGGCCTGGGTGTAGTAGCCACGATCAGCTGTGCATTGATTGGGGCTATTTCAGGTTCCGGCCTGACCGGTGTTGCGGCTATCGGCCCGCTGTTGATTCCCGAAATGGAGAAACAGGGTTATCCGCGTGAGTATGCAACCGCCCTGATTGCAAATGCTTCTCTGCTGGGGCTGCTGATTCCACCGAGTGTCACAATGATCGTCTATGGCTGGGTAACTGATACCTCAATCCTGGCTTGCTTCCTCGCCACTCTGGGCCCGGGTTTGCTGATTATGGCGAACTTCTCTGTGGTCAATATCTGGCTGGCACGTAAATTCCCGCTGGTACTGGAAGAGCGCCCTAAAGGTGAAGCTTTTGTCGCTGAAGTTACCAGCCGTGGTTTTAAGGCAACCCCGGCCCTGCTAATGCCCGTTATTATCCTGGGTGGTATTTACGGCGGCATTATGACGCCTACGGAAGCGGCTGCGGTTGCGGTTATCTATGCGATACCCGTGGGTTTCCTGATCTATAAAGGCCTGGATGTAAAAACTTTCCTGGGTGCAGGTAAAGAAGCATCGACCTCTGTGGGTGCCATTATGCTGATGATCCTGTTCAGCATGATCCTTTCGCAGATGTTTGTTATGGAAAGCATTCCACAGGCACTGGTGGAATCGATCTTTGCCATTACCGAAGACAAAACCATTCTGCTGATTCTGATCAACATACTCTTGTTCCTGGTTGGCATGGTTGTTAACGATGTAACGGCCATCATTCTGATTGCACCTTTACTGTTACCGCTGATGGAAGCCATTGGTATCAGCCCGATCCAGTTTGCCGCCATTATGGGGGTGAATACGGCAATGGGCGGGGTTACACCACCTTATGCCTCCATCCTGTATCTGGGTGCACGCATCGGTAAAGTTCAGGTAACCAAAGTTATTCGCCCGGCAATGGTGCTGATCATTACAGGCTACCTGCCCGTGGTGTTCCTGACCTCCTTCTGGGATGACCTCTCACTGTTCCTGCCCCGGTACTTTGGTTATTAAAAACAAACTTATTCCCGATTTGTCGGGGCACATCAGTCCCACAAAAAATACAAAAACAAAGCAACGAGGATAAAACATGAAAGCGACACCTTTACATAAGTACATGAGCGCAGCACTGGTAGCCGGTGCATTAGGTCTGACCAGCGTTGCTCAAGCCGCTACGCTGAAAATCAGCCATATCCGCCCACAAGGTGCGATTATTGATGTAGAACTGAAAGAGTTCGCACAAGACGTGAAGGAAGCGACTGATGGTGATGTGAAGATCAAGATTTTTGCTGCCAGCGCATTAGGTGATTACACCACCGTACAGGAACGTATTTCTGTTGGTGCGGTAGATATGGCAGTACAACCTGCAGCAACCGCCGCTTCACGTAAAATGCAGATCAGTGCTTTCCCTTATGTGGCTGAAAACTGGCAGCAGGCACAGAAAATTTACGGTCCGGGCGGCGCTATTTATGACGCAATGAAAGACCTTTATGCTCAGCAGGACATCACTATGCTGGCAGCCTACCCTGTGTATTTTGGTGGTGTCGCACTGAATACCGATGCCGTTTCTCCGGGTAACCCTAATGTCGACAAAGGCATTAAAGTACGTGTACCGGGTATCAAGAGCTTTCAGCTGACCAGTGACGCACTGGGTTACATCAGCTCCCCTATCCCGTTCTCTGAAGCCTTTACAGCAGTACAGACCGGTGTGGTTGACGGTGTGATTGGTTCCGGTGCTGAAGGTTACTACGCCTCTTTCCGTGACGTGACTAAAACCTATATTCCGGTTAACACACATTTCGAAGTTTGGTACATGATTATCAACTCCGAAACACTGGCTGACCTGGATGCAGATGACCGTGCCACACTGCAAAAATCAGCCGTTGCTTTTGAAGCTAAACGCTGGACTAAAGCTGAATCTGATCAGTCTGCTTACGAGCAGAAACTGGCCGATCACGGTGCAACTATCGTTAAGCTGAGCAACGAAGAGCTGGCAGCGGCTGCGAAGAAAGTACGTAAAGACGTATGGCCACAGATCCTGAATGACGTAGGTGTTGAATGGGGTCAGGGCGTACTTGATCAAATCGCTGACTAATCGTCAAACCGGGTGAGTGCAATACACGCTCACCTCTTGTATCCCGGTGGATCAGATTTCCCTGTCCACCGGATCACTCACCGCTTTTTAGGGTGCCTGGCATGTTCCGTTACTTATCCCGATCAACCAAACCAACCATTGAGCTGCAGATTAATCAGCAATCCGTCAGTGTGCCTGAAGGCAGTTCTGTCTGGGCTGCCATGGCCGTCAGCGGTGAAACAACAACCCGGCTGGCACCGGTCACCGGGCAGGCACGCTCTGCCCACTGCGCTATGGGGATTTGTTTTGAATGTCTGGTTGAAGTTAACGGGCAACCCAATCGTCAAGCCTGCCTGACCGAAGCGCAGGAAGGCATGTGTGTAAACCGCCAGGAAATCACTCAAAACACCTGTTTAGAGGGTGTAACACCTTTTACCACCCCTGCCAAAAACACGGCTATCACAGAGAGTTCAGACGATGTCTAATAGCTACGATATCGCCATCATAGGTGCAGGGCCCGCAGGCATGTCTGCAGCCATCACTGCGACTAAAGCCGGTGCTTCTGTGGTTGTTCTGGATGACAAAGCGCGTCCGGGGGGGCAAATTTACCGTAATGTCAGCAATAGTCCTTTACAGGACCCCTCTGCATTGGGAATAGATTACCTTAAAGGTAAAAACCTGGTCGATGCCTTCGAGCAATGCCCTGCAGAAAAATTCTACAAGGCCAGTGTCTGGCACGTGGGGGACAATGGCGAGGTTTTATTTTCACAGAATGAAACCACCAACAGCCTGACCGCCCGAGAACTGATACTGACCTGCGGCGCAATGGAGCGCCCTTTTCCTATACCGGGCTGGCACCTGCCGGGTGTTATGTCAGCCGGTAGCGCACAAGTCATGCTGAAGTCCGATGGACTTGTACGCGATGATGCAATTTTTGTTGGTACCGGCCCGTTACTGTACCTGATTGTCACCCAGTATTTACGCCTGGGTGTGCGGGTTAAAGCACTGGTCGATACAACCCCCCAGGCGGGTTACCTTAACGCCATGCGCGAATTTACCAGCGCGTTGAGCCAGCCTGCAATGATTGGCAAAGGCCTGGCACTGCTAAATGAAATACGCCGGTCCGGCACACCAGTCTATCGCTTCGCCCATGACCTTAAAATCGAAGGTGACCAGCACGCTACCGGCCTCAGCTTTACCGCAGGCGGAAAAGCACAACAACTCTCCGCTGAACATATATTCCTTCACCAGGGTGTTATCCCCAACCTTAATATGACCCGTTCACTGGGTCTGGAGCATAGCTGGAGTGAACAGCAACTCTGCTGGAAACCCGAGCTGGATGCCTGGGGGCAAAGCTCTGTTGATACGATTGCAGTCGCCGGTGATGTCAGTGGTATTGTCGGTGCCGATGGCGCCGAGCGCATGGGGCAGTTGGCTGCCCTGCAGCGACTTAATCGTCTGGGCATAATCACAGAATCTGAACGTGACAAACAAGCAACAGCCGCCCGCAAGCAGCTTAAACAGCTCAATCATTTCCGCCGTTTTATTGACCGGCTTTACCGCCCTCAGGATGATCAGCGACTACCCACCCAGGCTGATACCGTTATTTGTCGCTGTGAGGAAAAAACCCTGGCCCAGCTCAGAGAAGGTTTCGATCAGGGCGCATGTGATCCCAACGAATTAAAAAGCCTGACCCGTTGTGGCATGGGGCCTTGCCAGGGTCGCCAGTGTGGCCACACCGTCAGCGAACTGCTGGCCAAATGGCGAAATGAGCCTGTGGCCGATGTAGGTTATTACCGGCTGCGCTCCCCCATGCGACTGCTCAGCCTGACAGAACTCAGCCAGTTCAACCGGCTTGAACCTAAAATACAGTCCTGCAGAACAACCGCCACGGAGGAATCCCTATGAATTCTGATGTACTTATTATCGGCGGCGGTATTCAGGGCTGTGCCACCGCTTATCACCTGGCACGCTCAGGTTTAAGCGTGACTGTCCTTGAGAAAGACCGGGTTTCCCGGCATGCATCCGGCGTAAACGCAGGCGGTGTACGGGTGCTGGGACGGCATCTATCAGAAGTGGCTTTGAGCAAGGCGGCAATGGAACTCTGGGCCGGGCTGGATGATGAACTGGACGCCGATACCGGTTTTCGCGCCCGTTCACTGGTTAATATTTCAGCCACTGAAGCGGATATGGAAAGCCTTCATCAACGCCAAAACAGCATGCACAAACTCGGTTATTTCCACGAGAAAATAATCGACCAGCAGGAGTTGCGTGAACGTCTGCCCCACGTTGCCCCCCATTGTATCGGAGGGGTTGTTTCGGAAACGGATGGCTACGCTATTCCTTACCAATCAACCCTGGCCTTTCGTCTGGCGGCTGCACGCTTTGGTGCCAAATTTATCGAAGGCTCAGCGGTACGTGCTATTCGCCGTATTGGCTCTGCCTGGCTGGTAGATACCCAGGATAGCAGTCACGAAGCCAGCCATCTGGTTAATTGTGCCGGTGCCTGGGCGGATCAAATCGCCGTAATGATCGGTGATAACGTCCCCCTTACCCACAGCGCCCCGATGTTGATGATCACCACACGTATGCCTCACTTTGCTACGCCGGTTGTTGGCGCGGTGAGTCGTCCCCTGTCGTTTAAGCAATTTGAAAACGGCACAGTTCTGATCGGCGGCGGCGCTAAAGGTTTTGCAGACCGGGACAATAACCGCACACGGCTGGATTACAGCAAACTGGCAACCGGCGCAAAGAACGCAATCGAATTTTTCCCGATTATGAAAACGGCCTCCATTAACCGGATGTGGTCGGGGCTCGAAGCTTATATGCCGGATAACCTGCCGGTCATCGGTAAAAGTGTATCTGCCGACAACGCTTATCATGCCTTTGGATTTTCTGCCCACGGCTTTCAGATGGGCCCTGTTGTCGGCAAGGTTATGGCAGATTTGATTATCAGCGGACAATCAAGCTTTGAACTGGATGCCTTCCGTATTGACCGTTTCGAGCGCAAAGTACTTTAACCACGACAAGAGAAGCAGCACACATGACTATCGAACGTATCGGCTCTAATGACCGGATGAGTAAAATTGTTAAGCATAACGGAACGGTTTACCTGTGCGGCCAGACAGCCAGTGATGCCGCCTGGGATACCGCTGAACAAACCCAGCGTTGCCTGGATAATATCGACGCCCTGCTGGCTGAAGCGGGTAGTGAACGTAATAAAATCCTGTCCGTGACTATTTACGTACGTGATATGAAAGATTTTGCAGCGATGAATGCTGTTTGGGATGCCTGGGTTGCCGAAGGTGAAAAACCTGCCCGTGCCTGTGTTGAAGCACGCATGGCGCGTCCCGATGTTTTAGTAGAGCTGTCCGTTATCGCAGCACTTTGAGCCTGACACGCTTGCTAAGTACCTGCAGCATTACAAACAGAGATGAAAAAGGGTCCAGCACCTGAATTAACTGCATAAAAAAACCGGAATCCTTTATTAGATTCCGGTTTTTCGCTTAATTAATCCGTAGCTAAAAGCCGTAACTAACCGGCATTAAGTATTCAGCCAGCCTTCTTAAACTTGTCCTGCGCTCACTTAACCCCGGTTTAACAACTCTCGCAGGTCAATAATTGCTGCATTTGCACGGGATACATAATTTGCCATCACCAGTGAATGGTTGGCAAAAAGTCCAAAACCACCACCGTTGAGAATCATCGGGCTCCAGACTGTATCCTGAGCCGCTTCCAGCTCACGAATAATCTGTTGCAGGCTAACCCGGGCATTTTTCTTGTCCAGAATCGGCCCAAAATCCACTTCCACCGCTTTCAGAAGATGCAGCAAAGCCCAGGTTGAACCCCGCGCCTCATAGAAAACATCATCAATTTCAAACCAGGGCGTTTTTACTTCCTGATCAGCGGCTGTGGCTGTGGACTGACTGCCCTCAGGCTCACCCGCCAGATCTGTATTCAGGCGTTTCTGACCCACGCTGGCACTCAAACGCTGCGAAAGGCTGCCTAACCGCGTTTGTACATCGGCCAGCCAGTCATTCAGGTTGTCGGCCCTTGCATAGAACTGTGCGTCACCCTGCGCGCCATCTGCCAGTGCAACCTGGTATTCTTCCAGGGCTTTAAGGCCTTTTTTATACTGTCCTTCAGAAGAAGGTAACACCCAGCGGTTGCTGTCAAAATGAAACTGAGGTTCCGCAATCGTTAACGCCGGATACTCCACAGACTGAGACTGGGAACGGCTGAAATCTTTACGCAGTGCACGGCTTAAATCACGTACCTGAACCAGCACACCGAATTCCCAGTTACCTATATTGTCCAGCCAGAGACCCGGCGGCAAGCGGTCATTAGCCACATAACCACCGGGTTTTTCCAGCAGTGTTGTCATCACCCGGTTAAGCGTAAATACGGTGGTATAACCCGTTGCAGGGGCAAGTCCTCGCTCCTCCGCATCCAGCTTTGTTTCCACTTCAGGATCAAACGAATCCGGTGCCATGCTCCAGTAAATGCCCACCGGCACCGCCAGTACCAGATACGCACCCAAAGCAGCCAGGGTCATTCGAATCAATTTTCCACCCGGTGTGGCATCCCAGAGATCCACAATCCAATCAAATAATCGTCCCATCAGTCTTCCTTAAATACACTGTATTCAAAAGATTATGCCTTATCGCTTCACAACAGGGTAGCACTCTGCTTTTTCTGTCGGTCAAAATAAGAAAAAACTGTTCCGGATTGGGTTTCAACAACATCACAGCACTGATAACACCACAACCAGATGCGCTTAATCAAAGTCTGAACTGACTGACCAGATGGTTAAGCTGCTGTAGCTCTGCACGAATAGCCTTTGTTGCCTCTACCACACGCAGGGTATCCTCTTTTGTATTGCCTGCAATATCAGAAATATTAACCAATCGCTGATCTATATCACTGGCCACGGCACTCTGCTGCTCTGCTGCGGTCGAAATCATCGTATTCATAGATGAAATCGTTTCAGTGGAACGAATAATACCCTGAAGCGCAAGCGCTCCGGACCTGGACAGTTCACTACTGTGTGCAGCCAGCCCGGTGCTTTTAACCATAGAACTGACGGCCGTTTGAGATTGCTGCTGTAAGCGCTCTACAATTTTTTGTATCTGGTGTGTGGATTGCTGGGTACGTTGTGCCAGGGTCCTCACCTCATCGGCAACAACCGCAAATCCCCGCCCCTGATCCCCGGCCCGTGCGGCTTCAATAGCCGCATTTAACGCCAGGAGGTTTGTCTGTTCTGCAATACCATTAATCACAGCCGTTACCTGATCGACAGCCTGGGTCTCGCCCTCAAGCTCCACCAGCAACGCTTCGGTTTTTTTGAGCATGCCTAACATGGACTGCGCCTGCTGCTCAGACTCAGAAATCACTTTGCCGCCTTCATGCGCCTGATTATCAGCATCCGCTGCCGCTTGCTCCGCTTCAGAGGCATTGCCTGACACCTCCTGCACGGTTGCCGACATTTCAGTCATCGCGGCCGCCACCTGCTCAAGATCATCGTACTGGCGGCCCACACCCCGCTCAGTATCAGCAGTCGCGCTAACAACCCGGTTCACATGAACATCCGTATTCGCAGAGATTCGGCGTACCTTTTCCATCAGGCCGCTCACATGGCAAAGCATTTTGTTATAAGACGAAAACAGCTCACCTACTTCGTTATTTTCCCGGGTAACCTTAAAACGGTGACTAAAATCCCCCTGACTTACCTGCGTCATACGTTTTTCAAGACGCTCAATATTATCCATCACCATACGCAAACCAAAAATACGCCCCATCACAACCAGCACTAAAATAATCAATACACACACAAACGAGAGCAGCAGCTGATAATGCGTGGTACTACTTGCCGTTTGTGTCAGCATCACCACCGCTTTATTCATCTCTTTTAAGATAACAGGTGACTGCCTGTGTAACTCAGACAAGGTAGCCGGGCTGGCTTCAGAAATATGTTTGTTGATTAATGCTTTGTAGGTTTGCCACAAGTTACCCACTTTTTTCATCTGGGCCAGAATTAAAGGATCATTCACCGGCTTCATTTTCTGCTCAGGATCTCCCTGAATAATTGCCAGATGAGATTTTTCGAACAGTGCGATTGTTTTATTCAGGGCCGCTTGTTGCTCAATGCCCGCCTCAACCAGCATGGCCTCTTTAGCCACTCGCTGGCTAAGCATGCGCTGACGGCCCGCAACATTAATGGTATTAGGATCAATGGCCAGACTCAGATAGAGTGAGACCCCCGAAGACGCTGCTAAAAAAAAGATAACGGCATAGGACAAGAGGAACTGTTTATTCAACGTATTACAGCCAATACGGCATAACAGGCCGTCCACTAACTTTGCAATGTAGCTATTCATGCCAACTTCCCCTTCTTTACGCCCGAATGAAACAGAACGATATTGAATAAGCGTTACATATTGTACCTATTGGATGCTTAAGCACAGCCCCCTGATGCACTAAATAACACGATGAACTGCAATCACCTTGCCTAATTGTTGCAGTGCGTCATAATAACTGCAGGATGTTTATTTACATTTAACCCGGACACTAAGCATCAAGTTTGACAATTTCTTTCTCCCGCATAAAGGAAGTGTGCATACAATGATTATCAAAGAAACTCCCCCCCCGCATGACCAACTGGAATTCTTTATTGAACAGGCGATTAAGGCGACCCCTATTCGTACTGTCGTTGTACACCCTGTTGACCACAACAGCCTGGTGGGTGCCATTGAAGCCGCCGAAAAAGGGTTGATTGAACCTGTTCTTATCGGCCCCGAAGGAAAAATCCGGGCCGCCGCAGAAGAAAACAACCTGGATATTACACCCTACGAACTGCTTGAAACCAAACACAGCCATGAATCCGCAGAGCAAGCCTGTGACCTGGTGCGTGCAGCCCGGGCTCAGGCTCTGATGAAAGGCAACCTGGCCACGTCTGAGTTGCTCAGTGCCGTTGTGCATAAAACCAAGGGTATTCGTACCGAGCGCCGACTCAGCCATGCCTTTGTACTTGATGTACCTAATTACCATAAACCGCTGATGATTACCGATGCAGCTATCAATATAGCACCTGACTTGATGACCAAAAGGGATATCGTGCAGAATGCAATCA
>JBMYOX010000008.1:0-76720 GCA_049599735.1 Pontibacterium sp. | reverse complement strand
GAAAAATCCGGTGTTAAAAAGAAGAGAAGCAGGCACCGGCCAGTACCTGCTGTACCATAAAAGTCAGGCTACAGCTCAGGCGCTGTAAAAGTGCTCGTTGTCTTGTTGTGCCTGCAGGTCTTTTAAAATCACCTGCGCCTGGGTGTCATCATTATCAGAAATGCGTTGTTCCGGGTTAATACCCAGACGCTTAAACAGCTGTAAATCCCGGTGTGTTTCAGGATTTGGTGTCGTCAGCAGACACTCACCGTAGAAAATTGAGTTAGCACCTGCCATAAACGTCATTGCCTGCATCTCATCACTCATAGATTCACGGCCCGCAGACAGCCTTACATGAGAGGCTGGCATCATAATACGGGCAACGGCAATAGTACGGATAAAATCCAGGTTATCCAGGTCTTCTGCGTTTTCAAGCGGAGTGCCTTTTACCTTCACCAGCATATTGATAGGCACACTTTCAGGCTGTACCGGCATATTCGCCAGCTGGCGCAGCAGGCCAATACGGTCGGTTGCAGTTTCACCCATACCCAGAATACCGCCACTGCAAATTTTCATGCCGGATTCACGTACATTACTCAGCGTATCCAGGCGATCCTGATAGGTACGGGTGGTGATAATTTTGTCGTAGAACTCAGGAGAGGTATCCAGATTATGGTTGTAATAATCCAGACCGGCGTCTGCCAGCTGACCCGCTTTATCTTCATCCAACATGCCCAGAGTCATACAAGTTTCCAGGCCTAACGCTTTCACCTTTTGCACCATTTCAACCACATAAGGCATATCTTTATCAGCCGGATGTTTCCAGGCGGCCCCCATACAAAAACGGGTCGAACCGGTCTCTTTGGCTTTGCGGGCTTTCTCCAGCACCTGTTCCACCTGCATCAGACGCTCTTTTTCCAGACCGGTATTATAGTGGCCACTCTGGGGACAATATTTACAGTCTTCGGGGCAGGCACCGGTCTTAATCGATAGCAGTGTGCTCACCTGAACTTCATTGGCATTAAAGTTCTGACGATGAACCACCTGCGCCTGAAACAGCAGGTCATTAAACGGCAATTCAAATAACTCACGTACTTCAGATTGAGTCCAGTCGTGACGAACAGGTGCTGATGCTTGCATCTTTGGTATAACCCCTTGAGAATCCTTAAGCGAAAGGGCAGGACGCCCGACTCAATCGCATTTCAGGCTAATGATATATCGACAGAAGGAACTGTCAACCAATGATCACAACCAAGGCTAACCACGGGCTATTATTTAGCCAGTGCATTTTATGTCATGGCCGCTGCAAATCTGACCAGGGTATTTGCCCTGACTGCCTGCAAGACCTGCCCTGGATTAAAAGTCACTGTCCCTGTTGCAGCCTTCCCCAAACCTCAAATCATCTTTGTTTGCAATGCGCCACTGAACACCAGCCCTTTAACGGTGTGTCTGCACTTTTTGATTACCGCTTCCCGGTCGATCAGTTAATCTCTCAGGTTAAATACCACCAGAAACCCGTTTATATGCTGCCACTGGCCCGTCTGCTGGCAGATAAAATGGCTGACACGACAAAACCGGACTTGCTGATACCGGTGCCTATGCATGAGGATAAACTCAGACTTCGGGGTTATAACCAGGCAGAGCTTATTGCACGGTTGGTGGGTGATTTACTCAATATCCCGGTGCATAGCCATTTATTAAAAAAAATCCGGCCAACCACCCAACAAATGTCCCTCAGCCGCGAACAACGTATCAATAACCTGAAAAATGCCTTTAGTGCCACTCAGACCCGGGCAAAACATATTGCGATTATTGATGATGTGATGACAACCGGCACCACCTTGCGGGAACTCTGCACCCAGGTACGCACCCATCCGACCCAGCGTATCGACGGCTGGGTTTTAGTGCGTACAGCAAAAGACCGTTAACCGCCAACCCGTTGAAAATACGCCAAAATCAGCCTTAAAAAGCCCTCTTCCCCCCTCATGGGGTTAATTATTGCTATGCTAAAAATTATGCCCGTTGCTGTAAAAAGAGGTGGTTATAAAATGGAACTCACGTTAATCGGTAAACTCATCGGCGGTTTGGGCCTCTTTTTACTGGGTATGCAACTGATGACAGACGGGCTTAAACGTGCGGCGGGGCCTGCACTGAAACAAGCCTTAAGATCAGCCACCCGTTCCCGCCTCAGGGGCTTGCTCTCCGGTACGCTGATTACAGCCCTGGTGCAGTCATCCAGTGCCGTTACCGTCGCCACTATTGGTTTTGTAAACGCCGGTTTGCTCGGACTCGGCGGCTCTATTGCTGTTATCTACGGCTGTAATATAGGCACTACGATGACCAGCTGGTTGGTAGCCCTGATCGGTTTTAAGATAAAAATTGGGGCTTTTGCGCTACCCCTGGTCGGCTTAGGCATGCTGACCCAATTGCTGGGGCGCGGTAAGCGTATCAGTCATATTGGCAGGGCGTTAGCGGGTTTTGGTATTTTTTTTATCGGCCTGGATTTTCTTAAAGGGGCCTTCGAAGGCATGGAGCAGCAGATTCCCTTTGACGCGCTCGGCCAGACAACCACAGGGCTGATTCTTTATGTCGTGGTTGGTTTTATCCTCACCTTTTTAATGCAGTCATCTTCTGCCGCTATGGCGATCACCCTATCCCTAACGGCTGCGGGGGTGATGCCACTGGCCGCTGCAGCGGCGATGGTGATTGGCACTAATGTTGGCACCACTTCAACCGCCGTTCTTGCCGCCATTGGCGCTACTTCAAAAGCCAAGCGCATCGCAGCGGCACATGTGTTCTTTAACCTGATTACCGCCGCCATTGGCATTGTACTATTGATGCTCTTTGCTGAGTTTTTAAACAATGGCTTTAATAATTACGACCTGGATTTACTCATCATACTGGCATTGTTTCACACCCTGTTTAACCTGATGGGTGTTGCACTGCTCTGGCCTTTTACCAAAAAATTGGTGATATTTTTGCAGGGCCAATTCCGCACTCAGGAGGAAAATGAGGCCCGTCCGCAATTTCTGGATAAAACCATTATTTTTACACCCACCCTCGCTGTTGAAGCCATCAGTCTGGAATTAGGACGTGTCAGCCGTCTGACCACTCGCATGGCACGGGAAGCCGTCAGCGCCGATCAGGTAGATAAACCCCGACTGCAGGCACAAATGCACGGCATCCACCAGTTGGTTAAACATATTGGGCAGTATAATCAGCAACTGGCAGAGCAGGATATTGATGAGGCCATCAGCTCAACCCTGCCCACTGCGCTGCGCATTTGTCGTTATTTTAATGAAATGGCGCGTATTTCCACCCATCTGCCTGAATATTACGAGCTGCTTAAGTCATCCCGTAACAGTAATCTGAACCATCTGATTCTTGACTATCAAAAAGATACTATAAAACTGCTGGACGCCTGTGAAATACGCGAGGATAGCTACCTGCCGGGCAGCGAAAGCAGGCAGTTGATTAAAAATCTTGAAACGTCCTATCAGCACCTGAAGTCCTCTATTCTGCAAACAGCCGTTGAAGGCGGTTTAAATGCCAGCGAAAGTGTTGCCTTGCTGGACGCACTCAGTCATATTCACCGCCTGGCCGAGCAATCCGAGAAAGGCACACGTTACTGGAGCAGCCTGATACCCTTACAACACCGAACACAGCTCAGGGGCGGCTGAGCCGCCAGCCATTAGCACCCGAGCAAGCAATTAAAAACCTCCTGCTTTACAGCACTTACAGAGGCCCCTGATGTCAGATTTACCCCTGCTATTTTATCTTTTTGCCGTGCCTGCCGTGCTGATTACCGGCATTTCAAAAGGCGGCTTTGGGGGCGGGCTGGGGCTTCTGGCTGTGCCCCTGATGTCATTTGCCATTTCACCCATTCAGGCGGCGGCGATTATGCTGCCCATTCTTTGCCTGATGGACTTTTTCAGTATGCTGAAATTTCGGGCGCATAGTGATAAAAAAAACCTGGCCATTTTATTACCCGCCGCACTTATTGGCATTGGACTGGGCACGATCAGCTTTCATTATTTAAACGAATCACAAATTAAGTTACTGATTGGCACTGTGGCCCTGGGTTTTGTCTTAAACCACCTGCGCCAGCACGGCAGCGACGCCAAAACCACCAGCAAAATACGGGGTGGCTTCTGGGGCATTATTGCCGGTTTTACCAGTTTTGGTGTCCATGCCGGTGGCGCACCGCTGAATATTTACCTGTTACCCCTGCGCTTACCCAAAGCAGCTTATGTGGGCACCACGGTCATCTTTTTTACCGTGGTTAACTATGTCAAAGTGATCCCTTATGCCTGGCTTGGGCAGTTCGACAGCAACACCTTGTTAACCGCCTTATTACTTGCACCCCTCGCTCCCCTGGGGGTGTATATCGGCGGCCAACTGCATCATCGCATCAATGATCGCTGGTTTTATATTATCTGTTACAGCCTGCTGGCACTGGCCGGTGCCAAACTGTTTGTTGATGGCCTTGCCGGACTATTATGAAACCATGCCCTGAGGGTTATATGATTAACCCGATAACAAAACCGGAGCGCTGACTTTGACGGATTCAATAACACTACCCCCGGTAACCATGGAGCCTGTGGCTATTGTACGTAGTGCTTTTAAAGAAAAATTTGGCATTCCGCGCCAGCCCGGCCTGGTGAATTCGGTGGTCTCTACTATCGAATTTTTACCGCCTTTCAGCTCACCCGATGCGGTGCGGGGTCTGGAAACCTGCAGCCATATCTGGCTTGTTTTTCTTTTCAGTGAATGTGTGGATAAAGGCTGGAACCCGCTGGTACGTCCTCCCCGGTTGGGCGGCAATAAAAAGCTCGGCGTTTTTGCCTCCCGCTCCCCGTTCCGGCCTAACTCTATCGGCTTGTCACCGGTCAGGTTGACGGCTATCCGTATAGAAGGTCAACAAGTTTACCTGGATGTGCAGGGTGCTGACCTGCTCGATGGCACACCCATCCTGGATATCAAACCTTACCTGCCTTATTCAGACAGCCTTCCTGACGCCCGCTTTGAAGTGGCTGAGAAAATCAGCTTACTGGATCTGCCTGTGCTGTTTTCAACTCAGGCAGAGACTGCGTGTCAGGCCCACACCAGCCAGACACTCAAAGAACAAATCAGCGAATTGCTGCGCTGTGACCCCCGCCCTGCTTACAAAAAGAACGATGCAAGCCGTGTTTACGGCATTAAACTGCATGATCTGGATATCCACTGGCGCATTACCGATACCGGTATTTTTGTGGATAGTATCGCTCAACTTTGACTTTCCAGATCAGAACGATCTGAAAACAAAAAAGGGTGCTTTTCAGCACCCTTAACCCGGCTCAGTGACAGATTAACTTATTCTGAGCGATAACGTTTAGCCAGCCAATAATCAACGCTGAAGTAACGACCACCACCGGTGAAGAACAGACTCAGCAGCATCACAAAATAAGTCGCCGCAAACTCGATTCCGTTATTCAGAATAACCACCGAACCCCGACCTGTAATCCACTCGTAATTACTGTTTTCCTGTAAAATTTCACGGGCACGGCTGATACGATCAGAGGCTTCCATCACACGCTCGTTAGCCAACCAGCTACTGGTATCAGAGATCGCCAGCCAACCGTTATCGATATGCACGGTTAAAGCCGCCACCAGCATTGTGACCATCAGCGGAATAGAGATCCAGCGGGTCGCAAAGCCAATTACCAGCGCCAGTCCACCAAAAAATTCGGTGCCTGCGGCCAGTGCCGCCATCACTTCCGGCATAGGCAAACCCAGCCCCCAGTCCGGATTGCCAAACCAGGCAGCCGTGCTCTCAAAATCGATCAGTTTATTGTAACCCGCCTGCATCAGCACCGGCGCCAGATACAAGCGTAATAACAGGGGTGCCAATCCGTCTATCTGGCGGCTGTAATCCAGCACATCCTGAAGTTTGTTCGCTGTTTTTATCACTAAACTTGACATAAATTACTCCTGACTTTTCACGCAGTGATTACCGGGTTGTGCCCAGAATCACACCGTTCACCCTTAGCTGTTCAAGGGTCTGTAAACCACCGGCTACCACCTGTTCAGGTGCAGGGTGTTGCATTTCATCAGCAATCTGTTGTAAAACAGCCCGCCCTGTTAAATCAGGGGATTCCGACAACAGATAAAGCAAGCGTGCCGTGACCGGGTTGGTTTCCATAAACTGAACTTCATCCTTGCGATCACGATAAGCCATCAGATAAGTAGGCTGCTCACCCGCTTCCTGAGGCAAAAAATCAGGCCGGATACAGTGCACCGGATACTGATAAGCCAAAGACCAGGCTAAAGGTGATTGCACCGGGTGCCCGGTCAGAAAATCGCCGTTTTCATCCACATTCTCCAGGCTTAACTCAAGCTCGGATGCATCCAACGCCAGTTCAACCCATTCATAATGCAGTAACTCTTTCATAAACGGCTGATCATCTTTGTCCGGCAAACGCTCTCCGTTAACATAAGCGATAAACTGCTCGCCAATTTCTAAAAAATACGGCGTATGACTACGATGTCGATCAAAAAAATCCCGCACCGTCCGGTGCCAGTAATCATCACTGCAAAGGGATTTAAAAACCGGGAAATTTCCCGCCAAAAAACCTTCAATATTGTTATAAAAAAGCTCCCGGTAAATATTCATCCGCCGCTCTTCAATACCTGCCGGTTTAGCATGTTTTTCAGGGTGACGAATATGGGCTGCAAAGCGATATTGCAGCGCCTGGAAATCATTGGAATCAGGCAACACTGCGGTCATGATGCTGTCTCCCTGCCTGTTGATAAGCCTGAATTTTTTCTACTTCCAGTAACAACTCTGCCATCGGCGGTATATTAAAATCACGCTCCAGCAAAGTGGGTAATTCTCCAAACTGCGAATAAGCCTGTTGCAGCAACGTCCACACCGGGTCCACCACATCAGCGCCATGGGTATCCACAATCAGATCTTCAGCTTCGGTATAATGACCAGCCACATGCACATACATAATACGTTCGGCAGGCATCGCGGCCAGAAAAGCCTCGGCGTCATAACGGTGATTGATGCTGTTCACATAGATGTTATTGACATCCAGTAACAAGTCACAATCAGCTTCCTCCAGCACGGCCAGCAAAAACTGCTGCTCTGTCATTTCAGCGCCGGGGGCCGCGTAATAAGATACGTTTTCTACCGCAATACGTTGCTCCAGAATATCCTGTGTCTGTTGTATACGCCTGGCCACATAACGGACCGCCTCCTCTGTAAACGGAATAGGCATCAGGTCATACAAGTGGCCGTCATCTGTGCAGTAACTCAAATGTTCAGAGTAAGCCCGGATATTATGCTCACTGATAAACGTCTTTAGCCGCTTAAGAAAATCAACATCCAGAGGTGACGGACCACCCAATGAAAGAGACAAACCGTGTGTCATCATCGGGAAACGCTCAGCCGCCTCACGAAACTGACGCCCAAAACGGCCACCCAACCCCATCCAGTTTTCCGGTGCTACTTCCAGAAATCCAACCTGGGATTGATCTACGGTTTTTAAGTCATCTGCCATACAGCGCCTGTAACCTAAACCCGCACCGGATACCGGGTAAGCTTTTTCTCTCATCATTCGATTCCTTAACCGTTAAAAACGAGGGCCCAATTCAGGCCCTTGTTTTGACAGGGTGAATAGCTGTATTAACCGTTACCGCCACACTTGCCTTCACCGCACTTACCTTCAGTCGCTTTAGGCTTTTTCTCACCACCACATTTAGCTTCGCCACATTTACCTTCAGACGACTTCGCTTTTTTATCGCCACCACATTTAGCTTCGCCGCACTTACCTTCAGATGACTTGGCTTTTTTATCGCCGCCACATTTAGCTTCGCCGCACTTACCTTCAGATGACTTGGCTTTTTTATCGCCGCCACATTTAGCTTCGCCGCACTTACCTTCTGCAGATTTAGGCTTCTTTTCACCGCCACACTTGCCTTCACCACATTTGCCTTCAGCGCCTTTTGCATCAGCGACCTGAACATGGGCATAACCGGAAGACAGTTGATTAGCCGCAAACGGATTTTCAGCCGCCTGAGCACTGGAAACGGTTGCCAGACCTGCAACAAATGCCATGCTTACTGCAGCTACAACAGGTTTCAAAGTTGATTTAGTAGTCATTGGTTTCACCCTCGTTCTTGATTATGAATTACGATTATTTTTGTTTCCCTTGGCCTGGCGCGCTGACTGACTTATTATATTAGATATATCTAATCTAACTCGGAGGCTCTTATGGCTGAATCTGCCACTTCCCCCCCGGCGTCAAAGCTGCAACATTTCCCAATTTCATTTTTTGCAATGATCATGGGTACAACCGGTCTTGTACTTGCCTGGCAGAAAGCTGCTGAAGTATTGCAGGTTCCGGCACTGGTAAGTCAGGTTCTGATTGTGTGTGTTGCCTGCCTCTTTCTGACCGTGTCTCTTGGGTACGTGTCTAAGATAATGCGCTTTCCTGAAACCAGCCTGAAAGAATTTCAGCATCCGATAAAAATCAGCTTTTTTTCTGCTTTTTCTATTTCATTGCTGTTATTAAGCGTGGCGACTTTAAAAATATCAGCGTCTTTGTCCCTTTATCTGTGGATACTGGGCTGCGTTATGCATTTGGGTTTTACGCTGCATGTGATGACCCAGTGGATTCATCATGCAAAATTTCAGATACAGCACAGCACGCCTGCCTGGTTTATTCCGGTGGTAGGAAACATACTGGTACCTGTTGCAGGGGTAGAGCATGGGTTTATCGAACTTAGCTGGTTCTTCTTCAGCATTGGGCTGCTGTACTGGATTGTCTTAAAAACACTGATCTTTAACCGGGTGTTATTTCATGACCCGTTACCTGCTAAATTATTACCCACCCTCTTTATCCTGATTGCACCACCGGCCGTGGGGTTTATCGCTTATACAAAGCTTAATGGCGGTGAAATCGATAACTTCGCCCGTATACTTTTTTACAGTGCCTTGTTTTTACTGCTGTTGCTCTTTACCCAGTTTGGACGTTTCCGCAAGCTGCCTTTCTTTCTCTCCTGGTGGGCCTATTCCTTCCCCCTGGCGGCCTCATCCATTGCGATCCAGATTATGTATCTGAAAACAGGCTCGGCCTTTTTGGGTTTACTGTCCTGGGTGTCACTGATCGTTGTCAGCCTGGTGGTCTGCTTACTTTTATATAAAACCATCAAAGCCGTTAAGAGTGGCGCGGTTTTCCAGCCAGACTAGGGAGCCTTGCTTCTGTCTTGCGATTGAACAAAAAGCGGGCTCTAATAGGCCCGTTCTTTATTTCATTTAAGTCCCTGAAAAAGTATCCGAGCTTATGTCATCTATCAGCGCCGAACAGATTACCTTTGATCAGCAACATATCTGGCACCCCTACTCTTCTATGATTAACCCACCGCCTGCTTATCCGGTTGAATCAGCCAGTGGGGTGCGCATAAAACTTGCTGACGGCAGGGAACTGATTGATGGCATGGCGTCCTGGTGGTCAGTGATCCACGGCTACGCTCACCCGGATCTGAATGCCGCAGCTCATGCACAGATAGACCGGATGTCCCATGTGATGTTTGGTGGTTTAACGCATGAACCGGCAATTGAACTGGCCCGTAAACTTGTGGCGATGACAGCAGCGCCCCTGCAAAAGGTTTTTCTGGCCGACTCAGGTTCAGTGGCAGTAGAAGTGGCTATCAAAATGGCTATCCAATACTGGCATGCACGTGGACAGGCGAATAAACACAAGCTGATCACGATCCGAAATGGCTATCATGGGGATACCTTTGGTGCCATGTCCGTCTGTGATCCGGTTAACGGGATGCATGAAATTTTCACCGGCATGTTACCTGAACAATTCTTTGCTCCCGCACCTCAAACCGGTTTTGATGAAGACTGGAATCCCGAGGATATTAAAGAATTGTCTGCACTGCTGGCGCAGCATCATGATGAGATCGCCGCACTGATTCTGGAGCCTGTGGTACAAGGTGCGGGAGGGATGCGCTTCTACTCACCGGAATACCTGAAACAGGCCCGTTCGCTTTGTGATCAGTACAATGTTTTGCTGATTGCCGATGAGATTGCTACCGGCTTCGGTCGAACCGGCAAACTTTTTGCCTGTGAACACGCGGGCATAGTGCCGGATATTCTTTGCCTGGGCAAAGCTATCACAGGCGGTTATATGACGCTGGCAGCAACCCTGACCACAACAGAGATTGGTGAAACCATCTCAAAAGGCGGTGCCGGTTGCTTTATGCACGGCCCGACTTTTATGGCTAACCCACTGGCCTGTGCGGTTGCTAATACCAGCTTACAGCTCCTGCAGGCATCCGACTGGCATAGCAAAGTTCAGACTATCGAATCTCAACTTAAACATGGACTGGCTCCCGCTGCTGAACTGGATAGCGTTGCCCAGGTGCGTTGTCTGGGGGCCATTGGGGTGATCGAAATGAAAGAGCCGGTCGAAACAACAGCCATACAAAAACAGTTTATCGAACGGGGTTTATGGATTCGCCCCTTCGGCAAGCTGGTGTATGTGATGCCGCCTTATGTTATGAATGAAGCCGACCTGAACCAGCTCACTGCCGGTATGGTTGATAGCATTAAACATTACCGGCCTTAAAGCACGCCGCATCAACCGGTCTGGCAGACCCCAGAATAATCGGGGAGACCAGCGCGGGAAAAGCCGGATGACGATGTTCATTTAATGCCTCAAACCGGAACCCGGCCTGCTCTATGGTTTGGCGGGTTGGCCGGATCAGCTCACAGCCACAGGAAAATTGTCGCCAAATTGGATTCAGCCGGTGCTGCCAGCGTAACAGGCGTGGTGAATGTTTATCCGCTTCTACGTGCTCAAACACCAGCAACTGCCCCTGCGGTTTTAATACCCGATGCACTTCTGCCAGCATACGTTCAGGCTCCGGCACGGTACATAACACCAGACAACAAATCACCGTATCCATTGTATGGTCGGGAAATGGCAGATGATGGCCATCACCACATATCAGCTGTATTTTTTCCTTGTCTGCTTTTGGCAGTGCCTGACGGGCCTGTTCTGCCAGCGCCATCACCGGCGTTTCCGGCTCCAGCGCCCATAACTGATTAAGTTCAGTGTCGTAAAAACGAAAGTTAGCCCCGGTGCCCGAACCCAACTCCAGTACCTGGCCCCTGGCCTGTTCCATTAAATGAATGCGTTCGGCATCCATTTTGCCTGATGCCCAGCTAAGTAGCCGAGGAAATATCCAGCGACGATAAAGATTCATAGACCCGGCACGCCTCATTTAATAACATCTTAGGAATTAGTTTATTTATAAGGATTTATCATGGCACGCATTAAGATCGAAATGCCAGAACATTACACCTTCACCACTGAGCTACCCATCCGTATCAGCGATATCAACTACGGCGGCCACCTGAGTAACGATGCCGTATTATCGATGGTACACGAGGCGCGGGTACAGTTTTTAACTCACTACCACTACACTGAAATGAACGTCGAAGGCGCGGGCATTATCATGACAGACTCCGCCATTGTGTATAAATCGGAAGGCTTTTACGGGGATGAGGTTCAGATAGGCGTGGCTGTTGCTGATTTTAATAAATACGGCTGTGATCTGTATTACCTGCTATCTAACAAAAAAACCGCCGTTGAAGTCGCTCATGCCAAAACGGGCATTGTCTTCTTCGATTACGATCAGCGCAAAGTAATCCCCGTGCCTGAAGGGTTTAAGGATCGTATGCAAAAACAGGCTTAGATTTTATTGAAGCTTAATGGTCTGCGGTGTGTGGTCATCACGCACCGCAGACCATTGATTTAACCGTCCGTCATCACCTTACGGCGATTTCAATCAATCAGGCAACCGCCTGACTCAGTGCAGACTTGCTATGGCTAATCGCGGTTAACACCGCTTGCAAAACCGCCGCAGAGGAATCAGCAGCAACCGCTACGGCACACTGAGACTCACTGTTTATCTCCACACAAACACAGGCCTGCGCTTTGGCATCGGTGCCCTGAGACAAAGCACATTCATCAAATTCTGTAACTGTAATCCGACAGTTAAGCTGTTTTTCCAGCCCATCACAAAGCGCTTCAACGGCACCTGCACCCGAACCCGAAATGCTCTGCCCGGAAACCTTAAACTGCGCCTGTACCAATGCATTTTCCGTATGCAGGTCATAAGCTTGCAACTGCCATTGCTCATCTTCAACCACAAAATGCTGCTGATAAAGCCCATAAATGGTTGCCGGTGAAATTTCCTGCCCGGTTTTTTCAGTGGCTTGCTGCACCACTTTACTGAGTTCTGCGTGCATCCATTTAGGCAGCTCAATGCCATAATCCCGCTCCAGCACCAGCGCCACACCACCTTTACCGCTCTGGCTGTTAATACGTACCACCGCATCATATTCCCGACCAATATCACGCGGATCAATCGGCAGATAAGCCACCTGCCAGTGGGGCAGTTTGTTTTCGTCGTGATAGTTAATGGATTTTCGGATTGCATCCTGATGACTGCCAGAAAAAGCCGTATACACCAGTTCACCCGCCCAGGGGTGGCGTTCTGCGACTGTTAGTTCATTACAGTATTCAACGGTTTTGATAACTTCATTGATATCTGAAAAATCCAGTGTCGGATCAATGCCCTGTGAATACAGGTTCATCGCCATGGTCACTATATCAGTGTTACCGGTACGCTCACCGTTGCCCATGAGCGTGCCTTCTATACGATCTGCACCGGCCAGCATGCCCAACTCCGCAGCGGCTACCGCGCAACCCCGGTCATTGTGTGTATGCAGACTGATACGCACCGCTTCACGCTGCTTCAGGTGGCGACAGAACCATTCCACCTGATCAGCAAAAACATTCGGTGTCGACATCTCAACCGTTGATGGCAGGTTGATAATCACTTTCTGGCCATTTTCAGGCTGCCAGACCGCAATCACCTCATCACAAACTTCAACCGCATAATCCAGCTCTGTACCGGTAAAACTTTCCGGTGAATACTGAAAGCTCCAGTCAGTGTGTGGGTGTTTGGCCGCATAGGTCTTTAACCACTGTGCGCCCTGCACCGCAATCTGCTTAATACCGTCCCGTTCCAGACCAAACACCTGTTCGCGCTGCACGGTGGATGTGGAGTTATACACATGCACAATGGCCTGTTTTACACCGGCCAGCGCTTCAAAGGTACGACTGATCAAAGCTTCACGGGCCTGTACCAGGACCTGAATGCACACATCATCAGGAATCATATTACCGTCGATCAGCGAGCGTACAAAATCATAATCCGGCTGAGAGGCCGAGGGGAAACCCACTTCTATCTCTTTAAAACCCAGCTTGACCAATAATTGGAAAAGACGTGTTTTCTTCTCCACCGACATCGGATTAATCAGGGCCTGATTACCATCACGTAAATCAACACTGCACCAGTCGGGTGCGGCTGTAATCTGCTGAGCCGGCCAGGTACGATCTGCGATCTGAATCGCGGGAAATGGACGGTATTTACGGTGGTTAAACATAACGCAGTTCCTGAATTGTAGTAATTAATGGCTGTAGGCTTATTTTGGCAAAACCCCGCCGGTTCAAGCTTAACGGGGTTTCCCGATGCATCGGCACTTGTGGTGCTCATCTGTGGGCTTGGTAAACCCCGGAAAAGTGAGCGTTTCTCAGCTTATGGCTGTAAAACCACCGGTACCTTATGGGCATCCGGAGAGTGGCTTTCCCTGAATTAATATGACCGTAAAAAGCTGTATTTCGCCCTGTTCGTCAATAAGAGATAGTGTAAGTGAGAAGCTGCGCAATTAATCAGCTAAATCTGACTAATTCATTCGTTTTGCGCAATATCACCCATCAGTTTACAATTAAGACTTACTAAATATTGCTACAAGGCCTGAAAAAATGAAATTTAATGTCGAATTAGATCGCTTTGATATTAAAATATTGCATGCTTTGCAGAAAAATGGCGCACTATCAAATCAGGATCTGGCCGAGCAGGTTGGCCTCACTGCCGCGCCCTGCTCTCGCCGGGTAAAGCAACTGGAAGAGAGTGGCGTCATTGCGCAGCGGGTTGTGCGCATCAATGAGCGGGCGGTTAACCTGAACCTGATTGCCCTGCTGCATATCAGCATGGACAAACATATCCCTGAACGCTTTGAGGAATTTGAGCACGAAATCAGTAAACTGCCGGAGGTCATGGAATGTTATCTGATTACCGGCCACGATGCCGACTATCAAATCAAAATTGCGGTGCCGGATATGGACAGCTATCACAATGTATTACTGGGTAAAATCACCCGAATTCGGGGGGTCAGCGGCGTTAAATCCTCCTTTGTGATGCGTAAGATTGTGGATAGCTGTGCGGTGCCTCTGAATTATATTGATCGCTAAGGTAGAATTATACGGATTAAGGGCACCGTGATGCATGCATCACGGTTACCCATTCACAACACAAACTCTGATGTTACCGCGTCATCACATAAATCAAATAAGGAGTATTAGGGTGCAAAGCAACACCTCTAACAGGGAGCAAGTCGCACTTTTTGTCGACCTTGAAAACTTCACCGGTTTTTGCCTCGCCTTAGGCCTACCCTTAGATTTAACGCAGGACCTGCGCCGAATGACAGAACATGGACGGGTTGTGGTACGAAAATCTTTTGGTGATATTTATAAAATACCTATAGAGCATACCCGAAAAGAAGAAATTCGTGTCATGCTGCAAAACAACCTGATTCAACATGAAGATGTGCGGCATATTAACCGCTACAAAAACTCTTCCGATATAAAGTTGGTAATCGATGCATTATCCATTGCCTACTCTAATCCCACTATAGATACCTTTGTTGTTATTGCCGATGACAGAGATTATGTACCTTTATTTTCAAAGCTCAGAGAAATCGGTAAAACCGTTATCGGTATTGGCAGCAGTAAAGACTCTACCAAAGAATATTACCGTAATGCCTGCGATCATTTTTATTACCATGATTCAATTACGGGTTCTAACAAATCTTCTGACAAGCAGGAACTGGACGAATTTAAAACTCTGTATAACGATGTCACTAATAATAAAAATGACAGTAGCAGTGAAGACGAAGTTATTGCTCTCTTAATAGAAGCCGTCAAAGCAGTTGAATCTAAAGGTAATTTACCCTTAGGCTCAATGGTTGCGCCAATGATGAGAGCTTTAAAATCAGACCTTGATTTTAAAGATTACGGCCTTACCAATCTTAAATCCGTCTGCGAAGTGGCAATAAAAAGAGGTTTTATCACCACCAGCAGTTACGGTAATGATATGCAAATAACCTGCATTGATACTGAAATTGAAAACTACTTTGAGTATCAGGAAGAGGCAGGCAGCCCGGCGATTGAAAAAGACGATATTACCTATCTAATTGAGCAATATAAAGATTTTGTCCTTAAAAAATTAAAAGCCACTATTCCCACTTATAACGAAAGAAGCACCATTTACCAGAACATAGCTCTTAATTTAAAGAACTATGACAACGGCATTAAAATGAGTGAACTCTCAAAAAAAATGTCCATGGAGCCAGAACTAAAACACGTAGGTCAAACCTCTATCTATAAGGTTCTCTACGGCTTATTCAGAAAGCGGGCTTTTATTTGTGGCAGCTCAGAAAATCATTTTGATCCTCTGATTATAGATACCAGCGTTTCTGAAGATGACATGGATCCGGCGTTTGTTGCTAATTTAATCACTACCTTCAGGCGAGATGGGAAAAACATTCCGTTTAACAGCCTGGCCTGGTCCCGCTACCTCTATGATACAGAGGACAGAAGCAACGAGATTTTTGATACTTACCACCAGTTTAATTAAGACTGAAAGTCAGGCAAGTACCGGAGCAACCTTATCCCCGGTACTTGTCCGATTGATAATATTAAAAAGCCTTATTCCATTTCCGCATACTGAGCGTACACATCCGCTGCCAGGTTTTCGAACTTGGTAAATTTACCGATAAATGCCAGACGGCTGGTGCCAATTGGGCCATTACGCTGCTTACCAATAATAATTTCAGCAACACCTTTATCCGGTGAATCTTCGTTATAAACCTCGTCACGGTAGATAAACATAATCACATCGGCATCCTGCTCGATAGCGCCGGATTCACGTAAGTCGGAGTTAACCGGCCGTTTATTCGGGCGCTGCTCCAGGCTACGGTTAAGCTGAGACAGGGCCACCACCGGGCATTTAAGCTCTTTTGCCAGGGCCTTAAGCGAGCGGGAAATTTCTGAAATCTCAGCTGTACGGCCTTCGCTATTACCTGTTTTTATCTGCATCAACTGAAGATAATCCACCATGATCATCGACAGATCACCGTGTTCACGCACAATACGCCGTGCACGAGCACGCATTTCATTGGGGCTGATACCCGCCGTATCGTCAATAAACAGCGGTTTATCACGCATCATATTGACAGCCGTGGTGAGACGGGGCCAGTCATCATCTTCCAGCTTACCGGTACGCATACGCGTCTGATCGATACGCCCGAGAGAAGATAACATACGTGTAACCAACTGGTCTGCGGGCATCTCCAGACTGAACACCAGCACAGGACGGTTGGATGCCATCAGCGCATTTTCCACCAGATTCATGGCAAACGTTGTTTTACCCATAGACGGCCGGGCCGCTACAATAATCAGATCAGACGGCTGCAAACCCGCCGTTTTTTTATCCAGATCATCAAACCCGGTTGTCACACCGGTCATATCACTGTCGTTCTGAAACAGATGATCTATACGTTCAACTGCTCTTTTTAACAGGCCGTTAATTTCTTCCGGACCACCCTGATTAGGGCGCTCTTCGGCAATCTGAAAAATTTTCTGTTCGGCTTCATTCAAAATTTCTTCAGAAGCACGGCCATCTGGTGTAAAAGCGTTCTCAGCAATTTCGTTGGCTGCCGTGATCATCTGGCGCAACAAAGCACGATCATGCACAATTTCGGAGTAAGCACGGATATTTGAGGCGCTCGGCGTATTTCGCGCCAGATCCACCAGATAGTCCAGACCACCGGCGTTATCGAGTTCACCCACACGATCCAGTTCTTCCGAGAGAGTTACCACATCCAGCGGACGGGTATTATTCACCAGCTTGGTCATGGTTCTGAAGATCAGCCGATGATCATGCCGATAAAAGTTATCCTCAATAACCGTTTCTGCGACTGTATCCCAGGCATTGTTATCCAGCATCAAACCGCCGAGCACGGACTGCTCCGCTTCGATAGAGTGAGGGGGTACTTTAATGCTTGCCAGTTCACCCTGGCCCAGATCGTTATAATCCATAGGTGTGCTACCCAGATCACTGAAGTTCTGTGGATATGCCGAAAGCAGATTAACATCTGAATTCGGGTCTTTATAAACTTAAGACGCCCATTGTACGGCAATCAGACAATAAAAAAGCACCCTGCCGTTTCCGGCAGGGTGCTTTTTTTATTCAAGCAAAAGCGAAGTGTTATTATTCAGCGACAACCGTCAGCTTAACAACAGCCGTTACTTCAGGGTGTACCTGAACAGCAACGTCGAATTCACCAACGTGGCGCAGCGCACCTTCTGGCAAACGTACTTCACTTTTCTCAACGTCAGCGCCGGCAGCCGTGATCGCATCAGCGATATCACGTGTACCGATAGAACCGAACAGTTTACCTTCGTCACCCGCTTTGGATACGATGGTTACTTCTTTCTCGTTCAGTGCTTCAGCACGTGCTTCAGCAGCAGCCAGAGCGGCAGCCGCAGCAGCCTGAAGTTCTGCACGACGCTCTTCAAATTTAGCGGTGTTGTCTGCAGTTGCAGGCACAGCTTTGCCCTGTGGTATCAGGAAGTTACGACCGTAACCGCGCTTAACGGAAACCTTGTCACCAAGGCCGCCCAGCTTACCAATTTTTTCGAGTAGGATTACTTCCATCTCGGAAACCTCTTAATCAGTTCTCTGCCAGATATTGGCAGCTTATTCACAACTTACTGGTGGCTGTCAGTGTATGGCAGCAGAGCAACAAAGCGCGCACGCTTGATCGCAGTGGCCAGCTGACGCTGGTAACGTGCTTTAGTACCTGTGATACGGCTGGGTACAATTTTACCAGTTTCAGAAACATAGCCTTTTAGTGTGTCCAGATCTTTGTAATCGATCTCCTGAACACCTTCAGCTGTGAAACGGCAGAACTTACGACGACGGAAAAAACGAGCCATTTGGTCTCTCCTCAGAATGAGTCAGGTTATTACTCAGCAGCAGCTTCAGTAGTTTCAGCTGGCGCTTCGTCCTGCTTAACTTCTGGCTTAGCTTCTGGTTTAGCTTCCGGGCGGTCATCGCGACGAGGCTTACGCTCTTCACGAGATTCGGCAGCTTTAATCGGAGAAACTTCAGTAACTGCAGCTTTACGACGAATAACCATGCTACGCAGCACAGCGTCGTTGTAACGGAACAGATTTTCCAGCTCATCCAGAGATTCCTGAGCACATTCAACGTTCATCAGAATGTAGTGTGCTTTATGAGCGTTGTTGATTGGGTAAGCCAGGTGACGACGACCCCAGTCTTCCATACGATGGATCTGACCGTCAGCACCAGTGATTACACCAGTGTAACGCTCGACCATTGCCGGAACCTGTTCACTCTGGTTCGGGTGAACCAGGAATACGATTTCGTAATGACGCATTTCAGCTCCTTACGGGTTGATAGCCTTCGTATGCACAGATGCGAAAGCAAGGAGGTTAATTTTCAAGGACGCAAAATTATACGCAGAGCAACAACCTTAAGCAAGTACTCAGGCAACATTAACAATTTCATAACTGTGGGTAATGTTAACCCCACCACGTTCCAGCATCAGCGAAGCGGAACAATACTGCTCAGCGGATAGCTTAACCGCCCGTTCAACCTTCTTTTCATTCAAGTCACGGCCTGTCACAACAAACTTCACATGAATGCTGGTAAAAACCGCGGGCACTTCATCAGCACGCTGCGCATCAATTTCTGCAACACAGTCCACCACATCCTGACGCGTTTTTTTCAGAATACCCACCACGTCATAACTGGTACAACCACCCAACCCCAGAAGCAGTAACTCCATAGGGCGTGGACCTTGTTTCAGCTCACCATCAATCATCAGGTCAAAACCAGAACCCGTGGTGCCCTGAAAGCGCACATCACCATCCCATTTTACTTTTGCACTCATACTCATATTTATTACCCTGCACTTATCACAACCCTTAAACCGGGCCTAAAACTGCTTATTCAAAAAGCTCTTTTAGTTTCTGACCCGGATTCTCAGCCCGCATAAAAGCCTCACCGACCAGAAAACTATGCACCGCATGTTCACGCATCACCGCCACATCATCCTGTGTATGAATGCCGCTTTCAGTCACCACGATACGATCCTGCGGGATACGCGCCAGCAGCTCAAAGGTATTATTCAATGACAGAGTGAAGGTGTGCAGATCACGGTTATTAATACCAATAAGACGATTATTCAGCGGCAAGGCGCGTTCCAGTTCATCTGCACCATGCACTTCCACCAACACATCCATGCCTAATTCATGGGCAAGATTATTCAGCTCAGCCAGCTTTTCATCCGACAAAGCCGCCACAATCAGCAAAATGCAATCGGCACCCATCGCACGGGCTTCATAAACCTGATAAGCATCCACAATAAAATCTTTACGAATAACCGGTAGTGAGCAGGCGGCACGGGCTTCTTGTAAATATGCCTCAGATCCCTGAAAAAAATCAGCGTCGGTTAGTACCGATAAACAGCTGGCACCCCCGGCTTCATATGAACGGGCAATATCAGCCGGTACAAAATGCTCACGAATCACGCCTTTAGAAGGGCTCGCTTTTTTAGCTTCAGCGATCACGGCAGAACGGCCCTCAGCCATAGCTCGCGCCATGCTGTCAGCAAAACCACGGGGATCTGTTTCAGTGCCCTTTTGAGTGATAATTTGCGCTTTAAGGTCAGCAATAGAGACTTTTGCAGAACGCTCTGCCACTTCTTCGGCTTTACGGGCCAGAATTTTTTTTAAAATTGTTGGAGTATCAGACATCAAATTAACCTATAAACCGTTTTGTTAAGCCTTAAAAGCCTGGCTAAACTGCGCCAGCTGCTCGACTTTATCTGCCGCCGCACCACTCAGAATGGTCTGTTTTGCTTTTTCCACACCGGCTTTCAGACTATCTGCGAGATCTGCTGCATAAATCGCGGCACCGGCATTCAAAGCAATCATATCCACCGCTTTACTATTTTCACCGGCAAATGCTGCACGAATCAGCGCCAAACTTTCATCAGAGCTTTGTACCTGCAGGCCGTCCAGGCTCTGTCGCTCTAAACCCGCATCTTCAGGTGTCAGGCTATACTCTGTAATCACACCATTTTTTAACTCGGCTACCTGCGTATTGGCTGCCAGGCTGATCTCATCCAAACCATCTTCGGCATGCACCACCAGTGCATGTCTGGCCCCCAACCCCTGCAAAGCTTCAGCCAGCGGGCGGCATAAAGCCCCGTCAAAAACACCCAGCAGATAATGTTTGGCACTGGCAGGATTGGTCAGCGGCCCCAGCACATTAAATAAAGTGCGTAAGGCCATTTCTTTACGCGGGCCAATTGCATGTTTCATGGCGCTATGATGCTGAGGAGCAAACATAAAACCCACCCCCACCTCATCAATGCAACGAGACACCTGCTCAGGTGTCAGCGTCAGATTAACACCGGCCGTTTCCAGCAAGTCTGCCGAACCGGAACTGGAAGAAACCGAGCGGTTGCCATGCTTAGCCACATTACCACCGGCCGCCGCCACCACAAAAGATGAGGCGCTGGAGACATTAAACAGGTTAGAGCTGTCACCGCCGGTGCCAACGATATCGACCGCATTATCCGCCGCAATAGTGACCGGTACTGCCAGTTCCCGCATGACCGATGCCGCCGCCGTTAATTCAGCCACGGTTTCACCTTTCATACGCATCGCAATCAAAAAGCCGCCAATCTGCGCTGACGTGGCTTCACCGGTCATAATCTGGCGCATGACCGCTTTCATTTCATCTGAACTTAGATCTTGACGATCAACCACCACCGCCAGTGCCTGTTTAATATCCATGTTTTATCCAGCCTGTTCGTTTATCTTTTCAGGAAATTAGCCAGCAGTTCGTGGCCCTGCTCGGTCAGAATTGACTCGGGGTGAAACTGCACCCCCTCTATATCCAGTGTTTTATGACGTACACCCATAATTTCATCAAGGCTGCCATCGGCATGCTGCGTCCAGGCGGTAACCTCCAGACAATCAGGTAATGTGGCCTGATCAATCACCAGAGAATGGTAACGGGTCACTTCTACCGGATTATTCAGCCCCTCAAAAACACCGGCATTATTGTGATACACCGGGGAGGTTTTGCCGTGCATTACTTGTTTGGCCCTTACAATATTACCGCCAAATGCCTGACCGATACTCTGATGACCCAGGCAAATACCAAAAATAGGCAGTTTTCCGGCAAAATGCAGCAGGGCCTCAACCGAAATACCCGCCTCATTAGGCGTACAAGGACCAGGAGAAATCACCAGATGATCCGGCTGTTTTGCCTCGATCGCATCAATGGTGATCTCATCGTTACGGTACACTTCAACCTCTGCGCCCAGCTCACCAAAATACTGCACAACGTTATAGGTGAAAGAGTCGTAGTTATCTATCATTAACAACATGTTTATTTACCTAACCCTGAGAGGTTTAAAGATTGTCTAAGCCTTTTTCGACCATGGCCACCGCACGGAAAATCGCACGGCCTTTATTCATGGTCTCTTTCCACTCAAGACGGGGAATTGAATCAGCCACCACACCCGCCCCTGCCTGTATATGCAGAGTTTTGTCTTTAATCACCGCCGTACGGATCGCAATCGCAGTATCCATATTACCGTTCCACGACAGGTAACCTACCGCGCCGCCGTAAACACCCCGTTTAACCGGCTCCATCTCATCAATAATTTCCATTGCCCGCACTTTAGGTGCGCCGCTCAGGGTGCCTGCAGGCAGGGTTGCCCGTAAAACATCCATCGCACTGACACCGGGCTTCAGTTTGGCATTCACGTTTGAGACGATATGCATCACATGGGAGTAACGCTCAACAACCATCTTATCGGTCAGCTCCACAGCCCCGATTTCGGCAACACGGCCCACATCGTTGCGACCTAAGTCAATCAGCATCAGATGCTCGGCAATTTCTTTAGGGTCTGCCAGTAATTCCTGCTCCATGGCCTTGTCTTCTTCTTCAGTCCCACCCCGGCGACGGGTTCCCGCAATCGGCCGCACACTGACCACACCCTCTTCAACACGGGCAAGAATCTCCGGCGAAGAGCCAACCACATGAAAGTCACCCAGATTTAGCAGATACATATAAGGTGAAGGATTCAGGCAGCGCAAAGCCCGGTATAAATCCAGCGGACGGCTTTCAAAGGGGATGGACATACGCTGGGATATCACCGTTTGCATCACATCACCCGACAAGATGTATTCTTTAATGCGCTCTACCGACTGCTTGAACTCATCTTCGCCAAAGCTGGATTCAAATTCATTTTCATCCACTTCACGTCCGACACTCACCTCAGACTGAGGCACACTGAAGCGCAGCTTTTTAACCAGCGCATCGAGCTTAAGCTGTGCCTGTTCATAAGCATCAGTTTCACGCGGGTCAGCATGACAAATCAGCACTAGTTTGCCACTGAGGTTATCAACAACCACCAGCTCATCAGACACCATCAAAAGAATATCTGGTGTGCCCAGTACGTCTTCAGGCGTGCTGTCTTTCAGGCGTTTTTCTACATAACGCACACAGTCATAACCAAAATAGCCCACCAGCCCGCCGTTAAAGCGTGGCAATCCGGGTAAATCCGGTGCTTTATAACGCTGCTGGAAACTTTCAACAAACGCTAAGGGATCTTCCATCTGGTGTGACTCAACCAGCTCACCTTCAGTTTCGATGCGGATATCGTGGCCCGATACTTTTAATACCGTACGTGAAGGCAAGCCAATGATGGAATAACGCCCCCATTTTTCACCCCCTTCAACAGATTCCAGCAGATAAGAGTAAGGGGCATCTGCCAGCTTCATATAAGTAGACAAAGGGGTATCAAGGTCTGCGAGGACTTCACGTATAACAGGGATGCGGTTGTACTGTTGGGCTGCCAGCTCAGCGAATTGTTCAGGGGTCATTTTATGCTCTCAAACTGAAATCGGGGATATTCAGGTCGTTACAGCCATTGGCAAAAGTACAGTGATCAGCTTAAAAGACATAGAACAGGCAAAGCGGAAAGTCTGTACTGCAAACAGGATCAGGGCTGCAACGAGTTAACAGGGACTCGTTTCAGACACACCATCGCCATCGTTCGCCAATATAAGGCAAACAGGCCAGGGCACCAACATTTTGCAGAGACTCAAATGAATTCACGACAGGTCGCTTTTATAAAATCGTATTCAATTAACAGGGGAGAGGAAACGATATAGCAGCGCTGGCTTCGAATCAACCGTAATCCGCAGATCATCGGATGAACCGGCAGTTACCCAACGGATAAAACAACAACCTGCAAAAAGAATTATGCTTTAAAAAAGACAAAAAAAACCCCGGCAGAACCAGGGGAAAAAATAGCATTGTGAATAAGAGTCTGCTGTCATTTCAGTCCCAGCAACCAGACCATTTGGGGAGGAGAACTCAAGTCCTGAATTCAGTATACTCAGCTAATACAACAAATAAATTCGAATTTAATACGATTTTAGTTCGGTTTTTTCTGATTATGATGCATCACCTTAACTTCAAACATCTACGCTATTTTATGGTTGTTGCTCAGGAAGGCTCTATTGTTCGTGCCTGCGACAAGCTCAATCTGACACCTCAGACTATCTCTGCGCAACTGAAACAACTGGAGCAAACCTTAGACGTTTCTCTGTTTCAGAAAAAAGGCCGGGGACTGATTCTGACCCATGCCGGTAAGCAGGCACTGGACTATGCCGAGCAGATTTTTTCGATGGGTGAATCCCTGCAGGAAAAATTACAAAACCCTGCCCAAACGGTTCGTCTATTTAGTGTGGGCATTGCCGATGTGCTGCCTAAACTGGTGGCATACCGCTTATTAGAACCTACTCTGGACCTTGATGAACCTATCCGACTAGAATGCCGGGAAGGCAATATGGAGGCGTTGTTAAGCGATTTAGCCACTCACCGCGTGGATATGGTACTGACCGACCGCCCTGTAGATGCGGGTTTTAATATTCGTGCTTACAATCATTTATTGGGCGACTGCAGCATGTCGTTATTTGCAGCACCAGCATTGGCAAAACGCTACAGAAACAACTTCCCCGAATCTTTACATGGTGCACCCTTGCTGATGCCCACTGATGACACGATGATCGGCTCCAGCCTGAAAACCTGGTGTGAAAAGCGGGGCATTGTGCCTAATATAGTCGTGGAGTGTGTCGATCACGCCCTGCTGGGAACCTTTGGTCAGGCTGGTAAGGGGCTGTTTTGTGGCCCCAGCGTGCTGGAACCACAAATTGAACGACAGTTTTCAGTCGAAAGCATCGGGCGTATCGACAGTATCAGGGAGCGTTTTTATGCCATCTCGCTGGAGCGCCGCATTCGCCACCCCGGTGTTCTGGCAGTGACTAATACGGCCCGTCATATTTTGTTTGATGAAACCGAACAACCGGATCTAAAGTAATAAATCCAGTGAGTTTACCAGTAAATCGGGCTGATATTGCGCCACAGGTTCACCATGATTGTAGCCATAAGGCACCGCCACAACCGGACAACCTGCTGCCCTTGCCGCTGCTATATCATGCTTAGAATCACCCACCATTAACGTGCGCTCCGGCACGGTGCCAGACAGTGCCATCGCATGCAACAAAGGTTCGGGGGAAGGTTTCTTCTGTGGCAGGCTATCGCCACCCATCACAACCTTAAAAAACGAATCCAGTCCTAATGCACTCAGAATAGGATGGGTAAATTCAAGCGGCTTATTCGTCACTACCGCCAGCTTGATATGACGTGCCTTCAGCCCTTCCAGACATTCCGGCACGCCGGGATACAACTGCGTCTGCAAGGTGCTTTGTTCTGCATAAGCGGCTAAAAACAGGGGAAACGCCTGATCAAAAGACACCTTGTCTGAAGCCGTTTTCTGCACGTCGGCCAGCGCACGTTCGACTAAAACCTGCGCCCCGTTACCCACCCAGTGGCGCACTTTATCCACACCCGCAGGTGCACAACCTAACGTTACCCGCATCTGGTCAATCGCAGCGGCGAGGTCAGGCACACTATCCACCAGCGTGCCGTCCAGATCAAACAGCACCAGCTCGGGATTATTACCCTGAAAAAGCTGCTGTATCATACGTTCGCTTTAGCCAGTTCAGCCCGCATGGCTTCAACCGTTGCCTGATAATCATCCGTATTAAAAATAGCGGAACCGGCTACAAAAGTATCTGCGCCTGCCTCAGCAATTTCCCGGATATTAGCAACGCCCACACCCCCGTCTACTTCCAAACGAATATCGTAGCCACTGTTATCAATCAACTCCCTTACCTGGCGTAGCTTGGTTAAGGTACCAGGGATAAATTTCTGACCACCAAAACCCGGATTCACCGACATCAGCAGCACCATATCCACCTTATCCAACACATGATCCAGATAATGCAGCGGGGTGGCCGGGTTAAAGACCAGACCTGACTTACAGCCCCCATCACGGATCATCTGTAAAGAGCGGTCAATATGGTCAGATGCTTCCGGGTGAAAGGTGATAAAACTGGCACCAGCTTCAATAAAATCACCAATCATGCGATCAACCGGTTTTACCATCAGGTGCACATCGATCGGCGCGCTAACGCCGTGATTCCGCAACGCTTTACACACCATAGGGCCTATCGTCAGGTTAGGCACATAATGGTTATCCATCACATCAAAGTGAACATAGTCGGCACCAGCCGCTAAGACGTTATCCACCTCTTCTCCCAGACGGGCAAAATCAGCAGACAGGATAGACGGAGCGATTTTAAAATCAGGCATATCGATCTCTAAATAATGGTGAGGAAATATTAAATGCTATTGTACCTGAGCCCACTCAGGGATAAAGCCTTCTTGCCACAGTCTCTTTGCTTGTCGATAATCAACGCTATGATCATACGCATCCCACAACTTTGTTTACTGCTCTGCCTGCTGGTGCCCGCTGCATTTGCAGCTGAGGACACCGGGACAGCTCAGAACGATGAGGATACAGCAGCGCCGGTTGAGCAGCCTGCAATCGGGGCCACAGAAAACCCTGCGCCATCCGCCCAACCCCGAATGGAGCCTGATCCGGCCCTGAATCAGCTGAATGACATTGCCAAAAGCGCACAACCCGAAACTGAAGTAATATGGCTGGAAACTGCCGAAGACAGAACATTGGCTCTCTTTCACCCACAAAGTCAGGCAGAGCTCTCTGGCGGTGTGATTATTTTCCCCAATGAAGGCACCCATGCAGATTGGCCGGACAGCCCACGCCCGCTCAGGCTGCATTTAAGTGATCAGGGCTGGCATACCCTATCCATCCAGCTACCCGCCCCACCGATACCGGAGATACCCAAACGTACCCTGCCAACCTTAAAACGGGTAGACACACCAGCCAGGGCACCTGAAACAGATGCAGAAATTGAAACGACAACACCTGCCACACCCGCTATAGAGATTCCCACCCCACCTGCTGAGCCCGACCCGGGTATTACCGAGGCAAGAATGCCCTATCCCGAGCGACTAAAACTACTGGGCGAGGCAGCATGGCAAACATTAAAGCAACGCCAGGCCGAAACCCTGGTGGTTATCGGCACAGGCACAGGGGCTTACTGGGCGGCACAGTTTATTCT
The DNA here is from genome assembly GCA_049599735.1 of Pontibacterium sp. Classification (GTDB taxonomy): domain Bacteria; phylum Pseudomonadota; class Gammaproteobacteria; order Pseudomonadales; family Balneatricaceae; genus Pontibacterium. The sequence goes on along the minus strand of JBMYOX010000008.1, from coordinate 49,886 downwards.
TGATCATCAGGAAACCGGTGAAGCCATGGGGTTACTGATGCTTAACCCGCAGACACCGCCAGCACAAAGCGACGCCGACCTGCCCGGCTTACTGGCAAAGCTTAAAACGCCGGTTGTGGATATCTATCAGAGTCGGCCTTATCGCAGCCTGGGTTTTGAAGCGGACTCCAGGCAACGTCTGCGTACCGCAAGGCGTAACAAATTGACACAATATTATCAGCGCCGTCTGAGCAACCGCCACCTGAGCTGGGAGAAACAAGAACGCTGGCTAAGTCAGCAGGTCACCGGCCTGATAGACCGGCATATTCTTAAGCCGCTGTCAGAAGACAAGCCTGAGACAGACAAAGCAGAAGAAAAGCCTGCGGAGGAACGGGCACCAGGACAGACCGTCAAGGCCAGGCCGATCTGATATCCGGCCAGGCCTGACTCTGTGTTTTACGCAGCAGCCTTGCGAATTTTACGGATCTGCTCATAAGCGGCCTGGATTTCCTGGGCTTTTTCTTTGGCCACCTGCAGCATTTCTTCCGGCAGGCCTTTAGCCACCAGTTTATCCGGATGATGCTGACTCATTAACTTACGGTAGGCCTTTTTAACCTCAGCATCAGTCGCAGACTCTTCAACCCCCAGCACGGCATAAGCATCCTGCAAAACCTGAACCGGATCAAAGCCATACTGCCCCTGGTGGTGAAAGGACTGCTGGGCCTGCATTCTTGCCACCAGCGCTGCCACTTCCTGTTCGGTCATCTGCAGGTGAGCACACACCTGCTGAATCACCGCCAGCTCCGCCGGGCTGACTTCTCCGTCAGCAAAAGCCGCCTGCAACTGTATTTCAACAAAGATCATACGTACGTTAGCACGGTGGCGGAAATAAACAGCCAGCGGTTTAAGTACCCCGGCAATATCAAAATCTGCCTCTTTACCCTGATTAAAAAATGCAATCGCCTCCTGCTGACGGGCTTCGTCCAGACGCATCTGAACCATCACCGTGCGGGCAAAAGCGATTTCATCTTCGGTCACCCGGCCATCGGCCTTTGCCAGCTTGCCCATGACACTAAAAGTTGCTTTAAAAAACGCCTGCTGGGGCTGAAAGGCCGATACGGCTTTTCTTAACAAGCGACTGAGCAGGTAACCAATAAAGCCTCCCATCAACAGCCCGACCGGCCCGCCGCTAAAAAGCCCTATAACCGCACCAATCAGGATACTGGTACGATGCCTCTTAAGCGTCGCAACCACATTTCTGCCAGCCGATTCCGGATCAAAACTCATTATTCAGGTTCTCCTTTACAAATACGTCCACATCTTCAAGTCGTTGTGGTGTGCCCACGTCAACCCAATAACCTTCATATAATTCGCCCGTTACTTTACCATCGCAGATAGCCCGGCGCAGCAAAGGTGCCAGTGCGGCTTTCTCACCCGGCCCCAGGCCTTCAAATAATGCGGGTGACAGCACACTGATACCACTGAATGTATAAGCGGGAGTGTCAGACAATGACTGTTCCTGTGATAGAACCCGCCCTTTTGATAACAAAAAGTCCCCCGCTTTGTTGTGCTCAGGGTTAGGCACTAACACCAGATGCGCCAGCGCTTCAGAGCAAACCGGCAACTGCTGATAAGGGTAAGTGCAAAAAATATCACCATTAATCACCGCAAACGGGTCCTCACCCCCCGGTGACAATAAGGGCAGCGCCTTTACAATACCGCCTGCGGTTTCCAGCGGTTCGGACTCGGCTGAGTATTGAATAGAGACCCCCAGCTGCTTACCTGTACCTAAATGCTGTTCGATCTGTTCACCCAGCCAGGCATGATTGATCACCAGTTCGCGAAATCCGGCTTCACGCAGGCGAACGATATGATGCTCAATCAGAGACCGGCCTGCTATCTTTAGCAGTGGTTTGGGGGTTTTCAGGGTTAATGGTCGCATGCGTGTGCCAAGCCCTGCTGCCAGGATCATCACTTTCATGGTTTAAGCCAACGCTGCATCTGAGCGTTATCAAACAACTCACTCTGAACCATCGCAGGCACAACTACCGCTTCAAACCAGGCAACAACGGGCTGAAACGCCGGATACTGCCCCCCCACTTTAATCAGGTAGGTAAATGTGCGGGGTATATCCTGCAGGTAAGCCGCTTTTCCATCACGAATATTCAGACGGGCAAAGATACCCACCGCTTTCAGGTGGCGCTGCATACCCATCAAATCAAACCAGGTCTTAAACTGATTGGATTCGATGGCCTGCATAGACGGACGCTGCTTTAAACGTTCAACAAAAGCCGCAACCCACCGCTCTACGTCATCATCCGGCCAGCTGATATAACAGTCACGCAGCAGCGAGACCAGGTCATAAGTCACAGGGCCCATTACCGCATCCTGAAAATCAATCACGCCCGTTCGTCCATCTTCACAGAGCATCAGGTTGCGCGAGTGAAAATCCCGGTGCACACAGACCTGAGGCTGCGCCAGAGCCGAGACCGCCAGGGCATGAAATAACTGTTCCAGTGCTGCCTGTTCTTTCGGAGACAGCTCCAGTCCCAGTAGCTGCTGTAAAAACCAGTCACAAAACAACATCATTTCCCGCATCAGCATGGCCTGGTCATAAGGCGGTAAATCACGCCCATTCAGAGAGCGACAACCCTGAATTTTCACCAGCTCATCCAACGCCAGGCTATAAAGCTGATCTGCCGATTGAGGGGTCAGTTCCGCCAGATACTGCAGATCGCCAAAGTCTTCCAGCAGCATAAAGCCCCGTTCAAGATCAGTGGCCATAATGTCAGGCACAGAGACACTCAGCGGCAACCAGGCCTCGGCGACTTCAACAAAAGGTCGGCTGTCTTCTTTTTCCGGCGGCGCATCAACCGCAATCCAGCTGCGCCCCGCATCAGACACCCGAAAATAACGCCTGAAACTGGCGTCCCCTGATACCACCTTACAACTCCACTGTGTCGACAGCGGGCGCGCTTCATTTTGAAAAACCTGTTCCACCCACCGGGTTAATTCACTTAAACGTGAATCCATTAGGCCTGATCCTCTGCACATAATCGTTTTAATGTTTTATTATTCCCCGCCTGCCTCATGTTACGCGACAGGGGGGCGGCAAGAAACCGGACGAGCCGGTATTCAGCCAGAAGGAGCTACGTTTACAAATGCCCCCAGTTAAAGCTTTACCGTACAATATTGTACTGGCGATTGCCGCCCTGTCTTCTGCTGGCAGTAGCTACGCAAACGCTGCACCCACATCTGGCACATCGGTTTGGAATTGCAGCCTGACAGCAGACGGTCGCTGGCACTGTAATCACGAACCCTCAGGCAAAATAAAAGCGCCGCTGGTATCTGCTGGCAATACACTGGTTAGTCGCTATCAAAAGCTCGACTGGATCAGTCAGCCAAACGGACTCGCCTGTCAGGGCCGCTATATTGAACCACAGTTTCAACGTCATGGGGATGAAGAGGACGCGGCACCACCTGTCTACCTTAACGCTGGCAATGTTAAGTCTGCACTGGATGGCGGCACCGAACTGCGTAACCAGGTCTATCTGCGCCAGGGGAAACAACGACTGTCATCTGAGCAGGCTGATATTAATCAGGCACAGGACCAGGCACATTTTAAGACGGACGTAATTTATCGTGAGCCCGGCGTCTTAGTGACTGCTTCAGATGCCACCGTTAATCTGAACAGCCATCAGGGCCGGTTTCATAATGCTCAGTTTGTCCTGCATGAAGATCATCTGCGCGGCAAAGCCACTGAGATCAGGCGCGACCCGGACAATACTTTTACCCTGGAAAACGGTCAGTACACCTTTTGCCCGCCGGGTAACGAGGACTGGCAAATCAGCGCAAGTACTATCAGTCTGGACGACACAACCGGTTTTGGTGTTGCCCGCAATGCCACACTTAAAGTCGGACCGGTGCCCATTTTTTACTCACCTTACTTAAGCTTCCCCATTGATGAACGCCGCCAGAGTGGCTTTCTTTACCCCGACATCAGTTATGCAAAAAGCAATGGTCTTGACCTGTCGGCACCCTACTACTTCAATCTGGCACCTAATTACGATGACACCCTGACACCGCGCTGGATCGGCGAACGGGGAGTCTTGCTGGAAAATGAATTCCGTTATCTCAGCGAGCGCTATAACACCCAGTTTGGGCTGGCCTATCTGCCGGACGACAAACTGTTTCTGGACGACCGCTGGCTTGCCCGACTGACAACCCGGGGGCGGCCTGCAGAAGGCTGGCATTCCCTGATTGACTATACAACCGTCAGCGATAATGACTATTTTGATGACCTGGATACTGGCCTGAACGTTGAACGTGTCTCTCACCTTAATCGTAAAGGCCAGCTGACCTATTACGGCAACAACTGGAATGCATTAGCACGTTTACACAGCTACCAGTCACTGGTCTCAGGTACAAAACCTTATCGTCGCCTGCCCCAGTTACAGCTGAACGGCAATAACGATCTTGAGTTTGCACAGCTTAATTATCAAACCGAGTATGTCTATTTCGACCGTGATATCGACGGATTGACAGGCAGCGACCGCCTCACCGGCAGCCGGTTCCACTTCACACCCAAGCTCAGCAAGCGCTACAGCCGCAACTGGGGTTATCTGTCGCCCTCAGTGTCTCTGTGGAATACTCAGTACTCACTGAACAATCAGATAGAAGGCGTGAACGGCACGCCTGGTTACAGTATTCCGGTTGCCAGTCTGGACAGCGGTTTAGTCTTTGAACGCGACCTGGAAACCGGTGGCCTGCAGACACTGGAGCCGCGCTTGTTTATGCTTTATATCCCTGATAAAGATCAAACAGCCGCACCGGACTTCGATACCTCACTGCTTAATTTTGACTACCGTTCACTGTTTCGTACCAACCGTTTCAGTGGCCGGGACCGTATCGGCGATGCTCAGAAAATCTCTCTCGGCCTCACCAGCCGGTTGTTTGAAAGCAACGGCTACGAACGCGCCAGCATCAGTGCCGGACAGGCCTTTTACCTGGATGACCGGGATGTGGTACTCAGTGGCAGTGCAGAAACAGCCAAACAATCTGACATCGCCCTGGAAGCCGTATGGAACTATAACGGTCATTTGAAGATCACACTGGACAATGTGTTAGCCTATTCAAACCTCGATACTAAAGAAACCAACATTCGCCTGAGTTATCAGGAGAGTGTGGATCAACAGGTTAACTTCAGTTACCGTTTTGAAGAAGATACACGCGAACAGACCGATTTACATTTTATCTGGCCGCTGTCACCGCGCTGGACAACACTGGGGCGCTGGCAGCACAATTTCAAAGACACCACCGACCTGGAAACCGTTCTGGGCCTTGAGTACGAAAGTTGCTGCTGGAAACTGCAACTCACCGGACGCCGCTGGCTAACGGATACAGACACACATGACAGCGGACTTTTCCTGCGCTTCATCCTGAAAGGACTGGGATCGATCAGCAGTAGCAATACAGGATTCCTCAATGATATCACTGGTTTTAAGGCGCGAGATCTACAAGATGACTTTTAAACTCAGCAAACGGATTACCACAGCGATTGCAGGCAGCGTACTTTCACTCAGCGTTTATGCCCAGGAGATCCCCCTGGATCGGGTCGTTGCAATCGCTAACGATGGCATTGTGCTGCAAAGCGAGTTGAACACACGTATCAACCTGGTCAGCGAACAGTTGAAAGCCCGCCAGACGGCTTTGCCTGCACAAAACATCCTGCGCCAGCAGGTTCTCGACCGTTTAATACTGGATAGTCTGCAACTACAGGTTGCCGAACAACAAGGCATCCGGATTTCTGACCGGCAACTGGCCGCAGCCCTGCAAAACATCGCCAAACAGAATAAATTATCACTGGAACAGTTTCGCGCAGCCATTATCAAAGAAGGCCGTGATTTTGACAGTTTCCGTGAACAGGTCAGCCGTGAATTGCTGATCTCTCAGGTACAGCAAAGCCAGGTTAATCGCCGTATTCGTATCAGCGAACAGGATCTGCGTAACTACCTGGAGTCGGATGAAGGCAAAGCCCGGGCTCACGCTGAGTATCTGCTGAGCAATATCCTGTTTTCCGTGCCAACTCAGGCTTCACCCGCACTGATCCAGGCGGCAGAAAAAAAAGCACAGGCACTTTACCAGCAATTGAAGACCGGGGCTGACTTCGCCCAGGCAGCTATCAGCTATTCCAATGCTCCTAACGCCCTGAAAGGCGGCGATTTGGGATGGCGACAACTCAACGAACTGCCACAACAACTCCGCCTTGCGCTTAAAAATGCTCAGGTTGGCTCTGTGTCAGCCCCTGTACGCACACCCGGTGGTTTTCATATCATTAAGGTGAACGATAAACGCGGTGGTGAACAAATGCTGATTGAACAGACACAAATCAGTCACATTCTGTTAAAACCCACTGAAATCCGAAGCGCCGGGCAAACCCGCCAAAAAATCTACGAACTTGCTGAACGTCTGAAACAAGGTGAGTCCTTCGAGCAGCTGGCAACCGAATACAGCGATGATGCTGCCAGCGGCTCTGAAGGCGGTGATATGGGCTGGACACAAAATGGCCAGATGGTGCCTGAATTTGAACAGGTCATGAACCGTACGCCAGCGGGGCAGACATCAGAGCCCTTCAAGTCCCGCTTTGGCTGGCATATCCTCTGGGCTCGGGACCGCCGCACCCAGGATGTCAGCACTGAAATGCGGGAAAATGAAGCCCGGAACGTGATTCGCAAGCGCCGATTTAACGAAGAACTCGATAACTGGATACGTGAAATTCACTCCCAGGCCTATATCGAAATTAAAGAATAAGGGCCATCAGACGTGAGCATACTTCGACTGGCCATCACAGCAGGCGAGCCTGCCGGTATAGGCCCGGACCTCTGTATTCAGATTGCACAGCAGTGCCACAACCATGAACTGGTGGTTATTGCTGACCCCGGTTTGCTAAAAACCCGTGCAACAGCGCTGAACCTGCCGCTAAACCTCCGTGTTTTTAACCCGGATACGGCTCCGCAAGCCTCTGAACCAGGCTGCCTGACCGTTATGCCGGTTGATCTGGCAGAAAACGTAACCACTGGCCAACTTTCAACGGCGAACAGTGCCTATGTGTTGGAAACCCTGCGCCTGGCTGCTGAAGGCTGTCTTGAAGGCACCTTCGATGCACTGGTTACCGCGCCGGTACATAAAGGCATTATTAATGATGCCGGTATTGCCTTCAGCGGCCATACGGAATTTCTGGAAGCACTGACCGGTAGTTCAAAGGTAGTAATGATGCTGGCCACTGAAGGTCTGCGGGTGGCGCTGGCCACCACCCACCTGCCCCTGCGTGATGTGGCTGACAGCATTACCCCTGAACTGCTTACTGAAGTGCTGGGCATTTTACATCAGGATTTAAAAAGTGCCTTTGGCCTGAGCAATCCCCATATACTGGTCGCCGGTCTTAATCCCCATGCAGGTGAAGGCGGACACCTGGGCCGCGAAGAAATCGAAATAATAGAACCCACCCTCGAAAAGTTGCGCACTCAGGGCATGAATCTGACAGGGCCGCTACCGGCAGATACGTTGTTTACAGAAAAATATCTGACTAACGCGGATGCCGTGATGGCGATGTATCATGATCAGGGATTACCTGTTTTGAAATACAAAGGATTCGGGCGGGCCGTTAATGTTACACTGGGCATGCCCATTATCCGCACGTCTGTTGATCATGGCACCGCACTGGATCTGGCAGGCACCGGTCTTGCCGATCAGGGCAGCCTGCAAACTGCGATCAACTACGCTGCCACTATGGCCGCACACCAACAACCAACGAACTGATTCTGATGAGCCAAAAACCTGCAATGCATAAAGCCCGTAAACGTTTCGGGCAGAACTTCCTGCATGATCACGGTGTCATTCGCCGGATTATCCGTGCCATCGCCCCCCATGAATCAGACCATTTAGTTGAAATCGGGCCGGGCCTGGGTGCGCTGACTGAAGAGTTACTGGATGGTGCCGGTGCGCTGGATGCGATCGAACTGGATCGTGATCTGCCGCCTATTTTGCGTACCAAGTTTTTTAATTACGGCGATAAATTCCGTATTTTTGAAACAGATGCCATGAAGTTCGACTTCGCTTCCCTGCGCGAAGATGACCGTCGCCTGCGGGTTGTAGGTAACCTGCCATATAATATATCCACACAACTGATTTTCCATCTGCTGAGTCATGCCGGGCAGATAGAAGATATGCATTTTATGCTGCAGAAAGAAGTGGTGGACCGTATGGCCGCCGGGCCTGGCGAAAACAACTATGGACGCCTGGGCATCATGGCCCAGTATTACTGCAAAGTAGAAGCCCTGTTTATTGTGCCACCCGAAGCCTTTAACCCGGCACCTAAGGTTGATTCAGCCATTATCCGCCTGACGCCTTATCAGACACTGCCGTTTAAAGCGCAAAATGAAGACCTGTTGCGGGATGTGGTACGTATGGCCTTTGGTCAGCGCCGTAAGACATTACGTAACAATATGAAACCCGTCATGAGCGGCGAAGAACTGGAAGCCCTGAATATAGACCCTTCTCTGCGCCCTGAGCGTCTGACACTAGAGCAGTTCGTCCGCATCAGCGACCACCTCAACCAGAAACAAAATAATAAGGGTTAAGCACAGCCTATGCAGATTGACAGCCCGGAAGAGAACATCCAGATTAACGTAGAAACCAACTATCTGGCAGAGCAGTCCGACCCGGACAGCAAACGTTATGTATTCTCTTACCATATCACCATCACCAACCATAACCCGCAGTCCGTCCAGCTGCTAAGCCGACGCTGGCTGATTGTGGATGGCAATGAGCACTCCCAGGAAGTCGAAGGCGAAGGCGTGGTTGGCGAGCAGCCGGTTATTGAACCGGAAAACAGCTACAGCTACACCAGCGGCACCGTACTGGCCACCAGCGTGGGCAGTATGCAGGGCTGCTACCAGATGCGCCGGGATGATGGTGCGACCTTCAGCGCCCCTGTTATTCCCTTTACCCTGGCAACCCCCAACGCATTGCATTAAAAACCGTACTGAGGCACAACAACGACGGGGCGGATCACCCGCGCCTGCTCTGATACACTGCTGACCATCAGTTAAAAACCGGAGTCCAGAACCGCGATGGCCACTTACGCAATCGGTGATATACAGGGCTGCTACACGCAGCTGCAACAACTGCTTGATAAGATCGGCTTCGGTGATCAGGATCAGCTGTGGATTGCGGGTGATCTAGTCAACCGGGGGCCTGATTCGCTGAAAACCCTGCGTTTTCTTAAGCGACTGGGTAAACGCGCACGCATTGTTCTGGGCAATCATGATTTGCATTTGCTGGCGGTACACTATGGCACAACCCACGCCCGGCGCAGTGATACCCTGCAGGAAATTCTGGACGCCCCTGACCGCGAAGCCCTGATGGACTGGTTACGTCAACAACCCCTGCTGGTGGTTGATAAGGCCCTGGGTTATGCCATGGTACATGCGGGCATTCCGCCTGACTGGTCCCTTAAAAAAGCCCGCGCCCGGGCTGGCGAAGTCGAAGCGGTTCTAACGGGCAAAAACGCCCGGGACTTCTTTTCTCAGATGTATGGCAATTTACCAAATCAGTGGCAGGACGGCCTTGCAGGCTGGGATCGCCTGCGCCTGATTACCAACTACCTGACCCGTATGCGCTTTTGTGACGATCAGGGTCGCCTCGAACTTAAAACAAAAGGCACTCTGGAGTCCCAGCCCGAAGGTTACCTTCCCTGGTTCCACCACCCCCGCAAAAGTGCTGAAATAGCGATTATCTTTGGCCACTGGGCGGCGCTGGAAGGTTATGCGGAAGCAGATAATGTTTTTGCCCTGGACACAGGCTGCGTCTGGGGCAATCAGCTAACCGCTATGCGATTGGAAGACCAGATGCTCTTTCATTGTGAATGCAGCGCTTTAAAGTCCTGCTAACTACTTTTTCCAATATGATTAAAAAGGTTATCAATATGGATCAATATAGCTGTATCTCTACCACACAGGCTCAGGAGCTATTAGCGCAAGGTGCAACCGTTGCGGATATTCGCGATGCGCAAAGCTTTCAGACCGGCCATATGCCCGGCGCTGTTAATATTTCCAACAACAACCTGCACCAGTTTCTGCACGAAGCCGATATGGATAAACCTTTGCTAGTCTGCTGCTATCACGGTGTCAGTAGCCAGTCCGCAGCGGATTACCTGGCACACCAGGGCTTTGATAATGTCTATAGTGTTAATGGTGGATTCGAAGCCTGGCGGGTAGATTTTCCGGAACTTTGTGAGCGCTGATATGCAAATCTATCTGGTCGGCGGCGCCGTAAGAGATCAGCTATTGCATTACCCCGTTTACGATAAAGACTGGGTAGTGGTTGGCGCCACGCCTGATGCCATGCTGGCAAAAGGGTTTAAACCCGTTGGCAAAGACTTTCCGGTTTTTATCCACCCCGGCAGCGGCGAAGAATACGCCCTGGCCCGTACCGAGCGTAAATCCGGCAAAGGTTATACAGGCTTTCAGTATTTTGCAGCCCCGGATGTCACCCTGGAAGAAGACCTGCAACGCAGGGACCTGACCATCAATGCCATCGCACAAAGTGCTGACGGCACCCTGATTGACCCTTATCACGGCCAGCAAGACATCGAGCAGCGTATTCTTCGCCATGTTTCTCCTGCGTTTGCAGAAGATCCTTTAAGAGTACTCAGAGTCGCCCGCTTTGCCGCCCGCTATCACCATCTGGGTTTCAGGGTTGCCGAAGAAACCCTGACACTGATGCAAACCTTGTCTGAGAGTGATGAACTGAACCACTTGGTAGCAGAACGGGTCTGGAAAGAAAGTGAGCGCGCCTTCAACGAAACCTCACCTTATACCTATATTGAACTACTGAAGCGCTGCGGTGCACTGTCGGTGCTTTTTCCTGAATGGCTGAGCCTGTTCGACAATGCCAGTATTCAGTCAGAGACTGAAAGTGTTTTAAGCAGACTGAAGCAGCAAAGCGGTCAGGGTATAGCGGTTTTCAGCTGTCTGATGACACTCGCCACCCGGCAACTGCCGCCCGAGCAGGCCCACCTTCAAATTACCCGGTTCTGCGAACGACTTCGCACACCAAAGCTCTGGCTGGAACAGGCGCTGCAGGTACAGCGCTGGCACTCAGAAATCAGCCGGTTTGCTGCCCTCAATGGCAGACAACGCTTTGAAATCATCCAGGCCCTCGACCTGTTACGACGCCCGCAACGACTGGCGGGTATACTCATCTGCTGTCAGGCGCTGCACAATACGGATGACTCACCGGCCACGCTGTTTTTCCCGTTACTGGAACGCCTGAATCAACTCGAAGCCTCTGCTTTAATCGCCGAAGGCTTTAAAGGCAAAGCACTGGGTGATGAACTTAACCGTCGCCGCCAGCAGCTCTGCTGTGAACCTGAAGGATGAGTCTTTGAAAACCTGTGACTCACGAACGGCTCTGATCACCGGCGGCGCCCGGCGCATTGGCGCTGAGATCAGCCGCTGCCTGCACAAGCAGGGTTATCGGGTGATTATTCATTACCGCCACTCAGGCACCGAGGCCAACAGGCTGGCTGCTGAGCTTAATACACTAAGGCCTGACTCGGCGTATACAATCGCCGCAGACCTGAACGATATGACCGCCGTCTCTGAACGGGTCAGGCAGCTTCAGACAGATTTTGGTGAACTCGATCTGCTAATCAACAATGCGTCCAGCTTTTACCCCACCCCACTGGCACACAGCGACCAGTCTCAGTGGGATGACCTGATCAACAGTAACCTGCGCGCCGCTTATTTTCTTACTGCCGCGTTTAGCGACGATTTAAAAAAGCGATCCGGTGCCGTAATTAATATCATCGATGTACATGCACAGCGTGGTTTAACCGGTTATGCCATCTATTCAATCGCTAAAGCAGGTCTTGAGATGATGACCAAAGTGCTGGCAAAAGAACTCGCGCCCCAGGTGCGTATTAATGGTGTAGCACCCGGCCCGATACTCTGGCCTGAAGATCAGGCAGCAATCTCTGAGGAAGAACAGCAGGCTATTCTGCAAAAAACACCGCTGGCCCGCAGCGGCACCGCCGGGGATATTGCTGATGCGGTCGCCTACCTGGCCGGTGCGCAGTTTATTACCGGCCAGATCCTGGCCGTTGACGGCGGGCGGGGGCTCTACAGCTGATAATCTACCCACGAAGCAGGCCTGTTCATACACCAAACGATACAGGTCAGCGTATGCGGGAAATAACCCGATTTCGCCAGTTAAAGTCCACCGGCCAAAGGCGTTGCGACAATGGATCATAGGCCTGCCACAGCTGCTCATAAGTCTGACCTGTCAGCGGGTGTATTACCGTCGGCGCAAGCTCAGAAAGCGGCAAAAGCACAAAAGCATTACGGGTAATTTCATCCCTTGGCAATTGCACACCCTCGCAGCAACCCACCTGCTCATCGTACGTCAGAATATCGATATCCAGGGTACGCCCGCTGAATTTTGGCCCCTGCCGACAACGGCCATTATCGTCTTCAACCGCTTTCAGCGTTCGGGATAATTGCCCCACCGACAAGCGGGTCTCAAAACCCGCCACCAGGTTATAAAAATTATCACCCGAAAAACCTACGGCTTCGCTTTCATAGACGGTGGATAACTGTAAATCACCAAACAGAGACTGAAGTGCATCCAACGCAGCGCAAATATAAGCCGTACGATTCTGGTTGCTGCCAATACTGACAAACACCTGTGCCATCAGGTGCGCGCTCCGCGCTCGATAATCACACCCACATCACGGGCCGCAGGCACCGCACCGGGTTTGCCCACACGCAGGCGCAACCAGGGCACCGGAAAGGTCTGCATCACCAGTTCAGCGAGCTCCTCAGCCAGGGTTTCCACCAGCTGAAACTCACTTTGTTCAACAAACTCAATCAGACACTCAGATACTGTCTTATAATTCAGCGTGTTCTCAACATTTTCGGTGGCAACGGCCTGACGGATATCCGTACCCATATCCAGATCAAGACTGACAACCTGACGGATTTCCCGCTCCCAGTCATAGATACCTATAACCGTTTCCACTTCTAATTCACGTATGTAGACTATATCCACGAACAAAACCTTAACTAGCTGATATTAAATAATATATGTGAGCCTGTGCTTACCCCGGACTGACCCTTCCCAGGGCCAGTTCATCTTCTGTGGCTGGTCGCACATCCATCACTTCCACATCAAAGGTCAGCGCTTTGCCTGCGAAGGGGTGATTGCCGTCAACAGCCACTTCTTCATCGTTAAACTCAAGCACGGTGACTAGTTGTGGATTACCCTCTTCATCTTCAGTTTGGCAGTGCATCCCCACTTTCAGCTCACCCATACCTTCAAAAGAGACACGATCAATAACATGCACCAGTTCCTCATCACGCTCACCGTAGGCTTCACTTGGCATCAGCGTGATCTTAAACTTATCCCCGGCTTCACGCCCTTCCATCGCTTTTTCCAAACCTGGTACTATATTTTGGTGACCATGCAGGTAGGGCAGCGGAGCACCACCGCGCGAGCCATCCAGTACTTTGTTCTTGCGGTCAACCAGCGCGTAATGAAAGAGTGCAACGGCATCCTGGGTAATTTTCATATTCATAATTCCTTAACGTCTAAAATCTGTTCTATCCAGTGCCCCAGCTCTGTCAGCTCTTCAGCAGAAACCTCATGGGCAATAGGATAACGGTGCCACTCAGGCTCATAACCCTGGTGCTGCAACTCAACTACAGCCTGCTCCCCCAGTGAAAAAGGCACCACATCATCCAATACACCGTGGGCCAGCCAAACAGGCAGGTTGGCATTCGCCGGGCTTTTCTCCTGTCGAATCTTATGGGTGGTTGCCATATAGGTTGAGAGCACCACCAGCCCCCCTAAACGCTGTGGATAACAAAGTGCCGTCTGATAGGCTACCGCGCCGCCCTGGGAAAAGCCTGCCAGTATAATACGTTCCGGTGCAATGCCCCGCCCGATTTCCCGTTCAATCAGCAGGCTGATCTGCGCGACAGAGTCCATCAGCGCCTGTTCATCAATACGTCGCTCAATATCAATCGCCAGAATGTCGTACCAGGAACGCATTGGCCAGCCATTATTAATCGTCACCGGGCGCACTGGCGCATGGGGAAATATAAAACGGATCGGGGCAGTCTGCGGTAAATTCAGCAGCGGCACGGCCGCCTCAAAGTCATGTCCGTCTGCGCCTAAACCATGCAGCCAGATGACTGAGGCTGTTGCAGGCACCTCAGGCTCAACGATAGCGGTTTCCAAATAAGCATTTATCATGGCTGTAACCGCTCAATGACCCACTGATTATCTTTCAGGCGGTAGATAAAACGGTCGTGCAAACGACTCTCCCGTCCCTGCCAGAATTCAAAGTGTGTTGGTTTCAGAATATAACCTCCCCACTCAGGTGGATGAGGTATATCTCCCTCAGGATAACGGGTTTGAAGTGCCTCTACCCTTTGCTCCAATGCCTGACGGCTCTCAATAACAGCACTCTGACAGGAGGCCGCCGCGCTCAGGCGACTGCCAACAGGGCGCTCATTAAAATATTTTTCACCCTGGGTCTGAGGTAACTTTTCCACTGTGCCCTGAATACGTACCTGGCGCTCCAGTCCGTACCAGTAAAACATCAATTCAGCCTGAGGATTTTCAGCTAAAGCCTGCCCCTTTTGACTGCGATAATCGGTATACCAGGCAAAACCCTGCTGATCAAAATGTTTCAGCAGTACAATACGGGCCGAGGGCATACCCGAGAGACCGGCCGTTGCCAGTGTCATAGAAGTTGCATCATCGGGCGACACCTCTGTCGCTTTTTCCAGCCAGCGTGCAAACTGCTGTACCGGATCTGCCTGCAATTCCTCACGGTGCAGAGGCTGTGCCAGATACTCCCGCCTCAGGCGGCTATAGTCGTTACTCATCGTTATTTTATCTCTTACTCGATTTTTCAGGCCTCATAACAGCAGCCCTTCCTAAGCACAGCAAATACGCTTCACCTGAAGCGCTGAGGACAATTATTACGCACACTGATAGTAAATCGGTAGCTTTAAAATCGGCTTTACGTAAAACTTACAAAAACAGACTTGTAGATCCTGATTCCATGGCATACTGTGAAAACCAGGTAGCAAGCAATATCAGCATTTATCAGTCGGGGTGAAAATTTGACCGATGCGTATCTCACTACTTCTTATAGTGGCGCTCTTCATTGCGGGCTGCAATTCCGGCAGTATACGTACCTTTGATATTCGCAATCTGGCCAAATCCGATATTGATATGGTCGCAGATGCCCACCGTAAAACCCTTGACCGGCTTCTCGTTGAGCTCACCAGCAAACTCTACAAGCGCAACCCCCGGGAACTGGCAAAAACACCCCGTATGAGCATTGATCTGCGCGTTCAGCAGATTATGTCCCCCTTTCCGCCTGAGGGTTACCCCGAATTCGAAGGACGCCTGAGCAATAACCTGATACAACGGGCGCTCTCCCTGTCCTATCAACAGGACCGGGTATTTGCACTGATGATGGGCATTCGTTCAATGATTGATGCTGCCTACAATCACAAGCAGGCCTTCTTTATACTGGACGAACTGGATCAGCAAAAACTCTATAACAGCGCCCGCAATCTGGAGACCATCGCCTGGCAATTGAATAACCATTCAGACCCTCAGGGAAAGCCTCTGCTACTCACCAACGGTCTGTCCCGGGAGGGCATCCAAAACCTGAGCTTTGAACGTCAGTTCGGAAAAATGATTGCACTGCAGGATATGCTGGCAGCCATTATTGCCGATACCACCAACCGTACTATTAAAAACGTTGTACACAGTGCAGCCTCTATGACATTTTTTCCGATCTGACGGTCAGGGCATTTGCATCAACCTGTGGTCCGATAAAACTAACCCCGCTTATCCATCTGCCGGATAAACGCATCGGATTGTTTAATCGCACGCTGCATATCCCGTAACAGTAAATCCATATCCTGTTTGATACCCCGGAACTCTCCTTTTAGCGCACCAATCGCCCGGGCATTCAGGTTATGTTTCAGATAAAGCACATTATCCTGCAAAGAAGACAGCACCGGTGCCATACGCTTTTCAGCTTGTTTCAGGCTGCGTAACAGTTCAGCATAACGCTTTTGAGTATCACGTAGCTGACGCGCACTCTGATCACGCAGTTTACGGTTACTGTACAGCGTCAGTTCTTCTGTCCATTCCTCAAACAGCGCCTCTGCCACATCTTCAACGTTATCAATACGGCTTCTTACATCATCGGCCGCATCTACACTGTCATCATATTCCGCCTGGAGCTGATTGTAGATGGCATCCAGCTCGCCGCCATCAAACTGTACAACCGAGCGAAACTGCTCCAGTGCATCTTTAAACTGTTCCTGGGCATCAGACTGGGCGTCCCGCGCATCAACCACCCGATCGACCAGAATATCCCGTTTATGGACGCCTACTTGCTCCATAGCAGAGTAATAAGCAGTCTGACAGCCGGTCAGCATTATGAATAATGAAAAACAAAACAGGGGTCGTAAGATCAAGTTCATCAGCGTGTTTCCGTATTATCCAGGGGACAGTTCACCTGAATATCGTAAATTTTATGGTTATCGTTCAGTAGCAGCGTAACATCTGCCCGATCCGGCATCTCTTCCAGCATATGCCGTGTCAAACGTTCATAATGCTGGATAAAACGCTGAATCTGACCTTCATCCATGATGCGCAGATGATCGGTCGGTTGCTGCGTATCGTAGATATACTTCACCCGCTCCGCCAGCTTTTTCTCCTGAAGCGAGCGCCATTCAAAAACGGCATCCATGCTGGGCACTTTTAACATTAAGAGCACATCCAGCATATCGAACAGTTCTCTATACTCACCGGACAGTTGCGCATTAACATGATGACGCCAGGCACCATCAACATCTTCACAAGCTTCAAGTGCATTAATAGGATCATAGAGTGAAGATGCTGCCTGAGGATTTGCACCCACGCACCAACCTTCCAGTACAATAATATCCGCAGGCCCCAGCCACTCCTGCCAAACCGCCGCCTCGCAGCGGTCATCAATCGATTTATCAAATACCGGTATTTTAGTCACACTGTTCTCATCACTGTTCTTTAACGAGTCCAGAATATCTCTTCCCAGCGCCACATCATGGGTGCCCGGTACACCCCGGGTACGCAGCAGCGCATGCACATCGGCACCCAGCGCCTCCCGTTCCTCCCGGGTTTTATACAGATCATCAATTGAAAAACCCACCACTCTTAAATCAAAACCTTCCGTCAGAATCACTTCCAGCAGATTAAACAGTGTTGACTTCCCGGCCCCCTGCGCGCCGTTAATTCCTAATACCAGTGGCCCCGGCTGCAACTGTTTACGACGGGCCAGCCAGGCACCTAAAGGCACATAAATGGACTCAAACATTTCCACCAGTCCGATATCGACCTTCAGGCTTTCCAGTGTGGAGGCAAAGGCTTTTTCAACCGCCTCAACGGCATGCTGGCGCTCTTTATAACTCAAACAAAGCTGATCTTCCGGCCAGTGGGTTAATACACTCATTCAAACCTCTGTTTTATTGGTGATGACGAAGCCAGTGCTGAACCCAGCGAATCTGATCGGCTTCCATCAGGGAAGGCGCATGGCATATCCCCGGCAAACCAAGCAACGCCATATCACTGTTAAGCGCCTGCATTTGAGTCACGGTATCCGCCGTTAAGACATCAGATGCCTCTCCCCAAATAAGGGCCTGGGGGCACTGAATAGCCCGCCAGAAAGGCATCAGGTCTACATCCTGATCAGCCATGGCGGCGGTGGCCTGGGCGATGGCTGGATCATAATGCAAGGCATAGCCCCCTGATTCAAGTGGCCGTACACCCTGTCGAACCAGGTGTTGCCACTGTAATTCATTCAGGTTTTTCAGCGCCAGATAATGGCTTTTCATGTACTGCTCCACCTCTGCCAGGGTAGAGAATTCTTTGTGCCCCAGGTAGCTGCTAATGCGCTGCAATGCGTTGGCAGGAATAAAGCTGCCTATATCATTAAGTACCAAGCTACGAATGGGGCTATTCGGTTGTGCGGCCAGGCAGATGCCGATAATGCCACCCATAGACGTACCCAGCCAGTCAACCTGTTCCACATTCAGCCGGGCGAGCAAGGTGGTCATATCGTTCAGGTATTGAGGCAGACCGTACGGGCTACCCGTTGGTAACCAGTCACTGCTGCCACGTCCTACAATATCCGGGCAGATCACCCGATAGTCCCGCGCCAGGCTTTTTGCCAGCTCATCAAAGTCGCGGCTGTTGCGTGCCAGTCCATGCACACAAACCAATACCCGCTCGTTATCATCGCTGCCCCACTGATGGTAAACCATACGATGAAAGCCCTGACTATTAAGGCAAAGAACTGAATCCGTATGCATAAAACCTCCTGCAATGATCAGGACAGATGCCTGAACAGCCTGAATAAATATACGCTGAAAAGAGAATAATAAGGGACTAAAACACAATGGCCACAGCGTTATTCTAAAGTAACATGCCGTTAAGAATTGTAAAGTTGGCTAGCAGTCACCTGGCAGATAGACTAATGTCCGCTACAAACCAATCACAGCCATCTTTAAATTCTAAAGTCACCCAACAGCCCGACTATCAGAATCAGGGAATATGTTTTTATGACGCAGGTAAGCTCCTCCCGCAAACACACATTTCTTAAATGGTTTTTGCCTTTATTGTTTCTGAGTCTGGCGATTGCCAGCTTCATGTTTATGAAGTCTACCAAACCCCAGGCGCCTTCCCGTGCGGCCCAGGAAAAGGTATGGGCGGTTAGCGTGCAGGAAGCCCAACTCTCGGCTTACCAACCGGAGCTGACACTCTACGGCAAGATTGAATCACCCCGCGTCACCACTTTATCATCTTCCATCAATGCCTACGTGGCGGATGTGCCCACGGATGAAGGGCGTTACTTCAAAACCGGCGACCTGCTGCTGCAATTGGATGATCGGGATATCCGTTTACTGGTGAGCCAGCGTGAAGCTGATTTGCGTAACAGTGAAGCTCAGCGGGCAGCCGAGCAGATACGCCATAATGCAGACCTGAAAGCCCTGGTGATTGAAAAGAACCTGCTGCAACTCAGTCAAAAAAGTGTCAGTCGTTATGAAAGCCTGATTAAACGTAATGCAGGCAGTCAAAACCAGCTGGACAATGCCCGTATCAGTTACCACCAGCAGGCCCTGTCACTAAATAGCCGCCAGCAAGCCATTAACGATCACCCTAACCGCCTGAAACAAATGGATGCCAACCTGCAGCGGGCCAAAGCACTATACGATGCCGCCCTGCTGGACCTGGAGCGCTCCCAGATTAAAGCTCCTTTTGAGGGTCGTGTTGCCAGGCTACAGGTATCTCCTGGTGATCGGGTGCACAGCGGCGATACCCTGCTGACCCTGTATGGTCTGAATCGCCTGGAAGTTCGCACCCAGATTCCTTCACGCATACTGCCCCAGATACGCAGTGCCCTTGTCGGGCAGTCTGACTTATCTGCCCAGGCAATGATAGACAGCCAGCCACTGCGCTTAAAACTTGACCGCCTGGCCAGTGAGGTAAATGGTGGACGTGCCGGTGTTGATGCCTTTTTTGATATAGAAACAACAGACTTACATCCGGAACCGGGCCGCTCAATTTCCCTGTCGCTGAAGTTACCCCAACAGACAAACCTGATCGCATTACCGCCCCAGGCACTTTACGGTATCGATCGGATTTACCGCATTAGCGAGCAGCGCCTGCAAGCCATCACGGTAGAGCGTGCCGGTGAAATCACACTGGCAAATGGCAAAACACAAATTCTGGTGCGCGGCGCTGACATAAAACCCGGCGATAAACTTGTCACTACCCAATTACCCAACGCCAGCACCGGCCTGAAAGTTAAAGAGGCGGGCCAATGAACCACTATCAGGGGCCGCTGCAAAATCTGACGGCTATTTTTGCATCACACCGGGTCGCAGCTAACCTGCTGATGATCCTGATGATTCTTGCCGGGGCCTGGAGTATTAAAAAGCTCAACACCCAGTTTTTCCCCACGTTCGAGCTGGATATTATTACCGTACAAGTTGCCTGGAGCGGCGCGGCCGCCGAAGATGTGGAACGCTCCGTACTGCTGCCGGTTGAAGAAGAATTAAAATCGATACCCGAAATAGATACCCTGTTTTCAACGGCAACTCAGGGCATGGCTTCTGTCCGGCTGGAGTTAAAAGAAGGCACTAATGCCGATGTGCTTCTGGATGAAATCAAACAGAAGATTGATTCTATCGAGCGTGATTTACCGGCGGATGCTGAAAAACCGCTGGTTCAGAAAATTATTCGTTATGAAAGTGTGGCCAGCCTGCTGGTTACCGGAGAAGCCCTGCAGTTAGAAGAATTACGCCCCCTTGCCCGCCGCTTTGAGCGCGAGCTTCTGCAAGCAGGCATCAGTAAAATTGACTTCTCGGGTATGCCGAAACAGGAGATTGCAATTCAGCTGCCTTCCCAGCAGCTACATGAGTTGGATATGACCCTGAGCGAGATCAGCGCCAACATCCAACAGCGCAGCCTCGATCTGCCCGCCGGTACCGCTGCTAAAAGTGAAGGTGCACGTCAGATCCGCAGTTTAAGCCAGCAACGGGATGTGGAAGGCTTTCGCCAGTTGCCTTTGCTCACCGATAGCAGCGGTCGCCTGGTGCGTCTGGGTGATGTGGCTGATATCAGCCTGCGCACCCAGGATGATCAGATAGAGCTCTTTTACCAGGATGCCCCGGCCATCCTGATCCGGGTACGCCGCACCGAAACTGAAGACACCTTAAAAACCGCCGAACTCTTAAACAACTGGCTGGAAAAGGCACGCCCCACGCTGCCGCCCAATATTCAGGTCATTACCTTTGATGAGCGCTGGCAGCCGGTAAAAGACCGTATCAGCCTGTTGCTGAAAAACGGCCTGGGTGGTCTGGCGCTGGTTATCTGTATTCTGTTCCTCTTCCTCAACGCCCGCGTGGCGGCTTGGGTAACGGTGGGCATTCCCGTATCTTTTCTCGCCACCTTAGCTGTGCTCTACAGCATTGGCGGCACAATTAATATGATCAGCCTGTTTGGCCTGATTATGGCACTGGGTATCATTGTCGACGATGCGATTGTGGTGGGTGAAGATACCCTGTCACACCTCAAGCGCGGGGAGCCAGGGTTACAAGCAGCCATTGGGGGTGCCCATCGTATGCTGGCACCTGTTATGGCATCCTCCCTGACCACCATTGCTGCCTTTTTACCCTTGCTGATGCTCGAAGGCCGGATCGGTAGCATTCTGATCGATATACCCACTGTCATCATCTGTGTGATTATCGCCTCCCTGATTGAATGTTTCCTGATTCTGCCCGGCCATTTACACCACAGCCTGCACAAGGTCTCTGACCTTCACCCCTCCAAAGTGCGTTTAAAACTGGATGCTGCATTTGATCATTTCAGAGACGTCACGTTCCGGCGTTTTGTTACTAAAGCCCTGCAGTTTCGCTGGGCGACTATTGCAGCCTCATTTGCCCTCTTTATTTTTGCCTTTGCACTGCTCGCCGGGGGACGTATCAAATTTAACTTTTTCCCGGCCGTTGAGCGCGACAGCATGACCGCTAACGTACAGTTTGCAGCTGGCACGGATAAAGCCCAGGTAGCACGTTTTCTGAGCCACCTGGAAACCACGCTCTGGCAGACCGATAAGGCACTGGAGGGAGAAAACGTTAAAGTCGCGTTTCAGCAGCAGTTACAGGCTGACTTCAGCCGCACCAGTGTCAGCGCCTTTAAAGGGGATGAATTTGGTGCCCTGAAAATAGAAATGTTCTCAGCCGATAGCCGCACAATCAGCAACAAAACCCTGATCAAAAACTGGCGACAGCGTATACAAATTCCTGCCGGGGTCGAAAAATTTGCTATAGATCAGGCCCGCTCCGGCCCTTCGGGCAAAGCCATTGAGGTAAAACTCAGCGGCACAAATATGGATCACCTGAAAGCGGCATCTCTGGAACTTCAGACGCTGCTTAAAGGTTATAGCGGCCTTTCCAATGTAGATGACGACCTGCCTTACGGAAAATCTCAGCTTATTTACTCACTCACACCGGCAGGCAAGGCCACGGGCCTGACGCTGGAAACCGTTGGTCGTCAACTGCGTGCTGCTTTTGATGGTGTTAAAGTACAAAGCTTTTATCAGGATCAGGAAGAGGTAGAAGTGCGGGTCTCACTGCCCGATAACGAGCGAAACCGGCTACGGGCAATTGAGCAATTACCGCTGGTACTACCCGGTGGTGGCACTACTTTGCTGGCAAACGTGGTCGAATTTAAAGCAAAACAGGGGCTTGATACTCTGCAACGTGTCGACGGACAGCTGGCGATTAATGTCTCAGCCGATCTGGATGAAAGTGTTGCTAATGCCAATGAAATTATCGACAACCTGAAAACCAGCAGCCTGGAACAAATTACCAGTCGTTATGGTATCGAGGCCAGCTTTGAAGGCTCGAATAAACGCCAGCGCCGTACCATGTCGGATATGAAGATGGGCTTATTCCTGGCCCTGACCCTGATCTACATTATTCTGGCCTGGGTATTTTCATCTTATACCTGGCCGATTGCCATTATGCTGGCCATTCCACTGGGCCTGACAGGGGCCACCCTTGGGCATGGTTTACTGGGCATAGACCTGACGATACTCTCCCTGTTTGGCTTCTTTGGTTTGTCGGGTATTGTGATCAACGACTCTATTGTACTGATCACCTTCTACAAACAACTGCGCTCACAGGGTATGGCAATTAACGAGGCGATTATCGAGGCTGCCTGCCAGCGCCTGCGGGCGGTGCTGCTCACCTCCCTGACAACCATTGCGGGCCTGACTCCGATTTTATTCGAGACCTCATTGCAGGCCCAGTTCCTGATTCCGATGGCTGTCTCTATTGTCTTTGGCCTGGCCTACGGCACGGTGCTGATTCTGCTGTTTGTACCTTCAATGTTAACCGTGATTGAAAGCATTCGGGGGCGTTTTGGTCTGAAGCCCAACCACACAGCCTGATACGCTGGCAGATCAGGTGCGACCAGCCTCGTATTGCGCCAGCACCTGTTGAACAAGCTGCTGAGACTCTGACCCGAGACTCAGCAGCTTAAAACCAAAATTAAACAGGTTTTGGTTCTGGCGATGGGCATGAATCAGCCGACAATGACAACGCACGGGCTGCTCAAGCAAACCAAAGTGCAACTCTACCTCCACCGGAAAACCGGGTTTATGTGAGCTAAGCAGCTGGCTAACCCGCTTATCCCCCTGCACCATCAAACCACCCATGCTCAGGTTTTTCAGGGTGACATCCGCCGAATCTTCATCAGAAAGCAGCATCTCTGCCGGAAGATCCAGCGGCATACGGGCATGTAGACGTAACTCAGACTGCATCTTATTTTCCTCGGTTTTTATACACTGAAGCATAGCAAAGGCTCACTTAAAGCAGACATATTGGCGTCCCTCACATATTCAACCCTCTTTTATGCAGCTTTCTGCGTTTAAGGCTTAATCGAAGCGGCGCTATTCTGTATAATTTTCGGCCTTATTATGTGCAAAAACCCGCCAATTATCGGGGTTATTAGGATTTTCGATGAACAGAGACCTCAGCCTTCTGCAGCCTTACCCCTTTGAAAAACTGGCCAGGTTAAAAGCGCAAGTTACACCGCCTTCAGACCTGGCGCACATTGCGTTCTCTATCGGTGAGCCTAAACATGCCTCGCCGGTGTTTGTTAAAGAGACACTGGTCGATAATATGGCCTGCCTGTCCAACTATCCAACGACAAAGGGCTTACCTGCGTTGCGTGAGTCAATTGCCAGCTGGTGCGAGCGCCGTTTTAAGCTGACCACCGGCAGTGTTGATCCCGAGAAAAACGTGCTGCCGGTTAACGGCACCCGTGAAGCCATTTTTGCATTTACCCAGGCTGCCATTGATCGTGAAGGTGAACCGCTGGTTATCTCACCTAATCCTTTTTACCAGATTTACGAAGGCGCGGCTTACCTGGCCGGTGCTGAGCCTTATTACCTGAACTGTTTGCCGGAAAACGGCTTTATCCCTGACTTTGATGCCGTCAGTGAAACCATCTGGCAGCGTTGCCAGTTGCTGTTTCTTTGCTCACCCAGCAACCCGACTGGCGCAGTCACCGATATAGAAACCCTTAAAAAGCTGATTAAACTGTCAGATCAGTACAACTTTATAATTGCCTCTGATGAGTGTTACTCAGAGGTTTATCTGGACGAAGCAACACCGCCGGTGGGTCTGCTGCAAGCCTGTGCAGAACTGGGCCGCGATGATTATAAAAACTGTGTAGTGATGCACAGCCTGTCTAAACGCTCTAACCTTCCGGGTCTGCGTTCTGGTTTTATCGCCGGTGATGCGGCTTTAATTGGCCCGTTCCTTGAGTACCGTACTTACCACGGCAGCTCCATGCCGGTACAGCATCAACTGGCCTCTATCGCCGCCTGGAATGATGAAGCCCATGTGCTGGAAAACCGGGAACTCTACCGCCAGAAATTTGATGCCGTTATCGAAATTCTGTCACCCGTGATGCATGTACAAAAACCTGATGCCAGTTTTTATCTCTGGGCCGCAACCCCCATTGCCGATGATCAGTTTGCTCAGGGCTTATTCGAACAGCAGAATATGACCGTACTGCCCGGCCGCTACATTTCCCGTGAACAAGACGGTATTTTGCCTGGTGCGGGTTATGTACGTATGGCGCTGGTCGCGACACTGGATGAATGTATTGAAGGGGCTAAACGCATCCGTCAGTATGTTGAGTCTTTGTAAACCGCTTAATTTTTTAGCGACAGTTTTAAGGACAGTAAAATGATCACCGTCTACGGCATTAAAAACTGCGATACGGTTAAAAAAGCCCGCAAGTGGCTGGAAGCACAGGGCCTTGATTATCAGTTCCACGATTTCCGTCAGGAAGGGCTGGATGACACGCTGCTGAAAGGCTGGATTGCTGAACTGGGCTGGGAGTCGCTGCTGAATAAGCGCAGCACAAGTTGGCGGCAACTACCGGATGAAGCCAAAAATAATATGGATGAGGCTGGGGCTATTGCAGCAATGCTTGAAAACCCAACCCTCATCAAACGCCCGGTACTGGATACCGGTGACGTACGTACGTTAGGGTTTAAGGATGCAACTTACGCATCCCTGCTGGGCAAATAACACACCCGCCCGTTTATATTTTAAAAATTACAGGTTTTGGAGATCACAATGTCAAACTTTGCATTCGGACTGGGTGTTGGTACTCAATCATCTACCGGTGAATGGCTGGAAGTCTATTTTAACGCCCCGGTGCTTAACGCAGACCCGGCGATGGTTGCCGCAGTTTCAGAAACCCTGGGTTACACCGGTGGCAACCAGTCTATTGCTGTTAAAGAGTCTCAGCTGAACGCACTGGAAGCGGCGTTTCTCTCCGTTGGTGCAGAAGATCAGGCAGAAATTACTGAAGTACTTAAGGGCACTTCACAGCCACTGGTTGTAACGATTCTGGAAACAGATGCAGCGCCTTCCACTACCGCTGAGGTTTACCTGAAGCTGGCTCTGCTGTCCCACCGTCTGGTTCAACCACACGGCCAGGATCTGACTGGTATGTTTGGCCTGCTGCCAAACGTTGCCTGGACCAGCGAAGGCGCGATCTCTATGGATGATCTGCCTAAACGTCAGCTGGCAGCACGTGCACAGGGCCGTATTCTGCATGTTTCCTCCGTGGATAAATTCCCACAAATGACCAACTACGTTGTGCCTGAAGGTATCCGTGTCGGTGATGCTTCCCGTATCCGCCTGGGCGCACACGTCGGTGAAGGCACCACCGTAATGCATGAAGGTTTCATCAACTTCAACGCCGGTACTATGGGTGTGAGTATGGTTGAAGGCCGTATCTCTGCCGGGGTTGTGGTTGGTAACGGTTCCGATATCGGCGGTGGTGCATCCACGATGGGTACACTGTCCGGCGGTAACAATGTGGTGATCTCTGTGGGTGAAAACTGCCTGCTGGGTGCTAATGCAGGCCTGGGTCTGCCACTGGGCGATCGCTGCACACTGGAAGCGGGTCTATACGTTACCGGCGGTTCCAAAGTTACAGTTCTGGACGATCAGAACAACGAAGTGAGCGTGGTCAAAGCGGGTGAACTGGCAGGCAAACCTGATCTGCTATTCCGTCGTAACTCCCAGAACGGTCGTATCGAAGTGAAGACGAATAAGTCTGCAATCGAACTGAACGAAGAGCTGCATAAGCACAACTGATGCCACCTGAAGTGCATCAGCAACCACGCCCGTTTAAATAACAGGCGTGGTTACTATAACCGGACACTCTCAGTGTCCGGCCTCTTTTTCTTCAGCCCTTTTATCGTCAGTTTGTGCTGACACCTCAGGAGTTTCTATCCATGGCGCACCTTTCCCCGACTATCGAACTTGCTCAGGATCTGATTTCCCGTGCATCTGTTACCCCGGAAGATGCAGGTTGTCAGGAGCTGATGATCGAACGCCTTGAAAAGCTCGGTTTCAAAATCGAGCGCTTACAGTTCGAAGATGTGAGCAACTTCTGGGCACGCCGTGGCACTGAAGGCCCGGTTTTCTGCTTTGCCGGTCATACCGATGTTGTACCCACAGGCCCGGAAGAAAACTGGACCTACCCCCCGTTCGACGCCACCATTAATGATGGCTTCCTTCACGGACGTGGTGCGGCGGATATGAAAGGCAGCCTGGCGGCTTTTGTTACGGCACTGGAACGTTTTATTGATCACCACCCGGATCATGCAGGCTCCATTGCACTGCTGATTACCTCGGACGAAGAAGGCCCGTTTATCAACGGTACGATGCGGGTAATTGAGCATCTGGAAGCACGGGGTGAAAAAATCACCTGGTGTATCGTAGGCGAACCCTCCAGTACCAAACACGTCGGGGACGTTATCAAAAATGGTCGCCGGGGTTCTATTTCCGGTTCTTTATCCGTGCAAGGTAAACAAGGCCATGTGGCTTATCCGCATCTGGTACGTAACCCGATTCATCTGGCTGCGCCTGCAATCGCTGAGTTATCCACAACCGTATGGGATGAAGGCAACGATTTTTTCCCGCCCACCAGCTTTCAGATCTCCAATATCCATTCAGGCACCGGTGCCACTAACGTTGTACCCGGCCATGTGGATATCGCTTTTAATTTCCGCTTCTCAACCGAAGTTACCGCCGATGAACTTAAAAATCGGGTGCGGGATATTCTGAACAAACATAACCTGGACTGGGATATAGACTGGGTATTATCCGGCCATCCTTTTATCACCGCAGCAGGCGATTTGGTTGAAGCCAGTCAGGCCGCTATCAAAGCAATCACCGGATTGGATACCGAGCTATCCACCTCAGGCGGCACCTCAGACGGGCGGTTTATTGCACCAACCGGCGCTCAGGTTGTTGAGCTGGGGCCTATAAATGCCACTATTCATCAGATTGATGAACGGGTGAGCATTAAAGATCTGGATACCCTGTCAGATCTCTATGAAAACATTCTGGCTCGCCTGTTAAGCCAATGAGTTTATTAAGCTGCCCGGTCTGCCAGCGCCCACTCACATTGCAGGATAACAGCCTGCGCTGTGACAACGGCCACCCCTTTGACCGCGCCCGACAGGGCTACTGGAACCTGCTGCTCGCTCACCAGAAACGTTCTAAAGACCCTGGTGATAACAGCGCCATGGTGCAGGCACGCAGGGCCTTTCTGAATCAGGGGCACTATAATGGCCTCTCAGACGCCGTGAACCAGCTACTGCTCAGGACGCTGACTGATTTTCAGTCGGCAAAACTACTGGATATGGGCTGCGGTGAAGGTTTTTACACCGCCGCAATGGAAAATGCCCTGCAACAAGCGAACATTCAGGCGGAGCTGATTGGCCTGGATATTTCCAAACATGCGGTTAAAGCGGCCTGCTCACGCAGCAAAAGCATTAACTGGCTGGTGGCATCCGGTGCCAATATGCCGGTGCCGGAACATAGCCTGGACGGGTTGGTGGTCATGTTCAGCCGCCTGATGCCTGAAGCCTTTAGCAAGGTACTCAAAAAAGACGGCTTTTTATTATTAGCCTGGACAGGTGACCAACACCTGATAGAAATGCGTGAGCGCATCTATGATGAGATCCGCCCTTCTCATTATGATCCGGTTGATCAGTTAAAAAATCTGTTTACACCTGAGCATATAGAGCCTGTTAGCTATCCCTTCACACTCACCGATAACGCGGCTATCCAGACACTGCTGGGCATGACACCCCATAGCCAGCGAATGTCCCAGGCAGCACGAGAGCGTTTCAGTAATCTGGAAAGCCTTCCACTGACGCTGGATGTGAAGCTGGGATTGTTTCGTCGCCTATGAGCCAATGATGACCCATAAGCGCACGCGGCTGAAGCGCTGGCTGATTCGCCGGGCCGACAACCACCGGCAAAACTTAATTATATTACTCACAGGTTTCTGTACCTTTTTTGTCGGCCTGTTACTAATTGCCGTTTCCGAGTACCTGTTAGGCAGCTCTCTTTTGCAGGAAGCCCTGGCCCTGATTGGCCTGATTATCGTTGGCATAGGTATTATACTTGCCGCTTTTGGCTATATTTGCCTTAGCATCCTGCGCCTTTTCCGATTTTTAAGTGACGATTAAAACCATGTCTGAACAACGCCATCCTGATATTGAAATCTATATTAAAAACCGCTCTTTGACAGATATCGAAACCTGGTTGAACCAGTGTTTTGAGTCACTGGAAACAGCGCTGTCCCAGGGTACCATTCACGAATACAGCGCCATGCTTAACGGTGTGAAAATCCCCGTAATGGTGCATGAAAAAGTGGTGGGGAAAGCCTGGACCAGCATCTGGTTTAAATCAGATCAAACGCCCTGGGCCATCGACTTAGACTGCGCTATTGCTGCTGCAAAAGACATGGAAACACAGGCCCGCTGTATTGCCAGTGGCTGGAGTGATGGTGATGAACCCGATGAGTGGTGGAAAGTAGAAAAAGGCCAGCAGGAAACCATACTTTGGCAAACCCATTGAGCCAGGAAAGGATTAGCTGTAACTCATGCCTGGTAGGTCAGACCGTATGACGAATCTGATTCCGTGAAGCTTCAATTTCACCGAGCATCGAATTGCCTGCGGTCAGCAAAGCCACTTTCTCAAAGGCATCATTTGCCCGGCGTGCATTAACCGGTGTTCGCGCGCCAGTCTCCACATA
Source organism: Pontibacterium sp. (assembly GCA_049599735.1). Classification (GTDB taxonomy): domain Bacteria; phylum Pseudomonadota; class Gammaproteobacteria; order Pseudomonadales; family Balneatricaceae; genus Pontibacterium. Next base: position 20,621 of record JBMYOX010000008.1, on the reverse strand, counting down.
GCTGTTGATATACGCAAACTCACCCCGCAAATGCTGGTTAACCGATATATTCAGGCGTTCAACCATCTCACCATTATAAAATTCATTGGGGCCGGGATAACGTAATGCGGCCTCTGGCAATTCAAAACCGTTACCGCCCTGAGCGTCTGCATTAAACGCAAACAGATCCTGATTCGTCGAGATCATACTTAGCAACATTGAAAACTGCGCACCACTGCCCCCCTGCACCGCCTGGGTCAGGTTTGAGGTGTAAGTTTCAATACGGTTTTGTATTTTCTCTGTTTGCATCAGTCACTTACTAGTTTAAGGTCTGAGAATAAAACGATTGTCCCATTAGAGTCGGCAACAGGCTAAAATTCTTTATCACTATCATACTTTATTTTCAGACTCAGGCTGCTTTTAAGGATAACTATGGGACGCTGGCGACCACCTCAACCAAAACAATCAAAATATATCACCGCCGAAGGTTATAAACGCCTGAACGACGAACTGAAATATTTGTGGAAAGTTAAACGCCCGGAAATCACCCAATCTGTCTCCGAAGCCGCCGCCCAGGGCGATCGCTCAGAGAACGCAGAGTTGTTTAAGAAACCCCTATTAAAATACTATTTATACATAGCAATATGATTATATTAATAAAAAAAATAGTATTATTACTAATTAAGTATACTATTCCTCTTCAGTAAGCAGTTCCTGAACTCCCTCGTCCAACGGAACATTTTCTAGCCAGAGTGCAACCACCTCTTTTGCTGACAACCTGTTCCAGTCGAAGTGTCCTCTGAGATAGAGCAGGGAAAAGAGAGCTTCGAAGGGTGATGTTTGGATACTCGACGGGAGACCCCAAGCCCGACTCAACCCAAGCCCATTGCTCTCTATGTATTGAATGTAGTTCCCTACAGATTTTGCAAAGTAGTGCTTTGCAATATACCCAGGGGCGGCCTCCTTGTGCATACGAATAATGCTGTCTTTAGCCTTCACTTTGAAAGTAAAAAATACATTTTGAGGAGGATAACTCTCTGCTAAATGATTTAAAAGCGCCCTCAGCACATTCGAGTTATCAACTGGTATTCGATACTCGTTACTAATCTCCACTACGAGTTTATAAAGCTTTCCGAGTTGTATCTCCTTTATGATTTGATGAATCTTTGCCGCATCATCAATTGACAACGGTAAGGCCTGCAGTTTTTGATTGATAATTGAACTGATATCTGATGCTTCTAGGCATCCCTCTATATCAGGAGGGTTCAGGTAGATACCGGGATAGAAGCCGTCTGGGTGGCGATAGCGAACTGATTTCTGATACCGGTTATCATACGTGATGCGATTGAATCCAGCGCGAAGGGCAGCATTTGCGTTCTGCACATTTGGAGGCACCTCCGTTATGCAAACTAGCGCCTTTTTATCAATTAATGATTGTAAAATTTTATAGTCAATAGACTTAACGCCGGTTATGGGAACGTCCGATAGTGATTCACCTAGAAACCCGTTTTTTTCAGCCTGTTCTGATGATATTGATAGTAACGCCAGTGACTCTTCAATTGTGAGGCTATTTAAATAAGGGGCTGAAGGGAATCTTTCAAATTTATAATTCCGCAAAACCTCATGAGCACTATTAATTCGGCGCTGTCGCCTGAGTTGAGCGCATTCAGAGCACACCATCGCCTCTTCAACCTTAGTACGAGCTATATAGTCTTGTCGGTTTATAGCAGGATGCTTGCTATCGCAGTCCTGGCAAAAAAACGCGGAATGAGGCGAGTAAAAGCTTGTTTTTTTTGCCAAAGAACTGACTGGTTTTACTTTTTCAGTTTTGTAGTAATTATCAATTTGTTTCAACGTATAAAGAAATCCGCTGAATGATTCGTCAGACAGTAGCCAGTAGTCATTGATTACCAATATTTCTATTTCTGTCAAACCTGCTGGATAACAAATCATATGCTGTATACCTCTAACTTCAGCTTCGTTTAATTTACACACTAATAATTAATTTATGCATCAATGCCAATGATGCAACCTTAGCTTGACTTTCAAGCCTATTCAACAGATTATTTCTGCTTCATTCACGATGAATAGGAAAAACCGTGAAGCTCAAACAGATCGCAACCATCAACGCAGGCTATCCGTTTCGGGGAAAAATCCTCGAGTCAGCGGGCTCTGGTGTGGTCGCGGTTCAGATGAAGGATGTATCACAGCGTGAAGGGATACAGTGGTCAGCTTGTGTGGAAACCGAGCTGACCGGTAAGCGCGAGCCCGACTGGCTGAAGCCTGGAGACATACTGGTTGCCGCTCGTGGCAGCCATAACTATGCGGCGCTGGTCACTGACCAGCTCCTGCAGGCCGGAACGGAGGCAGTCGCAGCACCTCATTTTTTTGTAGTACGGAGCAAGCTAGATAACATGCTGCCAGAGTATCTAGTGTGGTTTCTAAACCAACAGCCCTGTCAGCGTTACTTTGAGCAAAATGCCGAAGGTACGTTAACTAAGAGCATCCGCCGAGCCGTCGCGGAAGAAGCGCCTATAGCCGCCCCACCGCTCGCCAGGCAGCAAACCATTATTGGCCTGGCTCGTACGGTGCGACAGGAACAACGAATAGCAGAACAGCTGATAAGCAATGGTGAGCGGCTGCAGAGCTCGATTGCTAAAGACTTATTGGATAACAAGGAGGGTTATTAGCCATGAACGAACAACATCACTCTTTCGAACGACTGAAGTACACCGCAGAGCAAGGACAAGAGTTCTGGTCTGCTAGAGATCTAGCTCCGCTGCTGGATTACAAAGATTGGCGTAACTTCCTTAAGGTTGTCAGAAAATCGATACAAGCCTGCGAAGCCAGCAACCACGAGGTTTCAGACCATTTCGTTGAAACCACCAAAAAGGTCTCTCTCGGATCTGGGGCACAGAGGGAACTAGATGACATCCATTTGTCTCGCTACGCTTGCTACCTTGTGGTGCAAAACGGTGACCCAACAAAGCCTGTGATTGCCGCAGGGCAAACCTACTTTGCCGTACAAACCCGCCGTCAAGAGCTTGCTGACGACGAAGCCTTTAAACAACTTAGGGAAGATGAGAAGCGCCTGTTTTTACGCAACGAGCTTAAAGAGCACAACAAGCAGCTGGTGGAAGCCGCCCAGCAGGCTGGAGTGGAATCCAGCCTAGATTTTGCCATTTTTCAGAACCATGGTTACAAGGGCTTATACGGCGGATTGGACTCCAAAGCGATACATGCTCGCAAGGGGCTGAAAAAGAGCCAAAAAATCCTCGACCACATGGGGTCAACTGAACTTGCAGCAAACCTCTTCCGAGCCACCCAAGCGGAAGAGAAGCTAAAGCGCGACAACGTCCAGGATAAAAAGCAAGCCAACCAAACGCATTTTAAGGTAGGACAGAAAGTCCGCCAAACCATTGAGGAGCTTGGGGGAGATATGCCAGAAAACCTACCTACACCAGAGAAGAACATAAGACAGCTCGAATCAGCAGCAAAAAAGCTGGCCAACAAAACAGACAAGGAATAGCCCCGTGAGCGATAAGATCAATCAGGACAGTATCAACAAAGCGCTCTGGGGCGCCTGCGATACCTTTCGCGGCACCATCAGCGCCGATACCTATAAAGACTTCATCCTCACCATGCTGTTTCTGAAGTACATCTCGGACGTGTGGCAAGATCATTACGATGGCTACAAAGCCGAATACGGTGACGAACCGGAACTGATCGACGAGATGATGAAGAACGAGCGCTTTGTGCTGCCTACAAGCGCCAGCTTTTATACGCTGTGGGAGCACCGTCACGAGCCCGGCAACGGTGAGCGTATCGATCAGGCGTTACATGCCATCGAAGAAGCCAACGGCACCAAGCTCAAAGATGCCGGTAAAAGCGTATTCCAGGACATCTCGTTTAACACTGACAAGCTGGGCGAAGAGAAGCAAAAGAACACCATCTTGCGCCACCTGTTGGAAGACTTTGCCAAGCCGCAGCTCAACCTCAAGCCCAGCCGCGTCGGTACGCTGGACGTGATCGGTAACGCCTACGAGTATCTGATTAAAAACTTCGCCGCCTCCGGTGGACAGAAAGCCGGTGAATTTTACACCCCACCGGAAGTGTCTGATTTGATCGCCGAACTGTTAGAGCCGCAGCCGGGTGACAGCATCTGCGACCCGGCCTGTGGCTCGGCCTCTCTATTGATGAAGTGCGGCAATAAAATCCGCCTAAACCATGATAGCAAGCAGTATGCCCTCTATGGTCAGGAAGCGATCGGTTCCACCTGGTCACTGGCCAAGATGAACATGTTCCTGCACGGTGAGGACAACCACAAAATAGAATGGGGCGACACCATTCGCAACCCCAAGCTGCTGGACAAAAATGGTAGCCTGATGCTGTTTGATATCGTCACCGCCAACCCTCCGTTCAGCCTGGACAAGTGGGGTCATGACGAAGCCGAACATGACAAGTTCGGGCGCTTTAAGCGAGGCATTCCACCCAAAACCAAAGGCGACTACGCCTTTATCCTGCACATGATCGAAACCCTGAAGCCTGGCAGTGGGCGCATGGGTGTTGTGGTGCCGCATGGGGTGCTGTTCCGGGGCTCCAGCGAAGGCAAGATACGCAAGCAACTGATCGACGAGAACCTGCTGGACGCAGTGATCGGTCTGCCAGAGAAGCTGTTTTATGGCACCGGCATCCCTGCCGCCATCCTGCTATTCTGCAAGGATAAGCACGATGACAAGGTGCTATTTATCGATGCCAGTAGTGAGTTCAAAGCAGGTAAAAACCAGAATCTGATGACCGCAGAACATATCGACAAGATCACAACTACCTACAAAGCCGGTAAGGAAGTAGATAAGTACGCCTACCTGGCCAGCCTCGAAGAGATCCAAGAGAACGATTACAACCTTAACATCCCGCGTTATGTCGATACCTTCGAGGAAGAGGAAGAGATCGACCTCATGGCCGTGCGTGCCGAGCGTGAACAGCTTAAGGCTCAGTTAGCAGATTTGGAAGGTGAAATGGCCACGTACCTGAAGGAGCTGGGGTATGGTGCATAAAACAGTAGCTGGCAGCCTTCCAGATGAATGGGTAGGAACTTTAATTAAAAATGTCTGTAAGGTTGTTCGAGGTAGCTCTCCTCGACCAGCAGGTAGCCCCCTATATTTTGATGGTGATTTTTTGCCATGGGTGACAGTGGCTGACCTGACCAGCTCCGATGAAATGCATCTAAAGTCTACAAAAACTATGCTCACTGAAGCAGGATCTGAGAGAACCCGCATTACATATCCTGGAACGTTGATGCTCACAAATAGTGGGGCAACGTTGGGTGTGCCTAAAGTTTCCTCGATAAGATGCGGTGCGAACGATGGAATCGCGATGCTGTTAGAACTAGACGGCATCTCTACTGAGTATGCTTACTACTATTTGGCATCTAAAACTCAATATTTTCGTGATGTCGTGGCCCCCGGTGTTGGACAGCCAAACCTCAATACAGAACTCATTGGTGATTTTCCAATTCCTGTTCCCCCACTCCACGAACAAAAGAAGATTGCCCAAATCCTCTCCATCTGGGATAAGGCGATCAGCACAACTGGTTTGTTGCTCGCCAATAGCCAGCGACAGAAAAAAGCCCTGACTCAACAACTGCTCACAGGTAAAAAACGTTTTCCGGTGTTTAGAAATGAGTGGAAAAAATATACCTTCAGTGACCTTTTTGAAGAGAGAATTGAAACTGGCCTCGTTGATTTGCCTTTGTTATCGATAACAGCTTCTGAGGGGGTAGTGTCTCAGGAAGATACAGGGCGTAAAAATACGTCAAATGAAGATAAGTCAAAATATCGTAGAATTTGTGTAAATGATATCGGGTACAACACCATGCGCATGTGGCAAGGGCGCTCGAGCTTATCCGACAAAGAAGGGATAGTTAGTCCTGCATATACTATCGTCACTCCAAATGAAAAAATTCTTCCTACTTACGCTGCCCATCTTTTCAAACTTCCGGCATTAGTGCATGTTTTTTATAGGCACTCTCAAGGATTGGTATCTGATACTTGGAACTTGAAATTTAGAAATTTCAAGAAAATCTCTTGGTCAATTCCATCTATTGAGGAGCAACAAAAAATTTCATCAGTACTCGCCTGTGCAGACCGTGAGATTAAGGTTTTACAACAAAAAACCGAGCATCTGAAGCAAGAGAAAAAAGCCCTGATGCAGCAGCTGCTGACAGGCAAACGCAGAGTAAAAATCGACTCAAACATGGAGGTTGAATATGCCTAAGGGAAAAAATCAGCACGTAGTCCCCCACAAGGATGGCTGGGCGGTTAAAGGCGATAACAATAGCAAAGCTACTGTGGTTAAAAAAACGCAGAAAGAAGCTATCGCTGCTGCAGAAGATATCGCTAGGAACCAGCAGTCCGACACCAAGGTTCATGGCCGTGATGGCAAGATAAGAGCCGGAAATAGCTACGGGAATGACCCTCACCCACCGAAAGACGAGAAGTGAGGGGCTGAGCCATGACAGTTACAGAGATGTTTCAAGGACTGCTTAACAACATCAAGGTCGATAATGCAGCTCAAATAACCCAACGCTACGAAGAGATCACCCGTTCTCTCAATAATCAATTCAGAGACACCGAATCAAAGACGGCCAATAGCCTTCAGGTCGGCTCGTATGGGCGCTGGACTGCGATCAAAGGCGTTTCTGACTTGGACATGCTTTACATCATGCCAAAGGGCAAATGGGACGATTATAAGAACGACCACTCGAAGCTGCTTACGGATACCAAAGACGCTATTAAGGCGCGATATCCAACCACAAATGTTCGTGTAGACAGACTGGTCGTAACCGCAACCTATACAAATTTTCACATCGAGATTCAACCTGTATTTGAGCAGGAAGACGGCAGTTTCAAATATCCAGATACATACAACGGCGGCAGCTGGAAAATAACCAAACCTCGTGAAGAAATCAGTGCAATAAAGGAGTTTGATGCGGATAAAAATAAGAATCTGCGTCGCCTTTGCAAAATGGCACGAGCCTGGAAAAACAAGCATGGTGTAGGCATGGGAGGACTGCTCATCGATACGCTCGCATATAACTTTCTACAGTCGACTACCGCGTATGATGATAAAAGCTTTCTTTACTACGACTGGATGAGCCGAGATTTCTTTAAGTTCCTGATGGAGCAGCCCAATCAGGATCATTACAAAGCCTTGGGTAGCGGCCAAAACGTTAAGGTAAAGAAACGGTTTCAGAAAAAGGCAAAAAAAGCGTATGAACTGAGCCTAAAAGCCATTGAAGCAGGTGATACCGATTCAGCTCATAACAAATGGAAAAAGGTCTATGGCCGGCCGTTCCCGGCTAAAGCGAAACAAGTTACTGAGGATACGATTACCAAGGCGGCAATGACTTGGGATGATACCGAGCAATTTATTGAGGACCTGTATCCAATCGATATTCGATATAACATAAATATCGACTGTGAGGTATCACAAAAGGGTTTTCGAGAGCATTTTTTAACCCAGATGCTAGCAAAAAGAATCCCTCTTCTAGCAAACAAAAACCTGTTGTTTTCCATCTCTTCAATTGGTGTCCCTCAACCTTACGATATCAAGTGGAAAGTTCTGAACAGAGGATTTGAGGCTCAAAATAAAAACTGTGTTCGCGGCCAAATTGATCCTGACAATGGCTACAAGAATCGTAAGGAGTCAACCAACTTCATAGGCGAGCACGTCGTGGAATGTTACGCCATCAAGAATGGAGTTGTTGTCGCTAAAGATCGTATCGATGTTCCAATCGCAGCGTGAGGAAACAATGACTAAAGAAGAATTACTCAAAACTATCGCCGAAACCGGGTATAACGTTGGCTTCGGTGCTAAGAAGCACTTTGCCACTCATGACATCGTAGAGAAGGCACCGGGATTCATCAGTTTTTTCTCGATGGCGTTTGGTATTTATGCGTTGGTATTTGATGGGTTATCAACCAAGTTCTTATCCGCATCCTTCATAATTTTAGGGATAATTGGCCTCTATATATCGCTCTATGACAGTAAAAAAAGCGACTATGAGCAGGCTGGCGTGAAGCTGATCCAGCTCTTCAACGAACTGGGCAAGCTTTACAGGCATGCGAAGAACGCCAGTGATTCAGAGTTCCTACAGCTAGAAGAGCAGCTAGGCGAATTAGAGGGTCGGTATTACGGCTCCAACCAGAGCAAGCAGATATTGTTCAGTGACTGGTACGCGCACTACAAATTCTTCTGGCAACATCAGATTGATTGGGTTGATGAGCAGAAAAAATTCCGCTTTTTTAGAGACAAACTCCCGCTCACTTTTACTCTAACCGTCTTGGCTTTAACCGCTGCTTTATGTACGTGGTGGTTCGATCTGTTAACGCATCTTTGCAGCCTTGTTCAACCTTAAAGGTTAAGTCCTAGCCTCGTGCATCCAGAGCTGAAGAAGAGAAGGAAATGACACAATACACACCCAAGTTTCAGGAAGAATACAGCGCAAAGCTCCCCGCGTTGGCGTTATTGACCAATCTGGGCTGGTCGTTTCTCCCCCCAGAACAAGCACTGGCTGCACGTGGCGGCATGCAGGATGAGGTGGTGCTGCGCGATGAACTTCGCAAACAACTGGCCCAGCGGCGTTTTACCTTTGCAGGGCGTGAACATGCCCTCTCCAATGCATCGATTGATAACCTGATCGCGGAGGTGTGTAGCCCTGCCCTCAATGAGGGGCTAAACACCGCTAATGAGAAGCTGTACAACCATTTGCTGTATGGCATTTCGGTCACTGAGTTTGTAGACGGTAAGAAGAACAGCCCGACTATCGCCCTGATTGATTGGAAAGATCTGAGTCAGAACAGCTTCTTGTTCACCGAGGAGTTCAGTGTCACTCGTACCGGCGGAGTGGAAAGCCGCAGACCCGATATTATCTGTTTTGTGAATGGCATTCCGTTAGTCGTAATTGAAGCCAAACGCCCCGATGGCAACGCCAAGAAAGGCCCCACCATTGACGAAGGTGTATCCCAGAGCCTGCGCAACCAGCGCCATGACGAGATCCCTTTGCTGTTTGCCTACAGTCAGCTGTTGCTATCCATCAATGGTGCCGAGGGGCGTTATGGCACCTGTGGTACGCCTGCCAAGTTCTGGGCGGTATGGCGTGAAGAAGACATCTCCGATGCTGAGATGGTTGCCATCAAGAACAGGAAGCTGGATGAGGCTCAGGTAGCTAACCTGTTTTCGTATCGTCCCGCTAAGGACTTGGACTGGTATCAAACCCTTATCGCCGGTGGAGAGCTGGCCGTTACCGGACAGGATCAACTGCTTATCAGTCTGCTATCTCCAGCTCGATTACTGGAAATGGTGCGTTACTTCACCCTGTTCGATAAGAAGGTCGGCAAGATTGTCGCGCGTTATCAGCAGGTGTTTGGCATCAAACGGCTCATTGATCGCATTAACATTAAACGCCCTAACGGCGGGCGCGAAGGCGGTGTGATCTGGCATACAACCGGATCAGGCAAATCCTTCACAATGGTGTTTTTAAGTAAGGCACTGATTCTCCATAATACGCTGAAGCAGTGCCGGATTGTTGTCGTCACAGACCGGGTGGACCTAGAAACACAGCTCAGCAAAACCTTCAGTTCCGGTGGTGAACTATCCGGTAAGAAGGATCGTGAAGGTGCAATGGCAACGTCAGGCACTCGCCTGGCGGAGCAGATAGGTAAAGGCTCTGAGCGTATTATCTTCTCGTTGATTCAGAAGTTTAATAGCGCGACCAAGCTACCGCAGTGTGTTAACCACAGCGCCGATGTCATTGTGTTGATCGATGAGGGGCATCGTAGCCAAGGTGGTGAAAACCACATCCGCATGAAGCAGGCGCTGCCGAATGCCGCCTTTGTTGCTTTTACCGGCACACCTCTGCTCAAAGACGATAAGACCACTAATAAGTTTGGCCCTATCGTTCACGCTTATACCATGCAGCGTGCGGTTGAAGACAAGGCGGTTACGCCTTTGCTTTATGAGGAGCGTATTCCTGATCTGGATGTTAATGCTCGTGCTATCGATAGCTGGTTTGAGCGGATTACTGAGGGGCTGACCGACGAGCAGCGTACCGATCTGAAACGCAAGTTCGCCAAGAAAGGCCAGGTCTACAGCGCCGATGATCGTATTCGTCTAATTGCGCTGGATATCGCTAACCACTTTGTGAAAAACATCGATGATGGATTAAAGGGACAGTTAGCCTGTGACAGCAAAGCCAGCGCCATCAAGTACAAGAAGTATCTGGATGAAGCCGGGCTGTTTGAATCTGCCGTGGTGATGAGTCCACCGGATAGCCGCGAAGGCAATACCGCTGTAGATGAATCAGCCACACCGGAAGTCACTCAGTGGTGGAAGGAAAACGTCGGTAGCAATGATGAGCAGGCCTACACCAAGCACCTGATTGAGCGCTTTGGCTCTGATGACACTGGGAGTAACTCTCTGAAGATGCTAATTGTGGTGGATAAGCTGCTAACCGGCTTCGATGAGCCTAAGAATACCGTGCTCTATATCGATAAGCCGCTTAAAGAGCACAACCTGATTCAGGCCATTGCACGGGTTAACCGCCTGCATCCGAAAAAGAAGTTTGGATTATTAATCGACTATCGCGGCATTCTGTCCGAATTGGATACCACTATTGCTAAATATCAGGATCTGGCTTCTCGTACTCAGGGCGGTTTTGATATCAACGATATTGCCGGTCTCTACAACCAGATGAGTACCGAATATAAGCGTCTGCCGCAGCTGTATAAGACCCTCTGGGGTATCTTTGCGGCTGTGAAGAACAAAAACGATATTGAGCAGCTACGCCAAGTGTTGGTGCCCAGGATTGAAGACCGCAACGGAGAGCTGGTCGATGTACATCTCAAGGTACGAGAAGACTTTTACGAGGCGCTGACCGAGTTCGCCAGCTGCCTGAAAGTTGCCCTTCAATCCGCTACCTTCTTTGACGATACGAGCTTTAGTGATGAAGACCGCCGTCACTATAAAGAAACTGTGAAACAGTTCTCTAGCCTGCGTCAGTTAGCTAAACAGGATGCCGGTGAAACTATCAGCTACGACGAGTATGCCGAACAAGTTAAGAAGTTGATGGATAAGCATGTTGTCGGGGTAGAAGTAAAAGAACCGGATGGCGTTTGCGAAGTTGGCAAAATAGGACAGCAGAAGCCTGAAGAGTGGTCTGAAGGTAAGACTCGTAACGAAACAGACATCATCAAGACCCGCGTTACCAAGATGATCGAGCAGGAGTTACGTGATGACCCTTATGCGCAGGAGGCGTTCTCCAAACTACTGCGCCAGGCGATCGACGAAGCCGCCAGCCTGTTTGATCATCCCCTGAAGCAATACATGTTGTTTTGTGAGTTTGAGGAACGGGTTCAGGAACGTCACCTAAGCGACATTCCAAATGCCTTTGACGGTAATCGTCATGCCCAAGCATACTTTGGTGTGTTTAAGAAAGTGCTATCAGAAGCCTTGGTGGTACTTGATCAGCAGGTAGAGAACAAATGGGTAAAGCTGGCTTTTGAGGTTGATCAGGCTGTTGAAACCTCCGTCGCGGAAAATTCCATTAACCCACAAAACATTGAAGCGGATATCCGCAAGAAACTTCTACCCCGCATATTTCAGGAATGTAAAGCCATTGGCGGAGGAATGGATCAGGCCAAGAAGATTGTTGAGATGGTTGTGCAGATCACTCGTGTTGGATTGAGTGGGATATAAGCGGGATGAACATTCCGATTAAAGCCAAAGGTCATTCTATGAGCTTTCACTACGGCGATGAAAAAATAGCCTTTGAACGGGTATCGCACCCACAGGCTACAAGCAAGGTACGGATCAAAGTTCATCCGGATTGTCATGTGGTTGTATCTGCGCCCAAAGGCATCAGCAATGAAGCCGTGCTTTCAGCCGTAAAGAAGCGCGGACGCTGGATCTACGAGCAACTGCGTGACTTTCGCAAACAGCTGGAATACATCACCCCGCGCCAGTACATCAGCGGCGAAAGCCACTACTTCCTGGGCAAACAATACCTGCTGAAAGTGATTGAAGCTCCGAATCAGGTTCAGGGCGTCAAACTGCTACGCGGTAAACTAGAGGTCTCTGTAAGAAACAAAAACGCTGATAAGGTGAAGGAGCTTCTGACAAACTGGTACAAGGCACGTGCCAAAGAAACCTTCGCCAAACGTCTGGATTCCATGCTAGAGCAAACGCTATGGGTAACAGAACGCCCACCAATGCGTATCCTGACTATGAAAACCCAATGGGGCAGCTGCTCTCCTAATGGCCGGATCACACTGAACCCGCACTTGGTCAAAGCACCGCGGGTATGTATTGATTACGTTATCCTCCATGAGCTTTGCCACATTGCTGAGCATAACCATAGCGAACGCTTCTACCGGCTAATGAACCAAGTAATGCCACAATGGGAAAAAACCAAAGAAAAGTTAGATGGGATGGCAAGCTTGCTTATTGAAGTGTGATCTAGACAAGATAACCATCGTTTCCCGGGAAAACAGGCGCAGCTAAGTCCATCCTCTTTTCGGCAGTGCCAGCATCCCCCCCGAGTGGTGAAATGCCTGCAAAGTGGTGGCCAGCTCTACTTGACCACTTCAGGGGCTACCTACAATTCAGGAGTATCATATCTGATGATCTCTATTTCCCATTCCTTGCTGGCTTCTGAAGTTCTGACAAAAACTTCATCGCCGACACTCTTCCCAAGACAGGCTCTGACGACTGGCGCATTAACTGATACATAGTTGTTTTTGCCGTAGATTTCATCAGGGCCAACGACTCGAAAAAGCAAGGTGTTCTCTTCTTCATCTATCAAGGTCACCCAGGCACCAAAGAAAACTTTTCCTTCTTGAACAGGGCTGTACTCAATCACGCGTAACCTGTCTAATCTCTTCCTAAGAAACCTTACTCTGCGGTCGATTTCTCGAAGCCTTTTTTTGTTGTACTGATAATCTGCATTCTCAGAACGGTCTCCAAGGCTAGCCGCCCACTGAACTATCTTGGTGACCTCTGGCCGCTCTTTGCGCCAGAGATGATCTAGTTCTTGTTGTAATTCAGCGTAACCTTCCGCTGTTATAACGTCTGTATTCATAAGACTCTACAAGTAAGTGAGTGCTTTCTTCACAGCATCCACTGTGGCCGCTCGAAGCACCACAGTTCCAGTGCCATCCACTATTTCACCATATTCCGAGATCGAAAACTCCCACTTACCAAGAAACTCCTCTGAAATAAGGTATTCCAAGGCACGGCGTTCTAGATTATTGAGCTTGTGATCTTCTCCCAGAGCTTCGTTCTGATAGTCTCTGACGTCAATGCGAGTACCTGGCGGCAGAAAATCACGAAGCTTCTTGTTGGCTGCAGCTAACTCCGAAGCCTGAATACGAGCCAAAAGCTTGTGCTTCGGGTTCTGAATTTCTTCAATCCAGTCATCCTCTGCCCTAGCCTCCACCCGTGGTTTGTCGCCACGGTGTTGATCTTCAAACGAGCGAAGTAATGCCTGGTAGCTTTCGCCAGTTTTGTTGCGCAGGCTCTGGGCTTTAGGTACGCCTCTTTTATGACCCAAACGGGCGATGGTGGCCACGGAAAAGTCATTAAGGCCTCTTTGTTCCTGTTCCACGCAAATCTCATAGATGGCATCCAGCGTTTTACAAGCCTTTGGGGATGTTGTTTCTTTGAGTTTTTCCAGTAATTCATCTGGCTTCATAATGGTCCCTACAACTGTGCTGGCATGGAATCTTTACTAATCAGGTCAATTTCGGAGGGTTCTATTCTTTCCGGCCCCACCAAATCAGAGAGTTTAAGCTGGCCGTCGATCAGCTTGTTAACTTTCTCCCACGACTTCAACCGTGCTTTGAATAAGGCCACAAGCTGGTTGCCAGCAGTTAGCTGCTCCCCCTTTGAAAGCATGAACAAACGCGGCGCAAGTTCGTTGAAGCTTGCCATACGATCAAGCAGTTGAGAGCGTGGAATGATAGCTCGGGAAGGGTTACAGCTTTCATAGATTGTTGCATTTTCACAGATTTCGTGGAGCTGCTGAAAATGAGAGGTATCATCTATTTCAATCTGAATTTCGGAATCCGGCATTTTGATGAGAGCTAGGTCCGAGTCATCCGATGTGATGCAGCCGTTAGCAACAGACTGAGATAGCTGAATAAGCTTGTACGCAGATTGGAGGTCACATAACAGCATGTCCATCTTTTTGGCAGCACTCTCATACTCAGATTCCAGTTTCCGGAGTTTGAATTCAAGGGAGGATCTTTGATTTGCGTCAAAAGGCTTCTGCTTGAGGTTGGCCAGGTACTCCTGTCGATCCAGTTCACTCACTTTCTCGTTAATTACCTGGACCTTTTCCTGCAACTGCCGACAGACTTCGGACTGATCATTTGCTTCGAGTAGAATTTCGTTGGTGATGGACAGCAAACCACCCAGGAATGCAGGCCCAGTTATAAAATGCCGACAACGAAGGCAATTTTGAAAGCCCAGGTAACCAGAAGGCGTGGGGGTGTGCACCTTCGTAGCACCGACCTCTTCGCCGCCGTCATCGCATCGCGATGCTGCGAATGGGCAAATTCCATAGTCCCGAAATACATAATTTCCCGCTGGCACATCGTTAGTGAGTGATTGCAATAAGTCCTGATTTGAGCCAACCAACTGATTTTTAACTGACTCAATTTTGTTTTGTTCAATGACTGCCTGGGTTGCTTCCGCCTGTGATTTCAGTGCTTTTTTCTCAGCCTCTTCAAATCTTTGTCGGATGTCCCTCTGGGAAATCCTGCAATAGTAGATCGACATGACGATGGACGAATGCCCAACCACTTTCATCACGATTTCCACTGGCATGCCTAAGTCCATAATATAGGCCGTAATCAGGCTCACCCTCATGGAGTGCGGTGTATATTTCGATTTATAGTTTGAAAGCCTGTAAGGGCTTCCTTTGAGTTCAGCAAGTTTCAGGCTTGATGGCTGTATATGGTAAAGAACGGCAGCCAGCCGCATCGTCAGAGCTGAACTGGGGTTCTTGGGTTCTATGTCATTGAAGGCCCGGAATAAAAAGCAGTTGACTCCTCTGGCCTTGAGTTGCACTTCGTTGAGATTAGTACGAACACAGCGAGCCCAAGGGGTCGCTTCTATTATCGGGTTGTATTTCTGCTGCCATTTTCGAAGCCTAACCAGCCAGTAGGCAAGGTCTTCTGGAACCCAGGGAATAGAGTAACCTTCGCCATTGTTACTGGTCTTATTCGTTGTG
Source organism: Pontibacterium sp. (assembly GCA_049599735.1). Taxonomy (GTDB): domain Bacteria; phylum Pseudomonadota; class Gammaproteobacteria; order Pseudomonadales; family Balneatricaceae; genus Pontibacterium. The sequence continues at coordinate 5,350 of JBMYOX010000008.1, read as the reverse complement.
ACATACATACCTATATTGTAGTCGGGCAACTTTTTGATGAAGGACTGAGCTTTTGTTGTACCAGCGAGCGACCCCGTGTTTCTAACCCACTTGATGGAGCCATTTCCGTCTAAATCGGCGATTTCCCTGTCTCCTTCACCAGAATCATTGTAGGCAATCTGGCGACCTCTCAGAGGTACTTTGGTGAGGGCATAAGTATGAATCCAGTCGATGGGCGACCACAGGTAATATTGGTTACCCTGCTTGCGCACCACGCAATCCGGGTCGAAGTAATCCACCAGGCGGGCCGGTATTTTTACCCAGTCGGTATCAAATTTCTGGAGGTGAGTAAGATCCTGAAAGGTCTTTGCGCCTTCAGGAATAATCCACTCCTGGGCTTTTCGAACAAAGTAATATTGCAAGCAAGGCTTGGTTGATTCGTTTCGGGTTGGCGCGGTCACGCTTTTATCGTCGGCCAGAAGCAGAAACGGATTTCTGGCATCCATAATCCGGATGACTTCACCAGTTTCTTCATCTTCATCCGTCAGATCGTTACTGATTACGAAATTGAGGAATTCGTTAACGGCTATGATGATGTTTCTTCGGTAATTATCGGTGGGAAGTCGTTTCAGCTCTTCACGAAACGGCCGGATGTTCATCCTCTCTTTGGTTAGAAGCTCTTGTGGCGAGCGGCTTTTATCGTGTTTTTCAATATATATTCTGACAAAACGGCACAGGTGAGTTTCCTTAGAGCCGCCACCATAAGCCTGCTTCATGAACTCCTGAATCTTTTCTGCCCAGATTTTGTAAGGCTTTGCGATATATTCCGGCTTGAAAGGTTTTTCTTTGCCACAGAAATCATACCAGCTTTCCCACTCGTCCTTGTATGCCTCTTCCGGGGCGCGAGGGTAACGTGGGTCATCGAGTGAGTTGATCCATGATGTGTACTCACGCTTTGATTTGATTTTCTGTGCTTGAACTTCCTGTTTGAGTTCGCGGTAGGGCCTGATATGAGGGATATCGAAAAACTCGGAGTAACTGCTCCACTCATTTCTGAACATCCTTTCCGGGTGCGCAGGAAGACCAGAGATATCTTTATACCTCTGCTTGTACTCAACGGAGTTCTTGATACCATGATCCTTACAGATGGACTTGAGTTCCGCCAGACTGGATGCATTGATGGCGGATGTATTCAAATCTGGCTTGCTTCCTGAACTCATTTTTCAGACTCTCTCATTTCAGTTCTTATATCTTCGCTCGTGGGTTTGATGTAGATCAGACATGAGTTCGGGCTCTTATGGTGCATAGCCTTTTGTAGCTCAACCTGACTAAGACCCAATTTTCGGCCCCTATAACCGAATGCATGCCGGTGGCCGTGTTCAGTGGTTCCAAATTCCTTTTTACACTCAAGACCAATACGCTCTACCGCCCGCGTGTGGCGTCTTTGAAAGTTTTTTAGTGTGTCTGGCTCGCCCCGATCATTGGTGAACGCGAAGGGATGAAAGCTACCTGACTCAACTCGTTGGTACTTGAGATATTTCACCCAGATATTCAGGAATTCCTTTGCTTTGTGTGTCGGATTGAATATCACCTCAAAGTAACCCTCTTTGCTGGTCATGAGAGGGTTCTTCCAACCGGAATACAGTCGCTCTGTTATCCGGTAAGTATTTCTTGATTTGTAGTTGGATTCGGACTGTAAATATTCAGCCCTGTTTTTGTATCTTGGATCAGGAGACCGACCATAAACAGGGTGATACACCCGAACCAGGGCCTCATCCTCGTAATTAGGGTGAATCGTTATATCTGAGGTAAAAATATGGAAGATCTCGCTTTTCCGAAGCCCTCCATAGTTCAGAAGCATAGTCATCGCTTGTGATCTATAATCGGGTTTACCCCTGGCAGTAAACCCGTCATAAATTAGACTTTCAATTTTATCTTCCGGGAACCGCTCCGCTTTATCGTTACTAATCGCCAGCTGAACCGGTGTGTAAACAAGCCGCTTCCGAACAGCTAACTTTTTCGCCTCGGAGTAAGAAGACAGGTGGTTCAGGAACACATTGGCCTGTTTGTGGTAATAAGCGCACCAATTCATGCGCTCTTCCCAGCTAGTTGCTTTCCTGAAAGGGTTTATGCGGCTTCGGTCATAACCTTCCTGTAGAGCTAGGAAATCTGTGTAGTGGGTAAGATGAAAAAGAATGTTATTTGAAACCACTAGATTTCTAGGCTTCCAGAATAACTTCAAGGGATCATCGCTGACCTGATAATCAATCGTTCCCGTTACCAAAGCCTCCGTAAAGTTTTTCAAAAGCGCTGTCATCTTCTTGAAGCTTGGTGCAGCCTCTATGTAATCAATCAGCAGCCTCACAGAAAAAACTGACTTCTCTCTCCATGAATCACTCTTCTCCGAGTACCAGGCCAGGTATCTGAGATGGGAGATAAGTAAGCCACTGCGAGTATAAACGGCAGGCAGTTGGTGCCGATTTTCGCTTGCAGTGTCTGTATAGCTGACAGCCAGTTTCAGAGTGTGCTTCATAACTATTATTATTTAGTATGGGGTTACTTTCTGATCCTATACCTCTAAAAGACTAGGGTAAAGGGTATTTTGCATTAGAAAATAGTATGTATTTTAGTAGGGTTCTAATATATATACGGGAAGAAGCAACTAAGAGAAATAGACCGCCGTGTGCGTTACCTGTCAAAACGGCTGGATGATATTACCACCGTTGATCGGATCCCGGCCGATACAGGCACCGTGTTTTTTGGTGCCTGGGTCACCGTTGAAGACGAAGACGGAGAACAGCATCGTTATCGTATTGTTGGCCCGGATGAAGTGGGTGATGCCCCTGGCTATATCAGTATCGACTCCCCACTTGCCCGCCTGCTGGTAAAGAAGCGTATCGGTGATGAAATCGACCTGATAAAACCCAACGGGGATAACGTCTGGTATGAAATTACAAACGTGGATTATCAGCAGTATAAGACCGACTTATAAGCCGCACGCTTATTTCAGCCCACCCCGCTTAACCCATGCCTGATAGGTCTGATCAGGCCAAAGGCTCTGAAAATAAGCAATAACGGCATCCTGATCTGCCTCACTCAAACGGTTCTCAAAACCCGGCATAGTGCCACCCAGTGCGACCCCTCCCTTCTGGATAGTACGCTTTAAGCCTATTAATGGATGGTGCCAGGCGTGTGCTTGCCCGTTTAGAGGGGGTGGCGGATACTTGCCATTTGCCAGCGGTTTATTCCAATTGCTGGTACCCTGAGCAGAGCCACCATGGCACTGCGCACAATTGGCCGCAAATAATAAATTTCCCTTATCTACCTGAGTCTGGCTATACCAACGCCCCAACACTTTAGGTTCTGAATCAGAACTACAAGCAACCAAAAAAAGAGACAATACAGCCAGCATCACCATTTTTAGACAAATAACCTGTTTAAAAACCACCTTGATAAACACTCCTGATCTAAAAAAATACTTAAACTAAAGGGCAGATAACCGGTAGTAATCGCCCTTTTGCTGACTCAATTAATAACCACTGTATTCCTGGTAAACACCCACTTTGTTATCGGTGCTCACGGAATACACTTTAAAAGCATCCTCGCGCGCACCTTCAGCATCCATACCTGGCCCACCTGATGGCATACCAGGCACCGTTAACAAACGAATCGAGCTTTCACTCGCTAACAGGCGTTTAATATCCTGAGCGGGTACATGCCCCTCAATCACTTTGCCGTTAACTTCAGCGGTATGGCAGGAAGCCCCCTGAGGTGGCACGTCCAGGCGGGTTTTATGCACAGCCACATCCTTCACAACCACGTCATTTACTAAAAAATTATGGTCTTTTAAGTGGCTGATCCAGTCTTTACAGCAACCACAAGTGGCACTGCGATAAACCGTAATTGCATAACTTTTATCGGTTTTATTCTCCGCCCAAACGGGATTAGCCGCCATAGCAGGCAAAGCCGAGATGTTTAATACGAACAACCACAGAATAACTAACTGTTTTTTCATGATTTTTCCCTGAGAGACTCCAGCGAGTCAACAACTTAACTGTCTGAAACTAACCTGCACCACAAGTAATGACGGATGCTCAAGTTAGTAAGCGATTACATTCTATTACCGTTAAATAATGACAGTTAACCTGGGCGGGTGATCAATAACAGGTACATAGCGGTAGGCATAATCAGCCACCGCCGAGAAGGGACTGACAGATCTGATGGCCTGAACACTACCGGCTTCAGATGGCAGAAGGGTGCTATGTCCCCCGCTGCAGGAAGACCCCATCGAACAATCCAGCTCACCCGTACAACAGGGAACAGCCTGTGATTGTTCACAATTATCAGCACAAATGCTGATATGCATGTGAGTAAACTTACTGTGCTGAGGCGGGATCTCAAATTGGGCATACGCATAACCCAGCTGCCCCTGACAAAGCAGCAACAGCAGCATAAAGGCAAAACGTCTGCGTAAATTCATGGGCTTAACGATGCTCAACCAGAACAAATTAAAGATGTTTTATTAAACACCAAAGTAACTGAATACTCACTAAAAATATACGGGTATAAAGTTATATCTTTATGCTTGGGCAGTTTAAAAATTCAGACTTATCCACAAAATAACGTGGATAGGTAATCCCCTTCAAAGAAAAAGGTCTCGTTTTTACCCCTGGTGCGTGGTAAACGTGTAACTAAGTCAAATGGATAGACGTTGGAGTGGGTAGATAAGAAGCCCCCTATAATCTTCGCAAAACAAGAGTGCTCGGTTTTTCAGGGATGAAAAAGGCTGTTTTCACATCTTTTTACCTTTTTTATCATATAGTTAGCGATGCTTTTTGTCTTTATTAGGCAGCGTAAAAGTGATACGTCTTAGTATATAAATGTTAGGGCTGGTCGTAGTGACCGCCAATAGCAAAAATATAAATGTATTCATCATCAAATTTGTAGATGATTCGGTCTTTTTGAGAAATGCGCTTTGACCATAGCCCGGTGAGATTACGAATAAAAAGGACACCCACTCATTGCATTAATGCCCTATGCCCAAGAAAGGCAAAAGACAAGACCTGACCCCGTTATCCTCCTTGTGAACTGAAACTGCTTCTCTGTATGTATGTACTGTATGTACAGTAAATTAGTTGCTGTAAAGTTATCTGGAGTGTTTTTGTCCAAAAATATCCGCAGGATGCGTGTTTTGCACTGGCGTAGGCCTAGAAAATCTAGCATTATCAGACGGATAGGAAACGCACTGGGAAGATATCGCGCCAGTGCAAAGAATCAAAACGCGCATGCTCGTTTTCATCGGAAGAGAAGAAGCATACGATCCACAAAGTCCTTTCTCTTCAGATAGATGCCAACATTTTTTACGTATTCT
>JBMYOX010000007.1:0-82797 GCA_049599735.1 Pontibacterium sp. | reverse complement strand
TTCCTACAGAGGACTTTCACCTCATTAGTTCATGCCCATGCTGGGCGTACACAAGGCGCGCCACATTCGCCCGCAAGCGGGCTGGACTCGCGTTGCTCGCCCGTGCGCGAGGCGTTGAGGCTGTCGGATAAGTCCGACAGCCCTTGGTTTTCGGGACAAGCTGCCGGTACAATCGATTAAAAGAACTTTACAGCTGATGGTGCAAGGGATGGCACGGTACAAACACTACGACTACAACCAGACCAAGATGATTCCGTTGCGTTTTGCGGATCAGATCCAGCCTGGCACCTTTGAATATACGCTGAGTCATGTAGTCGATAATGACCTTGATATGGCGATGTTTGAATCCCGTTATCGCAATGACTATAACGGCGCTCCCGCCTACGATCCCGCTATCCTGCTGAAGATTGTCTTATTCGCGTACTCTCGAGGTATTACGAGCAGTCGTAAAATTGCTCGGTCGTGTCGAGAGAATGTTTTGTTTATGGCGCTGTCCGCCGATAGCCAGCCGCACCACAGCACGATTGCTGAGTTTATTAGGCGGATGGACGATGTTATCGCACCGCTCTTTACCCAGGTCTTGATGGTCTGTGATGGCATGAATCTGATTGGTCGTGAAATGTTCGCCATCGATGGTTGCAAAATGCCCTCCAATGCGTCAAAAGAATGGAGCGGCACACGAGCAGAACTGAACCGTCAACAAGCCAAAATTGAACGTGCAGTTGCCCGTATGCTCAATGCCCACCAGAGCAGCGACACGGTAGAGCAAGACCCCGAGATTACCGCACGGCAACAGGCTCAGATTAAAAAGTTGGAAGAGGTCTCCGCTAAAATAAAAAAGCACTTAGCGACCGAACCTGAACGGCTCGGACAGCGTAGCCGCCCCGTTAAAAGCAACATTACCGACAACGAAAGCGCTAAAATGAAAACCGCCAAAGGCGTGATACAGGGCTACAATGGCGTGGCGGCGGTGGATAGCAAACACCAAATTATCGTTCACGCCGAAGCCTATGGTGCAGGCCAGGAACAACACACCTTAAGGCCCATGCTCTTTGGTATCCGCCGACAGTTCAGAGCGTTCAAGAAGCCCGATACACAGATCCTCAAAACAGCCCGGATTACAGCGGATAGCGGCTTCCACAGTGAAGCCAATATGAAGATGATTTACCGCTTGGGCATCGACGGTTATATAGCTGATAACCAGTTCCGTAAACGTGATCCGCGTTTTATCGATTCTACGACCTACACCGAACAGCAGGCGAAACGCCGGAAAGCGCGGGGCAATCGTATAAACCGTTTTATCCCAGCAGACTTTGATTATGATCCGGTGACTGAAACGTGCCGCTGCCCGGCGGGCAACGCAATGTGGTTAAACCTAAAAGGTCAGATCAAAGGTCGTGATGTGATTCGTTTCCAGGGCTATCGCAAACAGTGCCGGGTATGCCCGCTCAAAGGCCAATGCCTGCGAAAACAGAATCAACAAGAAGGCTGTCAGGTCAGCTTCTATCCGCAAGCGAATAAACCAGAAGTCAGTTTTATGGCCCGGATGAAAGAGAAAATCGATAGCCCGATGGGGCGATATGTTTACAGCAAGCGTTTAGGTACAGTTGAACCGGTGTTCGGCAACTTAGAAACGAATAAAGGTCTGAAACGCTTCTCGCTCAGAGGCAAAAACAAGGTTAATGCCCAGTGGTTAATGTACTGCATGGTACACAATATCGAGAAGATCGCGACGAAGGGCGAATTAAGGCATTAAGTGGCCTGATATGGCTGGGGTCGCGGCTATACCGTGCTGAGAAGATAAATACAGTGTGTTTGAACTGGGGAGTAAATAACCAATCGCTTCAGTCAAAACGCTAAAACAAACAGGATCGGGCTGCGGTAGATGGATATTTTTACGTCAAAATGTCTAATCCGACAGCCTCGTTAAACGTCTTTTATTTAGTAATGGAGCATAAAAAATGAAAATGAAATTTATCTTACCGCTGGCAATAGTTTCAATCGTAACGGGTTGTGCGGTGCCTGTAGATAGATACCATTCCAGTGCTGATAATCAGCAAGGTATAAAATCATTTAACAAGAAATTTAGTGTCGATGATTTTAGTGCGACTAAGACTGATTATAAGGTAATGTGTCGTTTAGCGAACAATGTTGAGATGACGGATGGAAAATCATTCGAGGGCTACATTCAGGATGCCTTTGTTGAAGAGCTTAAAATGGCTGGAGCTTATGCAAAAGACTCTTACATTGTAATTAAAGGACACTTAAATGATACCGATGTGAGTTCAGGAGTTACTGATGCTCACTGGACGCTGAACTTAACTATTACAAATAACGCTGGTAAGAGTTTCACCGTTAATCACAAAAGAGAATACAGCGCTAGCTTTGTTGGAGGAATAGCCTGTGGTTCAGACATGCCAAAATCCTTCATGCCTACAGTTCAAGAGTTAATTGGTAAAATTATTACTCACCCACAATTTAATGACTTGTTCGGTACAAAAGACGTTTAACAAGTGACTGTGGTGTTCCGTCAATATAATTAAGCAGTTTTTGGCACCACAGCTCTTCATTTTTTAAGCATGGTATTGAGGATAACAATGAGCTTGCGCATGCAGGCAACCAACGCCACTTTAGGGAGTTTTTCTGCGGCTTTTAATCGCTCGTAATGACGTTTAAAAACAGGATTGCACTGGATTGATGAAAGCATCGCCATAAACATGACAGTACGTATTCTGTGGCGGCCACCCCGGATACGGCGTTTACCATTGTAGGAGCCGCTTTCGGGCGACAGGGTCAGGTCTTGTTTTTTGCCAACATGCCGAGCTTTAAAGGGACCAGTAATGCATAAATTTTCTAATTTACGAGAGGACAAAGATTATCCAGACCTTTCGGGGTCGAATTTAACGGGGCTATATGCCATATAATAGTCGTGCCCCAAGTGTTAGTTCAGGGGTGCTGTCTGGCCAGCCTGTGGCTGGAGCTTCTTTTTCACTTCTTTCACTAATATCTCCAGCGCCTCTTTAGTCCGTGCCTCCAGCCCGCGGGTAAAGTTCAGGCGCATACAGTTTCGGTACTTGCCTGAGGCTGAGAAAAGCACCCCCGGCGCGATTGAAAGGTTGTACTCACCCAGGGTTTTATTCAGTTCGACGCAGTCAATTTGATCAGGCAGTGCCAGCCAGAGCAGGTAGCCGCCTTGTGGGTAACTGATTCTGACACCTTGTGGCAGGTGCTGCTCCAGCCAGGTGATCATCTGTTCCCGATTGCGTTGATACTGAGCGCGCATACGGCGCAGGTGACGGTCGTATTCTCCCCGGGCAATAAATTCGGCAACAGCCAGTTGTGGCATGGTGCTGGAGGCGGCTGTGGCGACAAACTTGTTGTGGATCACCTGTTCCCGGTAGCGACCGGGTGCAATCCAGCCTTCTCTAAGGCCGGGTGCGAGGGTCTTTGAAAAAGAGCTGCACAGCAGTACCCGACCATCATCATCAAACGATTTAACCGTACGCGGGCGTGGGTAGGCGTAAGCAAGATCCCCGTAAATATCATCTTCGATAATGGCAATGTCATAGCGCTGGGCCAGTTGATATAGCGCCTGTTTACGGTCGTCAGGCATGGTATAACCCAGCGGATTATTACAGGTGGGTGTTACAATAATCACTTTGATGGGCCACTGCTCCATCGCCAGTTCAAGAGCCTCGATACTGATACCGGTTTCGGGGTGTGTGGGTATTTCCATCACTTTTAGGCCCTGGGCTTTAATGGCCTGCATGGCTCCGTAGAAGCAGGGTGAATCGACTGCAACTACATCACCGGGCTGGGTGATCGCCCTTAGCGCACAGGACAGGGCTTCCTGGCAGCCTGTGGTAATAATCAGGTCGTCCGGGTGTAAGTGGCAGCCGGAGTTAAGGGCGAGCCGGGCAATTTGCTGACGCAGTTCGAGTGTTCCACGCAGGCTGTCATATTCAAGGCCGCGCATATCACTGCGCCGGGTTTGATCGGCCCAGAGTCGCATCAGGGGTTTTAGGGTTGGGCTGGAAAGATCCGGCATGGCATGACCCAGGGAAAAGGTGGCGCTATTTTCAGCGCCCAGCATGTCCAGTACATGTTCCCATTGTGAAACTTCCAACGGCCTGCGCGCAGGTGGGCTGACCTCCGGCATCGGGGGGGTGGTCATGCGTTGGCGAACAAAATTACCGGATTTCGGGCGGGGCTCAGAAAAACCACGATCTTCCAGCTGCCGGTAGGCTTCTTGTACGGTAGTGACACTCACACTGTATTCATGGCTGAGCGCACGGATAGAGGGCAGCTTATCACCGCCTGCATAAAGTCCCTGTTCGATACGCTGTTGCAGGTCATTGCAGATCTGTTCATACAGTTTCATGGTTATTTACCAGTACAGATTAATTTAAGTATACAGATTTACGATAAATTAAGTGTTCAGCTGCTGTTTGTGATTATCTGTATATGAAAATATATTTATAGTTTGAATCTGTCACGTTTTTTGGCTGATGTCTATCATAGTTTTCGTCAACAATGATCCTTATGACTTAAAAGAGGGTGAAACTATGTGTATCAAAACGTCAGTTAAAAACATTTACCGGAGTTATCAGCAGGCTTTCAGAAAGCAGCGAGGGCGTCGTCAGCTATTGCAGCTCGATCAGCATGCACTGCATGATATGGGTATCAGCAGGGCGGATGCCTTAAAAGAGGGGCAACGGCACTTCTGGCAATGAGTATGGGTGCAGACGTTATCTGCCACCGCGCGTTGATTGATCAACAAAGCCTGAGACAGAATTTTCTGCTCAGGCTTTTTTATATCTGCTCACGATTGCTGAACGTGTTCAGTTTAGTCTTCGACTTTCATGCGGGTGTAGTAAGGGGCAAACAGTTGTGCGGCCGCATGGGTATGGTAGGGGTGGGGGTTGTAGACCGTAAAGAGGCTGTGAGTTGTTTCCTTAGGCGAGCGCCCCAGAGTCATGATTTCACGGTGTGGCTGATGTTTGCTGCTGTTGCGTACCTGCATGCGTTGTTGTGGAAACAAAGAGCAGGTTTGGGCCAGTTTAATCAGGGTTTCTGATTCTGCCAGGGGTAATAAGATCCAAAGGTGGCCGTCCGGACTTAATAACTGATCAATTGCACTAAGTAAGCCAGGCAGAGGCAGATGAGTATTGTGGCGTGCCAGGGCGGTTCTGTCACAAGGGTTAGGGGTGGAGTCCGTAAAAAAAGGCGGATTACAGAGTATCAGGTCGTAAGGTTCTGCAGCTTTGTGTGTGTGCTGTTGGGCATAATCGCGTATATCGGTTTCGATCAGTGATAAACGATCAGGCCAGGGGCTGTTGGCGAAGTTTTTACGGGCTTGCTCTGCGGCTTGTGCATCCAGTTCTACGGCATCAACCTGTGCTGCGCAACGTTGTGCTGCAAACAGGCTCAGTAAACCAGTTCCGGTACCTATATCAAGAATATGCCGGGCTTTTTCTACATCAGCGTAAGCGCCCAGCAGTGAGGCGTCCGTGGTGACTTTCATCGCACAATCACCCTGTTCTATCGTGAACTGTTTACACTGAAAATGGCTGTTGCGTTTACGCTTACTCATAAAAGTTGTGTTTGCCGCGGGTCGCTGAAAGAAAGCAGGAATCATAGCCAGATTTATGAGGGAATTGTAGTCTCGGTGTCTTTTCAGAGGTAGGCTGAGCACTTTATAAAATGCTGTCTGTTGGCAGGGTAAAAACCATCTTGAGGAATAAGGGAGCATGCCTGCGATTAAGTTTACAAAAGATGAGAAAGACCTGATTGTACAGAAAATTCAGCGTTACTTTGACGATGAGCTGGATCAGGAATTAGGTCAGTTTGATGCCGACTTTTTGCTGGATTTCTTTACCCGGGAAATTGGGCCTTATTATTATAACCGGGGCTTAAACGATGCCCGGCAGGTGTTGACGGAAAAGCTGGAACATATTGATGATGCTATTTATGAAATCGAGCAGCCCACCGAGTTTTCAAAATAAGACAGGTTTATCACTGTGAACGCTAACGTCCTGAATATCACCAACGGTGACTGTGCCGTTGATATTATGCAGCAGGCTAAAATTAGCGGCGATTTTTTGCCCTGGCGGGATGTATTGCATGAAGGGCCGGTGCCTGACGGTTTGTCTTTAGGGATGCTTTCTGAGGTGCGGGCGCAATTTATTACAAGCCGGGGCTGGGGTCAGCCTGAGACGATCAGGCAAAGCTTTAAAGAACGGGATAAGGTCTTAGAGTCATCCGGGAATTACGCCAGGGTTGTGCTTTGGTTTGAGCATGACTTGTATGATCAGCTGCAACTATTACAGATACTGGACTGGTTTTCTCACAACGTGTCTTCAGGCACCGCGCTAAGCATTATTTGCACCGATCAGTATCTCGGCTTGTTAAGTCCGGATGAGCTGAAGGCGCTGGTTCAGTATGAAGTACCCGTCACTCAGGATCAGTTAACACTGGCGGCAGATGCCTGGGCAGCCTTTCGTTCGACTAACCCGCAACACTGGCTGGATCTGCTTAGCAGAGATCTGTCAGCGTTGCCTTATCTTGAAGGTGCGGTACATCGGTTAGCAGAAGAATACCCGGATGCTGTAACGGGGCTGTCGCGTACCGCTCATAAGGCGCTGCAAATTATTGAGGCAGGAGAGGGGCGTCCGGGCAGGGTGTTTGCGGCTTATCAGGAAACCGAGGAGCGAAAGTTTTTAGGCGATGCCAGTTTCTGGGTCATATTAAATGAGCTGCTGGAGGCCAGGCCGCTTTTAGTTACCTTATCTGAAGGAGAGGCTGTGCGCTTGCCCGCGCAGCCTGGTCAGTTATTATCGCTGACGGCTGAAGCACGTTCTGTCTTATCGGGTGAAAAAAGTGCACGGCAAAGCCTGGTCATCGATCGTTGGCTGGGTGGTGTGCACTTAACCGCTGATAATGATTGGTGCTGGCATGCGGTGTCTTTAACATTATCCAGATTGTGATTCCTTGATCGATTTTAAATATTAAGCAGGAAAACTATTTCGATGTCAGGCAGCTTGCTGGCGCTTTTTGTGCCCACTTTTTTCTTTGTTTCTATCACCCCGGGCATGTGCATGACGCTGGCGTTAACTCTGGGCATGTCGGTGGGCGTTCGGCGCAGTCTGTTTATGATGGCAGGGGAGCTGCTGGGTGTGGGGGTGGTGGCCTCTGCAGCGGCTTTAGGGGTTGCGGCACTGATGCTGCAGTATCCACAAGCGTTTATTCTGCTGAAGCTGGCAGGTGGTGCTTACCTGGGTTGGCTGGGTGTTCTGATGTGGCAGTCCCGTGGCCGTCTGGTGCTGGTTGAGCCGGGGGCTCAGCAAGTACAACAGGGACGCAGGCAGTTAGCCATAAATGGTTTTATAACGGCGGTTGCCAACCCTAAAGGCTGGGCGTTTTTTGTGACCTTGTTGCCGCCGTTTCTGGACAGCAGCCAGCCGCTGGCGCCACAGCTTACGGTGCTGGTGGCCCTTATTCTGTCCCTGGAGTTCCTCTGTTTATTGATTTACGCCAGTGGTGGCCGGGCATTACGCCACTTATTAATGGATAAGGCTAACGTGAAGTTGCTTAATCGTATTGCTGGTTCTCTAATGATGGGTGTCGGAATATGGCTGGTTTTGGGCTAGTCGCTGCGCTTTGAGTAAGTGAAATGATATAAGAGGCAATCTGTCAGGGATGATTTTATGACGTATACAGAGATGGCTTATCTGCACCTCGCAACTATTGTACCTGCTTTTATGACGGGTACTTACCTGATCTTCAGGCCCAAAGGCAGTGCCCTGCACCGTTTTCTGGGGTGATTTTATATGGTGCTGATGCTCGCCACGGCTACTGTGACACTATTTATGCCAGCCCGTGTGGGTGGGGCTTTTCTGGAGCATTTTGGTTTTATCCATCTATTCAGTTTTTTTACATTTTTTAATATCCTGATGGCCTGGCGCGCGATCAGGCAGGGAAACCTGAAGGTCCATCGTGCCTATATGCTGGGCCTTTATATTGGCGGCTTACTGATTGCAGGCGGTTTTGCATTGATGCCGGGACGTTTATTAAACGAATGGCTGCTGATGATGTTTTGATGGTTAGTTTGTATACGGCTTATCAGTTACACTCGTACTACTTTTTATTTAACCGAAACAGACAGCACTTACCATGAACAGACGTAAAAGAATTAATGGCATTCTGACCAAAAAAGCAAAAAAAGCTAACGAAAAAAATCAGCACTCCAATAAACCACGCTATATTTCAAAGGCAGAACGGGAAAAGTTGGCGGCGGAAAATCCAGAGGCTCAGGCCGCGACAGCCAGCACCGAAGCTGTGTAAACACTGAGTTATTCGCTTTAGTGCCGGATGGCTTTTTACGACCAGCAATAATCGGGCAATAGCTGAGCAATGATAATAACCAGCGGGAGTAAGGCATGGAAATCGGCACGGTAATTTTTTTGGTGATCGTTGCGGCAGCTGTTTTTTATGTTGTCAGTATCTACAACCAGTTAGTCACACTTAAGAACCGTTATCAGAATGCATTTAGCCAGATAGATGTTCAGCTAAAGCGCCGTTATGATCTGATTCCCAATCTGGTGGAAACCGCTAAAGCTTATATGGCCCATGAACGGGAAACCCTGACCGCCGTGATTGAAGCCCGAAATGAAGCCGCTTCGATGTTAAAAAATGCAGCAGCTGATCCGGCCAGTGGTGCTGCTATGCAAAACCTGGCGGGTGCGGAAGGCGCTTTGCACAGTGCGCTGGGACGTCTGAATATTGTGATGGAAGATTATCCGGATCTGAAAGCCAATCAGAATATGATGCAGTTATCTGAAGAACTGACCAGCACGGAAAATCGTGTCGCTTTTGCCCGTCAGGCGTTTAATGATGCGGTGACGGCTTATAACACCTACCGACAGACGTTTCCGCCGGTGTTCTTTGCATCAACCTTCGGCCACAGAACCGATGCGGTTTTACTGGAGTTTGATGACAGTGCCGAAATAAAGATCGCGCCTGAAGTTAGTTTCTGAGCACGGTCCCTTGGACTTTTTTTCCCAGCAGGATAAAGCACAACGTAATACCCGTGTGCTGGTGCTGCTGTTTATGGTGGCCGTACTTGTTCTGGTTGCCCTGACCAATCTGTTTGTTGCCCTGACACTCTGGAGCCTTGAAGGTACAGAGCCTGATGCGGTTATTTCGCTGGTAACTCAGTCCCCTGTTGAGTTCTTTGCCAATTTTGACTGGCCCCGGTTTTTGCTGGTGGGCCTGATGGTTGTATCTGTTATTTTTCTGGCCTGTTTATATAAATGGGTACAGCTGGCTGGTGGTGGCAAGCGGGTTGCCGAATCTCTGGGCGGGCATCGTATCTACCCCAACAGTGAAGATACGGATGAAAAACGTATTCTTAATGTCGTGGAAGAAATGGCGATTGCTTCCGGTATGCCGGTTCCGCCCGTTTATTTGCTGGCTGCCGAGCAGGGCATTAATGCGTTTGCAGCCGGTCATACACCGGCTGATGCAGTCATTGGTGTGACGCGTGGCTGTATCCGGCAACTGAGTCGTGAGCAGTTACAAGGCGTGATAGCCCATGAGTTTAGCCATATCCTTAACGGAGATATGCGCCTTAACCTGCGCCTGATTGCAGTATTACACGGTATTTTATTTGTAGGTTCGGTAGGTGAGTTGCTGCTGCGTTTTCGCTCGGGCGGGCGTTCTAAAGGCGGCGGACAACTGGTTTTACTGGGTTTTTTATTGCTGGTAATCGGCTGGCTGGGCACTTTTTTTGGTAACCTGATTCGCGCTTCGGTGAGTCGGCAGCGGGAATTTATGGCCGATGCTTCTGCCGTGCAGTTCACCCGTAATCCACAGGGTATTGCGGATGCGCTGAAGGTTATAGGCGGCTGCAATCAGGGCACGGCTGTGCATAACCCAAACACCGGCGAGTTAAGCCATCTTTTTTTTGGCCCGGCGCTGGATAAATTAACCGGTTTATTTGCAACACATCCACCACTGGCAGAGCGTATCAAACGCATTGAGCCTCGATGGAACGGACGTTATCTCTCTGCGCCTGCTCCTCAGCCGAACCCGCAACAGATTAAAGAAGATGAACAACGTCAGCGGGATCTGAAGAAAAAACAGCGCCAGGAAAAGCTGATGAATGCAACGGTGCTCGGTGCGGCGATGGCCGGGCAGGACACTGATCCATCTATCTTGTTTATGCAGGGTAATACATCTGCGGTGCAGGAAGGGCTGACAAAATTACCATCCTATCTGCAGGCACAAGCCAGAGAGCCTTTGGGGGCGATGGCCATTATTTTTGGTATTTTACTTAGCCCGGCGGATAATATCCGGCAGAAACAGCTGCTGTATCTGAAACAAAAGCAGACTCAGGGTTTGCTGGTGCTTTTGTTTAAAGTCAGAACTGAACTGGATACTTTGCCGGTGGCCGTACATCTGCCGCTGCTGGAAATGTGTTTCCCGGCTCTTAAGTGCCTGTCAGCTGAGCAATATACGCTGTTCAGCCAGCGGTTATTACTGATGATGCGGGCCGATGAAAAAATTGATCTGTTTGAATGGTGTTTTTACCAGTTAATCCGGCATTATCTGGATCCTGAATTTGGCAAAGCCAGACTCAGCCAGTTCAAGTATAAGCAGGCGCAACAGGTCGCTGACGAGTATCAGCTGGTGATTTCGATGTTAGCGCATTATGGCCACGATAATGAGAAGGATGCCCGGCGGGCATTTTACCGGGGTATTGGCAGTGCAGGCCTTTATAACCTGGACCTGCTGCCGGACTCGGAGTGTGAACTGGCGGCGTTTAAAAAAGCGGTGAATAAACTGGCCTGCTGTTACCCTGCATTAAAACCCCGTTTAGTTGCGGGGCTGGTTAGTTGTGTAAAGCAGGATGGTAAGATAATACCCATTGAACATGCCATGCTCAGAAGTATTGTTGCGGTTATGGACTGTCCGGTACCTGATCTGGGGCCTTGATGGTTTCTGTGTAAATAGCAATTTTTTTGTTTTTATTAATAATTTTTTGGATGTTATATGTCGGTAGCTGTTTTCCTGAATGAGACGATTAACCGCGAAGAAGTGCTTGAGCTGTACCGGGCTAATCAGTGGTCGGCAGCGGAGAAGCCGGATCTGCTGCTGTCAGCTTTAAAAAACTCAGATACCCTGGTAACTGCGCGAATAGACGGGCAGCTGGTTGGCATGGGTAATGCCATTTCAGACGGTTTTTTGGTGGTTTATTACCCGCATATGCTGGTGCATCCGACGCATCAGGGACTGGGTATTGGCCGCAAAATGATGGAAAAAATGCAGTCCCGGTACGCTGGTTTTCATCAGCAAATGTTAACGGCAGATGGTGATGCGGTTAATTTTTACAAAGCACTGGGTTTTGAAAGGGCAGGTAATACAGAGCCGATGTGGGTTTATGCCGGGACAGAGCATTAGTCAGAGCCTCTAAGGGGGCCACAGGCTAATCAGAGTTTCTGTGACACTAAATCACTCCCGGATTATTTAGTTAAAAAGTTTCGCAAGGGTCAGAGTGCCTGCTTCTAAGGGGCTGCCTTTGCGGTAGACAATTGATAGCTGCACATATTTTGGGCCGTGGTTCACCGGGGTCATAACCAGCGCGTCTTCATAACGGCTGCCAATCACCATGTTTTTACCAATAACGGTGTAACCCAAACCGGCAGCGATACAGCCTAAAACACCATCAGCACTGCTCATTACCATTAGCTCATCATTGCTCCGGCCAGCCTCCTGTCGCCAGAGTAGAGCGTGTTTCCTGTAGCCACAACCTTCCTCTCGTACAAAGAGCACGCGGTCGTGATCACTGTCCAGCGGTGTCACCCTGACCAGTTCTTCCTGCACTATAGGGATGACCACAAGGTTGTCATGTTGCGGAGCATTACCCAGCGCGGCACAATCCACTTTATTGTTCAGGACCGCAGAGACCAACCGGTCACTGGTATCAGTATAAATTTTTGTGCGAATTTCAGAATGGTTCTGCTTGAGCTGTTTGAGTGCCAGCGGCATATGAACCGCTGCAAATGTTTCCGGCATGCCAACCCTTAATTCATAGCTGCCCTGATCGCGTAAAATGGCAGCGGTCGCCTGATATTCCAGCTGCAAAATCTGATTGGCATATTCACAAAGTTGCTGACCACCGGGTGTTAACTGTAGCTTTCTGCCAACCAGGTGAAACAGTTTTGTATCCAGTTCACTTTCCAGTTTTTTGATGCGGTTAGTGATGTTGGACTGAACCGTATGAAGCTTATCTGCCGCGCCTTTGATACCACCTTCATCAACAACTGCCTTAAAGGTTTTCAGCGTCAAAATTTCCATAAGATTCTCTTAAAAAGAAAGTTTTATTCCAAATGATTCAGTTTTTAAGGCTATCAGAGTAGAGGGATACTGGCTAATGATCTGAGATTTTGGGGGAGCGAAAGCTGTGCTGTGTCTGCCGGATAACAGGCATCGTTCTGAAGTGTTTAGTACTTAAACAAAAAAGGCTGATGTTTAACACATCAGCCTTTTTATCATCGGGCAAACAGGGTGTTATATAAACCCGTTTTTAGCCTTCGATCGCTTTTTTGATGCGACTCAGAGCATCCGCCAAAATATCCAGGCTGGTTGCAAATGACAGGCGCATATTGCCAGGCGCGCCAAAGGCAGAACCGGGAACCAGTGCAACACCGGCTTCGATCAGCAAAAACTCGGCCAGGGCAATATCGTCTTCAAAACGCTCATCATTGTCGATAATAGCCTGGAAGCTTGGGAACGCATAAAACGTGCCGTCAGCCGGGATGCAGTCCACGCCCTGGATGCTGTTCAGGCTCTCAACCACAAAATTATGACGTTCTTTAAACGCCACAACCATTTCAGCGACACAATCCTGAGAACCTTCCAGTGCTGCCTGAGCTGCAACCTGGGCTATAGAGGTTGGGTTCGAGGTGCTCTGAGACTGAATTTTTTTCATCGCACCAATCAGTTTCTGCGGACCTGCTGCATAGCCGATACGCCATCCGGTCATAGAATACGCTTTAGACACACCGTTCAGGACGATGGTGCGATCATATAAATCCGGGCATGCCATCAGAATATTGCAGAAAGGCTGATCGTTTAAGAGGATATGTTCGTACATATCATCGGTCGCAATCAGCACATTCGGGTATTTTTTTAATACTTCACCCAGGGCTTCCAGTTCCGCGCGGCTGTAAGCAACACCGGTTGGGTTGGAAGGGCTGTTTAAAACAACCAGTTTGGTTTTTTCGGAAATGGCACCGTCCAGCTGCTCGGGTGTCATTTTGAAACGCTGGGCTTGTGTTGTAGTAACAATCACAGGCACCGCATCAGAAATTTTAACCATGTCCGGATAGGATACCCAGTAAGGGGCCGGGATAACCACCTCATCGCCTTCGTTCAGCAAGGCCAGGGACAGGTTAAAAAAGCTCTGCTTGCCACCACAGGAAACCAGAATCTGGTTAGCTTCGTATGCCAGGCCGTTATCAACTTTTAATTTGGTAATAATGGCTGTTTTTAACGCAGGAGTACCATCAACAGCGGTGTATTTGGTGAAGCCATTCTGAAGTGCCTGAATAGCAGCCGCTTTGATGTGCTCAGGTGTATCAAAATCCGGCTCGCCGGCACCCAAGCCAATAATGTTCTTACCTGCCGCGCGCAGTTCAGCTGCACGGTTGGTGACCGCCAGCGTAGGAGAAGGTTTGATGTTATTAACGCGGTCTGAAAGTTGAACGTTCAAGCTTAAGTCCCTCTGAAGAGTACTCACATTATGATTGTGAAGCCACTGATCCGTACATGACAAAAAACTGCAATCAGCGCCCCTGTGTTAACCGCCCAATAATACAGGATTCCTTTTGTCGCTAAAATCCTTTATCGACAGAAAAGTGATACTTTGTTGCATAAAATCAAGGTCTGTCTATTAAACGAAACTTTATTGTTATGGTGGTATTTTGCGCTGTGTAATCGAACGGGAAATTGCCACCCATCGGGTGAGTTCCCGGAGTATAATGGCGGGCTAATCTACAGTGGGTTATATGATGAAAGAGCGTTTTAAGGTTCACTCCGGTTTTGCACCCGCCGGGGATCAGCCAACCGCTATTGCAGAACTGGTGGATGGCATAGAGTCTGGTTTGGCCGCACAAACACTGCTGGGTGTTACGGGGTCGGGCAAGACGTTTACCATTGCCAATGTGATCGCGCAGGTACAACGGCCCACCATTGTTATGGCCCACAACAAAACCCTGGCCGCTCAATTGTATGGTGAGTTTCGCGAATTTTTCCCGGATAACGCCGTCGAGTATTTTGTCTCTTATTATGATTATTATCAGCCGGAAGCTTATGTAGCCGCCTCTGATACGTTTATCGAAAAAGACGCCTCTGTTAATGAGCATATCGAGCAGATGAGGCTTTCAGCAACCAAGGCGTTGCTGGAGCGAGAGGATGCTATCATCGTAGCGACCGTCTCTGCCATCTATGGTTTGGGTGATCCTAAACAGTATCTGGGTATGATGCTGCACCTGGGACGTGGTGATGTGATGGATCAGCGGGCGATTTTGCGACGCCTGGCGGAGCTGCAATACAAACGTAATGATATTGAACTGCATCGTGGTACTTACCGTGTGCGGGGAGATGTGATTGATGTATTCCCGGCAGACTCAGAAAAAGAAGCCTTACGGATTCAGTTGTTTGATGATGAGGTGGAAGAGCTTAGTTATTTTGATCCTTTAACCGGCGAAGTGCTGAGTCGGGTTCCGCGCGCGACTATTTATCCCAAGTCACACTACGTTACCCCACGGGAAACCCTGGTGGCCGCGGTAGATAAAATCAAAGATGAGTTACATGATCGCCTGAAGCAGTTACGTGAGCACGATAATCTGGTGGAAGCCCAGCGTCTGGAGCAGCGCACCCTCTATGATATGGAAATGATCATGGAGCTCGGTTACTGTTCAGGCATAGAGAACTATTCCCGTTACCTTTCCGGTCGTGACCCGGGTGCACCGCCCCCTACCTTGTTTGACTATTTGCCGGATAATGCCCTGCTGGTGATTGATGAATCTCATGTGACTGTTCCTCAGATAGGCGCTATGTACCGGGGTGATCGCAGCCGTAAAGAAAACCTGGTGCAGTATGGTTTCAGGTTGCCTTCGGCACTGGATAACCGGCCTATGAAGTTTGAAGAGTGGGAGCAGGCCTCGCCTCAGATGATCTTTGTTTCAGCCACACCCAGTAAATATGAACAGGCCAATCAGCAGCATGTGGCCGAGCAGGTTGTACGTCCTACCGGCCTGCTGGATCCGGTGGTTGAAGTGCGTCCTGCACAGACGCAGGTGGATGACCTGCTGTCTGAGATAAACAAAGTTGTGGCAAATAAAGAACGTATTATCGTCACCGTGCTGACCAAACGTATGGCAGAAGACCTGACGGAATACCTGGATGAACACGGAGTTAAGGTACGCTACCTGCACTCTGATATAGATACGGTGGAGCGGGTGGAAATCATCCGTGACTTGCGTATGGGCGTTTTTGATGTGCTGGTGGGTATTAACCTGTTGCGTGAAGGCATTGATATGCCGGAGGTATCGCTGGTTACTATACTGGATGCGGACAAAGAAGGTTTTTTGCGCTCTGAAACCTCGATGATACAGACCATAGGCCGTGCAGCGCGTAATGTTAACGGGCGTGCCATTCTTTATGCTGACCGGATAACGGGGTCTATGCAGCGGGCGATGGATGAAACAGAGCGCCGCCGTCAAAAACAGATTGAATACAATCAAACCCACGGCATTACGCCTAAAGGTATTATCAAGTCTGTGGCCGATATTATGGAAGGGGCCTCGACTATACCGGGTCGAAAAGCGGCAAAAGCAGCTAAAAAAGTGGCCGATAAAGCCGGAAATTATGAGCTGGACAGCCGCCTGATGAGCCCCGCAGAGCAGGCTAAAACAATGACGATGCTTGAGGATAAAATGTATGAAGCCGCCAAAAATCTTGAATTTGAAGTGGCTGCCCACTACCGCGATCAGCTGGAGAAACTTAAACACGGTGCCTGATGGCTGGTTGGCTATCTGAAAGACTGATAAGGTGGGTTTTTTATACCCTTTATATTATCTGAAACAGGGAGATGCAGGGTGTTACGTATATTAATGGTGCTGCTGATGGTTGGCGTTTTCAGCAGTGAAGCACTTGCCAGGAGCGCAGGCACAGTGGTGTTGAGTGTCGGTGAGAATCATGCCGACAATTTGTACGGCAC
Source organism: Pontibacterium sp. (assembly GCA_049599735.1). Classification (GTDB taxonomy): domain Bacteria; phylum Pseudomonadota; class Gammaproteobacteria; order Pseudomonadales; family Balneatricaceae; genus Pontibacterium. The sequence continues at coordinate 66,512 of JBMYOX010000007.1, read as the reverse complement.
ATTACGGCCGCTTAAGCGGGGTACAAAAATTTATTCTGAAGAACGCATTGTCACAGGCCCCCGCGGGCGTGTGCATATCCGTTTTAATGACGGTTCATCGGTTAACCTGAAGCCAGGGTCCACTTTTCAGATTGCGCAATATCACTATGATGAAGCAGCCCCGGAAGAAGGCGCTGCAGTATTTCAGCTACTGCGTGGTGGTTTGCGTACGATCAGCGGTAAAATTGGCAAGGCTAATCCTGAAAATGTGCGTTTACAGACGGTGCTGGCAACCATTGGCATTCGGGGAACTGAATATGAACTTTATGTTTGTGACCGCTGCTGTGCTGAACAAAATGGCTCTTTTGAAGGTATGGCCGGTGGTGTTGACCAGGGCGGTATCTCCGTGGATAGCCTGGCAGGTCAGGCGGATCTGAAACCGGGTAAATATTTTGAGCTGGCCAAAGGAGCTAACGAACTGAGCTTATTGGATGAGCGCCCGGCCATGCTGGCGATTGGTGACCCGGTTGTGCCAAAACCCGCGCCTGTACCTGAACCCGAGCCTTCACCAATCGTTGATGAGTGTGACGAAGGCCGGGATTATGACCCGATGAATATCTGGTTTGAGTGCAATTACGAAATAATCGGGCGTTAAGTATGATGCCCGGGCAGGCTGCCAGGCCACTAAAGCTTAGTGGCCTGCGCGATTTAACTGCTGTAACAGCAGCTTCTTGCCGTTTGGATCTTTAACGGTAATCAGTTCACCGGCTTTTGGAAAAAGTGTATCTCTCAGGCGTGATAACCAGAAGCGCAGTGCGGCGACTTTCTGCATTTCAGTAAGCCACCGTTTTTCTTCTGCATTAAGCAATCGTACTGTTTCATAACCCGCCAGCAGGGCGTTTGCTTTGTTTGCATCGTAAACGGCCTTCTGTTCGTCATAACACCAGGCATTCAGTGTAACGGCCAGATCATAAAGGTAGGGCGCGGTACAGGCATGGTAAAAATCAATCAAACCTGCCAGCTTGTCACCATCGAATAGGGCATTGTCCGGAAACAAGTCGGCATGAACAGGTCCCTGAGGTAACTGAGTCCAGGGTATCAAACCTGCTGCCATTACCGCTTCCTGCAACAAATGTTTGTCCTGCGCTTCCATATGAGGCAGTACCCGGGCACTGGCTTCGCTGCACCACTGGTACAAATGCTGGTAGTGCTCAGGTTGCAGGGCATCGGCTGCACGGTGACTGGTGGCCAGTGTTTCTCCGATAACTGCACATTGTGCCAGGTTTGGTATGTCGAGCGGCTTTCCGGCCAGGCGATTCATAAAAACAGCCGGGCGGTCATTCAGGGTGCCACAGAGGGCACCGCCGCGATTAAGCACAGGCTGTGCAACGGCTAAATCATGCTGACCAAGATGGGACACAAAACCCAGAATAAAAGACAACTGTTCAGCGGGCACTGATTCAACCAGTGTGAGCACATACTCACCCTGGCTGGTGCTCACAAAGTAGTTGGTGTTCTCTACACCGGCTTCTATACCTTGGAAACTGATCAGTGTGCCTATTTCATATTCAGTCAGGTAGGCTTCAAGTTGGCTGCGGTTTATGACTGTGTAAATAGACATGGGAATCCTTCTTTCTGTTTTTAGGCGCGGTTAGTCGGGGTTTGTTCCGAGTGGCTCAGCCATTGCCACAGACGCTCTGCGCAGTGATCACGCACGAGAATGTCATATTCCTGGTGATCAGCAGGCGATAAGATGCTGATGCCGTTCTGAAGCAGGTGATTTTGATGTGCTGTTTTACCAGGATCAGCCGGTGTAGTGTTTTTGTCATTAGCCTGAAGCTGATTAATCGCTGTCTCGCTGAGGCTGGCCTGTAACAGGTTATCCTCAGTCTGGAATTGAATCTGCTGCCCGAAGCTGTCTGATAAGGCTTGTTTAACCGACAGTTGACTGCCGGAAACGGGTAAAACCAGCCAGTGACCCGAATCAAGCCAAAGAATCGACACTTGACCTATACATGAAATACGGCTGACGGTGAGGGGTTGAGAAACACCCATCACATCACCCACCGCGATCAGCAGAGAGAGGTTATCCGGATCCGTATCAAGATTGAGCTCGCCGATAAACGGGCGCTCGCGCATCCTGATATGGGTGATTTGTTCCCGGCTGTCGACTTGTATCGCCAGGTTGATATGTACCAAACGGCTATTAATCGTTTCTGCAATTGCCATGGTGAAATCCCCGGGTTTATCCGACCGAGTGGCCGTCTGCTTGCTGGTCAGCGTGATAGGAGGAGCGAACCATCGGGCCGCTGGCGACGTTTGTGAAACCCAGCGCCAGGCCGATGGTTTCATACTCTTTAAATTCTGCGGGTGTCACGTAACGCTCAACCGCCAGGTGGTGCTTGCTCGGTTGCAGGTACTGTCCAATTGTCAGCATATCAACCCCGTTGGCACGCAGGTCTTTCATGACCTGAATCAGCTCGTCTTTAGTCTCACCCAGTCCCACCATCAGGCCCGATTTTGTTGGGATCTCCGGGTGGCGGCGTTTAAACTGGTAGAGCAAATTCAGCGACCAGAAATAGTCAGCACCCGGGCGTACAGAATCGTAAAGGCTCGGTACGGTTTCCATATTGTGGTTAAACACATCCGGTGTTTGTGCCGACAGCGCGTCCAGGGCAGCATCCATTTTTCCCCTGAAATCCGGCACCAGGATCTCCAGTGTTAAACCTTTATTCAGTGCGCGGGCTTCACGTATGACATTCGCAAAATGGCCCGCGCCACCATCACGCAGATCATCACGATCCACAGAGGTGATAACCGCGTAGCGTAAATTCAGTGTCTGAATAGATTCAGCTACGTGGCGTGGTTCATTTTCGTCCAGCCCCATGGGGCGGCCATGTGCCACATCACAGAAGGGGCAGCGACGGGTACAGATTGCGCCCATAATCATAAAAGTGGCGGTGCGTTTGCTGAAGCACTCGGCCAGATTAGGGCAAGCGGCTTCTTCGCATACGGTATGCAGCTTTAATTCCCGGAGTTGTTTTTTAACTTTCTGAACATTACCGTTGCTGCGCGGATCAATGCGGATCCACTCGGGTTTACGTAAACGTTTGCGTTCAGGGTCAGGTTTATGGCGAAGCTTCGCCATTTTAGATTCGCCTTTCAGCTCGGTTAAAGGAATCATGTCCATTACGTGGGCTCCCGGGTGGATAGGAATTTTCAGGAAAAAAGGGCAGGCGCCCTTTCTTCCGGGTTTTCAGGGTTTAACCGCGGTAGTAGCGCTGTTCGATAAACGGCATACGCGAAACGGTCATGGGCAGTTTTTTGCCGCGAACTTCAGCATAAACCACGGTTTCCAGTGGGCTGAAAGCGGTTTCGACATACGCCATAGCAACCGGTTTTCCGATGGTTGGACCATAAGTACCGCTGGTTACAACACCGATTTTGTTGCCTTCTTCGTCAAACAGCTCAGTACCTTCGCGCACAGGAGCGCGACCTTCACCCAGCAAACCAATACGCTTACGGCTCCAGTTTTTGTTGCTGATCTGATCCAGTACTTTTTCAGCACCCGGGAAACCACCGGCACGCTCACCGTCTGCACGGCGGCACTTGGAGATTGCCCAGATCAGGCTGGCTTCCAGCGGAGTGGTGGTGGTGTCGATATCGTGTCCGTAAAGGCAAAGACCAGACTCCAGGCGGAGCGAGTCACGGGCACCAAGACCAATCGCTTCGATTTCAGGCTGTGCCAGGAACAGGCGGCACAGGCGATCAGCATCGGCAGAAGGGATTGAGATTTCGTAGCCGTCTTCGCCGGTATAACCTGAACGGGAGATAAAGCAGTCAACACCATCAATCTGAACCTGACGGGCATCCATAAAGACCATTTCCGCCACTTCAGGGGCAATGCGGGCAATGGCCTGCGCTGCCGCCGGGCCTTGAACGGCAACCAGTGCACGGTCATCCAGAACTTCCAGTGCAACACCTTCGTCCAGATTAGCCTGCATATGGGCAATATCCTGATCTTTACAGGCCGCATTCACAACCACGTAGACCCAATCGCCAAAATTGGTGACCATCAGGTCATCCATCACGCCGCCTTCTTCGTTAGTGAACAGAGCGTAACGCTGCTTGCCCGCAGGCAGGTCGATAATGTCGACAGGAACCAGTTTTTCCAGGGTTTTGGCTGCATTAGCGCCTGTCAGCTTAACCTGGCCCATATGAGAAACATCAAAAAGTCCTGCCTGATCACGTGTCTGCAGGTGCTCTTTTTTTACACCCAGTGGGTACTGCACAGGCATTTCGTAACCTGCGAAAGGGACCATTTTAGCGCCCAGCTCTACATGAAGATCAAACAAAGGTGTTTGCTTCAGAGTACCTTGTACCTCAGACATATCGAACCTCTTTTCATTCTTATTGGTGGGTATAAAGTTGTGTCTCAGTGACCCGAAGGCCACTGGTACGGTCAGGACAAAAGGCCGATTGAGTACTGACCGAAGACACAAAAACCGTTACCCGATAACTTGGGTTAAGGAATAGATTTGATCATAAAGGATCAAATGTTTCCAATAGGAAACAACTTAGACGAAGAGGAAACTTCATGCAAGTGATTTTTTACTGGTCAATTAGGCTAATAAAGTATCTGTTATGAAATAAGGTGGTCAAAAAATAGACCATAAAGGATGTGGTGGAGCTGATGACACTGGTCGGGCAAAAAAAATGCCAGCGCAGAATTTGCTTTGCGATGGCATTTCAGGAAGTGATATATCAATTATTAAACAGTTTGTAAGCTGATTTTCTGCAGGTTTTCAGTGACAGCGATCAGGCCGTTACCCAAATAACCTCGGCATCGGTTTCGCTGGTTGAAATTAGCGCATGGCCCATTTCGCAGTCGTAATAGGCCGAATCACCCTCAGACAATTCGATTGGTTCATAAAACTCGGTGTAGAACAGTAGTGAGCCTTTTAATACATATAAAAACTCTTCACCGTCATGGCGAATCCATTCTGCATACTCATCAAAAGTACGGGCGCGTACCGTGGTGCGGTAAGGAATCATCTTTTTACTGGTTAACTGAGTTGCCAGTAATTCATGTTCATAAGTCGGTGTGGGGTGGGGTGCGCCCGCGCCGCTGCGTGTAATGTCACGCCTTCCGCCTGTTCCCGCGCTGCGTTTTGGCTCGCTGAACAACTGGGGAATATCGATACCCAAACCTTTAACCAGTTTACTGACCGCCGTAAAGGTCGGTGAAATCTGTTCGTTTTCAATCTTTGATAGTGTGGAGCGGGCCAGGCCGGTACGTTTGCTGGCTTCTTCCAGTGTCAGATTCTGGCTCAGGCGAATTTCGCGAACACGTTTGCCCAATTGCAAAGGTTCTACAGAGGCTTCTGAGGCATCGGCCCGTGTGACGTCAACTTTCTCGTCTTTAAGGAAAAATGGTTCATCGGACATTTAAGGCTTCTCCTGCGCCTGACCTGTCTGGTCGGGGGCTGTTTCCAAAAATGTTACACAAGCGCCGCTCTCTTTTAAAGGAAACATCACACACTTTTATTTGCATAATAGAAACAAAAGTTTCCAATAGGAAATTTTTGTTGCCAATCGATAGAACTGTTGATAATCTGAATTTCATGAGTGATCTGGCGCACTTCTCTGTTTGTGGCGCCGGACAATGGGTAAAGCCCGTATGCATGTTTGGGTGCCAGGATGTCTCCTGAATGATAAATAAAAATAAGGTGGAGGCCTGAAAATGCCATTAACAATTGCTGATCTGTTTAAAGTGGGTATTGGCCCGTCCAGCTCCCATACGGTTGGGCCTATGATTGCGGCGAATCGTTTTTTGGATGAGTTGCGCCATAAAAACATGCTGCAATCCGTCAGCCGGGTAAAAGTTGATCTTTATGGTTCCCTTGCACTGACAGGTAAAGGCCATGCAACAGATGTGGCGGTACTGCTGGGATTGCTGGGCGAGCAGCCAGATCAGGTGGATCCGGATCAGGTGGCTGACTATATCGCCACTATTGATAACACCGGGGAATTAAATCTGGCCCGTGAGCGCGTGATTGCTTTTAACCGCGAAACGGATCTGCCATTTAATTACAGCGAAACCCTGCCTAAACACCCTAATGGTATGTGCTTTCGTGCTTATGATGCGGCGGGCATTATTGCCCTGGAAAGTATTTATTACTCAGTAGGTGGTGGTTTTGTATTAAGTGATGCCGAAGCCGGTGCCCAAGGTAAAACAAAGCCAAAAACTGATATTCCTTTCCTGTTTAATAACGGCGTTGAATTGCTGGAGATTGGTGAGCGTGAAGGGCTTTCAATTGCGGAAATTGTATTAGCAAACGAGCGTGCACGTGGTATCAGTGAAACACAGGTCCACGAATCTGTCATGGCTATTTGGAAAGTGATGGATGACTGTATTCACCGTGGCTGTCAGCAAACCGGTAAGTTACCGGGGGGACTGGATGTTAAGCGCCGCGCTAACGAATTATACCGTGAACTGGTTGATAAACCTGAAAAGGGATTACAGGACCAGTTGACGGTGATTGACTGGGTTAATCTGTATGCCATCGCGGTTAATGAAGAAAATGCCGCAGGCGGGCGGGTTGTTACGGCACCGACCAATGGTGCGGCGGGTGTGATCCCGGCTGTTTTAGCCTACTACGACCGCTTTGTACCGAACTCCAGCGATAAAGGCATTGAGACTTTTCTCGCAACAGCTGCTGCTATTGGCATGTTGTACAAAAAGAACGCCTCAATTTCTGCCGCCGAAGTGGGTTGTCAGGGTGAAATTGGCGTGGCTTGCTCTATGGCCGCCGGGGCGCTTTGTGCAGTGATGGGTGGCAGCAACAAGCAGATTGAAAATGCAGCCGAAATTGGCATGGAACATAACCTGGGACTGACTTGTGACCCTATTGGCGGTCTGGTTCAGGTGCCTTGTATCGAACGTAATACGATGGGTGCGGTGAAAGCCATTAATGCGGCCCGCCTGGCTCTGCGGGGTGACGGTGAGCACCATGTCTCGCTGGATTCTGTTATAGAGACGATGCGCCAGACCGGCGTTGATATGCAGGATAAGTATAAAGAAACCTCAATGGGCGGGCTGGCAGTAAACGTGGTGGCCTGCTGATTTAGACCTGAACGGCGGCCCCGGCTGCGCTGATGAATTTTTCTGAAAATAACAAACTGAGATCCATACCATGAGCAAAAGTGATCTGTATCGAAACGACGCTGTGAGCGAAACATTCTTCACCTGTGATCTGGCTGATGCCGACGCTGCTGTTAAGGCTGCGGTTGAGCGCGAATTTCACCGCCAGGAAGATGGCATTGAGCTGATAGCTTCTGAAAACATCGTATCTAAAGCGGTGATGGAAGCCCAGGGCACAGTCCTGACCAATAAATACGCGGAAGGTTACGTTGGTCGTCGTTATTACGGCGGTTGTGAATATGTGGACGAAGTGGAAGCGCTGGCAATCGCACGTGCTAAACAGCTGTTCAACTGTGAATACGTCAACGTACAGCCTCACTCCGGTGCACAGGCTAACGGTGCCGTATTTATGGCACTGCTGCAGCCAGGCGATACCATTCTGGGTATGTCCCTGGACGCGGGTGGTCACCTGACTCACGGTGCACGTCCTGCTCAGTCTGGTAAATGGTTTAACGCTGAACAGTACGGCGTAGACAAAGAGACTCAGCGTATCGATTACGATGCCGTTGAAGCGCAGGCTGTTGAGTGCCAGCCAAAACTGATTATCGCCGGTGGTTCTGCAATCCCTCGTGAAATCGACTTCGCTCGTTTCCGCGCGATCGCTGATAAAGTAGGCGCATACCTGATGGTTGATATGGCGCACATCGCTGGTTTGATCGCGACAGGTCAGCACCCAAGCCCGCTGCCACACGCTCACATTGTAACAACCACAACCCACAAAACCCTGCGGGGTCCTCGTGGTGGTATGGTGCTGTCTAACGATCCGGATCTGGGCAAGAAGATCAACTCTGCCGTATTCCCGGGTTTGCAGGGTGGTCCACTGATGCACGTGATCGCATCAAAAGCGGTTGCTTTCGGTGAAGCGCTGCAGCCGCAGTTCACTGATTACATCAAACAGGTTGTTAAAAACGCATCTGTACTGGCTGAAACGCTGGTTGAGCGTGGCTGTGACATCGTCACCGGTGGTACTGATACACACCTGATGCTGGTTGATTTGCGCCCGAAAGGTCTGAAAGGCAACGCGACCGAAGAATCTCTGGAACGTGCAGGCATTACCTGCAACAAGAACGGTATCCCGTTCGATCCTGAGAAACCAATGGTGACCTCCGGTGTGCGTCTGGGTACGCCAGCGGGTACAAGCCGTGGTTTCGGTGAAGAAGAGTTCCGCCTGATCGGTAACCTGATCGGTGATGTTCTGGATGGCCTGGCGGCTAATCCTGAAGATAACAGTGCGGTTGAAGCTAAAGTAGGCGCGCAGGTTAAGGCACTTTGTGAACGTTTCCCGCTTTACCGCTAATTTGAATCATTAAACAAACAGCCGGGTGTGAGGTGGTGATGACCTTCGCACCCGAGCCTGACGTTACAAACAGCTTGAGGAAAAAAATATGAGCAATGTACCCGCTAATCTGAAGTTTGCACCCTCTCACGAATGGGTTCTGGACAATGGTGATGGCACCGTAACCGTAGGTATTTCTGATCATGCTCAGGAGCTTCTGGGTGATGTGGTTTTTGTTGAATTGCCTGAAACAGGCCGTGAAGTTGAAGCTGGTGAAGAGTTTTCACTGGTAGAGTCTGTCAAAGCTGCCTCTGATATCTATGCGCCGGTTAGCGGTGAAGTAGTTGCCGTTAACGAAGCACTGGAAGATGCACCTGAGACGGTTAACGATGAAGCCTTTACCGGCGGCTGGATTGCAAAGATCAAGCTGTCTGACAGTGCAGAGCTGGATAACCTGTTGGATGCCACAGGTTATGAAGCTAAGGTTGCTGAAGAGGGTTGATTGTTTGGTCGGGTTGCCCCGGCCTTATTTGTCCCCCGATCAACTCTTCAATGCAAATGCGGGGTGGTTGTGCAGAATCACCCCGCACCCTTTTTAAGAGGCGCTTTGATGCTAAATAGCGTACTCTTCGCCTGGTGAGGAAACCTCGTCAGGCCGGGGTTATTATAAGATAAATACCCTCTGTTTATGCTGTAAGCAGAGGACAGGAACAGGTTGATAAAAATGGCAGTTGAAACGCGCACACTGAGCGAGCTGGAACAGCGTAACGAATTTACCCGTCGGCACGTCGGACCGGATGCTGCAGAGCAGCAAGCCATGCTGGAAACACTGGGTGTTAATACCCTGGATGAACTGATAGAACAGACCGTACCCGATTCCATCCGCCTGGATGATGCACTCGATATGGATCTGGGTATCAGTGAAGTTGAAGCACTGGCTGAACTTAAAGCACTGGCTGACCAGAACAAGGTGAACAAGTCTTACATCGGCATGGGTTATCACAATACTCACGTGCCTAATGTCATTCTTCGTAACGTGATGGAAAATCCGGGCTGGTATACTGCCTATACACCTTATCAGCCTGAGATTGCTCAGGGTCGTCTGGAAGCTTTGCTGAACTATCAGCAGATGGTGATGGACCTGACCGGTATGGATCTGGCAAATGCCTCTCTGCTGGATGAAGCCACGGCTGCTGCTGAAGCCATGACACTTTGTAAGCGTTCAAACCGCAAAAAGAGCAACCTGTTCTTTGTGGCTGATGATGTACACCCACAGACGCTTGATGTGGTTAAAACCCGCGCTGAATACTTTGGTTTTGAGGTGGTAGTTGATGCTGCTGAAAAACTGTCTGACTACGATGCCTTTGGTGTGTTGCTGCAGTACCCTGGCACAACCGGTGACATTACAGATATTGCAGCACTGATTGTTAAAGCCAAAGCGCAGAAAGCGATGGTGGCGGTTGCCGCTGACCTTCTGGCACTGGTTTTGTTAAAAGCACCGGGTGAGCTGGGCGCTGATGTTGTCTTTGGTTCTTCCCAGCGTTTTGGTGTGCCTATGGGCTTTGGTGGCCCACACGCGGCATTCTTTGCTGCCAGCGAAAAACTGAAACGTTCGGTGCCTGGCCGTATTATCGGTGTTTCGATTGATGTCAATGGTAACCAGGCATTGCGCATGGCAATGCAGACCCGTGAACAGCATATCCGCCGTGAGAAAGCGACGTCCAACATCTGTACGGCTCAGGCGCTGCTGGCCAATATGGCAAGCTTCTACGCAGTTTACCACGGCCCTGATGGCCTGAAAACCATTGCTGAGCGTGTTCACCGTCTGACGGCTATTCTGGCCAGCGGCCTGAAAGAGAAAGGCCTTGACGTTAACGGGACTTACTTCGACACTCTGACGTTTACTGCCGATAGTACGGTTTATCAGCGTGCACTGGATAATGGCTGCAACTTCCGTCAGTTTGATACAACAAAACTGGGTGTCAGCCTGGATGAAACAACCACCGCTGCCGATGTGGCTGAGTTGTTTGCAATCATCCTGGGTGCGGACCATGGTCTGGATGTAGCGGCTATTGATGCGCGCATTACGGCAGGTGAAGAAACCGGTATTAAAGCGGCGATGCGTCGTGAAGATGCCATCCTGAGCCACCCGACGTTCAACAGCTACCAGTCTGAAACTGAAATGCTGCGTTATATGAAACGTCTGGAAAACAAAGATTACTCGTTGGTGCACGGCATGATCCCGTTGGGTTCCTGCACCATGAAGCTAAATGCTACGGCACAGATGATTCCTGTGACCTGGCCTGAATTCTCTAACATGCACCCTTTTGCACCGGCTGATCAGGTGAAAGGTTATCATGCTATGTTGCACCAGCTGGAAGATCAGCTGGTTGAAATTACCGGTTATGATGCCGTTTCCTTGCAGCCAAACTCTGGTGCCTCTGGTGAATACGCAGGTCTGCTGGCGATTCGTAAGTATCAGGAGTCTATTGGTGAAGGTCATCGTAACGTCTGCCTGATTCCATCTTCTGCGCACGGTACAAACCCGGCAACTGCCGCGATGATGGATATGAAAATCATCGTCACTAAATGTGATGAGAAAGGTAATGTGGATGTGGCTGATCTGGCTGAGAAAGCCGAGCAGCATGCTGAAAACCTGTCGACCCTGATGATCACTTATCCGTCTACCCACGGTATTTACGAAGAAGATATCGTCGAGATCTGCCAGATCATTCATAAGTTTGGTGGCCAGGTGTATATGGATGGCGCGAACATGAATGCACAGGTGGGTATTTCCAAGCCGGGTGCAATCGGTTCTGATGTCTCTCATTTAAACCTGCACAAAACCTTTGCGATCCCGCATGGCGGTGGTGGCCCGGGCATGGGACCGATTGGTGTTAAAAGCCATCTGGCGCCTTTCCTGGCCAGCCATAAGGTTAGCCCGGTTGAAGGTCTGAACCCGGAAAACGGTGCGGTTGCTGCAACCCCTTATGGTTCTGCCTCTATCCTGCCGATTACCTGGATGTACAACCGTATGCTGGGTAAAGACGGGCTGAAACGCTCAACCGAAGTAGCGATCCTGAACGCTAACTACCTGACAGAAAAGCTGGCGGCAGATTTCCCGATTTTATATCGTGGCCGCAACAATAAAGTGGCCCATGAGTGCATCGTGGATATCCGTCCAATCAAAGAAGCCTCTGGTGTGACTGAAGAAGATATCGCCAAGCGTTTGATGGACTACGGCTTCCATGCACCGACTATGTCATTCCCGGTGGCAGGTACGCTGATGATCGAGCCAACAGAATCAGAATCTAAAGCTGAGCTGGATCGTTTTATTGAAGCGATGGTAAAAATCAAAGGTGAAATTGAGCGTGTACAAAGCGGTGAGTGGACAGCTGAGAACAACCCGCTGCATCACGCGCCTCATACACAGGATGATCTGACCTCGGGTGACTGGGATCGTGCTTACTCCCGTGAGGAAGCAGTGTTCCCAACCGAACACACCCGTCAGAGCAAATTCTGGCCCACTTCTAACCGTATCGATAACGTTTACGGTGACCGTAACTTTATTTGTTCCTGCCCGGCTATTGAAACCTACCAGGACGAGTAATTTTAATCTGAACCGGGACAGCCATTCCGGCTTCCCGGGCTCTGCGTTTACGGCCGCAGACCGTAATCATTTGTGATGGAAACATCGCAGGTTTTAATCTGCATAGCAAAAGACGTTCAGGCGGTTATCCGAAAGGGTAGCCGCTTTTTTTTTGGCTGATTCAGGATGGCCGGTTAAGCGTTTTGGGTCTGAATACTACGAATTTCAGTAGTGCTTTATGAATAATTGAATAAACATCAGAACCTTAGTCAAGATTAACGTATCCGGTAAATAGGGTATCTTGATCAAAAATCAGGTTGCCAATAGAGTTACGGCCATATTTAGACACATAGTCCGTGTTGATAAAAATTTCAACCAACTTTATTAATCAAAGACCGATGCAGTCAGCCCCCGAAGCTGAAGTGTCTGCATATGCTTACTGCCTGCAGTGAATATATGGGATGCTTTACTGGCTATTTGCCCGGTGAGTCAGGGAGGATTTTTAATGAGTACCCTCAACTCAGATCTCTATACTAGTTCACAAACCGCTAATACCATGCCTGAGGCAACGGGCCTCCAGTCTGATGTCTTTGTAAAGGCCGGTACTGAGTTTCTGGTAAACAGTGCTACAGCAAATGATCAGTTTGACCCGGTTGTGGTGGCATTGGCGGGTGGCGGTTTTGTTGCGATCTGGACGGATTATAGTCATAACGAGCCTGATAGCAGCTCAAGTGCCGTTCGGGGGCAGTTATTTACGGCTGATGGTTCTGCGTTTGATGATGAATTTTTGGTGAATACTATTACCCAAGGTTATCAAAGTGACGCAGATGCTACTGCATTGGCAGGGGGGGGGTTCGTTGTAACCTGGACGGATACAAGTGGCAGTGGTGGTGACAGAAGTTTAGGTGCGGTACGTGCGCAGATGTTCGGGGCTGAGGCGAACAAGCTAGGTGATGAATTTCTGGTTAATAGCACAACGTTGCGCGCTCAAAATGAGCCAGCAGTCACCGCTTTAAATGATGGTGGCTTTGTTATCGTCTGGACAGATAATAGCCGAAGCGGCGGAGATAGCAGTGCACAAGCTGTGCGGGGCCAATTGTTTTCATCTGACGGTCAGGTATCAGGTGATGAATTTTTGGTGAACTCCACGACCTCTAATATTCAAAGAGATTCGTCAGTGACTGCCCTTGTCGAGGGTGGCTTTGTTGTACTCTGGACGGATGAAAGTAAAACAGGTGGTGATACGGAGTATTTTTCCGTGCGTGGGCAGCAGTTCATGGACGATGGTAGCCCACTGGGAACAGAATTTCTGGTGAACAGTACAACGGCAGGCAGGCAGCATGAAGCCTCGATTACAGCACTGACCAAGGGTGGTTTTGTAGCCATCTGGACCGATGAAAGTAGCAGTGGGGGTGACACCAGCGGTTTTGCGGTGCGGGGGCAGGTATTTCTGGCAGATGGCACTAAAGTAGGGGGCGAATTTTTGGTGAATACCACGACAACCTCTACGCAGCGAAAACCGGCCGTTACTGCGTTGGATGAGGGTGGTTTTGTTGTACTTTGGCAGGATCATAGTGAAGCGGGTAATGACGCTTATGCAGTGCGTGGCCAGAGGTTTGGAGATGATGGTCGTTTCATCGATGATGAGTTTTTAGTGAATAGCACGAGTGCCGGAGACCAGTTTGAGGCCACAGTGACAGTGTTATCCGATGGCGGGTTCGTGGCACTTTGGACGGATGGCAGTAACAGCGGTGATGATACCAGTGGTAAGGCTGTGCGAGGTCAGTTGTTTAAATTAGGCACAACGTCAGAGGTGGAAATTACGGAAGACACAGTGCTGACAGGCCAGTTGACCGCGACAGACGCTGATGGTGACAGCCTGACCTACTCCCTGGCGGACGGGGGGGCTCCGGCTCACGGTACCCTGGTTTTAAATGCCGATGGCAGTTTTACTTATACCCCGGCCGCGCACTATTTTGGCAGTGACAGCTTTAGTTATACAGTTAGTGACGGGCAGGGCGGTGTTGTTCAGGGCTCTCTTTCTCTGACCATCAGCCCGGTTAATGATGTACCGGTTGTCAGTGAGTTTGTAAGCTTGCCTCCTGTTGATGAGGACAGCAGCCTGTCCTTCAGTACGGCTGATTTGTTAATCAATGCCAGTGATGCAGATGGCGATAACCTGAGCGTGACACAACTGAGCCTGGCTGATGTCACGCAGGGTGTATTAACGGATAACGGCGATGGTACTTACAGCTTCAGCCCGGCGGCGCACTTTAACGGAGAAGTCCTGTTTAACTACCAGGTCTCTGACGGCACTGAAACCGTGGATGCCACCGCAAGTCTGCCGGTTAACCCGGTTAACGATGCCCCGGCGTTAATTGTGGGTGATACGGCGTTTATCTTCCGGATGCGTGAGCCGACTGAAGACGGCAGCGAAAGCACCTCATTCTGGGCCTATTCACCGGCGGCTAACCGTGCCTGGAAAATTGCGACACCCAATGAGGGCGGCGCATTTTCCATGGCCCGTGGTTACACGGAGTTTGCCGGAAAACTCTACTTTCCAGGTGATGACGCGGTGACCGGTAACGAACTCTGGTCTTATGATCCGTTCACGCAGGAAAGTCAGCAGGTTGCTGACCTGGTTGTTGGTGAAGGGGATGCCAACCCGGGTAATTTTACCGAACTGGCAGGCCAGCTTTATTTTACGGCTCGCGATGAAGATCACAGCAGCAGCCTGTGGCGGCTTGACTCCGCGACCGATCAGGCCCAGAAAGTGCTTGATTTTCAATCAGGTAATGAGAGTGCTCATTCACTGTCCGTTTTTAATGGCAAGCTTTACTTCCAGGACAGCAGCGATGCGGCCGGTAACGAGCTCTGGTCATATGATCCGGCCAATAACAGTCTGCAGATGGTGGTTGACCTTAATCCCGGTAGCCCGGACTCAACGCCAGTCTCCCTGACCGGGATGAACGGCATCATTTATTTTATGGCCGATCATGCTGTGGTCGGTAAGGAACTCTGGGCTTATGATCCCTCAGCCCCTTCGATTCAGCTGCTGACTGACCTGAACGCGGGGGCCGGAGATTCCCTGAGTCGAATTTTAGGTGTGATCGACAATACGCTCTATTTCAGTGCCGATAACGGCAGCGCGGGTATTGAGCTCTGGGCCTATGACTCTGCCCAGAACAGCGTGTTGTTCGTGGGAGATATTAACCCAGGCAGCGGCAGCTCAAACCCCGGTGAGTTCTCTTCATTTGTACTGGACAACCGTCTCTATTTTGGTGCCAATGGTGGCAGCGGTGAGGAGCCCTGGGTTTATGATCCCGAGGTTAATACACTGCAGATGCTGGGAGATATTCCCGGTAGCGGCGACGCCAACACGCGATTTATAACCGATCAGAACGGTATTGTTTACTTTACCGCCACAACCTGGTGGGGTAACGGAGAGAGTAATGAACTCTGGTCTTATGATCCTGTGACCGGGGCATTAACTCAGGTCTCGGATTTAAGCCCGTCGGGTAGCTCGCCGATTGACCCCAATGACTTTCCGACTGACCCGAATAATTTTGATTTTAATTATTTTGTAGCCCAGCAGCCCTTAATCTATACCGAAGGCAGTGAAGCTGTGTCGGCGGTGGTCGTGCTGAGCCTGAATGATATCGATGATGCACAGATGGCGAGTGCCAGCATCACCATTAGTGAGGGTTTTACCGCAGGGGATGTGCTGGCGGTGGATACTGCGGATACGGGTATCAGTGCCCGGTACGATGCAACAAGCGGCGTCCTTACCCTGAGTGGGCCGGGCAGCCTGGCGCAGTATCAACAGTTACTGCAGAGCGTGACTTATCAGGGTGGCCAGAATCCGACGGCACTCAGCGACAGCAGAACCCTGAGTTTCAGTGTGACCGATGCCGATACGGATGGCACCGGCGCACAGACGACAACCGCATCCAGTGTGATCAATATTCAGGCCCGCAGCGAAGCATTGGCCGAACTGCAGCCGGGTTACCTGATCAAGGAAGGCGCTGAGTTCCTGGTGAACACAGACACGGCGGGTGATCAGACAGCGCCGACAGTCACGGCATTATCGGGCGGGGGTTTTGTGGCCCTCTGGACCGATGCTAACCCGGCCTCCGGCGACGGTGAGGGCAGTGCTATTACAGGTCAGCT
This sequence comes from Pontibacterium sp., assembly GCA_049599735.1. Taxonomy (GTDB): domain Bacteria; phylum Pseudomonadota; class Gammaproteobacteria; order Pseudomonadales; family Balneatricaceae; genus Pontibacterium. The sequence continues at coordinate 50,294 of JBMYOX010000007.1, read as the reverse complement.
GTTTGCAGATGACGGCACCTTACTGGGTGAAGCTTTTCAGGTTAACAGCAGCAGTGCCAGTAATCAGGAAGCCCCCACCGTTACTGCCCTGGCAGAGGGTGGTTTTGTGGCGCTCTGGACCGACTGGAGCCAGACGGGTGAGGATGCCGATAGCACTGCTGTGAGAGGGCAGCTATTTACCGCAGACGGCACCCGGCAGGGTAGCGAATTCCTGGTAAATACCACTACAGCCGGCTACCAGAGCACCGCCACCGTCACCGCGCAGGCCGATGGTGGCTTTGTCGCCCTGTGGATGGACTGGAGTGAGAACGCTACCCTGGGTACAAATGTTATGGGTCAGCGCTTCACGGCTGATGGCAGTAAAACCGGTGACGAATTCCTGATCGATAACGCAAGCGAAGGTAATCAGGACGGCCCGACGGTGACGGGCTTGTCTGATGGTGGTTTTGTCGCGCTTTGGCAGGATTATAGCCTGGCGGGTCAGGATACCGAAGGCAGTGCCGTACGGGCTCAGATGTTTATGGCGGATGGCAGCCTTCTGGGTGACGTATTTCAGGTGAACACCAGTACGGCGGGTTATCAGTCAGAGCCGGTTGTGACAGCCCTGAGTGAGGGTGGTTTTGTCGCGGTTTGGGAAGACTGGAGCGCATCAGGCGGTGACACTGAAGGTAGCGCCATCCGAGGCCAGATCTTTGATGCGGCGGGCGGTCAACTCGGTAGTGAGTTACTGATCAACAGCAGTACCGCCGGTTATCAGTTTACGCCGGCTGTTGTGGGCTTATCCGATGGCGGTTTTGTCGTGTCCTGGAAGGATTTGAATCCGTCCGGTGTGGACGGCGTTGGCAGTGCGCTGCGGGCGCAGGCATTCGGTGCTGATGGCAGCATGACCGGTGGTGAGTTTGTTCTGAGCACCACCGTTGCCGGGGATCAGCAGATGCCCAGCTTATCGGCGCTTGATAATGGCGGTGTTATCGCGCTCTGGCAGGATGAGAGTGGCACAGGTGGCGACACTGATGGTAGCGCCGTACGGGCCCAGATGTTTATGCCGGCTGCGGCGCTTGAGGTGACACAGGATGAGGTCTTAAGCGGTCACCTCAACGCGACAGGGGCAGGCATCAACAGTTTGGTTTATCAGCTCACGGCCGATGGTCAGCCCGATAACGGGACACTGGTGTTGGCGCAGGACGGTGCTTTTACCTACACCCCGACCCAGGGTTTTGAGGGTGAAGACAGCTTTACCTACGAGGTACGGGAAAGTGGTAACGGTGTGCTTGAGCATACAGTCTTCCTGACGGTTAATGCCTTCATTGTGCCGAATGCGTTGCCGGAGATAAGCGGGCCGGTTGTACTGCCTGCGATTGACGAAGAGGGCAGCATCAGCTTCAGTTCCGATGCGTTACTGGCCAACGCCAGCGATGCAAATGGTGATGCATTAAACGTGACCCAACTGACCCTGACAGATAACAGTCAGGGCACCCTGATTGAGCATACGGACGGCACCTACAGCTTTACTCCTGTGGCAGATTTTAATGGAGAGCTGACGTTTAACTATCAGGTATCTGATGGCACGGCTGCCGTGGCGGCAACCGCGACCCTGACGGTTAATCCGGTGAATGATGCTCCTGAGGTTATCCGCCATCAAACGGAACTGTTTGTAAAAGCGGGTGATGAATTCCTGGTTAACAGCAGCACAAACAGTTATCAGCATAGCCCGGTTGTGACAGTTCTCAGCGATGGTAATTTTGTGGTGCTCTGGTCGGATAACAGTCAGACAGGGGGAGATACCAGTTTTTACGCAGTGCGTGGCCAGTTATTTGCAGCTGATGGCAGTGCGGTGAATGATGAGTTTCTCGTTAACAGTACCACAGCGAATAATCAGTCTAGCCCGTCTGTGACGGCCCTGGACAATGGTGGTTTTGTCGCGCTTTGGATCAATGACCCCGCTAACCCGGATGTCCCGAGCATACGGGGGCAGTTATTTGATGCTGATGCTCGCCCGGTGAATGAGGAGTTTGTACTCGATATTCTGGGTATTCCGAAACTAACCACGTTGTCCGGGGGCGGTTTTGTGGCGACCTGGGCCCAGGTGAACGAAGAGGATGGCGCTGCTGACATTCATGGGCAGGTCTTTGCAGCGGATGCCACGCCGCTGGGTGAGGCATTTCAGGTAAACAGTATCGTCACCAATAATCAGACCGAACCTGCTGTGACGGCCCTGACCACAGGCGGTTTTGCTGTGCTGTGGACGGACTGGAGTCAGAGTGAGGATGACACCAGTAGTTATGCCGTGCGTGGCCAGACGTTCGCCGCGGATGGTAGCCAGACAGGTGATGAGTTCCTGGTAAACAGTACGACCCCGGGTGGTCAGACTGAGCCATCGGTCAGTGCGTTGGCCAATGGCGGTTTTGTTGCAGTCTGGACCGATTATAGTCAGAGTGGTGATGACCCTCATGCCCAAGCGGTACACGGTCAGCTGTTTGCGGCGGACGGTAGCAAAGTCGCGGATGAGTTTCTGGTAAACACTACGGTTACAAGCAGCCAGTATAAACCGGCTGTGGCGGGATTATCTGATGGGGGCTTTATTGCACTCTGGCAGGATTCCAGTTTTACCGGTGCAGATAACAGTAATCAGGCAGTACGCGCTCAACAGTTTGCCGCTGATGGCACACCGGTGGGTGAAGAGTTTCTGGTGAACTCGACCACAAAGGGTTATCAGGGTGCTCCGGTGGTTGCGGAGCTGGCTGATGGCAGTGTGGTGGCGCTCTGGGAAGACAGAAGTCAGACGGGCGGGGACACCAGTGAATCATCAATCCGTGGTCAGTTACTCCAGCTGACGCTTCCGGCTGATGCGGAAGCGGTTGAAGATACGCCCCTTACCGGCCAGCTGGTTGCCTCCGATATGGATGGTGATAGCCTGTCTTATGCCCTGGCGCAGGATGGCGAGCCCGCGCACGGTACTTTATTACTTAATGCAGACGGCAGTTATACCTATAACCCTGAGCCGGATTTTGTTGGCAATGACAGTTTTACCTACCAGGTCAGCGATGGACAGGGTGGTGTCACTCTGGCCTCGGTATCACTGACGGTCAGTGGTGTTAACGATGCCCCGGCGTTAATTGTGGGTGATACGGCGTTTATCTTCCGGATGCGTGAGCCGACTGAAGACGGCAGCGAAAGCACCTCATTCTGGGCCTATTCACCGGCGGCTAACCGTGCCTGGAAAATTGCGACACCCAATGAGGGCGGCGCATTTTCCATGGCCCGTGGTTACACGGAGTTTGCCGGAAAACTCTACTTTCCAGGTGATGACGCGGTGACCGGTAACGAACTCTGGTCTTATGATCCGTTCACGCAGGAAAGTCAGCAGGTTGCTGACCTGGTTGTTGGTGAAGGGGATGCCAACCCGGGTAATTTTACCGAACTGGCAGGCCAGCTTTATTTTACGGCTCGCGATGAAGATCACAGCAGCAGCCTGTGGCGGCTTGACTCCGCGACCGATCAGGCCCAGAAAGTGCTTGATTTTCAATCAGGTAATGAGAGTGCTCATTCACTGTCCGTTTTTAATGGCAAGCTTTACTTCCAGGACAGCAGCGATGCGGCCGGTAACGAGCTCTGGTCATATGATCCGGCCAATAACAGTCTGCAGATGGTGGTTGACCTTAATCCCGGTAGCCCGGACTCAACGCCAGTCTCCCTGACCGGGATGAACGGCATCATTTATTTTATGGCCGATCATGCTGTGGTCGGTAAGGAACTCTGGGCTTATGATCCCTCAGCCCCTTCGATTCAGCTGCTGACTGACCTGAACGCGGGGGCCGGAGATTCCCTGAGTCGAATTTTAGGTGTGATCGACAATACGCTCTATTTCAGTGCCGATAACGGCAGCGCGGGTATTGAGCTCTGGGCCTATGACTCTGCCCAGAACAGCGTGTTGTTCGTGGGAGATATTAACCCAGGCAGCGGCAGCTCAAACCCCGGTGAGTTCTCTTCATTTGTACTGGACAACCGTCTCTATTTTGGTGCCAATGGTGGCAGCGGTGAGGAGCCCTGGGTTTATGATCCCGAGGTTAATACACTGCAGATGCTGGGAGATATTCCCGGTAGCGGCGACGCCAACACGCGATTTATAACCGATCAGAACGGTATTGTTTACTTTACCGCCACAACCTGGTGGGGTAACGGAGAGAGTAATGAACTCTGGTCTTATGATCCTGTGACCGGGGCATTAACTCAGGTCTCGGATTTAAGCCCGTCGGGTAGCTCGCCGATTGACCCCAATGACTTTCCGACTGACCCGAATAATTTTGATTTTAATTATTTTGTAGCCCAGCAGCCCTTAATCTATACCGAAGGCAGTGAAGCTGTGTCGGCGGTGGTCGTGCTGAGCCTGAATGATATCGATGATGCACAGATGGCGAGTGCCAGCATCACCATTAGTGAGGGTTTTACCGCAGGGGATGTGCTGGCGGTGGATACTGCGGATACGGGTATCAGTGCCCGGTACGATGCAACAAGCGGCGTCCTTACCCTGAGTGGGCCGGGCAGCCTGGCGCAGTATCAACAGTTACTGCAGAGCGTGACTTATCAGGGTGGCCAGAATCCGACGGCACTCAGCGACAGCAGAACCCTGAGTTTCAGTGTGACCGATGCCGATACGGATGGCACCGGCGCACAGACGACAACCGCATCCAGTGTGATCAATATTCAGGCCCGCAGCGAAGCATTGGCCGAACTGCAGCCGGGTTACCTGATCAAGGAAGGCGCTGAGTTCCTGGTGAACACAGACACGGCGGGTGATCAGACAGCGCCGACAGTCACGGCATTATCGGGCGGGGGTTTTGTGGCCCTCTGGACCGATGCTAACCCGGCCTCCGGCGACGGTGAGGGCAGTGCTATTACAGGTCAGCTGTTTGCAGATGACGGCACCTTACTGGGTGAAGCTTTTCAGGTTAACAGCAGCAGTGCCAGTAATCAGGAAGCCCCCACCGTTACTGCCCTGGCAGAGGGTGGTTTTGTGGCGCTCTGGACCGACTGGAGCCAGACGGGTGAGGATGCCGATAGCACTGCTGTGAGAGGGCAGCTATTTACCGCAGACGGCACCCGGCAGGGTAGCGAATTCCTGGTAAATACCACTACAGCCGGCTACCAGAGCACCGCCACCGTCACCGCGCAGGCCGATGGTGGCTTTGTCGCCCTGTGGATGGACTGGAGTGAGAACGCTACCCTGGGTACAAATGTTATGGGTCAGCGCTTCGCGGCTGATGGCAGTAAAACCGGTGACGAATTTATCATCAGCAACCTGAGCGCCGGTAACCAGGAAGGTCCCGCGATCACTGCGCTGGCAAACGGTAGTTTTGTCGCCTTGTGGCAGGATTACAGCCTGACAGGTCCGGATCAGGATAGCAGCGCCGTACGCGGTCAGCTGTTTGATAGCATGGGCAACAAATCGGGCGCTGAGCTTCAGATCAATACCAGTACTGCCGGTTATCAGTCCGAACCCACCGTTGCAGCACTCGATACCGGTGGCTTTATTGCTGTCTGGGAAGACTGGAGTGCTACCGGCGGTGATACAGAGGGCACGGCAATACGCGGTCAGCAGTTCGATGCGCAAGGCATAAAAGTGGGTGAAGAACTGCTGGTCAACAGCACCACTGCCAGCTTCCAGTTTACCCCCTCAGTTGTAGCACAGCCTGGCGGTGGTTTTGTGGTTGCCTGGATGGATCTGAATGCGGCCGGTATTGGCGGACAAGGCAAATTAGTGCGTGCACAGGCTTTTGATACAGACGGCACTAAAACCGGTGGCGAATTTATCCTGAGCACCACAACCAGCGATGACCAGCAGACCCCCGTTCTGTCAGCGCTGAATGACGGCCGTGTACTTGCGCTTTGGGAAGACAGCAGTGCCAGTGGCGGCGATACAGAAGGCCTGGCCGTTCGCGGGCAGCTCTTTGTCGCAGCAAACGCCCTGGAAACCACCGAAAACAGCGTACTGACTGGTCACCTCAACGATACGGGTGCCCGCAGTGACAGCCTGATCTACCAACTAAGTGCCGATGGCCAGCCTGAGAACGGTACCCTGGAGCTCAATGCAGAGGGTGGTTTTACCTATACCCCTGATCCGGACTACAACGGCGTTGACAGCTTTACCTACGAAGTGCGTGAAAGCGGCAATGGTGTAATTCAAAACACGCTTTATATCACCGTCAATATTGATAACGAAGTACCACAAATCAGTGCCCCTGTGACTTTGCCTGCCATTGATGAGGACAGCAGCCTGTCCTTCAGTACGGCTGATTTGTTAGTCAATGCCAGTGATGCAGACGGTGATGTGCTTAGTGTAACAGGGCTTACGCTGGCGGATACTGATCAGGGGGTTTTAACCAATCAGGGCGACGGCACCTACAGCTTCAGCCCGGCGGCTGACTTTAACGGTGAAGTGCAGTTTAACTACCAGGTCACTGACGGCACTGACACCGTTGATAGCACCGTAAGTCTGTTGGTTAATCCGGTTAACGATGCGCCTGAAATACAGCCCCTTCAGACGGAGGCATTTTTTAAAACGGGCGACGAGTTGCTGGTAAGCAGTAATTTAAGGGGAGAGTGGTTGGCTCACCCTCAGGTAACAGCCCTGGCAGATGGCAGCTTTGTTTCCATCTGGATGGATTATAAAAATACAAGCGATGATAACAGTGGTTATTCGATTCGTGGTCAGTTGTTTATGGCTGATGGCAGCTTATCGGGTGAAGAGTTTTTGGTAAACAGTACCACGGTTAATAGTCAGCAGGATCCCGCGATCTCGGCTTTATCTGATGGCGGGTTTGTCGCAGTTTGGCAGGATGACAGCGAGAGTAACGGGGATAGCAGCGGCGCGGCTGTGCGGGGTCAGCGGTTTACGGCGGATGCCACTCGCTCAGGTGAAGAATTTCTGATTAACAGTACAACCAGTAACTTCCAGTATGAACCTGCTGTAACCGGCTTATCTGATGGTGGTTTTGTCGCTCTTTGGCGTGATACGAGTCAAAGTGGCGAAGATACCTCATATGATGCCGTACGTGGTCAGCGTTTTGCAGCGGACGGTAGCCCGTCCGGGACTGAGTTCCTGGTGAACAGTACCATTTATAGCCACCAGGCTCAGCCCTCTGTTGATTCGTTGTCCGGAGGTGGTTTTGTAGCAGTTTGGTGGGACTGGAGTCCCGGTGATAGCACTTCCATGATGACTGCGGTACGTGGCCAGTTGTATGAGGCAGACGGTAGCCGCCTGGGAGAGGAGTTTCTGGTAAGCAGCATTGCTGCCGGGGTTAGTCACTCAGATCTGGTTGTAACCACCCTGGCGGACGATGGCTTCGTGGTGACCTGGCGGGATAATAATCACAAGGCTGATGGCGATGACGGAAGCGGTCTTGTGGTGCGCGGGCAGTTGTTCAGTGCTGATGGTGCAAAAATAAACAATGAATTTCAGGTGAATACAACCACTGCTGGTAACCAGTCAGGGCCGTCGGTAACAGCCCTGACAGATGGTGGTTTTATGACACTCTGGCATGATAATAGTCAAAGCGGAGAGGATGTCAGTGGTTATGCAGTACGTGGTCAGCGGTTTTCGGCCGATGGCAGTCTGAACGGGCCGGAACTTCTTATCAACAGCACAACCACCGGCAACCAGCTTCTGCCAGCCGTGGCTGCCCTGAATGATGGTGGTTTGGTTGCGTTTTGGAAAGATGCTGATCAGGGTGCTTCTGCAATTCGCGCTCAGCTTTTTGAAACGGAAGTGACTGAGGGACTGATAACCTTTGAAGACGGAGTGCTTGCAGGTCAGTTGACTGCTACAGACGCTGATGATGACAGCCTGACCTATTCTCTGGTAGCAGGGGGCGAACCGGCCCATGGGACTTTGGTCTTAAATACAGATGGCAGTTTTACTTATACCCCGGCGGCGAACTATTTTGGCAGCGACAGTTTTAGTTATACGGTGAGCGACGGACAGGGTGTTGTTCAGGGCTCTCTTCCTCTGATCATAAGCTCGGTTAATGACGCCCCGGTTGTCAGCGCACCTGTTACGTTGTCTGCGATTGCTGAGGACAGCAGCCTGTCCTTCAGCACGGCTGATCTGCTGATCAATGCCCGTGATACTGACGGTGATGTGCTGAATGTAACAGGGCTTACGCTGGCGGATACTGCTCAGGGGGCTTTAACCAATCAGGGCGATGGCACCTACAGCTTCAGCCCGACGGCTGACTTTAACGGTGACGTGCAGTTTAACTACCAGGTCACTGATGGCACTGACACCGTGGCTACCACCGCAAGTCTGTTGGTTAATCCGATTAATGACGCCCCGGTTGTCAGCGCACCTGTTACGTTGTCTGCGATTACTGAGGAGAGTACGGCGTTCTTTAGTGCGTCTGATCTGCTGGCCAATAGCCATGATGCAGACGGCGATAACCTGAACGTGTCACAGGTAAGGCTGGCCGATGCCACGCGGGGTGTTTTAACGGATCAGGGCGACGGCACCTATAGCTTCAGCCCGACGGCTGATTTTAACGGTGACGTGCAGTTTAACTACCGGATAAGCGATGGCACTGACACCGTGGATACCACCGCAAGTCTGTTGGTTAATCCGGCGAACGACGCCCCGGTTGTCAGCGCACCTGTTACGTTGTCTGCGATTGCTGAGGACAGCAGCCTGTCCTTCAGCACGGCTGATCTGCTGATCAATGCCCGTGATACTGACGGTGATGTGCTGAATGTAACAGGGCTTACGCTGGCGGATACTGCTCAGGGGGCTTTAACCAATCAGGGCGATGGCACCTACAGCTTCAGCCCGACGGCTGACTTTAACGGTGACGTGCAGTTTAACTACCAGGTCACTGATGGCACTGACACCGTGGCTACCACCGCAAGTCTGTTGGTTAATCCTGTTAACGATGCGCCTGAAATAGAGTACTTACGCACTGAAACGCTGTCCAAAACGGGTGCTGAATTCCTGGTAAACAGTACCACGGAAAGCTATCAGCATTCTGCGGCGGTCACCGCTCTGACCGGTGGGGGATTTGTTGTACTTTGGTCTGATTACAGTCAGAGCGGTGAAGATACCAGTGTTTATGCGGTGCGTGGTCAGCGTTTTGCGGCAGATGGCAGCGCGGTTGACAGTGAATTTATGGTCAACACCACGACCACTGGTAACCAGTCCGCTCCGGCAGTGAGCGCGCTTGAAGATGGCGGCTTTATTGCTATGTGGTCGGACGCTTCCAGTGGCTATGTGGTTGCTCAGCGCTTTACCGAGAATGCCACTCCTGTTAATGGTGAGTTTATTGTTAACGAGAGTCTTTCAAATGGTCAGGGTCAGCCTGAGGTAGCCGGGCTGTCTGATGGTGGCTTTGTGGCTGTCTGGTCTGAAGTGGGCGAAGAGCTGGGTATTGCCGATGTGCGTGCTCAGGTGTTTGCGGCAGATGGCAGTCTGACAGGTGGGGAGATACTGGTTAACAGCATCACCGCTGATCAGCAATCTGTGCCTGCGGTAACCGCACTGACAAATGGTAATTTTGTGGTGCTTTGGGCTGATAACAGTCAAAGCGGTGGTGCAGTGGGCGAATTCGAGATAATGGGGCAGTTATTTAGTGCCGGTGGCAGCAAAATCAATGAAGCCTTCCAGGTAAACAATACAGTCACTTATCTCCAGAATGACCCGGTAGTCACGTCACTGGCGGATGGTGGTTTTGTGGCGCTCTGGACAGACTATAGCACCAGTGATGATGATCCTCATGGCCACGCAGTACGTGGCCAGGTATTTAACGCTGATGGCAGTGAATCAGGTGGTGAATTTTTGGTTAACACCACCCTTTCAGGCAGTCAGTCAGACCCGTCAGTAACCGCCTTATCCGATGGCAGTTTTATCGCGTTCTGGCAGGACCTCAGCTTTACTGGTGAGGACACCAGCAGCTATGCGGTACGTGGCCAGCGGTTTATGTCTGATGGCAGCAAGGCGGGTGAAGAATTCCTGGCTAACAGCACAACAACCGGTGCTCAGCTTGAGCCGGTAGTGACAGAGTTATCGGGTGGTCGTATCGTTGTGCTTTGGGAAGACAGAAGCCAGACCGGAGATGATACCAGTGAGTCGGCAATACGGGGTCAGCTCTTTAACCTGGATATTACTCAGGGCGGCAAAATCACCGAAGGTGAGACGCTGACAGGTCAGCTAACCGCGACAGACGCTGATGGTGACAGCCTGATATATGGGTTGTCCGACGGAGGTGCCCCCGTTCATGGTGCTCTGGAACTTAACTCAGAGGGGGGCTTTACTTATACCCCTGAGCAGGATTTTGTGGGTATGGATAGCTTCGTCTACGAAGTTAGTGACGGGAAGGGTGGTCTGATCCGGGATACGCTGAATATTGATGTGCAGAAGGATATGACGGATACCTCTGTTACGTTTGATCTTGCGGGTTCTATTGCGTACTGGAGTGATAATTCACAGAAAATCAGCGCAACGGATATTACTCTGCGGGAAAATGGTGAGCCAGTGTCTGTTCTGGTATCAGAAGAAGACGGGAGTTTTAATTTTAGCGGGCTTAATAGCGAGGCGGCCTATGAGCTGGAAATGGAACACCCGTCGCCGGTAAGTGAGGATTATGTGGCTGCAGTATCCGCTGCTGATGCCTCAACTGCCGCTCGCCTCGCAGTAGGTCTGATCGAAGGCAGCAATGAATATCAAAAAATGGCAGCAGATGTTGATGGGAACGGAGTTATCAGTGCTGCAGATGCCAGTATGATTGCGCGCCAGGCCGTTGGTCTGATACAGCTGGATGGCTGGCAGTTTGTTTCTGCACTGACAGAGACTGAGCAGGCGCAGCTTGCTGATGATCCGTCTCGTGCTTCGAATGAGGTGTTTCCGGCCCCGGCCCCGGATGTGGTATTTAATGAAGGCCAGACCGCATATGACTACGTGGGTATCTTGTTGGGAGATGTCGATGGAAGCTGGACCGCTGAACTGGAGGAATTGAACAACGTCTGACGGATAAGCCCTGATGTTGAGGTGGCGATAAAAGGTTACGGTGGTGCTAAATGCTTATGTCATCACCGTATTACATCTTTGAATTGTAGATTACCGGTTCTTTGATAAATCCCCGGACTTTTTTGCAGTGTCCGGAGTACGGGTGTTGGAAACCATGTTTTATATTCTTTGTTTTATATCAATAAGACGCAGTGTTTAAGGGGGGATTTGTTTTTTGATTTGATTTTTATTTGAAATATTGAAAAGTATGTTGTTAAGAATTATTTTATGAATTAAATTTTTATTTGTTTTTATTGCCTGGTAATAGCCTGTTAATGGTGCGATTATTGCTTGGCAAATGCTGGCATAACACCTGACAGAGATTAGTAGCCGGGTTTGCATCGCCGGGGTATATGGTGAGCTGGTATTCTATTATTGGAGAGTTTTAAACAGTGGAATGTTGGGTGGAAATCCTCAAGATATATAGCACCAGGTCTTTCTGTTGCGAGGTATGCCTGTGATGAATGATCAATCGCATATTCTCAGGCAGGGAACATCATCGGTAGCTTCTAGCGCTAATGTACTGGTGAGCGAGTGCAGTTGGGAAAAACTTTTTGCTGAGCTGCAAATCATTTTAAAGCAACTGGATTTTATTTACTTCACTTATTCATCAGTGCCACGTAGCCTGGGTGCCCCTGAGTCTCAGTTTTCGCTGTCAAAGCGCAGTTATGGCGTTGATACTCAGGGATCAATGCCGGAACAGGTGGTGAGTCGTTATTATAAGGAAATCGCTTTAGCTGATCCTTTATGGCAGGTTTTACCCGGGGCATCTCAGCCTTTAATTGTACAGGCTGAGCGTAATAGTACCTCGCCACAGGTTGACCAGTTCTGGGAAAGGTATGATGTGTATTCCCGTGCCTATGTGCCGGTTGGCGGGCGTCAGGATAAGTATTGGTTTAATTATTTTGGTCTTTATCACGGATTGCCCCGTGAGCAGTTTATGGAAATTTATCATCGAATATCGGGTGTTTTATTACCGTTATTAGAGCGTTGCCATAAATTACTGCAACTGGGTGGTGAAAGAGAGACAAACCCTTATATCAGGCATTCAATATTTTCTGAAACTTGTAGGCAAGTTTTGAAAATGACGGCGGATGGGATGTCGGTAAAAATGATTGCTTATCATCTGGCACTGACAGAAGAAGGGGTTACGTATCATATTACCCGTGCAAAGAAAATTTTTAAGGCCAGAAATAAAACACAGCTTATTGCCATGCTTTACCAGTCTGGTGTGATGTCGAATAAAGAATAGCTTTGTTTTCTTTGAGTTATTATCAATTTCCGATCCGATCGTAAATCGGCATGTCGGCTCGGGAGAGCCTTCAATCAGGGCTGCTTGTTGTTAGTCTTTTATTTCACGGTTCACGCATACACCGGGTTGCGCCGCAGCACCTTTAATAAGGCAGTGACTATTCCTGAATGCCCGGCAAACAGTTAGTCTGTTACCAGAAAAATAATCAGGCTGGAGGAATACGCGATGAGTAATGATTTGTTACTACGGCAGGATGCAGACGGTGTCTGTACGCTCACACTGAATCGTCCGGATGCCTACAACGCACTTTCGATGGAAATGATGCAGACGTTGTCTGATGCGTTGGATAGTATTTCAGATGACCTTTCTGTGCGCGTAGTGGTTATACGTGGTGGTGGTAAGGGTTTTTGTGCAGGGCATGACTTAAAGCAAATGCTGGGTGAGGGTCATGAGGCTTATTACCAGCAGACGTTTGATACCTGTGCAGCCCTGATGCAAAAAGTGGTTAATTTACCAGTGCCTGTGATTGCCCAGGTACATGGTGTAGCCACTGCGGCCGGTTGCCAGTTGGTTGCGAGCTGTGACCTTGCGGTAGCGGCTGATAATGCACGTTTTGCAACTCCCGGGGTTAATATTGGTCTGTTTTGTTCTACGCCAATGGTTGCACTGACACGTGCTGTCGCGCCTAAGCATGCGATGGAGCTTTTACTTCTGGGTGACTTGATCAGTGCCGCGCGTGCGTGTGAAATAGGGCTGGTTAACTGGGCTGTTGATGCGGAAGAGCTGGAAAGTTATGTGGCTTCGGTTGCCGCGAAAATAGCCAGTAAATCACGTAAGACTCTGTCAATTGGAAAGCAGGCCTTTTATAAACAGCGTGAGCAGATGCTTTCTGAGGCTTATGCCAATTGCAGTAAAGTGATGACAGAAAATATGCTGACTCCTGATGCTCAGGAAGGTATAGATGCCTTTATCAATAAACGTAAACCGACCTGGGTGCATCAGTAAGAAGCCCGCATTGGCACGAGGTCGGGCTTGAAAGCTGAGCCCCGTTATATAACGGTTATTAACAGCCGGGTGGCGGGTTGCCGCCAAGGTGTTAGAAGTGGGCTGGTTATGCCTCAGTGTCCCGCGCTGGGGTCATATTAGCGGGTTAAAACCGCGCACATTCGTGGGCGGATCTTTTTGAAATGATCACATAAATCAGTCTTAATTTTGTACTTCCCGGTGCGATCTATGCTCCGAATTTCATATTGTGGAATGCTTGTCTCTGCGCATTCCTGTGCCTATGCTGGTACAAAGGTATGCACAAATACTAAATTAGCTGTTACTATTATTTATATGTAATAAGCTTATATCCTTGAGGAATATCAAAGACTCTTTTAATTTGCACCTAAAAAGGCCTTGAAGTTTGAATTAGCTCAAGCGCTATACAATGGTCGAATATTTCTATATGTCTTGATGATATAACGTTATTCCATAAATACTATAATAATACAGCGATTGCTTGGTACTAAGCGTTTGGAGGCTTAAATGTCCAATATTATAAAGGGGCCCGGCACGCGAGAGCTGATGGAACAACTGGCTTCTGAAGCCGAAAGTCTGTCCGTCAGGGATCGTCGTGATTTCCTGCGTAAGGGGATAGCTGCAACGGGTGGAATTGCAGCGACAGCGATGGCAGGTAATGCGGTGGCAGCCGGTTCTGCTAACTTACCGCCGAATGAACCTGCCTGGGGTAAACAGTTGGGCCATGGTGTGGTTGAGTACCCTTATGGTCGGCCGTCACAGTTTGAAAAAGATGTTGTTCGCCGAACCGTACCCTGGTTGACCGCAGATTCCATTGCGTCAATCTCAATGACACCTCTTCAGGATCTGAAAGGCATTATTACCCCAAATGGCCTGGTCTTTGAGCGCTATCACGGTGGTGTACCTCAGATTCCGATGGAAGAGCATCGCCTGATTATTCACGGTCTGGTTGAGCGACCGCTGATCTTCACGATGGAAGACCTGATGCGTTTTCCATCGGTATCAGAAATTAAATTTATTGAATGTCCTGCAAACGGCGGCATGGAGTGGAAAGGTGCACAGATGGAAGCACTGCAGTTCACTCACGGTATGCTGAGCTGCTGTGAATGGACGGGTGTTCCACTTCGGGTACTGCTTGAAGAAGCAGGTGTGAAACCTGAAGGTAAATGGATTCTGGCAGAAGGCGCAGACGGTGCTCATATGAGCCGTTCTATCCCGCTGGAAAAAGCACTGGACGATACCCTGGTTGTTTATGCACAAAATGGTGAGCGCCTGCGTCCTGAGCAGGGTTATCCGCTGCGCTTGCTGAATCCGGGTTGGGAAGGTAATACCTCAATTAAGTGGTTACGTCGCCTGGAAGTAGGTGATAAACCCTGGTATCACCGCGAAGAAACATCCAAGTATACTGACCTGATGCCAGACGGGCGCGCACGTAAGTTTACGTTTGTACAGGAAACCAACTCGGTTATTACCAGCCCTTGTCCTGAAAATCCGATTGTCAAAAGTGGTTTTATTGAGATTGAAGGTATTGCCTGGTCTGGTCGCGGTAAGATCAAGCAGGTTGATGTGTCATTTGACGGCGGCGTGAGCTGGGTAAATGCAAAACTGAAAGGTTTGGTGCTGGATAAATCACTGACCCGCTTTAGTCTGGTGACTAAGTGGGATGGTCAGCCGTGGTTGTTGCAGTCTCGTGCTATTGATGAAACCGGCTATGTGCAGCCTACGCTGAAACAGTTGCGTGAAGTGCGTGGCGGAAACTCTATCTATCATAAGAACTCCATCCATACCTGGAAAGTGGCACCCAACGGAGGCATTACCAATGTTCAGATCACTTAAGAAAAGTCTGTTGGTTACTACTCTGGGTGCTGTGCTGGCAATGAGCGGAACGGCACAGGCTGAAACTTATGGTATCGGTTCTGCGGCCAGTACAGAGGAAATTGCGGGCTGGGATATCGATATTCGCCCTGATGGCATGGGTTTGCCAAAAGGGCAGGGCACGGTTGAAGAGGGTGAAGCCCTTTATGAGCAGTTCTGTGCAACCTGTCACGGACTTTTTGGTGAAGGTGAAGGTCGCTGGCCGGTACTTGCTGGCGGAGAAGGCACACTGACGGAAGAGCGCCCGACAAAAACGGTTGGCTCCTACTGGCCTTATGCGTCCACGCTTTATGATTATATTCGCCGTGCTATGCCCTTCACAGCCCCACGGTCACTTTCAGATGAGCAGGTGTATAACATCACCGCTTATGTGCTTTATCTGAATGAGATTGTTGATGAAGAGTTTGTACTGACACAGGATAATCTGGCAAAAATCGAAATGCCCAACCGGGATGGATTTTTTGTTGACCCACGTCCTGATGTTAAGAATGCCCGTTGCATGAAAGACTGCGATGATCCTAAAACAATGAATATCGCCGGCACACTGACAGGTATTACGCCTGTTGGGCATTTCATTGAAGGTGCTGATGCACCTGCGGCATCTCATGAAGCGCAGATGGAGCAGGAACACAGTAAAGAAAAAGCGCGTAAATCTACATTGCGTGGTGATTCTGGAGAAACCTCAGAACATGGGGTTGTGACTTTGTCAGAAACCGCGCTGGCAGGCAAAGCAACCTATGAAGGTGCTTGTAAAGTTTGTCATGGTTCTGGCCTGACGGGTTCGCCTAAAGTCGGTGATGCAGAGGCGTGGCAGCCTCGTATTAAACAGGGCATGGAAACTATGTTGTCACATGCGATCAACGGCTTTAGTGGTGATACAGGTGTAATGCCACCAAAAGGTGGTCGAGTTGATCTGAGTGATAAACAGGTTGAACAAGCAGTCGCTTACATGGTTGAATCTAGTCAGTAAGCATAAGTAAATAAGGCCCTGTTATAAGGGCCTTTCTTATAAAAATAATAAATCCTGTCAGAAAGACAGTTCCGGAGGAGTAACAATGCGTAAGCTGACCACCTCTATATGTGCTGCAGGTCTGTTGGCCATGTTTACGGCGGTTCCCGCTGTAGCTGATGCCAAAGCAGATCAGTTGGCGCTGGGTAAAGCGGTGTATCTCAATAAATCCCGGGGTAATTGCATTTCATGTCATGCAATCAGTGATCCCGATGCAACCCAGGCGGGTAATCAGGGGCCGCCGCTTCTGAGCATGAAAATGCGATTCCCCGATAAGCGCATGTTGCGCGCTCAAATTTGGGATGCAACCAAAAATAATCCGCTGACTATTATGCCGCCATTGGGTAAGCACTGGATTATTTCTGAACAAGAAATCGACGCTGTTGTCGAATACGTTTATCAGTTCTGATGCCCGTTTTGGGTGATGCAAGAGAGGAATATTAGGATGAGTATGAATCGTCGTACGGTCGTTAAAGCGATTTCGGCTTGTGGTGTATTGCTGGGTGCCGGCGTAATGATGCCACGTGTAGCTATGGCTGCATGGACTGAGTCTGCTTTTAAAGCAGAAAAACAAGATATGGCAATGAAAGCCCTGTTGGGTGATGCCGGTGTTGAAGAAAGTGCTGAAGTAACACTGAAGGCACCGGATATTGCTGAAAACGGTGCGGTTGTTCCTGTGACTGTTCGTTCAAAGATGGCAGGTGTTGAAACGATCAGTATCTTCGTAGAGAACAATCCGAATCCGCTGGTTGCTGAGTTTATTATCCCTGAAGGCACTGATGCCGATGTTTCGACCCGTCTGCGTATGGGTAAAACATCTAAAGTGACAGCGGTTGTGAAGGCAAACGGTAAGCTTTACAGCGCGGCTAAAGAAGTAAAAGTCACTATCGGTGGTTGTGGCGGTTAATCGGACAGAAACGAGGAAAGAAAGATGGCTAAGATTCTCAAAGTTAAAGCAAAAGCGTCCGGTAGCAAGACTAAAGTAAAAATGATGGCGAAGCACATCATGGAAAGTGGTCAGCGCAAAGATAAAAAAACCGGTCAGTTGATTCCTGCAAAATTTCTGCAGGAAATTAAAGTTGAATACGCAGGAAAAGTGGTGTTTGTCGCGAATATGGGTACAGCGGTATCTAAAAACCCTTACATTGCATTCAACTTTGCAGGCGGTGCTAAAGGCGAAGAGCTAGTGATGACCTGGACAGAAAATACCGGTACATCAGCAACTGAGAAAGCAAAAATCAAGTAAATCCGGTCTGAGGCCGGATTCTGCTTCCGGTTGAAGCTGTGGGGATGACTTATGAAAATAATAAGAAAACTGGCATTGGGTTTGTGCGTAGTGGCCACAACTCAGGTGACGATGGCTGCGGATTCAGGTTTTAATCTGGAAACAGTAAATCCTGAAGCTGATCGTATGGCACTACAGAACTATTTTAAATCGCGTTTTCCGCAGGCAGAAATTGCCGACTATGTTAACGGTATCTATGCCGTTGATGCGGACTCCCGCGCACAATGGGAAGAACTGGAAGAGTTTCCTCCTTATGAGTTTGCGGTTGAAGAAGGTGAAACGCTGTTTAATACGCCCTTCGCGAACGGTAAAGGTTATGCAGACTGTTTTGACAATGGTGGCATAGGCATTCGTCAGAACTTTCCTTATTGGGATAAAGCTACAGGCGCTGTAAAAACGCTTGAGCAGGAAATCAATGAATGTCGCGAAGCAAATGGTGAAACACCATTAAAATGGAGCAAAGGCCCCATTGCTAAGATTTCGGCATATATGGCCTGGACCTCGCGGGATAAAGTGATCAACATTGAGATTCCTCAGGATGATCCACGGGCGATGGCCGCTTATCTTGATGGTAAAAAGTTCTTTTATACCAAACGAGGTCAGCTGAATCTGTCCTGCGCTAACTGCCACGTGCAGGGTACCAATATACGGATCCGTGCCGATCTTCCGAGTCCTCAGTTAGGTCATACGACACACTTTCCGGTGTTCCGTTCTAAATGGGGTGAACTGGGAACTTTACACCGTCGTTATAAAGGCTGTCACAAGGATTCCCGTTCTAAACCTGCCGATGTTCAGACAACCGCTTTCCGTAACCTGGAATACTTCCAGTCTTATATGAACAACGGTCTGGTTGTAAACGGCCCTGGCGCACGTAAATAAGGAGAGGATAGCACTATGAAAAAAGTTATCACGATGGTTGCCGCTCTGGCACTGACTCCTGCATTTGCCTCTGCCGAGAGCTTTCAGGAAGTCTTTGAAATGAACCGTGCAATGTACGGTCCTGGTCATACTTTTGAGTGGAATGGTGGCAAGTTCAGCACCAATCATGAAGAAGAGGTTGAGGCCTCAGTGAAAGCAACTCAGGCTAATGCGCTGGATTTGATTGCAAAAGCGGTCGCTAAGAACAAAGAAGTCGCAGCACTGGGCTTTGAGTGGAAGCTAACCGGTGGCATTTTGATGGACGCGCAAAAAGCCGCAGATGCCGGAGACTACCAAAAGGCGATGAATCTTGCTGCTCAGGCTAAGTATCACGCACGCATAGGTATTCAGCAGCACGCTTATGCTCAGAACCACTGGCACTTGTCGGTTCCTCAGTAAACTCTGCAAATAAAAATACCTGCGGTATCTCTTGCCGTAGGTATTTTCTTCTTCGATTGCTCTAAGAGGGTCATTCTTATGTCTATGTCACGCCGTGAATTTGCCCAGTTAATGGGTTTGGCGGGAGCAGCAGGCCTGTTGCCAACAGCCGGTTTTGCGGCCCAAAAACAGCCAGCTGAACTTTATGAAGTCCCTAACTTCGGTAATGTGCGTTTATTGCACATGACCGATTGTCATGCTCAGTTGTTACCGGTTTATTTCCGTGAGCCTAATGTAAACCTTGGCCTGGGGTCGGCGTTTGGTAAAGCGCCTCACTTGGTAGGTGATAAGCTGCTTAATCATTTCGGTATTGCTCCGAATTCGCTGGAAGCCCATGCATTTACTTATCTGAATTTTGATGAAGCGGCGCAGAAGTACGGCAAAGTGGGTGGTTTTGCCCATATTAAGACGTTAGTAGATCGATTACGTCAGAGTTACGGTAAGGAAAATACCTTGTTGCTGGATGGTGGTGATACCTGGCAGGGCTCGGGTACCTCTTATAAAACCCGGGGTATGGACATGGTAAAAGCAACCAATGAACTCGGCGTGGATATCATGACCGGCCATTGGGAGTTTACTTACCATCAGGAAGAAATTCTGAATAATATTAAAGCGTTTAATGGTGAATTTCTGGCCCATAACGTTTTAATTACTGAAGATGCCTTGTTTGAAGGTGCGGATGAGTATATTCACGACGAAGACAGTGGTCGTGTATTCAAACCCTACAGCATGCGTGAAATGGGCGGTGCCCGAATTGCTGTAATAGGCCAGGCCTTCCCGCGTACTAAGATTGCCAACCCGGCACGTTTTATTCCTGACTGGACATTTGATATTTTCGACCGGGAATTGCAGGAATTGGTTGATCATGTACGCAGTGAAGAGAAAGCCGATGCGGTAATAGTGATCTCCCATAATGGTATGGATGTGGATCTGGCCATGGCGGGTCGGGTAACCGGAATCGATGTTATTTTGGGCGGACACACCCATGACGGTATTCCACAACCTACGCCGGTGAAGAATGCCCTTGGTCAGACGCTGGTTTGTAACGTGGGCTCCAACGGTAAGTTTGTCGGGGTGATGGATCTGGATATCCGCAAAGGAAAAGTCCAGGGCTTTAATTATCGCTTAATGCCGGTATTCTCGGAATTGCTGACTCCAGACCCTGCCATGGCTAAGTTAATTACCGATATACGTGCACCTTATAACAGCTGGATGAATGAAGAGTTGGCAACGGCCGATGAGGTGATGTTCCGCCGGGGTAACTTTAACGGCACCTTCGATCAGGTGATTTGTGATGCGCTTTGTGAGCAGCTGGACACACAAATTTCTCTGTCGCCAGGTTTCCGCTGGGGCACTACGGTGCTGGAAGGGCAGATGGTTAAAATGGAACATGTGCTTGATCAGACCTGTCTGACTTATCCCGAAACTTATGCTCGGGAGATGCAAGGTGCTGAGTTAAAACTTATCCTTGAAGACGTGGCCGATAATATCTTTAATCCCGAGCCTTATCTGCAGTCGGGTGGTGATATGGTGCGTGTGGGAGGTTTTGATTATGTGTGTGATCCGATGAAACCGGTTGGTCAGCGTATTTCTGAAATGACGCTGGATAACGGTGAAAAGATCGATATGAACAAAGGCTACAAAGTTGCCGGTTGGGCAACAGTGGGTGCGCGCTCTGAAGGGCCGGATATCTGGGATGTTGTGGCCGATTATCTGCGTGACAAAAAAGTGGCACGTATTGATAAGCTGAATACCCCTGTGTTGAAAAACGTAGCTGATAACCCGGGCATTGCGGCTTACGCTAAAATGTAATCTACAGGTTATTCGTTTATTAAAAAGAGGCTTTGATAGCCTCTTTTTTTGTTTACAATAACCGCTTCTTTATCCGTTTATGGAGGTCGTAGTGAAACTGCGATCAGTAAGTTATATTTTTGTGTTGTTAGTTTTATCAGGCTGCAACGCGACTCAGGTACAATCTGTGCCGCCCGAACCGGCGGTATCTCAGTTAGATATTGCACCTGCTAAACCGGGAGTGAAGCCAATAGTCGCGCCTGTTGTCGAAGCTAAGGCCGAAGATAAGGCTGAAACTGAAAATGTAGCCCAATCAATCGATGTTATTGGCAATCGTATTACCGCCGTACAGGAACAGCTGTTAAATATACGCTCACAAAATGCTATCCAGCTGGAACAGCTTCAGTCAGTTCAGGTACAGCTGCATGCGATGGTTCAGGATTTAAAAGGTACGGGGCTGAAGCCGTTATCAACGGAAGGCGCGGCACAAGCGCAACCGTCTCAGCAGGAATTTTCATTACTTCTGGATCAGATGGCCCGGCTGGCAAATGATGTGGCTTTGCAGTTACAGGATGGCAACTACCAGTTTGAGTCCTGCTATACACAAACCGGGCAATGGATTTTAATTCGGTATAACCGCTTCAGCGGGGAAAGCTGGCTGGCTGATGAAGGGCGCTGGATTGCACTGGAAGAGCAGGCGGGTCCATCTGCTTCGCTCTATGAGGTGAAACTTGAGCGTGCAGATAAAGATACTAAAGGCTTTGTTGCCGCACGTATGGATCGCCAGAGTGGAAAAACCTGGTGGTTAAAACAGAATATCTGGCAACCGTTGGAACCATGAGCGAAGCAAACGCAGAACAACTGATTAAACTGTTTAATACACTTTTTTTAGAATCCCATAATACGATGCTTGTCCGGGGTGAAGACGAGCCTGTTTATCTACCCGCAGATGACGTGTCACCGCATCACCGGGTGATATTTGCCCATGGTTTTTTTGCCAGTGCATTACATGAAATCGCTCACTGGTGTGTAGCAGGCGAAGCACGCCGCCAACTGGAAGATTTTGGTTACTGGTATAAACCGGACGGACGCACGGTTCAGGAACAATCACTTTTTGAACAAGTGGAAGTGGCACCCCAGGCGCTGGAATGGATTATGACCCAGGCTTGTGGTCAGAAGTTTAATTTTTCAGCTGATAACCTGAGTGCCGGTATAGGTGCCAGTCCGGCA
The DNA here is from genome assembly GCA_049599735.1 of Pontibacterium sp. Lineage (GTDB taxonomy): Bacteria > Pseudomonadota > Gammaproteobacteria > Pseudomonadales > Balneatricaceae > Pontibacterium. Next base: position 28,429 of record JBMYOX010000007.1, on the reverse strand, counting down.
TTTATGGCGAAGGTACAAGCACGGGTTTTACATTATCTGGAAGTTGGTTTGCCTGATCGCCATAAACAACTGGTGGAAAGCATGTTGAGCCTGTATGAACAGCCCGCCCTGCATCCTGATCAGTTTGTATTGGACGGCAGATAGCCTCGTTATTCCTGGCTTAAAATCTGCCGCAGTGCTGCAGATAAATGTTCCGGTGGGCTGGTATGCATCATCGTGGATGACAGCTTTCCGTGACGGTCGATCAGGTAAAACCGGGAGGAGTGATCAACCGCATACCCTGAGGCTGAATCAGTTTTTTCGCCGATACGGTAAAAACCACCATATTGTTTCACAACACGATCAATTTCTTTGCGGCTGCCGGTAGCCCCGATAATATTGGGGTGGAAAAAGCCGGCATACTGCTTCAGTTTTTCAAGGTTATCCCGGTCGGGATCAACACTCATAAAGAGACCACTAACCTGAGATTGCTCTTCAGGCGAAAGGCCATACAAACCTTGTGAAAGTATCGCCAGTCCTGTCGGGCATACGTCCGGACAGGAGGTATAACCCAGGTAAAAGACCAGTGCTTTGCCTTCAAAATCGGCCAGTCGTATATCACCGTCCGCAGTTTGCAGATAAAAATCGCCGCCCAGTTCTTCGCCCTGCGCAATGCGCTGCTCAACAGGCTGGGGGCGAAAATAAAAGGCCAGGCTCATGCCAATCAGCAAAAAGGCAGTCAGGATTAATAAGGCACGCAGGGTCGTTAATTTAGATTTTTTCATCGGGCACTAAAGTCAAAGTGGGCTTCAAAAGTATCTTTTTTAGTCTGGATATTCAGGCGGGCGCGCCAGACCATTTCGCCGGTTGTGCAGGCCCCCAGTTCGTTGACACCTTGCCAGTGTCCTTCTTGATTGGGAGTTGGCTGAAGTGCAACCTGATTTATTCCCATAAACATATCCCTGCCTTCCAGGTTTAAACTGATTGCACTGGCATCAATGCCTTCAAGTTGCACCTGAAAATCCAGGGGAATGGCACTTTTTATTTCCCGGGGTGCAACCCTGAGTGTGACGGAATGCTTGCCTGAGCGGGCGGTGCAAGCCGATTCTTTAATGCTGCAGTTGTTATCCGTTGTCAGGATCAGGTTCTGTGCCGCTGAAGGTTTTAACAGTTCAGGCAGCCAGAGTACGGCAAAGATCAGTGATACGGCCAGCAGGCCAATACTTAAAAGGGGTAACAGGCGCTTAGGCAAAAGAGAATCCGTCATTTTATAAATCGGTATAACCCGCGACTGACCCCTATTCTAGTGGGTTGGCCGGGGGTGCGGGAATGTGACTGATTGTCGCATCCTTATTCTGATTGATCCACTTGTAGGCAGGCCAGAAGCTGCTGTTCGACCTGAGTCCAGTTCAGTGGCTGGGAGGTGATAATCTCTAGGCGTGAGTCACGGCGATAGGCCAGCTTACTTATATTGTGGTCCTCAAGGACGCGGTTATAGGCAACCCAGGCGTAGCCAATGCAAAAAGCGCCTTTAATACGCTGCACGTCGTTTATGCTGTTGAGCATTTCGCAAAGGGCATCATAGTTAAAAGTGTCATCGCGATGAAAAATCCAGCCGCAACTGATCATGCCCTGGCCTTCTCCTAATTTTCTGATGGGTTTATTAGGAAGAGGAACGGGCTGTGGCAGACGGGATGGAGCGGCCTGATGGACAGGTGGGATTGTTGCGTTTTGTGTTGCATGAGCCTGCGGAAACTGTGCGTTTAACTGGCCATCGCGTACAAGATCCAACACCTCCAGGGGAATCTTAGCCTGTTCTGCGCGCAGTATCTGCTGCTTGGGGGGGAAAAGGCCCGACAGCAGCTTATCGGCTTTATCAATCAGGCCTGGTTCTGCCAGATCACATTTATTGATTACCACCACATCGGCCAGGTTGATCTGATCCTGGAAGGTTTCGCTGGCCATTACTTCTGGTTGCTCAAAGGCCCGTGGATCCAGCAGACAGACCGTTGCCCGCAGATCCAGCACGTCTTTAAAGCTGATGCCCTGCAATACATCAATAATGCCTTCGGGGTGCCCTAATCCGGTGGGTTCTATAATCAGCCGGTCAGGATTGCTGCGCCGAATCAGCATGGTCAGGGTAATCGGCAGAGAAGGGCCTAAGGCGCAGCAGATACAACCCCCGGCCAGCTCACGGATATGCAGCCCTTCTTCAGCAGGCAACATGGTTTGATCAACCCCTATCTGACCAAACTCATTGACCAGTACCGCCCAGACTTCATTGTCGGGTTTTTGTTTTAACAGCTGGTTCAGGGCGGTGGTTTTCCCCACGCCCAGGAAGCCGGTAATAATATTGGTAGGTATGGCGTTGTATTGGGTCATGAGTGAATACTTTTATAGCTTGTTATAGATGTGTGGTTTTTATATAAGATCGGCTGTGGATTTTTTATCAGTCCTGAACAATTTTTTCAGAGGCAGCTGGGACAGCAACATGCCTGTTAACATCAGTCCGCAGCCCAGTAGTTCACGGCTATTTAGTTGCTCGTTCAGTACATACCAGCCGCCGATTGCTGCAAAGACCGTTTCCAGGCTCATAATAATGGCGGCATGGGAGGGGGGGGCGTCTTTCTGTGCTACCACCTGCAGGGTATAGGCAATGCCAACCGAAAACAGGCCAGCGTAGACGATTGGCCAGAAGGCCGCTATGAAATTCTCCAGCACCAGGGTGTTTGTTTCTAAAAATAATGCGGCGATAGCACTAAGCAGAGCGCAGACAAAAAACTGAGCAATCGCCAGGCGCAGGTTATCGTGTTTAGGGGCCAGTCGGCTGATGAGCAATACATGGGCAGCCCAGGCAGTTGCACTTGCCAGTACCAGCAAATCACCCGGGTTAATGCTGAATGCCTCACTGACACTGAGTAAATACAGGCCCAATGCACCTAAAATTGCACCGGCCCAGGTATTGCCGCTGGTTTTTTCGCCGATGGTCAGGCCGAATAACGGCACCAGCACAATATAGAGCCCGGTAATAAAACCCGCATTAGATGCGGTTGTATAAACAAGCCCCGCCTGCTGAAGTGTGGCACCTACAAACAGCACCAGCCCGGCCAGCCCACCGGCTTTTAACAATGAATTAAAGGTTTCAGGTTTTGTTTTTTGTTTAAAAATAAGCAGCAGAGGCAGTAACGAAAGTGCGCCAAGCAGAAAACGGGCAGCATTAAAGCCCAGCGGTCCGAGGTTTTCCATGCCCATACGCTGAGCGACAAAGGCGAGCCCCCAGATAGTAGCAACTATAATTAATAAAATATCTGCGCGGGTACTGCGTACATGCATGGCCTGAATCCTTAAATTTGAGGCGTTACCCTAACCAGTATTCATTTAATAAACCAGCGTTTGAGGGCTCGAATGTATGGAATTTTTGGGGAGCAGGGCTGTATAAAAAGAAAACCCGGAACATGTCCGGGTTTATGCATCGCCAGGGTTACAGAATCAGAGTCCTGGCTTCTCTGCCATCTGGTTAGCATTTCGAACTGGGAGTCGTTTTTATCCAGCCGTGTTATGGCCTGCACGGCACTCATCTGCTCGCCAAAAGAGATACCGGGTTGCAGCATGCCAAATATACCGCGCAGTGACTGTTGACCGGCGAAGGTTGCAGCGGCGCCATGAGCACCCACCATCATGCCGCTGTTGCGCAGTTTGGTTAGTTTAGATTGCAGGCGGGTGATGTTCTCTAACTGGGTCTTTTGCTCTTTAAACGCCTGGGTGGTGCGTTGTTCTTCACGGCGAAGGTCACGGGACTTGAGTGCTGGCTTCTGAGTGCTAATACCCGCTTTATCCAGTTTGTCACCGTAGATAGACATGTTTTGCCGAGCTTTACCTTGTGTCTCGTTTAAGTGCTTGATTTGATTTCTTGCTTGCCAGATGCGGCCTTTATATTTTTTGATTGCATTTGTCGATTTCTCAAATGTTTGTTGGTTTGCCATGAGGCTGATCTGCGCTCTTTGCAGCTCGTGATTAAACTCTTCTGTACCCCCTTTGCCATCAAACATCGCTGTTGTTAATCGACGATACTGTTTCTCTGCGTTACGCATGTTGGCTTTTGCTATTACGTGCCGTTTTTGCTGGTCTTCAAGCAGTGCATTCGATTCGTTTAATGTTTGGTTTTGCGTGTTGAGCGCCTTGGTACTTTTTATAATTTGCAGACGAGATGAATGGTAGCTTTTTACATCACGTTGCTGTGCCTGCAGCTGCTTTAACCGGGCGCGAGATTCTTTCAGAGCGTCAGCTGTCTTGTTGCTGGCGGCGCTCGGGGTTACTTGTCCTGTGAGGTCAGTAGAGAGGCGATGGCGGAGCCCAGACCGTAGACCAGACCCAGCCCGATAAGGGCGACCAGTCCTAAGAGTGTCCAGGCGATGACAGTATCCATGTGTCGGTCTCATTGGGTTATGGTCCTCTAACTATATCAGGGTTTAATTGTCCGAGCTAAAGCGCACTCGTGCGCGTTCTCGCCAGTCCATCAGCTCTTCGATGCTCATGGGGGCCATAACATCTGGCCCCCAGTGGAATACCACGGCAATATCTGCCATGGCATCGTCTACGCAGTCAGGGAATCTTGTTTGTCCTTGCGAATAAAAAAACCGGCAACACCGGCACCTAACTCAACCAGGTCAGCCAGATCGAGCTGTGAAACTTCTTGCTCTGTCATGGCCGGGGTGGTGATACGAGGCAGCAGTTTATGCAGGGCGGTAACATCCAGCTGCAGTACATCGCTGAGGCTCAGGCATCAATACCGTACCGGTACAAACTCCGCGTGCGATTAACGTGCGAATTTTTGGAGAGGTTTAGAGGAGGGTAGAAAGAACTAGAAACATGCGGCAGGGCTAACCCACTGAAAATACCTAACTAATTCTTTCTATTTTGTTCTAAGGCTATAAATCTAGCTTCTCTGCGACATAGTCCGCATCTTTATCGCCACGGCCTGACAGGTTAACCAGAATGGTCTGGTCTTTGCCCAGGGTTGGCGCGGCACGCATCGCCCAGGCAACGGCATGGGCACTTTCCAGAGCAGGAATAATACCTTCCACACGGGACAGGGTCATAAAGGCATCCAGGCATTCAGTATCAGTGACAGATTCGTATTGTACCCGGCCTAAATCTTTCAGATAGCTGTGCTGCGGGCCAACGCCCGGATAATCCAGGCCGGATGCAATGGAATGTACCGGCATAGGCTCACCGTCTTCGGTTTCCAGTACATAACATTTCATGCCATGAATCTGACCGGGTTTACCCAGTGTCAGGGTTGCGGAATGCTCTTCGGTTTCCAGACCCTTACCAGAGGGCTCAACACCCACGAGGCTGACGTCCGTATCCTCAAGGAATGCTGTAAAAGTACCCATCGCATTGGAACCACCGCCAACACAGGCTGTGACATAGTTTGGCAGTTTGCCGAACTTATCCAGGAATTGCTGACGGGCTTCAGTACCAATGATGCTTTGGAAGTCACGTACCATCTTGGGGAAGGGGTGGGGGCCAACCACAGAACCGATGGCATAGAGGTAGTTAACCGGGTCTTTCAGGTATTCATCAAACGCACTGTCAACAGCATCTTTCAGGGTTGCTGTACCACGTGTTACAGGCACCAGCTTGCAACCCAGAATCTTCATTTTAGTGACGTTGGGGTGTTCTTTCTCAATATCTATCTGGCCCATGTGAATTTCACAGGGGATACCGACCAGGGCACAGGCCGTTGCCAGTGCAACACCGTGCTGACCGGCACCGGTTTCCGCCAGTACCTTGGTTTTCCCCATATATTTGGCAAGCAGGGCTTCACCCAGGCAGTGATTGATTTTATGCGCACCGGTGTGGTTAAGGTCTTCACGTTTCAGGAAAATCTGTGCACCGCCGAGTTTATCACTCAGACGCTGTGCATGGTAAACCGGGCTCGGGCGGCCTACATAATCAGCAAAAAGTGTCGCCAGTTCCTGTTGAAATTCAGGCGTCTGGCGAATCTCCTCATACGCCCGGTCAATCTGATCCATTATTTCTTTCAGTTGAGGCGGGATAATCTGGCCGCCGTACTCACCAAAATAACCTTCTTTATCGGGCATTGCTGAAAAATCAAACTTGCTCATGTTACCTCGCTGTAAACCTAAACTTATTTTGTGTATCACTACGTTGAAATATAAAGGGGTTGGCTGTTGCTGCCAACCGCAGGTCTTACTTTATTGTTGTTTAACTCAGCTTTTGTCAGGCCAGTAGCCAATTCTGAAGCCGCCCCAGTGACGCCTGCTTACATAAACCGGTACTGAAAGGTCGTGCATAATCTCACCGGTATCGCGTTTATACGTCTGTAGCAGCATAGAATTGGTGTGGGCACCACAGCGAATACCCGTTCTGTCGTTAAAGAGGCGTTTGCTGCGGCTTTTTACCAGGTCTGTGTTGTGATCGCCGGTGGGGGGGTGGGCAAACTGATTGTTATGGGTAGGCACATAACCATTGGGGTCTGTGATAATGGCATAGACCAGGCTGTCATGCTCAAGTAATGCCGCTTCCTGTACAGAGGGCAGGGCACGGTCTGTAAACTGGTCGTAGCGGGTTGAATATTTTAGCGGGTTTGTCCCCTGAATTGGCTGGTAGTCCCGGTCAAACAGATCGGCTTCTGATAGCGCTCCTGACTCGATGGCCTGTTCGAAAATGGTACCGATGTGATCGGCACAGGTGCGTGCGGTTTCGTAAAAGAATGTGTGATAGTTGGTGTCAGTATGTTCAGCTAATACGGCATTTGAGACTTCGGCAATTTCCATAAGGGATGATGCCTGGGTGGCCAATTGGCTGACTTCTTCATCACTGGCAATGATTTCAGTGCGGATCTTTTGAATCGAGCTGGAAATAAGTGCCAGATTGTCCTGATTATTGGTTGCACCGGCAGCGATGATCGAAACTTGTTCTTCAACGGTTGAGGATTGTGTGGAAATTCCCCCCAGTTGCTCACTGACCGTGGACATGATTGCACTGCCTTCTTCCACATTGCCCGACAGCGCGGTGATGCGGGAAACAACCTGGTGGGTTTCGGCCTGTATTTCATCAACAATGGTTTCCACTTCGCCGGTTGCTCCGGCTGTGCGTGCGGCTAGCTGGCGTACTTCATCGGCCACTACGGCAAACCCCCGCCCGTGATCACCCGCCCGTGCGGCTTCAATGGCGGCATTCAGTGCGAGCAGGTTAGTTTGTTCTGCAATTTCTTCGATAACTTTTGTGACGGTGTGAATTTTGGCGGATTTTTCGTTGAGTTGCTCAATAAGCACCAGGGTTTCACTGCTCTGTTCATTGAGCTGTTCAATTTTTTGCAGTGCCAGTTCAAGTGACTGTTGCCCTTCTTCGCAGGTATCTTTTGCCTGCATAGCCAGTCTGGCGGCCCGGGAGGCTTGCTCTGCGGATTGCTGAACGGTTTGTGTCATATTCTCTGAGTTATCAGCAATTCGGGCGATTTCACTGACCTGAATATCCAGTTTGGATTTGAGGCTGTCTGCTGAGAATGAAACTTCGGCGGCGGCGATGGCATTGGCATTGGTTTTGTCGCTCAGCAGGGTGCTGATGGTACGTCCCTGTTCGCAGAGCTTTGCAAGTACAGCAAGGGAGCCTGTCAGGTAGTGTTTATTTCCGCTTGTACGATCCCGGGCAATCGTGGATGTTTGCTGAATAAGAGGAGAAACAACGGAACGATGCAGGGTTAACTGGGTAACAAGGCTGGTTAAAAGTGCACTGATAATAACTCCGGCCAGTACGTATAATGATATGCCCAGAAAAAACGCTATGATAGCGCCGGTGAATAACAGGCCTGCCACAATGAGAAAGCTCTTCAGGTAATAACCTGACATAGAATCGTTCATCGAATATACCCGGAATTATTTTTATGAGTGACCTTACCTGAGAATAACACCACATAAAATAATGCCATTCAAGCTTTACCCAGAGATAGGGGGAGAGGCTTTTATTTGAAATCAAACCCGAGCTGGATTTCATCGTCTTTGGCCGGGCGAAATCCGCGTAGTTTTTGTTCGCGGTTTATCTGGCGTAATAAGAGGCGACCCTCCTGATGGGAGCGGGTCACAGTATGAGAGACAGAATTAATTTTCTGGGCGCAGTTTCCCCAGCACCGGGTTACGATCCAGTCGCCAACCAGGTCCTGATACAGGCGAACGACGTAATACTCTTGCTCTTTTCGCCAGCGTACGATCAACTGCCAGTTACCGATTAATAATGAGTTTTTGAGGGCTTTTTGATTTTGCGCATTGAGCCTGAACTTTGAGGTTTTGTAAAGCCTGCAGCACTTTCCAGGCGTGTTGTAGCGGGTCTTTTTTTGATATACCCGCTAAATAACGGGTGTAATCTGAGGAATTTGAATTGAATATAGTTGCAGATGAAAATATGCCGCTGGCAGAGGAAATTTTTTCAGAGACAGGTACTGTAAAACGTGTGCCGGGGCGCACGCTCTGTGCTGACGACCTGGCGGGTGCTGATATGTTACTGGTTCGGTCGGTGACACAGGTTAACCCGGCGTTGTTAAAAGGCACTGATCTTCGTTTTGTGGGCACGGCTACTATCGGAACCGACCATGTGGATACTGAATATTTAGCCCGGCAACATATTCCCTTTAGCAGCGCGCCCGGCTGTAATGCTGATGCGGTGGTTGAATATGTGCTGAGCTCACTGTTTCATTTGGCCCAATCTCAGGGTTTTGATCCAAGGACACGTACATACGGCATCGTGGGTGTCGGTAATGTGGGGTCACGATTGCATCAACGACTGAAGGCTTTGGGCTATCAGGTACTGTTGAATGATCCACTCCGTGCTGCAGCTGGAGAGGAAGGTTTTGTTGAGCTGGATGAATTACTGGCTGAGGCTGATGTGGTGTGTTTGCATACACCGCTGACAAAATCGGGGGTAAGTCCAAGTTACCATTTGCTGGATGAGGCGCGGCTGGAGAAACTGAAGCCGGGTGTAATTTTGCTGAATGCCGGACGTGGCCCGGTGATTGATAACCGGGCACTGCTGAAAGTGAAGCAGCAGCGAGATGATCTGACACTGGTGCTGGATGTCTGGGAACATGAACCTGTCGTTGATCCGGCACTGGTAGCGCTCACTGAAATTGCGACCCCGCATATTGCAGGTTATAGCTATGACGGTAAAATTCGCGGCACGTTTATGCTCTATGAGGCCTGCTGTCATGCGCTGGGCTTACCGGTGACTCAGAGGCTGGATGATTTTTTGCCTGATCCCGAGATTAATGAAGTCAGAGTGACCTCTGATGTCTCTGCACTGGCACTGATACGTTTGCGGTATGACCCTTATTCAGATGACCGGGCGTTGCGTCACGGGCTACACTTATCAGCAGAAGCCCGCGCGGTTGCTTTTGATCAGTTGCGCAAGCATTATGCCCGGCGTCGCGAGTATCGTTCCCTGACCATTCGGGGCACACTTTCAGGCACACAGAAGCAGCAGTTATCGGCAATCGGGTTTCAGATCGCCGGCGATGTGGATATCATTTAGCAGGCCGTTCATGGCTGTCAGGCGGTGGGCGGGCCTGGGCTGGTTTACCTGCTTATTCAGGTTCTAATTATCAGAAGTACATCAATGACAGACGCAGTAAAAAAGCTTCCTGCGGCACTTACACTGGCAGAACTTAAACCTCAGGTGGGTGGTCGTATCCAGCTGGAATCCGTTTCGCCACGCCTGCGCTTAAGCGCACAGTTGCTGGGCTACCAGGACGGAGAAAGCCTGATGGTTTCCCCTGTATCCCCTGCGGGCAATACACCCGTAGCGGCCGAGGGCCAGGCGCTGACAGCCAGGCTGATGAGTGGCAATTATGTCGCCGCTTTTTCGACCCGTATTATTAAAATTCAGGATACGCCTTTTTCTTACTGGCACCTGGAATACCCTCAGGGGCTGGAGGTGCGGCGTATTCGAAAACATACCCGTGTGCCGATTAGCCTGAAAGTTTCACTGGATGAATATGAAGAAGGCAGCCTGCCGATGGGGGTCTGGCCGTGTAGCAGTTTTTGCAGCAATTTAAGCCTGTCAGGGGCATGCATTGAAGCTCTGTCACCCCTGGGCTCTGTGGGTGATAAGCTTTACCTGACCCTGCGTGTATCGGTTGCTAATATTGATCAGGTCATACTCGCCCCGGTTATGCTTCGTAATGTCTATCAGAGCGAAGGAGATCCTGCCAGCGTGTACAGTCACGGGGTTGAGTTTCTTGAGCTGGATGAAGATACCCGGCTGATTTTAGCCAGCTTTGTCTATCAGCAATTTCTGGTGGAAACCGGCCATATTGACGAATTGGAATAGAGGAAAACAGCTTGTTTAAACTGGGTTTAATTGTTAATCCGCTGGCCGGTGTAGGTGGCAGTGTGGCTTTAAAAGGCAGTGACGGTGCTGATACGGCCCAAAAAGCCCTGGCACTGGGTGCTCAGCCCAAAGCAAACCTGCGTACGCTTCAGGCACTTGAGGTCCTAACAGGGCTTGATCTTAAGCTGATCACTTATCCCGGTGAAATGGGTGAAAACGTAGCACGTGAAGCAGGTTTTGAGCCTGTTGTAGTCGGTGCGATCAGCCCGGGTGTTACCACGGCAGAAGATACCGAGGCGGCTGCGCGCTTGCTGGTGTCGCAAGGGGTTGACCTGATTTTGTTTGCCGGAGGAGATGGCACCGCCCGCAATATTTGTAACGCACTGGATGACGGTTTTCCTGTGCTGGGTATTCCGGCAGGGGTGAAAATACATTCCGGTGTTTATGCCGTAACCCCAAAAGCCGCGGGTGAAATTGTTGCCATGCTGGTCAGGGGGGAACTGGTCACACTGGGTGATCAGGAAGTGCGGGATATTGACGAAGATGCTTTTCGTTCGGGAGTGGTAAGGGCTAAATACTATGGCGAGTTGCAAGTGCCCCAGGAGCATCGCTATCTGCAACATGTAAAGAACGGCGCGAAAGAAAGTGAAGAGCTGGTACTGGATGATATTGCCGCTGATTTAGTCGAACGAATGGAAGACGGCGTGCGTTACATTATGGGCTCCGGCACCACCGTACAGGCGGTGATGGATGAACTGGGGTTAAAGAATACCCTCTTGGGGGTTGACCTGATTGAAAACGGCGAGCTGGTGGCTTCAGATTGCACAGCGGCTCAGTTGCTGGCGTTAACCGAAGGTCATGAGACACGCCTGGTGATTACCGTGATCGGCGGCCAGGGTCATATTATCGGGCGGGGCAATCAGCAACTGAGCCCCGAACTGCTTCAGCGTCTGGGTAAAGGCAATATCATGGTAATTGCCACTAAGAGCAAACTGCAGGCTTTAGACGGACGGCCACTGATTGTAGACAGCGGCGACAGTGTCACTAACCAGCTATTATCCGGTGTGATACCTGTCATTACCGGCTACCATGATTCGGTACTCTATCGTGTGGCAGATCTCTGATCTGACCGTTAAGCTACAGGGATGATCTGTAGCGCAGAGGACAAATCTGCCGGTATTTGATTATTTTCTATATGAGGTGCTGGAGGGATGCAGAGCCACACGCCTGATGAAAAGCATTTTTACCCGCGTAGCTTAACTGCCAAACTCAGTGCCTGAGATCTCAGGTTCGAAAACCTAACCAATTTCTATGCCAGCCCGGTTTGTCCTGCGCCTTATCAAATTATCGTTTTTTAGGATTAAACTGGTCTGGTTTTTTATTTTTTCAAACAAAATTTAAGTTAAAATTAACCCATTATCAGTAAGATACAAGGATAAGTGTAACATGGGGCGATTTACTTCTGATCATAATGTAACCGTTAGAAATAATAGCGGACAAATCACTAATCAATATACTGCGAAAGGACAAATCGATCCCGCAAAGGTGGCCGGGGGAGCGATGGGGCCGCTGATCGTTGTTGTATTGGTTGCGGTTATCTTAATGGCGGTTTTCCCCGTTGCGGCTTATCTGTTCCTGTTATGGCGTATGTTTCAGGTGCGTAAAACGGTGAAGCAGTTTAGGGATCTGCATGCAGAAGATAACAATTTTACGGCCCTTGAAAATTCAGTTTTAAACAAAACAGGCTTTAAAAGTATCGCCGGACTCCAGGCCTCCACAACGACAAAGCTGTTTTTTTGGTTGTTAGGCGGTGGTCTTCTCACGGCTGTGACTGAATACATTATTCTGACGGGTGAGTTGGAACTGTTTGCCGATGCTTTAGGTTTTTACTTCATTAATAATATCCATGATGACAATTTCATCAACAGGATCTTTGAGGTTTATGAAGTTCTCTGGCCTGTGATTATTGGCTACCCGTTAGTCTTTGGTGCCTTTTTCTGTGCTAATGAACTGGCCACAGAAAAGCTAATCAACGCTGTTAGTAATAAGTGGGTGCTGGCAGCGTCTATGCCGTACCGATTTGTTTACTTTATCTGCATTGCACCTTTTCGCCGGGTTATCAGTTGGGCCTTTTCGAGTGTTAAGCTCGCTATACTTTCCCTGGTTTGTATCATCGCTTTGGCGGGAGGGCATCTGGCTTTTCAAACGTATTCAAACGAAAGGCTCGAAAAATTTCGGTTTTTTGCCGATGATTTTTATCTCTACGAGAATAAGCAGGCGATTGTGCAGTCTGTTCAGGAGAGTTTTGAGCTGCATGATTTTAATATCAATGCCAATTACGGTGGCCTGAGTTATATCTTTGTGCCGGGTTATGCGGCTAACTACCTGCTGGATCTGATTGATGGCGGCACTATGCATCGCCGGGACTGGTTACAAAGTGGTTATGTATCCCGCAATACGCTTTCAAAATTAGTCATTGACCTGAACCAATCCAAAGGTTCTTTAAAACAATTCCGGGTGATTATGGAGGCTTATAAAACAATGGGCGGAGATTTTCAGCAGACAGATCTGCTTGGGAACCGTGCCTGGATATACACAAAAACAATCAAAGGTTATAAAGCCCTTAAAATGCTTAATATAGAGCTGAGCACGCTGGAAAAAGCCTTTATCTATGACAACCTTGTTGAGTACGAGAACAGCAGTGTCAGGGTAAAAAATCAGGCATTGATGGATGAGCTAAGCCAGTAAACAGTAGGGTTTTAATAAGCCCCGGTCTTTAAATAAAAAAGGCTGATAAGTGATTATCAGCCTTTTTTGTTGCCAGCGTTCAGGGCTTAGAGCTTTAAAGCAGCACTTTATCGACCAGGGCTTTTGCATCCGCTTCCAGTTGAGCGAGATGTGCTTCTGATACAAAACTCTCCAGATAAATCTTGTACACATTTTCTGTGCCGGACGGGCGGGCAGCAAACCAGCCATTTTCTGTTTCTACCTTTAAGCCGCCAATTGCGGCTCCGTTACCGGGGGCGTGAGTCAGTATGCCGGTAATAGCATCTCCGGCCAGTGTGTCACCGGTAACGGATGCGGCGCTCAGGGAGGACAGCAGACTTTTTTGTGCGGCGCTGCAAGGCACATCCAGACGTTTGTAATAAGGCTGTCCGTAACGGGCTACTTGTTCATTGTAAAGCTGCTGTGGGTCTTTGCCAGTGACTGCCAGAATTTCCGCTGCCAGCAGGGCGAGGGTGATGCCGTCTTTATCTGTTGTCCAGACCGTACCGTCTTTTCTTAAGAATGAGGCACCGGCACTTTCTTCGCCACCAAAGGCCATTTCACCGCTAAACAGACCTTCTACGTACCATTTAAAGCCGACCGGCACTTCACAGAGTTTTTTATCCAGCCCTTTAACCACACGGTCTATCATGGCGCTGGACACCAGGGTTTTACCAAACTGAATCTGATCTGACCATTGTGGACGGTGTGTGGCCAGGTATTCAATGGCAACAGCCAGGTAGGCATTGGGATTCATCAGGCCGGATGAAGCACAGACGATGCCGTGACGGTCATAATCCGGGTCATTACCCACGGCGATATCAAACTGGTCTTTTAAGGTAATCAGATTCTGCATGGCATAAGGGGAGGAGCAGTCCATACGAATCCGGCCGTCTTTATCCAGCGGCATAAAGCGGAAGGTGGCATCAAGGGTCTGGTTAACCACACTGATATTCAGGCCGTATTTGTCAGCGATGGGTTGCCAGAAATGCAGACCAGAGCCGCCCATAGGATCCACACCGATACGAATACCGGCTTTTTTAATTGCGGCCATATCGATAACTGCATCCAGGTCATTCACATAATGGCTGATGTAATCAAAAGGCTCAATCAGGTTGTGATTGTTCAGGTCAGCGGCACTCAGACGTTGTACGCCCGCCAGTTGATTGGCCAGCAACTCGTTGGCACGTTTTGCGATCTGGTGAGTGATGTCCTGATCAGCAGGGCCTCCTTTGGCGGGGTTGTATTTAATGCCGCCATCTTCCGAGGGATTGTGTGAAGGGGTAATCACAATACCGTCAGCGGTGTCTGCTTCACGGTTATTATGAGTCAGAATGGCATGGGAAATAACGGGTGTGGGGGTATAACCGCCGCCGTCTTGTACCCGAACGCGGATACCGTTTGCAACCAGCACTTCCAGCGCGGTGTGAAAGGCACTTTCAGATAATGCATGGGTATCTTTGCCTAAATACAAAGGCCCGGTGATGCCCGCAGCGGTGCGCTGTTCTGCAATGGCCTGGCAGATTGCGATGATATGGTGTTCGTTAAAGGTTGTATTTAAGGCCGAACCGCGATGGCCTGATGTGCCAAAGCTGACTTTCTGGGCAGGACTTGCCTGAGTATCCGGCTGCTGGCGATAGTAAGCGGCCATCAGTGCTGGAAGATTAACGAGTGAGTGCGGTGAAGCTGGTTTGCCTGCGCCAGGGTGAATTGCCATATCAGATAGTCCGTCCATTTGGGTGAGTAAACGGCCCTATGCTCGGTGATTACGGCTCTGGATGCAACGATATTTCAGTGATAGAAAAGAGGCAGGGGTTCTTAAATATGATGATTTTTAATCAAAACCCCTGCCGCTGCGGTCTTATTTCTTCCGGCTGCTTTTGCCCTTAGTCGCTTTAGCACTGGTGACTTTATCGCGGATGATTTTTGTCCGGCTGGCTTTGTTTGAGCGGGGTGCGTGGGCTTTTTGTGCCAGGTTTTTACGTAAATTATCACGGCTGCCAACTTCGTAACCGGGTGCATAAACACGCTTGATACGGTTGCCGATCAGACGTTCGATATCATCCAGTGCACGCTCTTCTTCACGGCTGACAAAAGAAATGGCATGACCCAAAGCGCCCGCCCGACCGGTGCGACCCACACGGTGAACATAGTCTTCTGCCAGGTAAGGCAGGTTGTAGTTAACCACGTACTCCAGCCCCTGAATATCCAGACCGCGTGCAGCCACTTCGGTTGCAATTAATACCTGCACCTTACCGGCTTTAAAATCAGCCAGTGCACGACGGCGTGAACCCTGGCTTTTATCGCCGTGACAAAGTGCGGCCTGGATTTTATCGAATTTTAGTTCTTTAACCAGCTCGTCAGCCTGGGCTTTGGTGCTGGTAAAAACCAACACCTGAAACCAGTTTTGTGCTTTGATCAAATCGGCAAAGAGTTCGGGTTTGCGACGCTCTTCCACCGGGTAGACAACGTGCTCAACGGTATCTGCGATCGCGTTTTGTTTAGAAACACGGATAGTGTCGTGGCGGGTCAGAATATGGCGGGCCAGGTCGTTAACGTTAGGTGTCACGGTTGCAGAAAACAGCAGGGTCTGACGTTTATCAGGCACTTGCTTCAGCAGTGCCTGAACATCCGCAATAAAACCCATATCCAGCATACGGTCGGCTTCATCGAGTACGACAAACTCTACTTTGGACAGGCTGACATTACATTGCACCACATGCTCCAACAGGCGTCCGGGGGTGGATATCAGGATATCAACACCGGCTTTGAGCTTTTTCTGCTGGGCGTCCATGTTAACACCGCCATAAAGAGCAACCACTTTTAAAGGCAAAAACTGCGCGTAAGCTTTAATGGTTTCCGCCAGCTGTTCCGCCAGTTCACGGGTAGGTGTCAGAATCAGTGCACGGGCATTACCCGGTTGTGCAGGGGCCGGACGGTCACACATTTGCTGCAAAATTGGCACACTGAACGCAGCGGTTTTACCCGTACCGGTTTGGGCGTTGGCCAGCAGATCTTTACCACGGCGTGCAGGCACAATGGCTTGCTGCTGAACCGGTGTCATCTGGCTGTAGCCACAGGCATCCAGGGCTTGCTGAATCTCGGGTGCCAGG
Organism: Pontibacterium sp.; assembly: GCA_049599735.1. Classification (GTDB taxonomy): domain Bacteria; phylum Pseudomonadota; class Gammaproteobacteria; order Pseudomonadales; family Balneatricaceae; genus Pontibacterium. The sequence continues at coordinate 12,224 of JBMYOX010000007.1, read as the reverse complement.
TCTAATGATGAAAATTTCATGCTCTATCCTCGTGAACAATGCCACAGCCAAAAAAGGGGCGCATATTATAGATGAATTTTAACCAGCGTGTTCGTTAATGCTTAAGGCCATCGCCTCGGCGATTTTAATGCCATCAATGGCCGCTGACATAATGCCACCAGCGTAACCGGCTCCCTCACCTGCAGGGTACAGACCTCGGGTGTTGATGCTCTGGAAATCCTGCCCTCGTTTAATATTAACAGGCGAGGAGGTGCGGGTTTCCACACCGGTTAGCAGGGCATCTTCCAATGCAAAGCCTTTGATTTTTCGGTTAAACGCAGGAATGGCTTCACGGATCGCTTCGATGCAAAAGTCAGGTAATGCCTGGGATAGGTCGGTCAGCTTAATGCCCGGCTTAAAGGAAGGAGATACTGAGCCCAGCGCTTCGGAGGATTGTCCTTTCAGGAAATCACCCACTTTCTGTGCCGGGGCATCGTAATTCTCACCGCCCAGCTTATAAGCATAGCTCTCAAGCTGGCGTTGGAAATCGATACCGGCCAGCGGGTTGCCCGGGTAATCAGAAGGATCAATACCAACCACGATAGCACTGTTGGCGTTACGTTCTTTGCGCGAATACTGGCTCATGCCATTGGTAACAACCCGGTGTTCTTCCGAGGTGGCTGCCACCACAGTTCCACCCGGACACATGCAGAAACTGTAAACAGAACGGCCATTTTTACAGTGGTGCACCAGTTTATAGTCAGCCGCCCCCAGTATCGGATGACCGGCATTACGCCCAAAACGCGCCTGATCAATTAACGACTGTTCATGTTCGATACGAAAGCCCACCGAGAAAGGCTTGGCTTCGATATAAACCTTTTTATCGAACAACATCTGGAAGGTATCACGGGCGCTGTGACCAATTGCCAGAGCAATGTGTTTTGACTGTATTGTTTCTCCGCTGGCAAGGGTGAGTCCGGTTACCTGACCGTCTTCAATCTGCAGATCATCCACCCGAGCGCTGAAACGAATCTCGCCACCCAGGCGAATAATTTCTGCGCGCATTTTTTCCACCATAGATACCAGTCGGAAGGTGCCTATATGAGGTTTGCTTACGTACATGATTTCTTCAGGTGCGCCTGCAGTGACAAATTCGGTGAGTACTTTGCGACCGTATTGTTTGGGGTCTTTAATCTGCGTGGATAATTTACCATCAGAAAAAGTGCCCGCACCGCCTTCACCAAACTGCACATTAGATTCAGTGTTCAGCTGTTTTTTACGCCAGAAACCAAAGGTATCTTTGGTACGCTCGCGCACTTCTTTGCCGCGATCCAGAATCAGTGGTTTGTAACCCATTTGTGCCAGCACAAGACCGGCGAGTAAACCACAGGGGCCAAATCCGATCACAACCGGGCGTTCCTGCAAATCGGCCGGGGCCTGAGTAACAAACTTGTACCCGGTATCTGGCCTGGGCCTGATTAGCTGGCTATCTGCAAATTTTTCCAGCAGTTGTTCATTAATTGTGGTTTCAATATCCAGGGTGTAGATAAGAAAAATGGTGTTTTTCTTACGCGCATCGTAACCCCGGCGGCATAATTCGTAGTTAACCAGCTGGTCGGGTGTGATTTCCAGCTGCTTTATAATGGCATTTTTTAATGCGTCTTCGTTGTGGTCGAGGGGAAGTTTTATATTGGACAGACGAATCATTTAAGGGCCTCAGCAGCACGAAGAACACAATTGAACAGGTTTAATAAGGGATAACGATAAGCGGCTTACGGGTATTTAAGTATGGGGTATTAACCACAGCATTTTTTATACTTTTTACCACTGCCGCAGGCGCAAGGGTCATTACGGCCAGGTGTTGCTTCCAGCACCTGTGTTTTTGGTTTGTGCAGGCAGCTCTCAAGCTCGGTAATATTTTCGAGCTTGTCGGCATTTACCTCGATAGTTGCAAATAATGAATGATCTTTCAGAATGGCCTCGATTTCAACTTTACGCTCATCGCTTGCAACAGTCAGTGTCAGCGGAAAATCTTCAGTTCCGGCTTTTTGAGTGCGGTCTGTGTTATAACCGGCTTTCCCGTAATTTTCCCTGACTTCTTTACGACCTTTGAAGAAAAACTTAGACATGACACAATTCCGGGGCCTGAGCCTGTTGAAAAATTTGTGCGCGATTTTAGCAGTAATTTGCCCCAGGCCCTAATACCCGATATCACACGTACAGGCACGACAGGAGAACCGAATGAAAGCAGTACCTGCTAAGGCAGCCAAAGGGCATGATTTTACAAAGAAATATAAAGTTTCGGTTTGGGCGTCTCAGCACCCTTATGCCGAAATCCCGGATGAATATTTTGAAGAACGCTTCAGTAAGAACAATACCCGGGCAAAGAATAGTTGGTCAGATAATTTTAACCTCTGTTACTTCCGGCCTGAAAATATGGAAACCAACGGTGCCCATGAAGGTACGCTAAGCATCGAAGTTGCAGCGGGTGAGTGCTCTTTTTCCTCCTCGTATATGGAAGTATTGCTGAGCAAAGCCAGAAAGAAGAAACTGCTGGATGTGACCTGGATTGTATTGTTGTTTGAGCACGAATACAGTCTGAAAATCTCCGGGGTTGAAAAGGATCAGTACCTGACGTTTCTGGGTGCCTTTGATTACGACGATGACGCTGAAAGTTTGTATGAAACTGAGGATCCGGAAGAAGGACCAGGCGACGTGCTGTGATTTATCGGCCGCTGGATTTTGTTAATCATAGACGCCTGTAAAGCTGTTACACTGCGCGAAAATAAGTTTCAGGTGGGTTGATATGGGTTTTGCTGCGTTAGGTCTTGATCAGGGTTTAGTCGAAGTGGTGTCCGAACTGGGCTATAGCCAACCCACGCCAATTCAGGTTGAAGCTATCCCCGTTATTCTGGATGGTCAGGATATTATGGCAGGTGCCCAAACCGGCACAGGCAAAACGGCGGCGTTTGCGTTGCCCATTCTGCATCAGTTAAGCCAGAAAAATCATGCTGAAATCGCCATTCGTGCGCTGGTATTAACACCCACCCGTGAACTGGCGCAGCAGGTTCACAGCAGCTTTGTGTCTTACGGCAAACAGAGCGGGTTGTCTGCTGCACTGGTCTATGGCGGGGCGAGCATCAATACACAAATTGATGCGTTAAGAGCCGGGGTGCATATTCTGGTGGCAACGCCGGGCCGTTTGCTCGACTTGATGTATAAAGGTGAAGTTGATCTCAGTCAGGTGCAAAGTCTGGTATTTGATGAAGCTGACCGTATGCTGGATATGGGTTTTATCGATGAAATTAAACGTATCCTGAAGCCGGTGCCTGCCAATCGTCAGACACTGTTATTTTCGGCTACCTTTGATGATGCCATTTTTACGTTAAGTAAAAGCTTTCTAAAATCTCCCAAACTGATTGAGGTGGATGCCCGCAATACTGCTGCGGTGCAGGTTGAACAGCAGGTTTATGCTGTGGATGCCGATCGTAAACGTGAGTTGGTTTCTCATCTTATCGGTGCCCGGAACTGGCATCAGGTGCTGATCTTTATACGGACTAAACAAGGTGCGGATGCGCTGGCCAAAGAAATGTGTAAAGACGGCCTGAAGACTGAGTCCATTCATGGGGATAAATCCCAGGGGGCACGGGAACGTGCACTTGAGTCTTTCAGGGACGGTAAAACGCGGGTGCTGGTGGCTACAGATGTTGCAGCACGCGGGCTGGATATTGATCAGCTGAAATACGTGATTAACTATGAGCTGCCTTATAACGCGGAAGATTATATCCACCGTATCGGTCGCACGGGCAGGGCGGGGGGGGCAGGTCTGGCTATTTCACTGGTCAGTGAAGCCGAGAATTACCTGGTCGAAGAGATAGAAACCATTCTGGATGCCCGTTTGCCGCAACAGTGGTTACCCGGTTATGAACCGGATTTAACCAAAACGGCACCGGTGTCCCGGAAAAATACGGCTGGTGCACAGAAAAAGCGGGCCAGGGATCGGGCATTAGGTAAAAAACCTGCCAGGCGCAGGTGTTAAATTGTGTGAACAGCGGCATACGGTTAAATAAAAAAGGGGCTTCAGTTGAAGCCCCTTTTTAGTGTTTGCAGATAGCCTGTTACATTTGTGGATTAGCCGAGTTTCTGTAACGCTGCGATACGGTCATCCAGCGGCGGGTGGCTGGCCAGCAGACCCATAATGCCGTGCTTCAGGTGGCTGCTGATGCCAAAAGCCAGCATCTGGTCAGGCATCTGATCGGGCATTTCAGACTCAGCTTTCAGGCGTTGCAGAGCACCAATCATGGCGTGATTGCTGGACAGGCGGGCTCCGGCTTCATCAGCGCGGTATTCGCGGTGACGGGAGAACCAGGCCACGATAACAGACGCCAGAATGCCAAACAAAATTTCAAACACAATCACGGTAATAAAATAGCCAATACCCTGGCCACTGCTTTCTTCCTCATCGTCTCCGCTCAGGAAATTATCCACAACTGAAGCTGCGATACGGGCAAAAAACATAACAAAGGTATTTACTACGCCCTGCACCAGCGACAGGGTCACCATATCGCCGTTTGCTACATGGCCAATTTCATGGGCCAGCACCGCACGGACTTCTTCCGGGCGAAAACGTTGTAACAGCCCCGAGCTGACAGCGACAAGGGCATCATTTTTATTCCAGCCGGTAGCAAAGGCATTGGCCTGTTGGGTGTTAAAAATACCCACTTCAGGCATTTTAATGCCAGCTTGCTGAGATAGTTCTGCAACGGTATCCAGTAGCCACTGCTCATCAGCGTTGCTGGCTTGCTCGATAATCTGCGTGCCGGTGGACTTTTTTGCCATCCATTTTGAAATAAACAAAGACAGTAAAGAGCCGCCAAAGCCGAACATAGCACACATAATCAGCATGCCGGTCAGGCTGCTGCGGTCAATGCCCAGTAAGCTCAGGGTGATACTGGCAACTATCAAAATGGCCATATTGGTTGCTAAAAAAAGCACTATTCGCATCATATTGGTAATCGTTCCGGTTATAAGTTGTATAGGGTTGTTAGATGGAGGCGACCTGAATAAGTTTCAAGTTTATCAGCTTAATGCTTTGTGAGTATTCGACGAACGGGGTGGTTGTTGTAATCCGGGGGCTCTATAATCGCCAATTTTTGAAGCGGTATTTTCCATGCAGCGCATATTAGATTCCATCGCCTGCCAGCTAATTGAAGCCGGTGCTGACGTACGCCGCCTTTTTCACGGGCGCGGACATTGTTATGAAGGTCTGGAAGATCTGGTGATTGACTGGCTGCCCCCTTATGCGGTTATCCGGCTGTATAAAGAAGCAGATGCCCAATGGCTTGATGAGTTGTGCGAAGCCATGCGTCAGTTTAAGGTGATAGAAGGGCTGGTTGTTCAGCAGCGTACACGCAGTGCAGGCGCTTCCAACCGGGTGGTATGGGGTGAAGTGCCTGAAGATGCGGTTGTGTCAGAGCTGGGCGTGTCCTACCGTATCAAACCCTTAAGTAACCAGAACAGCGGTTTGTTTCTGGATATGCGGGAAGGGCGGCGCTGGGTTCAGGAAAACAGCAAAAATTTGCGTATGCTGAACTTGTTTGCTTATACCTGTGGTTTTTCGGTGGCAGCCCTGTCCGGGGGGGCCGATCATGTGGTAAATGTAGATATGTCCCGTGGCGCACTGGAAACCGGTCGGCAGAATCATCAGTTAAATGCTTATGCTAAGGGAGCCGCTGCCTTTTTACCGTATGACCTGTTTCGCTCTTGGAAACGTATTCGTCAGTCAGGCCCTTATGATCTGATTGTGATTGATCCGCCAAGTTTTCAAAAAGGTAGCTTTATTGCCGAGAAAGATTACCGGCGGGTGATTCGCCGTTTACCCGAACTGGCGGCTAAACAATGTACCGTTATGGCGTGTCATAATGATCCGAAAATGGGAACAGATTTCCTTAAGGCACTTATGCTGGAGGAGTGTCCGGATTTTAGTTTTGTTGAGCGGCTGAAAAACCCCGAAGATTTCCCGGAAGCAGAACCGGAGAAGGGACTTAAGGTGTTACTGTATTCGAGGCATGCTTAAGAGGAGTACTTAAGTGGATGTAGTTTATATCGATATTGAAGCCAGTGGTCTGGGTGCAGAGTCTTACCCTATTGAAATAGCCTGGCGCTGCGTGGCTTCAGGGGACAGTGATGATTTCTATATTAACCCCGAAAGTGAAGCGGCTGGTTGGGACTATTGGGATGAGTTTGCTGAAGAGCTGCATGGTATAGAACGTGAAACCTTGTTAAAGGACGGTGTGGGCATTTTTCAGGCCTGTATGCGGCTTAATACAGCCCTTAAGGGAAAAACCATTGTCAGTGATGCCTTTGAGTTTGATGCTTTCTGGATGCGTCGACTGTTTCAGCAGGCCGATATTACACCTTTGTTCTCCATGGCCGGGCTTGAATACCTGCTAACGTCAGAGCAGTTGATTCAATACCGTTTTATTGCCCGTAGCCAATATCGGCGTCATCGGGCAATGCAGGATGTGGATGACCTGATAAAAGCGGTTAATGCGGTAATTGTAGAGCTGGATTAAGTTAGCGGTTAGTTCCGATGCACCGAAGATAAAAAGGCAGCCCAATGGGCTGCCTTTTTATTGGTCTTAAGTGGATAACCGGGAACTAATCGATCAAACCTTCAAGGCCTGATTCCAGCGCCAGTGCATCACTTAAGTCACTAAGCACTGAGCCTGAAAGGCCTGCAATTTTTACGACATCCATCGGGAAGTTATCACGCAAGGTGTCCGGGTCGGTGTTATTAAGTTTTGCGGCATTAATGCCACAGGCAAGATTGATAACCGCCGCTACAGGAGAAGCATTTTCAAAGTCAGTAGGCTGCTTGTGCTGAAGTATGGCAATGCCCAGCTCAGGCGGGAACCTCCACAGATCAAGTAAAGCCTGCCCTGCCTGAGGGGTTGGGAAACCCAGACACTCCATTTCGGCATCAGAGCGGTTACAGCCCGTTGCGTCGATACGGGCCTGTATGCTCTGCGCGATATCCGGTTTCGACAGATGTAGCAGCAGGCGGCCGATATTATGAATCAGGCCAACGGTAAATGCGGTATCTGCATCGACATTCCCGGTTTTTTCGGCAAGCCATTTGGCGACTGCGGCAACAAAAAATGCCTCGCTCCAGAAACGTCTGAGGTCCAGCCCTTTAACGTCTTTTACTGAGCCAACGACACCGGAGGCAATCACCATGGTTTTAAGGCGCGCCATGCCTAACATAACCACGGCCTCGTCAATGGATGAGACTTTGCGGCGAAGCCCGAAGTGAGCGGAGTTGACCAGGCGAAGAATTTTCAGGCTGAGAGTCTGGTCCTGAGCAACTTTTGAGGCAATTTTGCTATAGTCAGCATTTGGATTATTGAGCTGTTGAATCAGTTCTTTAACAACATCAGGCACATTGGGTAGCTTATTCGTTTTTTCTAATAATTCACGGATTTCCATAGCGACTCCTGAAGTGCAACAACCTGCTAATGCTATTCCTGCAATGTTTGCTGGCATGTACTTAGAAGATGTAAAGCGGAACCATTATTTTTGCAAGCTTTTTTAAAAAGCAGAGATAATAAGGGATATTTAAAAAAGAGGGGTGCAGGCAGCCGGAATTGACCGGCTGCCGGGGGGTTACTGGTTAAGTACCAGATTTTCGATTTGTTCACGCAGGGTTGCATACTGGCCCATTTCTTCAGGCATGAAATAAAGCTTGTAGAAACAGCGATCTACCAGCCGTGCTTTTGAGCCTTGAGCTGATTCCTTATGTGAGCTGTATGCGTAGCTCATTTGTAAGTGAATCACACGGGTGTTAACCGGTACTGTTACTTCATGGTGTTCAAGGTCCAGGCGGGTCTTAGTTTCTTTGATGCTGTAGAAAGATACTTCTGATACGTGGGTCAGGTTGATCAGGAAGTTGGAGGTAACCGGAACCAGGTGACGTTGTTCCAGGCCGTTGTGTTCCATGTAAATGCCGCAGTTTTTTCTGATCTTTATAAACATGCTGAATCCCGTGAGCAATAAAGTTGATAGCTTCTGGTCGTAATTTTATGGCGCTTGTATGACCAATTTCTTACAACGATTACGACTTTATCAAACTTTAGTCGAAAAGAGACACAAGGGCAGCTAAATTGGAAAAATAAAGGGCTTTGTAAAGGCAGCCGCAGGCAACGTTAGCGTTGTCTGCGGCTGTTTGATCTTACTGCGCGTAGGTACGCAGGAAGCTGGCAATGCGTGTAATTGCTTCAGACAGGTCATCTTCACGGGGCAAAAAGACGAGTCTGAAGTGCTGTGTATCCGGCAGATTAAAGCCGCTGCCCTGCACAATCAGTACTTTTTGCTGCTGCAAAAGATCCAGTGCCAGTTTTTCATCGTTCCGGATTGGATACATTTTACTGTCCAGCTTGGGGAACAAATAAAGGGCGCCCTGAGGTTTGGTACAGCTAACGCCGGGAATATCATTAATCATTTCCCAGGCCAGATTGCGTTGTTCAAGCAGACGGCCACCCGGTGCAGTTAACTCGTTGATGCTCTGATAACCCCCCAGTGAGGTCTGAATGGCATGCTGAGTAGGCACATTGGAGCACAGGCGCATGCTGGCTAACATATCCAAACCTTCAATATAGTCGCGGGCATTGTGTTTCGGGCCGCTCACAATCATCCAGCCGGTACGGAAACCGGCTGCCCGGTAAGTTTTAGACAGGCCATTGAAGGTAATACAGAGCACGTCATCGGACAGTGAGGCGAGAGACACATGTTCCGCTTCATCGTACAAAATCTTATCGTAGATTTCGTCGGCAAATATAATCAGGTTTTTTTCACGGGCCAGGTCGACAATCTGCTCAAGCACTGCTTTGGGGTAGACCGCACCGGTTGGGTTATTAGGGTTAATAACCACAATACCGCGGGTGCGTTCGGTAATTTTGCTGCGAATATCTTCAATATCCGGTGCCCAGTCAGAGGCTTCATCACAATGATAATGCACCGGGTTACCACCGCTCAGGCTGACCGCTGCCGTCCACAGCGGGTAATCAGGTGCGGGGATCAGCATCTCATCGGTATCGTTTAGCAGGCCCTGCATGGCCATTACAATCAGTTCTGACACCCCATTGCCGATGTAAACATCTTCAATGCCTACGTTGGCAATATTTTTGCGCTGTGTTTCCTGCATAACGGCTTTACGTGCAGAAAACAGGCCTTTGGAGTCGCAATAGCCCTGAGAGGCGGGTAGATTGTGGATCACATCCTGAATGACTTCTTCTGGCGCATTAAATCCCCAGGGGGCTGGGTTGCCAATATTGAGCTTGAGAATGCGCTGGCCTTCTTCTTCAAGGCGTTTCGCTTCCTGCAACACGGGACCACGGATATCGTAACAGACGTTGATCAGCTTGTTGGATTTGCGGATGACTGGCATGTGGGTGTCCTGAACAGCTTTAGTGGCGCTTGATAGTTTGCGCTTGCTATTGTGTTTATTGGCTCAAATTAAAAGAGGCGTAATAATACGTGCTTTAAAAGGGCAAAAATAGTCTACAGATGGCGGAGACGCTGTAATTTTGAAAGCTAATAGGGGTGTTTATGAGCGTTAACTCGGCCAAAATTAAGAAAACTGATGCACAGTGGCGCGTTGAGCTGACGCCAGAACAGTATTTTGTTTGTCGTCAGAAAGGGACGGAGCGACCTTTCCAGGGTGAATACGATCAACATACGGCGGAGGGAAACTATCGTTGTGTGTGTTGTGGCGCATCGTTGTTTGACAGTGAAAATAAATTTGATGCTGGTTGTGGCTGGCCGAGCTTCTGGCAGCCGGGTGAAAATGCACAGATCGCCGAGCACCGGGATATATCCCATGGCATGGTGCGTACGGAAGTCACTTGTGCGCGCTGTGATGCACATCTGGGCCACGTTTTTTCAGATGGGCCTGCACCAACGGGTCTGAGGTATTGTATTAATTCTGTATCGCTGGATTTTGAGCCTGAAGACGGAGCAGTAGAGTGATGAAATCCTTTCAATGGATCTATGAGCACGTCCGGAACCATCTGCCGGATCAGGATATCGAGGCCCTGATGCCAGAAGTACTCACCCCGGATCAGCTAAAGAAGATCCCGGATGACCGGGTATTGTCGATGATGTCACTGCGTATTTTTCGCTCCGGACTTAAACACTCGCTGGTGGATGCCCGCTGGCCCGCTTTTGAAGACGCTTTTTTTAGTTTTGACCCGCAAAAAATCAGTCTGATGAGTGATGAGCAGCTTGAGAATCTGATGCAGAACGAAAAACTCATTCGCCACTGGGGTAAGATTAAAGCCACACGTATTAATGCGATGATGGTTTGTGAACTCGCGGAAAAGCAGGGCAGTTGTGCGAACTTTATCGCGCAATGGCCACAAGACGATATTATTTCACTTTGGGCTTTGCTGAAAAAACAAGGGGCACATCTGGGGGGGAATTCGGGGGCTTATTTCCTACGGATGCTGGGTAAAGATACTTTTGTGTTGACGGATGACGTAGTGGCGGCGCTGAAGGCCCAGGGCATAATTGATAAAAAACCAACGGCTAAGCGTGATCTTCAGACAGTGCAGGCGGCGTTTAATCAATGGCAGGCAGAGTCGGGTCGCCCGATGAGCCATATCAGCCGGTTATTGTCCCATACGGTGGGTTGGTAAGGCGCCGGGCTGAGGTTTAGCTCCGGCGATCTTTATTTATTCTGGTGGTGTTATGCTTATTTAAAGCGGATGAAATCCAGAAATTTTTGATCTGTAAAAGCCCGGCTCAGCGTCAGTCCAACTAGCTGATTAAACATTTCTTCGTTGTCTGCGGGAGTGGGGGTGCTGGCAAAACCTTTTGAGCTTTCCGTGCTGTATTTTCCCTGATAATGCTCACCGGCCTTCTCGATTTTTAGTCGTAAACGAACCGATGTCGTCACTTCCTGCAGCACGGCTTTAGCTTGTGCCTGGTAGCTTAGTTCATCCAGATAAAGCGTAAGCGTGAATTCACCCCGGGCAAAGTTACTGATGCCCATATCCTCCAGTGCGTGCTCAACCGAATGGCTCAGCAGTTCTTCAGCGTCTATGAGTGATAAAGGGGCTGTGTTCTTGAGGCGATCCAGACGTTGTCCAACGAGCGCAGAGTCGCGTGTATCGATGGCCTTAACTTGTATGCGTGTATTGGCTGGCAGCTGTTCTGTAACATCGAACGCGGGGTGCAGGTCAAGATTCTGGGCAGGTAGCCCTGAGCAACCACTGATAATCAGGGTAGAGAGTAGAATGGTTGTAAGCGTTTTTAACATCGGGTTACTCCATGTCAGAAATAGGTAAGGGCTCGAGGGAGTCTATATAATCAGCGAGTGAATTCGCTAAGGTTCTTAAGGGCTTTTTACCGGGTTGCTCTACCAGCACCGCGCCAGTTTGATTGTCAATGCTGAGAAAGTAATCGCCGTCAGGTTCTGTGCAAGCGAAGAAAAAGGTTAAAGCACGTTTCTGTTTTTGTAACGCCATAGCATGTCCGATCAGGTTGCTGCGAAGCCGTTCCAGATCTTCAGGATTCCAAACCTGTAAAAGGCTCAGTTCGCCATCGCTCGAGCGGGCGGGCAGCGGGTCTGACCAGTAACGACTGTAGTAGCTGATCAAATCCGGATGAATCTTGGTTTCCAGTGCCTCTCCCAGCCGCTCAAACATATCCTGTGACTCGGTTTGTCTGACGGGTTGCCAGGGCACTTGTGAGCCTTCTTCTGAATTTTCAGGGCAACATACAGAGGGCCAGTCAGCGTCATAGACTGTTAAAGGCAAATCGGGTTGAAGGACTTTAAGGCGTGTAATAAAACGATCCAGTGCAGCGTTAACGGTGTTTTCTGACATAAGTCTCTGGCCAGGGTGATGTTGGGTTAAGGTCGATTGGCCTTACTGTATCGGGTTGTAATCGCTGAGTTCAAGTATAAGTGTGATTGTGCAAGGCACAGCACCAGGCGGATGCCTAAGAGCGGGGAAGGCCGGTTAAAGATAAAAATTTGGGCACGGTGAGTCATTGTTAAAAAATGTTGCCAGCTGCACAGCTTTTGAACAGTTAAAATTTAGTGTGATTTTTTTTACTTAAACGTTTGACAAGCCAAGTAAAAACCGTAAAATTCGCACTCCGTTTGAGGCACTAAACCTTAAGCGGAAATGGAGCGGTAGTTCAGTTGGTTAGAATACCTGCCTGTCACGCAGGGGGTCGCGGGT
>JBMYOX010000006.1:0-83645 GCA_049599735.1 Pontibacterium sp. | reverse complement strand
TTGGCATTCCCACCAACATGTTTACCGTAATCTTTGCTTTGTCTCGTACTATCGGCTGGATTTCCCACTGGAGCGAATTCCACAGCAGCCCGAATAAAATTGGCCGTCCACGCCAGTTATACACAGGCCCGAGCAAGCGCGACTACCCAGGGTAATTTTACGTACGACTAAAAAAGGCCACCTTAATAGGTGGCCTTTTTGTACATACGCTCAAATTTCTTCTAAAATTCAGAGGTAACCGGTTCACACTAAGGAGAGATGGCCTGTGCTACCTAAACCGCTCTATGAGTCCCTGCCCTATTTCTGCCTGGTCTCCGGTGCCTTATCAACCGCACTCCCAACTGATGCACTGCACGCAACGTCCGGCCTCATTCTTTACTGCATAGGCGCCACTGTGTTTATTTTACGCTCCCGTCACCGCCGGGTGGACGCCAAAACCAATAATATTCGACAGAACAGACAGCGTTATATCCCGTGGCAAAAAGGCTCCCTGTTTCCCGAACCTTTGTACGAAGCCATTCCCTTTCTTTACATACTCTGTGGTATTTTGCTGCAGTGTTATGCCAGGTCTGCACTGCTTATCTACTCAGGCTTTATTGTCTTTGCAATTGGCGTGGTCATTCTTGCTCTCAGGCACAGCTATCGTGTCGATAAAAGAAAGCACCCTGTGCAGCATATGGATATGTAGTTCAAACACAGCCACATTCGACACAAAAAAACCGGGCTTTTCCCGGTTTTTTTATGCCGAACAAACACTGCTCTAATCGACAGAAGTCGCTTCAATTTTATGGATACTCAGATCAGCACCATTAAATTCATCTTCTTCATCCAGCCTCAGGCCCAGCACGACCTTAATAACACCGTAAACAATAAACCCACCCGCCAGGGCTACAGCAACACCCGCCAGCGTGCCTATAACCTGAGAAGCCAGACTTACGCCACCTAAACCACCCAGTGCTTCGCTGCCGAAGATACCTGCTGCGATCCCCCCCCAGGCACCACAGAGGCCATGCAGCGGCCAGACACCCAGCACATCGTCAATTTTCCATTTGTTTTGCTGGATGGTAAAGAGCCATACAAAAAGCATACCTGCAATACCACCCACCACTAACGCACCAATCGGGTGCATGATATCAGAGCCCGCACATACTGCGACTAAACCTGCCAGTGGACCGTTATGAATAAAACCCGGGTCATTTTTCCCTACGATAAGCGCCGCAATAATACCACCCACCATCGCCATCAGGCTGTTTACCGCCACCAGACCGGATATACCTTCCAGCGTCTGCGCCGACATTACATTAAAGCCGAACCAGCCAATGGAGAGTATCCAGGCACCCAGCGCCAGAAAAGGAATATTCGAAGGCGGAAACGCCATCAGCTTACCACCCCGGTAGCGACCTTTACGGATACCCAGCAGCAATACCGCCGCCAACGCAATCCAACCACCCACACCGTGAACAACAACAGAACCGGCAAAGTCATGGAACGGTGCACCAAAGCTGCTTTCCAGCCAGTCCTGGAAGCCGTAGTTGCCATTCCAGATAATGCCTTCAAAGAAGGGGTATACAAAAGCAACGGTTAACGCGGAGGCTGCTAACACCGGCCAGAACTTAGCCCGCTCTGCAATACCCCCTGACACTATCGCCGGAATAGCTGCAGCAAAAGTCATCAGAAAGAAGAATTTAACCAACTGATAGCCGTTACCCTCCGCCAGCGTTGCCGCATCCTGGAAAAAGGTGACATCGTATGCAATCCAGTAGCCGATAAAGAAATAGGCAACAGCAGAGATACCAAAATCCGTAATGATTTTAACCAGCGCATTAACCTGGTTTTTATGGCGGACGGTGCCCACCTCAAGAAAAGCAAAACCCGCATGCATGGCAAACACCATGATCGCACCCATTAAAATAAAGAGCGTATCGGAGCTCTGAACAAGGGTCTCTACGGCACTGTTAACGTTTTCCACGGTTAACTCCTGATCTTTGTTGGTCTGACGCACCAATAAAACGCCCAAAATATCCTCAGGCACTCTATTGGTGCATTATTTTATTATTAATGCCCGTTATCGCGCAGACCCACATTCGGGTGAACCATCAAGGAACACAAAAAATCTCTTTAATTTCAATACACTAAAATCAGAAGAGCGATTATAGTGCGAAATTTTAAAATCTTGCGCGATAAAGCAAGCGATTTTGCCAATCAATAATGCAGGTTGTGTGCCAAAAGCGATCAGTCTTTACACATAATTTCAAAACAACTATGAATTTTCTGATTACGCTTAAAGTCGGGATCCAGCGTTTGCTGGGTAATATCACGGACCTGGTAGTCCGCCAGGGCATCATAATCGAGCTTAAAGCGGCGGTAATTATTTGAGAAAATCAACTTACCACCAGGTTTCAGCAGACTTACCGCCGATAACACCAGCTCCACATGATCCCGCTGAACATCCAGGACATTTGACATTTTCTTGGAATTTGAAAAAGTCGGCGGATCCAGGAAGATAAGGTCATACGCCGGTTTAAACTGACTGTGCAGCCATTTAAAGCAATCAGAACGTATAAATTGGTGTGCCTTGCCCCTGAAACCATTAAGCTCCATATTACGCTCCGCCCAGCCCAGGTAGGTTGATGACATATCCACACTGGTGGTTGAGCGCGCTTTACCCACGGCTGCATGCACAGTCGCCGTACCGGTATAACAGAAGAGATTAAGCACATCCTTGCCTTTAGCTTCTGCCTGAATTCGACGACGCACCGCCCGGTGATCCAGAAATAAACCGGTATCCAGATAATCCTTCAAATTAACCAATAAGCGACAGCCCTGCTCCTGCACTTCAAAGAAATGCTGTGTCGCAGATTGTTTCTCATACTGTGAGGTACCCTGCTGGCGTTTACGCTGCTTCAGGGTAATTTTTTCAGGCCTTACGGCCAGTACCTGCGGCAATGCAGACAAAACATCATTCAAACGCTCAAATGCCTTAACCTGATCAACACGCTTAGGCGCGGCATATTCCTGCACATGCACCTGATCACCATAGATATCCACAGCAACCGCATATTCAGGAATATCCGCATCATACACACGATAGCACCGGATATTTTCCCGCTTTGCCCATTTCACCAACGGCTTCATGTTTTTACGCAGACGGTTTGCAAACATCTGCGCACCTTCGCTTAATGGCGCATTATCCTGTGCAGGTCTGGCCTGTGAGGGCGTATCCGCAATACCGTAGAGGAAAAGTCGACTCTCAATGGTGCCGTTGTAAAATTTATACTGCTTATCCGCACGCAAGCCCATCACTTTGCACAAATCAGGGTTACCCGTAAAGACGGCAGCCAGCCAGCCCGGAAACTGCTGTTTAAGCAAATCACCTAAGTGGCGATAGAGAAATTTCAATTGTGACTCATCACCCAGACGCTCACCATAAGGAGGGTTAGTGAGCATCAGGCCTGTTTTAGCCTCAGGCAAAGCCGCCCGAGTCAGATCTTCAAGCCGACATTTTTCAAAATCGATAAAGCCATCAACCCCAGCGCGCGCCGCATTCTCCCGGGCGTTACTCAGCACTTTAGTATCCATATCCCGCCCGGCAAAACGACAGGTTAACGCCGCCAGTCCCTCTTCTCGGCGCTGTTTCGCCTCATCGCAGAGGCTATTCCAGGTATCGCGGCTGTGCTGTAACCAGCGGTTAAAACCAAAATAGCGACGCTGCAGGCCCGGCGCGATATCTGCAGCCATCATCGCCGCCTCAATCAGCAGGGTGCCTGAACCACACATAGGGTCCACCAGCAGTGGCCGTTCTGTTGCCACTTCAGGCCACCCACAACGTAACAACAAAGCCGCCGCCAGGTTTTCTTTCAGGGGTGCAGCACCGGCTCTCAGACGGTAAGCCCGACGGTGCAAACTATCACCCGAAAGATCCAGACTGACCGTGGCCCGCCCGCGATTCAGATGTACATTTATCCGAATATCAGGTGTCTGACGCTCCACGCTCGGCCGACGCCCCGTTTGGGCACGTATCTGGTCAACGATGGCATCTTTGGTTTTCTGCGCGCCGAACTGGGTATTATTAATACCTTCAGTGCGCCCGTTAAAATCAATCGCCAGACTGCCTTCCGGACGCAGATGATCCAGCCAGGTGACTTCCTGCACGCCATCATAAAGTTGCTCAGCCGTTTCCGACTCAAAACTATTCAGCGGCAACAAAACACGGTTCGCCAGACGCGACCAGAGGCAAGCCCGGTAAGCCGCTTCCAGCTCACCCTGAAAATAAACACCTGCCACCGTCTGGCGGGTTTCGCTGATGCCCAGTTGTTTAAGCTCTTCTTCAAGCAGCAGTTCAACCCCTTTAGGGCAGGTGAGGAAAAAATTCATGGTCGTCATATACCTACGTCTAACTTCAACAAAGCTTATGAACTATATTCATAATATGCTGAAAACAATTGATAATTATTCATAAAGAAATCATGCACTTCATAAGAAGGCTAAGCCAATGAATAACTTCGATTTTTGCACCCGCGCTCTAATTTGTTTTATTACAGTACGGTAACAGGATAGCTAATTTAAATCGTACGCACGCAGTTTTTCCGATATGAATAAGGTTCTGCGGTACCCATTGAAGGGTTTAAGCCACAGAAGACCAGATGCCAGGTCTCCGGTATCTACTCTCAAAAAAAATACGAAACGAACAGAGAGGCTCCAACTGATGAAGAGACAAAAAAGAGATCGCAGCTCTACCCTTTTCAACCGTGGATTCAACGCCGGTATTGACGGAAAATCCCGTGATAACTGTCCGGTTAACACGCTTGAGTTACGTAGCCACTGGATGAACGGTTGGCGCGAAGGCCGCGAGGCTCACTGGAATGGCCAGGAAGGAGTATCTGCCATTCAAATTAATCCATCACTTCACTAACATCGTATTCTGAAATCTATCTTGATGCTTTAGAGAAGCTCCCTTACAAAGGGAGCTTTTTATTCGGCAGTGCCTAACCTTTCAGCGCCTGAATTGCACGTACCGAGTCAGCAACTAACTGCGGCCCCTTATAGATAAAGCCCGTATAAATTTGAACAAGGCTTGCGCCTGCCTCTATTTTTTCAGCCGCATCAAAACCTTCGGTAATACCACCCACTCCGATAACAGGTAGCGCACCATCCAGCGCCTGAGCCAGAGTGCGAATAGTCTGAGTTGATTTATTTCTTACCGGCGCACCCGAAAGCCCGCCCGCTTCGTCGGCAAACTGTGCACCTTCCACACCTTCCCGGGAAAGCGTGGTGTTCGTCGCTATCACCCCGTCCATTTCATACGCTTTTAATGAACTGGCAACCAACTGAAGCTCTTCAGTTTCCATATCCGGTGCGATTTTAACTGCGATAGGTACATAACGATTATGTAACTTCGCCTGACGAACCTGCTCAGATTTAAGCGCATCAAGCAGACTGTTCAGGGACTCACCATATTGCAGGGTGCGCAGCCCCGGCGTGTTGGGCGAGGATACATTCACTGTAATATAAGACGCACGCTCATATACCTTACGCATACAGAGCAGGTAATCGTCATTCGCTTTTTCGTTGGCCGTATCTTTGTTTTTGCCGATATTAATACCCAGAATGCCTTTATAAGCACTGCGTTCCAGATTTTTTAACAACTGATCCACACCACCGTTATTAAAACCCATACGGTTGATAATGGCGCTGTGTTCCGGCAAACGGAAAATACGTGGTTTAGGGTTGCCTGCCTGTGGCCGGGGTGTCACGGTGCCCACTTCTACAAATCCAAAACCCATGCTGGCCAAACCATCCACCGCAATGCCGTTTTTATCCAGGCCTGCGGCTAAACCTACCCGGTTTGGGAAGTTCAAGCCCATCACCTCGACCGGATCAGCAATCTGTGTTGCCCCCATCAATTTATAAAGACCCAGATCAGCAGCCACATTCATGGTGCGCAGTGCTAAATCGTGGGACGTTTCAGGGTCAAAGCGGAACATCAGGGATCGGGCCAGGGGATATAACATGCGGCTACTCTGTGCTTAAAATTTTGCCGCAATTATAGGGGAGGCCGCGCGTTATTAACAGGCCCATCAGCGTTTGCCATCTCTGAGCCTGACTGACCCTTAAGTCAGCTTGTCGATACCCTGAAAACGCCCGCTGGCATCAAAACGAATACAAAAACGCCCATAAATACCCGTATGCAGCAAAAACGGTTTAAGCACATGGGCAGGAAAACGCACCCGGCGCCCGTCCAGCGCGCGGGTAACCACATCACGGGCACTGCCCTGATACACCCGCAGATATTCGTCCGAAGACAAACTCAGATCAAAAACAATTTTGTTCATAAAGGGTCAAAAAATATAACCTGAAAACGAATGATTATAATCGCTTCACCGAATTTTAGTCATTAGCCGCAGCAAACTCACTATTCTTTGCCAGATCAAAAAGCTCACGTACCGCAACGGTATACATCGCATACTCTTCCCGTTCCGTACTTTTCAGCTCAGACAGCACATTATGCCAGCGCCCGACATGCACCTGATTATCATTAACCCAGCGGGAAACCAACTCAGTGACATCAACATCTTTGTGATAATTTTTAAGTACATTGGATATCAACGCACGCTGCTGCCAGTCCATATCATCCCTGAAAGCCTCCCGGGCGGATGCCTGCCAGTAGTTATCCACTTCCAGTGCGTTTAGCTGCTGGGTAAACCATTGCAATCCCAGCTGCTCACCCAGTTCAAAGTAGGCCTGCGCCACCGACTCCACCGCAATATGCGTTTCCCTGGCCACTTCAATAATACCCAGACCACTATATAAACTGCGCGCACCAGCCACCATCTCTGCCATACGTGTCGGTACACCGGCATCCACATAACAGTTATAGGCATTATCCCAGATGCCCTTAGGCTCACCACACAGCAATTCTCCCAGCTGTTTACTGACTTTACCCAGCTGAGTGGTAAATAACCTCGCTTCTTCAGCACAATCCAGTTCAGCACGGCGATTACGCACAAACCAGCGGGTTGTACGCCGTGCCAGATGTTGCAGATCATGCATCATCAAAATCTGAATATCCGTGCTTACTTTGTGATTCAGTGCTTCAATCTGCTGCCAGCAATTATCCAGATCCAGAATATCCCGTGCCAGCACGTAAGCCCGGGCAATAGTCGCGTCATCAGCACCGGTTGACGCCCGCAGCCTGTCAACAAAGTTAACCCCCATCACGTTTACAATATGATTGGCTATTTGTGTGGCGACAATCTCCCCATGCAGGCGGTGTGCTTTTAAATGCTCGGGATATTTTTCAGATAAGATCGCCGGAAAAGCACTGCCAAGCTCTTTGGAAAGATAAGGGTCATCAGCGACACGTGCTTTGATTAAAGCCTCTTTTAAGGTGGCTTTACTGTAGGAAATGAGTACGGAAAGCTCCGGGCGTGTCAGGCCGATACCCGCCTTTTTACGCTCTGCCAGACTTTCATCATCGGGCAGAAATTCAAGAGCCCGGTTTAAGGTACCTTCCTGCTCCAGGTGACTGATAAAGCGCCGGTATTCCGCCATGCTGACCAGTGAGCGGGCTTCTGCGACACTGATTGCCTGTACCTGGCGAAAATTATTTCTCAACACCAGAGAGGTCACGGTATCGGTCATCTCTTCAAGTAGCCGGTTTCTCTGTTTTTCTGTCAAATCCCCTTCAGCGACAATCTGGTTAAGCAGGATTTTGATATTCACTTCATGATCAGAGCAGTCAACACCACCGGCATTATCAATAAAATCTGTGTTCAGCCGCCCGCCCCGCATGGCATATTCCATACGCGCCTGCTGGGTCATACCCAGATTGCCGCCTTCGCCTATCACGGCTGCCCTCAGCTCACAGGCATTCACCCTTAAGCCGTCATTGGCTTTGTCCCCGACCTGCACATCCGTTTCGCTTTTTGCCTTCACATAAGTGCCTATGCCGCCGTTCCAGATCAGATCAACCGGCGCTTTCAGCAACGCATTAATTAATTCGGCAGGCGTCAGGCGCTTTTCCGTCAGCCCGAGCATTTCCCTGACCGGATCACTTAAGCGTATTGCTTTGCTGCTGCGGGAAAACACACCACCGCCTTCAGAGATCAACTCAGGGGTATAGTCATTCCAGCCGGAGCGCGGCAGCTCAAATAATCGTTGCCGCTCCTGCCAGCTAAGGGCGGGATCAGGGTCAGGATCCAGAAAGATATGTTGATGATTAAAGGCCGCCTGTAGCCGGATATGCTTTGAGAGCAACATGCCATTGCCAAAAACATCACCCGCCATATCACCGATACCCAGCACGGTAAAATCCTCTGTGGCCGTATCTCTTCCCATCTCTCGAAAATGACGTTCTACTGATACCCAGGCCCCTTTTGCGGTAATGCCCATCACTTTGTGGTCATAACCCTGGCTGCCACCCGATGCAAAAGCATCCCCAAGCCAGAACCCATATTCCTGTGAAAGCTCGTTAGCCGTGTCGGAAAATGTGGCTGTGCCTTTATCTGCGGCCACCACCAGGTAACTGTCATCCTCATCATGCACAATCACATCCGGCGGTCGAACCACCTGCCCCTCAATCAGGTTATCGGTCAAATCCAGCAGACCCCGGATAAAGGTTTTATAGCAATAAATACCTTCAGCCAGCCAGGCCTGACGCGCCATATCCGCATGTAAACGCTTCGCAACAAAACCGCCTTTTGCCCCTACCGGCACTATGACCGCATTCTTAACCTGCTGCGCTTTCACTAAGCCTAATACTTCGGTGCGATAATCATCATTGCGATCCGACCAGCGCAATCCACCCCGGGCAACCCTTCCCCCGCGTAAATGCACCCCTTCCATCCAGGGCGAAAATACAAAAATTTCAAACAGTGGTTTGGGTAAGGGGATATCAGAAATATCTTTAGGGGAAAATTTAAACGAACAATAAGGTTTAAAATTACCATTTTGGGCCTGATAAAAATTTGTTCGCAGGGTAGCTTTTATCAGCATAAGATACTGACGAATCACCCGATCCTCATTCAGGCTCAACACCTCGTCCAGATCCGCAATAATGGCAGCTTCCAGCTCAGACTGCCGTGCTTCACTGTATTTTTCCAGGTGAAAACGTGCTTCAAAAAGTGCCACCAGCTTAGAAGCGATAGCCACATGATTGTTCAGTGCCGTACTGATACCCCGGGTACTGATGTTAAAGCGGATCTGCTTCATATAAGCCGCATAAGCCCGCAGCATATTGACTTCACGCCAGCCCATTCGGGCAGATAACACCAGGCGGTTGAACTCATCGCTGGCCGCATTGCCCCGCCAGATATTCAAAAACGCTTCTTCAAAAACATGCTCGCGTTCATCAAACTCTATTAACGCTTTACCGGAATAAACAAGATTAAAATCGTGCACCCATATTTCATCGGATGCAGTTCTTAATTTATAGGGGTGCTCTTCAATCACACGTAAACCCAGCTTTTCCAGCACAGGTAAGACATCAGACAGCGGCAAAGAACAACCATAACTGAATAATTTAAAATTCAGAGTATTCGCTTCCAGGTCCAGTGCCCGGTAGAAACTGAATGCCAGAGGAGACGCCGTAGTTAAGGCCTGCATATGACCAATATCCACCACCGCAGTACGCGGTGAAAAATCCGCTTTATAGCTGCCGGGAAAGGCCGGACTGTAACGATTAAACGCTGCTATACCCTGCTCCTCGCCGACCGCATCCACAAGCGCACTGTGCAAATGATCATTCCAGCTACGGGCGGCCTCGCGGATCATATCTTCAAGATGAACAATATCCACATCGGCTGAGACCGGCTGATCACCCCGTAAGATAAACTGGGTTCGCGCCAGCACGGACTCTGAAAAATAGGTGGTAAAATCTGCCTGTGTACACTTCAGTTCCCGACACAGAATAGCCTCTGCTTTCTGGCGAAACTCTGTGCTGTACACATCGCGGGGCGCATAAATCAGGCAGGAATAAAACTGACCAAAATGATCCCGCCGTACAAACAGACGGATCTGGCGACGCTCATGAATCTGTAGAATATCGACTGCGGTTTCTACCAACTCTT
The DNA here is from genome assembly GCA_049599735.1 of Pontibacterium sp. Taxonomy (GTDB): domain Bacteria; phylum Pseudomonadota; class Gammaproteobacteria; order Pseudomonadales; family Balneatricaceae; genus Pontibacterium. The sequence continues at coordinate 73,578 of JBMYOX010000006.1, read as the reverse complement.
CCACCGCAATTTGAAACAGATCATCACGGGGATAGATTTCCAGTATCTGGGCCAGTTCTTTCCAGTTATGCCCCTGTGGGTGCAGACCTGAGCGTTCCATCACCTGCTCAACCTTACGCCGCACCACAGGAATCAGGCGTGAACTCTGAATATAAACATTGGAGGTATAAAGTCCCAGAAAACGGACTTCCCCCATTACCCGTCCCTGCTCATCAAAGCGTTTCAGGCTGATATAGTCCGGATAGGCCGGGCGATGGACCCGCGATTTTGCAGGAGATTTAGAAAAAGACAGGATCTCAGGCACCAGCACAAACTCACCGGCATCCCGGTTACCTTCGTTAACCAGCCCTTCCCGGCAGCGGTCATCACAGTATTTTAACAAACCCAGCTGCGTACCTGTGACCGCTTTTAACTGCGGCTGCCCGTCCCCGGATACCAGCTCATATTCGTCATAACCCAGAAACGTAAAATGTGTCTTAAGCCAGCGGATAAACTCACCCACTTCGCTAACATCATTAGCATCCAGTCCATTTATACAACGCTGATATTCCGTTTCAAGCAAGTCACATTGCGCCATCATCGGCTCAAAATCTTCAACCACCATCTGCACATCATTAAAGACGGCATTGATGCTGTATTCCAGTTGCGCCAGATGTACCGGATCGGTATGGCGGTCAACCTCAACGGACACCAGGCATTCACGCTGTGCCTCTGGGTCCTGACTTTCTTTGCCCAATAACTCAATCAGGTTTCCCTGCTCATCACGCTCAAGTGTCAAAATTGCGCTGTTGATTGCGTGGATCGTCAGGTTGCGCTGATTTAATGCCATACGCAGTGAGTCGACGATAAACGGCATATCCTTTTGCAGAATTTCGATAACAGTATGAGTTGACTGCCAGCCATGCGCCTCGTAATCCGGATTAAAAACCCGGATCCGGGTTTCATCAGGCTTACGCCGCTGCAGAAACTGCCAGCACGCCACCGTTGCACCATAAAGATCATCCAGATGCCACTCACAAAGATCTGCCGGGGAGGCAGACCGGTAATACAACGCGGCAAAGGTGTCTAATTCCCGCGCCCGACTGTCCGGAAGCCGGTTGTAAATTTCTTCGTTCAGCTGAAAAAGAAGTTGCGCCTTATTCTCATGGTTAAAACGGGGCATATACAATCCTTCCCTGTGGCAGTTAACGCAATAAAATCCGGGGAGCCCTTAAATAATGGTGCGCGCTGTAAAATATTTCCAGCCATACTTTCAGTACACCCGGCCTGCCCGGAGTTACTTCAGTACTAAAATCAACAAGGCGCGAATCCTGGTTTGATAAGCACACCTGCTTTACCCATAATAGCCTTATCATGATTTGCTATTCTGCCTGCTCGCTGCCGGAACCTCTTGTTTATGCAAAAGTTGTTGTTGCTCGTTTGCCTGATCAGCCTGCCGTTGCAGGCAGCAGTCAATGCCCGTGTCAATGTACAAACATTAACCCTGGGAGAAACACTACAGCTCACACTCGAAGCCGATCAAAAATTCAAACAAAATCCGGATCTGTCAACACTAAGCCAAAGCTTCAGAATTATCGGCTCAAAACAGATGAGTATTTCCAGCTACAGCAATGGCGAACGCCACTTTTCAACACGCTGGCAAATTATGCTGCGCCCTCTGAAGTACGGCGCCCTGTCCATTCCATCCATCAGTGTCGGTGCTGAAAAATCATTGCCCATCTCACTTAATGTACTGGCTAATAACCGAGCCATGCCCGGTATACTGTCAGAGTCCCTGTTATTAGAGGCGGAACTCGATACCAACGAAATTTACATTCACAGCCAGGCCATACTGACAACCAGGTTTCATCACCGCCATCCTCTGCCGGACGGAGCCGTCTTATCTAAGCCCATGACCGCAGATGCCATCATCAAGCCCCTGGGTGAACCCAGGCAGTACCAGACACAACTGCGGGGCCTGCCATACCAGGTGACAGAGCAGCGCTACGGCATTTACCCTCAGCAAACGGGACTGATTCGCCTGGAGCCATTGAGCTATAACGATGGCAAACCCGGCAGCATTGATCAGCAGTTACAAAAAGCGCCCCTGGAGCTGGCCGTTTTACCCCGGGCACAGCAGCGCCCCCCCGGATTCTGGTTACCTGCCACTGAAGTAAGCCTTGAGGACAGCTTGCAGCAGCGCAGCAGCGCCCCGCTGGGGAAAGAGGTTAAGCGCGTCCTGACCCTGGAGGCGGCCGGTATACTTGCAGAAAACCTACCGCCCCTGAGCCCGCTTAACAATGAGCTGGCAGATATCCGGCTGGACAATGTCATACTTGAAGAACACTTCACTGACACGGGCCTTATCAGCCGGCGTATCGAAGAACTGACTCTGACCCCAACGGAGCGGGGAGAAATCACGCTGCCCGAAATCAGGGTAGGCTGGTGGGATGTGCGTCTGGACAAGTCACAAAGCCAGGCGCTGCCCCCCAGGCTGATTAATGTTTCAGACGACCGGACAGGGGCCGGGACAGCCGCCGCTTCCGTTAACAAAGCCTCCGGCACAACAGAAAACACAACGCTGACAGAGCAGAACGAACGCGCCGAACCCCTCGCATCCCGGGACAAAGTTTCTCTGCTTATCTGGCTACTGACAGCGCTGGCGGTTATTAGCAGCCTTGGCTGGCTGTATACGTATAACCGAATGCGCCATCCCCTAAAAATCCAGGCAGATCCCGCCCCCTGGCCCCTGACCGGTCCGAAAGAAGAAATCTCTCCGCACGTCATTGCAGAAATTAACGCTTATCAGGAGCTCGCACGGGCTTGCGGTGATAACGATTGCAAGGCCAGCCAGTACCTACTGACAGAATGGGCTCAATATTTCTGGCCTCAGCAGCATATTTACCGCACAGATGATATTGCCCATGCCGCGGGCAGTCAGACGTTTGAACTTTTGCTGATGGATATGGAGCATCATCTGAACTACCGGGAAGAACACCTCTGGCAGGGTGACTTGCTGCTTGAAGCCGTTTCGCGACTAAGAGATCACCCGTACAGTCAGGATCAAAGCGCTGAAAACAGGGCGGTATCCAGCCCCTGAAATGATACTGTCCGGCTTTCTTTTCCAGGGGCTGGCGCTTCAATAAACATAAGCAAACCCTAACCCTGATTTAACCCGTTCCTGCTTTTCTGAGAAATTGTAATGAGGCCATAATGAAACAAACTGCTTTTTATACTATTGATGACTACGGTGTACGTAATTACAGAAAACGCATGCTGGCGTTGGTGAGCGTCGGCGGTTTATATCTAATCATCGCACTGCTTTCTTTTTTACTGCTGGCCTTTGAAGCAGGAGCGGAAGGAGCCAACATCAACAACTACACAGATGCCTTCTGGACACTGCAAATGAGCGCCAGCACGATTGGTTTCGGGGATCATTACCCCATCACTATTTACGGCAGAGCCATTGTTGCTCTGATGTTTTACATTGGCGTGGGGCTGGTGGGCTTTATAGGCGCACTGATCGCCGACAGAGTACTGGGGTTTGCCGATACTAACGTCAAAAATCGGGAACTACGCAAACAAAACGCTGATATTCTGAAGCACAATCAGTTACTGGAAGCCAAAATTGACTTGCTGGTTGAACGTGTAGAGGCCGCTCTCAAAAAATAGTCCCGCAGCCCGATTATCTGAAAAGCACATTAAACACCCGGTCAGGTGTCGAACCACCCTGACGCTCACCACTGAAGACTACCTGCAGAGATTTTTTATTATGTTTACCGGCATCGTACAAGGCAAAGCATCTGTATACAGCATTAAAAAACAGGATCAGTTTATGCGCCTGCAACTGGTACTGCCGCCAGAACGGGCCGAACAACTGCAACCGGGTGCCAGTATCGCCGTTAACGGCACTTGTCTCACTATCACGGCATTTGATGGCAACCGGGTCAGCTTTGATGTGATTATGGAGACTCTGGCAGTCACGAACCTGGGAGGCCTTAAAACCGGGGATAAGGTGAATTTTGAACGGGCAGCCCGCATTGGCGATGAGATTGGGGGGCACCTGCTTTCAGGTCACGTTCATGACCAGGTCTCTGTTTGTGAGATTAAACGGCCGGAGAATAACTGCATCATCTGGTTTGAAGTACATGAGCGCTGGATGAAATATATTTTGCCTAAGGGCTTTGTAGCCCTTAACGGTTGCAGCCTGACTATCGGTGAGATTATTAACAATCGCTTTAATGTCTACCTGATCCCCGAAACACTTTCGATCACCGGTTTTGGTCAGGCACAGATCGGCGATAAAGTTAACCTGGAAATAGATCCTCAAACTCAGGCCATTGTTGATACCGTTGAGCGTTATATGGCTCAAAAATAAGCGTTCAGGCCCCACCATAAGGCGCTTCCGGCGTCTTACAACACAAGGCCGCAAAAGCAAAATTTTCTAATTCAGGTGGTTGCTAGTTATCTTTAATAACGTATACTAGACCTGCTTGAAATTAAGGCAGTGTTCGTGCGCCGAATGCGAAGTACCAGTTGGAATACCTCGTCTGTGCCTCATATGTAACACAACCGTTTCGTAGCATCCCGGTCTTTTTTATTGTAAAAAAGATTAAAAATTTAAACAGTTTCAAAAGGTATATCTAGCATGGCTACTGGTATCGTAAAATGGTTCAATGACGAGAAAGGTTTTGGTTTCATTCAGCAGGAACAGGGCCCGGACGTTTTTGTTCACCACACTGCTATCAAATCTGAAGGCTTCCGTTCTCTGCAGGAAGGCCAGAAAGTAGAATTCACTGTAGCCCAGGGTCCTAAAGGTCCACAGGCTGAAGACGTTATTGCTCTGTAAATACACAGCAAACGTTTGATCATCAGGACGGCAATCTGTCGTCCTGATCTCTTCACCACCTCCTGCTATAAAATCACGTTAGCCACAACCTGTTCAGCACCGCTATCTGTTTTTCAGGCAGATTCACCTGCGCAATTTAAGTAGTGAATAAACCCTGGCCTGATCAAAATAATTTAATCTCTGCTATTGTCAGCGGCCTGTATTCACCTTCTGCTAATTTATTATCCAGTCTGAGCTGCCCCACCTGCTCCCGATGGAGCGCGGTCACTTTGTTATTAAAATAAGCAAACATGCGCTTAACCTGATGATAGCGCCCTTCATAAATAGTTAAACGCGACTGATATTCAGACAAAATTTCAAGCGCTGCAGGCCTTGTGGTTAAATTTTCATAAGCAAAATAGATTCCCCGGGAAAAAACGGCTTTATACTCGCTAAGCACCGGCTTTTCGGTTTCAACCTGATAAACTTTAGGAATTTTCTTTTCAGGCTCTGTTAACCGGCGTGACCAGCGGCCATCATTGGTAATCAGCATTAAGCCCGTTGTATTCAGATCCAGCCGCCCTGCAATATGTAATCCCTGACGCTCGTGCGGCGCAAAAAGATCCAGCACCGTCTGATGTTGCTTATCCACCGTAGCACTCACCAGTCCCCTGGGTTTATGCAGCATATAATAACGTGCCTGCACGCCCTGTAACTGCAAACCGTCCACTCTGATCCGGGAGAATGCGTTGATTTGCTGAGCCGCATCCTTTATCACTTGGCCATCAAGTAAAACACGCCCCTCCACCAGCATCTGACGTATGCGTTTACTGCTTAACCGGGTCTGCTTACTTATATATCGATCTAATCTCATAAACACTATTATGCCATGATACCGGGCCGTATCCTCAGCGCCCGCTGTCTCGCTAATGATATTTAAAGAAACAGATTAGCCGCGCAGATTCAGCTAGAATAGACAACTTCTTTTGATAAAAGCCGGAACCTGCAATGGACAATAATACAATCTTAAAAAAACTTCGTATCGCGCTGGATCTTAAAGACCCGGACATGTACCAAATTTTTGAACTGGCAGGCTGCGAGGTCAATAAATCCGAGTTATCCGGCTATTTCCGTAAACCCGGTCATAAAAATTTCCGAAAGTGCAGCAATGAAACACTTGAGTCATTTCTGGATGGTTACATCACCTTTAAACGTGGCGACAAATCCGAATAAGGGCTGCGGAGGCAGAGGATGAATAAGCCTGCTGACATTCAACTTCGCCACGCCAGAGAAGAGGAAATCGATCAGATTTATCAACTCTGGCAGAAGCTGGACACAAACTCATCCCTGAAGCCTTTTGGCGGAGATGGTCCTGATAAAGCCGACCGCACACACGCACTTATCCGGCACAGCGTTTTATCTGATAACGCTATTGCACTGGTGGCGCTGACAAACGGTAAGCTTATCGGGACCGTCTCAGCTTACCTGTACGACAAACCAGCCGTACAGCTACCCCGTATTGCCGTGCTTTATTGCCTGTGGATAGAGCCGCAATACCGGCATCGGGGCCTTGCTCATCAACTTGTCTATCAGGCCCGGCTGGATATGCAGGCTCTCGGTGCTCAGTCCCTGCAGGTTGCCTGGGACAGTGATAACAAAATTGCCCAAACCTTCTGGAAAAAAGAGGGCTTTGATGCTTACGAAGTCATCGCCGGCAAAACCCTGATCTGATCCAGAACTTCTCAGAAACTCAGCCCACCTGCAAAGGGCCACTTAGCATTACCACGACCGTGATGGCCAGAGTGCCTCCCAGGCAACGGTTGATCAGCAACAACTGACGGGGGGAGCGCAGCAGCTTTTTTATAATCGCCCCAAAATACGCCCAGGACAGATTACTAATAATCACTACACCCGCAAACAAACTGATAATCATCACCGCCTGTGGCAGATATTCCTGTGACAAATCAGCAAACTGAGAAAATGCCATCATGGCTGCAATCCAGGCCTTAGGATTCATTACCTGCACAAAAATTCCAGCTCCAAAACCGGGTGATCGCTGTTCGTCCTGACAATCAACAGACGTACCGGCCGCTATACCCCAGGCCAGGTAGAGCAGATAAGCAGCGCCTGAGTATTTCATCACCTCAAAAAGACCGGGGTAGCCCTGCAGCATATTTACCAACCCCGCACTGGCACCGGCAAATACAAAAGCCACACCACAGGCCGTACCCGCAATAAAAGGAAGGCTTGCATTAAACCCATAGCGGTTTGAAATACCCATCAAGGTGATATTCCCCGCCCCGGGGCTCAGGGCCATCGGGATTGCAAACAGAACAAATACAACCGCCACTTCAAAACTCATAACCTACCTGCCTCTGCCATGCCAATGCGTCATTCATACCGACCCCTAGTTTAGTGATATTGTCAGGAATAAAATTGCTATTAAGACTATATTCATAGTCATATTGAGCAAAATATTTCAGGAATTAAGATGAATAAGAAAGAAAACACCCCTTACGAGCTGGATAATATCGATTTATCACTTTTAAGACATATGCAGAAAGAGGGCCGCATCAGTAACAGCAAGCTCTCTGAAAAGGTGAACCTGAGCGAGACCCCCTGCTGGCGGCGCTGGAAAAAGCTGGAGGATGAAGGTTACATTGATGAATATCGGGCAGTACTGAACAGGCGCAAGCTCGGCTTTAACGTGGTTGGCTTTACCCAGGTCACCTTAGGCAGCCATGAAGAGGCCAGAACCGATCAGTTCGAACATTTTGTTAACACCGCCGACTGGATACCCCTGTGCCATTGCATCACCGGTAGCGCAGACTATTTTGTACAAATCCTTGCCCGTGATCTGGACGAATATTACGAACGCATCAACGAACTCAGGCGTGTCAAAGGTGTCAGTGCCCTGCATTCCAGCGTTTCAGTGAAAGAAGTTAAGAATCATAATTTGGTGCCACTCGATTAAGTGGGCCTTTCCTCCTCTCGAAATGAGCAAAATTCCCGCTACTGGGGCCGGTTCGCCCATCTGCCGATTCTTGAACCTGGTGATGCCCAGGAAGCCTGTGACTGCTCCCCGCCCTGTCGGGCGAGGCTTCCAACTTCTTAGGCCGCAGCCGGTACCTAAAAACATTTAAAGCAGGATCAAAATCACAAAGTATTAATAACTACTCTTTCATATCAACCACCAACTCATTATATAAATCAGCATACTGAACCGCCTGTTTTTCACCAAAAAGCGGATCATCAAGCCTTGGCAATTCCTCCAGTAATTGCGCCCAGTCCTGCTCAGTAGCAAGCTTCTGCAGCATTGGAAAAAGCACCTTATCTTCTTTGTCGATATGTGCACTTTCTTCATCCAGAAAGCTCGCTAAACGATCTGTAAATGCATCCATAGGCACAACCGCATCATGTAAAATACCCTCAATGGTCTCTGACAACACCGTACAGGTATATTTCATATGCCGATGCTCATCTTCACAGCTTGTAATGAGCTTATCCAGCGCCGGATCCCGGCCATAAAAGTGTTTATACATGCAATCCTCACGGCGGTGGTGATAGGCATCAGCATAATCAGATATATAACTCACCACGTCAGCCATCAGACTGAAATTAGGATGATCCCCTGCCCTCAGTTTGCCAACCTTCAGCTGTAAAATCGCCAGCATTTTGTTGAGATTGATATGATCCTGGTGCAACTCAGTCAGGATAGTCATAATGAAGCCTCCATTTACGTTGTGCACTTGTCCTTCATAAGTCACTTTAGCCTCGATTAAGCCTCCGGCGGAGGATCAGAGTTACATAAACATGACCACACATAAAATACCCTGGACAGCGCATTTTTCTGATACAGCAAACAAGAGGGAAAACTACGCTCAAACCCGGTCAGAACAACCTGAGACATTCTCCAACCAGCAGGCGCATCCTGCGCATCATAACCCGACGACCCGAATGGGGGGCTATTTCCTCCCAGCTACGTTGCTGTAACACTTTACCTACCAATAAGGATAGCTCGTCTGGTGTCAGTGTGTGCCAGACGGTGGTATTTTTTAAAGAACGTATCACCAGCTTACGAATCGGTACAATACAACTTTCATAACTGCGGTTATGATGAATAAAGGCATCCAGATCACGGCTGTCATGCGTGGTTAAATCTGTATCAAACAACATGCCCTGTAGCAGCATCGGCAGAATTTCAACATCCAGATCACTCAGATTATAACTCAGTAACAGCGGTAGCTGCCGGGTGAACCGATCCCTCAGGTGGGTATACATCAAGTGCCCCCGCTCCGACAAAGAGCGGCAAACCAGCGCGGCGTGTGTGCCACTCACCGGATCACGGTTTTCCCCCAGACGAACGGTTCCAAAACCATTGTTCTGCCAGAACAGTAATAAATCTTCCGTTGCACCAAAACTCGAACCCAGATAATCCCACTGCTGACGTCGGCCAAAATCAGCAATATGACTGATCATCTGGCGGGCAATGCCTTTTCGTTGTAATTCGGGGTGCACCGCAATACGCATAATCCGGCCACAGCGTAGTGGAGCCGCTTCCAGATAACCCTCCTGACCAATAAGGATTTGTGGTAAAAGATGACCTTTAGGTCTTCGCTTACCCGCCCAGATAGCTTGTGCCAGCGACAGTTCCAGCGGCCCTTCTTCCGCCACTAATGCCGCTCCCACCACCCGTCCCTGGCAACGGGCAACCCAGAGACAAAGGTTAGGACTATCCAGCAGGATTCTTAAATCACCCGGAGTCGTGCGGTAGTGGGCTAAGACTAATAAGCCAAATAGCTCAGACAATAACGGCTCGTTTTCAAGCAACTGGTCACGATTTAAAAGTGCGATATCCGGCATCTCAAACTCAAGCGCACCGGCCTGCTGCCTGCCCAGTGCCTCAGCATTAAGCAGCAGCGCATCAAAAACCAGGGATTCCAGCGGGTCATTATCCGCCCAGCGAACGGGCTGCGTCAGCGTCAGTGCCCGCCAGTCCGGGGTTCGCCTGTCCAGTTCGCGGCGAAAACGCACGGCAAACCCCTGCCCTGTACCTTCATAACCGTGAACTGTTGTGGAAAACACAATGCGGCTGTAGCGACTCAGTAATTGCGCCAGCACCGGTGCCGGAATGGCCGCAGCCTCATCAACGAGCAGCACAACCCCCTCCGCATCCTGTCGCCGGGCTTCATCCGGTGTTATATAAGCCAGTACCCCAGCATCCTGGCGCAGCTTTCCTTTCTCTACCACCGCGCCGGGCAACAGGGCCGCCGCATGATGAAAAACTTCAGTCACATTATGCAAAGAGGGTGCGGTCACCCGAACATGCCTGCTCCCGCTGCTGATTAACCGGGCGGCGACAATACCCAGGGCCGCAGATTTTCCACGTCCCCGATCTGCGGTTAAAACCACAGGTCGTCGACCACGGGAAAGAGAACGTATAATACGTTCAACCGCATTACGCTGGTCGGCCGTCGCATAAGGTGACGGGACCACCTCTGCCTGCTCTGCTGCTCCAGGCGCAGCCCCGTTTGTCAGCGCAAAAATTTCACTGTGCTGCGTTAACACAGACACCGTTGATGAGGCTGATAACAGCCGCGCCAGACGACGAATATAACGCCGCCCAACCCGCTCTGTTCCGTAGGGTTCAACCGCCAGTGCTTTATGTTCAGGATCATCAAAGCAATGCCAGTTCTCCAGCTCCGGGCACAGAAGCAGTAATAACCCGCCACCACGCAACGTACCGGTTATCTGACCAAATGCATTGGGATTAAAGCCCTCCCATGCATCAAAAACCAGCAGATCAGTCTCCTGCCCCAGATAACGATGTAAATCCCGTGCACGGGTATGCTCAGAACCCTCAGGAGCCTGCCGGGATACCCACAGGCTGGCTTCCGGTTGCATCCATGCCTGGATTTGTCCTGCCTGAGCCAGCCCCCATGTGTGCTCACCGGCACATACCAATATACGACGCTGATTCCGGCGGGCAGCCAGGTCGAGCAACTGAAATACGGCCTCACGTACGGGGGACATCAAACACCTCCATAAACACCCTGATATAATACTGCAAACCCGGCCCGCCCGGGCACCGTGGGTAGTCAATTTATGAGGTAACAGTTTAGCTTAAGCTCAGCCTTATCAAACACTATTACCATACAATAAAGCGGCGACTATTTTGACGCTAACACTCAGCCTCCTGATGAAGATGGACACTTCTCATTCCATCTCAACACAAACCAGGGTATAAGGTCGCTATGAAAACGCCAAAACGAATCCTGCCACTAATAGAAGATGGCCTGGTAGATGAAGTGATCCGCCCACTGATGAGCGGCAAGGAAGCGGCTGTTTATATTGTGCGCTGTGGCTCTGAGATCCGCTGCGCCAAAGTATATAAAGACGCAGAAAAACGCAGTTTCAAACAAGCCACACTTTACCGGGAAGGTCGCCGGGGACGTAACAGCCGCCGCGCCCGCGCCATCGAAAAAGGCTCAAAATTTGGCCGCAACCAGCAGGAAGCAGCCTGGCAAAATGCCGAAGCAGAAGCGCTTTATCGCCTTGCTGAAGCGGGTGTGCGCGTGCCACAACCCTACGGCTGCTTTGACGGTGTTTTGCTGATGGAATTAATCACCGACGACGAAGGCCATGTAGCGCCCCGCCTGAATGACATTTCCATGACGGCAGAACAGGCCGTTGAAGACCATGCCGTTGTGATGCACTACGTGATGCGTATGTTATGTGCAGGTCTTGTGCACGGTGATCTCTCAGAATTTAATGTTCTGGTGGATGACTACGGCCCTGTCATTATTGATCTGCCCCAGGCCGTTGATGCTGCAGGTAATAATCACGCCCGGTGGATGCTGGCGCGTGATATTAAAAACATGACCGATTATTACGCTCAGTACGCACCCGAATTACGGAATACTCGCTACGAAAAAGAAATCTGGGCGTTATACGAGCAAGGCAATTTGCACCCGGATCTGGAGCTGAGCGGCCACTTTGAAGAAGCAACCCAGGCTGCGGATGTGGATACGGTTATACAGGAAATCAAAGCGGCAATGGCCGAAGAGCAGGCCCGCTTACAGCGAATGCAGGTATCAGAAGGGCTCGATTAATCCGGTCCTTCTGACCCGTACACAACAAAACAGCATGATATCACTCTGTAACAGAGCTCCTGGCAACTTCCGTCAAACTGAATAAGTTGCCGAAGATATGTCCGAGGAACTTTCAGCAGAAGCAATATACCGGTCGCCACCCGCCTCTTTAGCTTCCAATAAAACCGTTTCCGCCGTGGCAACCAGGCGCTCCGGCGTCAGCAAACGCGAAGGCAACATAGTCGCAACCCCGATACTGATAGTCACAATCTCAAAACTGCCTGTGCCTTTATGGGCAATATTTAACTGCCGTACTTCTTCACAGCAACGTGCTGCCAGTTCAATCACCTGCTCATTGGTTGAAGGCAGCAGGCACACAAAACGATCCTCTGAATAACGGGCAATCAGATCCCCCGGGCGAGAAATACGTTGCTTAAACTGTTCGGCCACCGCCTTCAGACAAGCTTCCGCTTTCTGCTGGCCATAAGATTCGGCATATTGTTCAAAATTATCCAGCTCAAAAAACATCAGCGTTAGAGGCGTAAATTCACGCACCGAGCGGCGACACTCGTTAGCCACGACATAATCAAAATGACGTTTATTAAATAAACCTGTTATCCGGTCCGTCACTGCTACCGCATCAGCACGCAATTGTGCTGCTTCAAGCTCAGCAGTATGACGCGATACAATAATCGCCATTTCACGGGCTCGACGACCCAGCACAAACAAGTAAACACTTAACAACAAAGTGAACAGCAACCCCAGGCACAGCACCAGCAACGGAGTATAGCTGCTACGGGCTGCAAAATAGGCGCTCTCAGGTGTCACAACCAGTGTCCAAACCCGGTTAAGTTCAGTCATCACCGGTGCCGTTACTGCCTCTGCGGCCAGCCAGTCCCCTTCTGGCTGCGCTGCATAGATGACCTGAGAAGACTGAACGTCCGTCTGATCCAGCAGTGCAAGCTTGATACCCTCCGTCAGATAATTGGCTTGAAGCTCGGCCAGCTGATCCCCAGGTTGCCACACTTCAACTAAAAAGCCTTCGGGTTTATGGCTTTTATTTTCAGGAAAGACCTGTCCCTTATACAAAGGAATAACCGCCAGTATGCCGTTTTTATCCTGATGCTCTGCGATCAGCCTGACCGGTGCAGACAGCGCCATAGCCGCGCTCTTTGCTGCCGCCTTTAGTGCGGCTAAACTATCCGGGTCTGTAGCCAGGTCAAAGCCCAGGCGACTATCAAGTACACCTGCTGGCTGGGAGTAATACACAGGAAAGTACTGTTCACGTTCCGGTGCGGTTTCCAGACGGGAAGCATCAGCCCATTGGGTAATCTTAAAGCCGGGGGAATAATCTGCATTAGCCCGCTCAGCCCTTGCTCTATCAGCCCTGGAGACAGCAGGCACCCATTCAAACGCAGTTATATCCGGGTGGCGTTCCAATAAATGACTCGCCAGGGATTCAAACTGTGGCCGACTGATGTTATCCGTACCCGCCTGTAAGGCCCAAAGCGAAACCAACGCTTTTAACTTACCAGACAAATCATGTTCCAGTGCCTCAGCAACACGCCCTGCAGCTTGTTTTAAATCTGACTCGACAGTCTGACGCTCATAATCCTTCATACTAAAAAAGACTGAAAATGAAAACAGCAGCCCGACGACAACACAGAGCATGATCCAGATATTATGGTATTTTGAGCCCGCGATATTATGACGTTCTGTTTGCTTCATGCTGATATTCCAGACAGAGATAACAATGAGTTAAAACCTTTTCATCCCGCTTTGCAAACCGGAAAGCAAGTGCTTTTTCTTATTTAACCGGGAATTAATAAGCAACGCTTCTTTTACATACAGCCTTTCTAAACGACCAAAGCGCCCGGTCATTCCTGTATGCCTCTTTTCTCCTGTCCTGTTGCGGGCTAAAGTGTGGCACTAAACCTGTTTTTATACAGACAAACACGAGGCCACGGATGCAACGTTTTCTGATTATATTGGTTCTTCTGATCGCAGCCGCCACAGCGTACCTCTACCTGCAAAGGACACAAGACCAACCCCCGGCACCTCCTGTTTCAGCCCCCGCTGAATCCCGGTCTTCTGTTGCAACACCCGCTCAAGTGCTGGTCACCCGGGCCCGGCAACATATCGATAAAATTATTGCTATACCCGAACAATCTATCGAGATTGAAAAAGCAGATCATTTTGTCACTGCATCCCAGTTACTTAGCCTTCCGCTACCCCAGGTAGAAACAACAATTCAGCTGGAAGCCGTTGATTCACCGAATTCTCAAACCTTTGCAATTGAGACGGGTGCCGCTTTGGGCAGTTCTGCTTTTATCCCCGAAGCCCCCCGGACTCTGACTCCGGCTAATCAAATAAAATTACTGGCGCTGCTGGATACACCAGCACAAAACGACAAACAGCTTTATTATATTCATGCAGTCAACGAAGGGGACGAACAAGGACTCTGGGGCATTGTTCAAAGTGGCCTCACCCGCACCTTTGCAGAAGGTATTCGCTTATCGGATCAACAGGACATCCTGTATGCAAACATCCCCAAAGATGCTGATGAGCGGCTGGACAGCCACCAAAGTTCATTTCTGGGGCGCCTGTTGCAATCCAAAGTTACAACCACCTATATTTACAACTATCGCAGTGGCAACCTGGGGGAGGATCCCAATTTAATCGAACCGGGCCAGCAGTTGATTATTGTCAGTTTCAGTGAAGATGAACTTATCAGGGTCTATGAACATTTTGTAAACCTATAAGCAGGATACCGTTATGATTGATCTCTACACCTGGGGTACCCCCAACGGCAGAAAAATTTCCATTATGCTTGAGGCCCTGCGTCTACCCTATAATGTACACCCGGTTGATATCCTCAATAACGAGCAATTTGACGAGGCTTTTCTGGCCATTAGCCCTAACAATAAAATTCCCGCCATTGTTGACGATGAAGGCCCCGATGGCGAGACCATCAGCATTTTTGAAAGTGGTGCTATTCTGCTCTATCTGGCTGAAAAAGGCGGGGAGTTTTTTCCCGACGAGCCACGCGAGCGCATCGAGTGTATGGAATGGTTAATGTGGCAGATGGGCAGTTTTGGTCCCTTTCTTGGTCAGGCTCATCACTTCAACCGCTTTGCGCCCGAACCTGTGCCTTATGCGATTGCGCGTTATAACAACGAAGCGCAGCGACTCTGGCGTGTACTGGATCAACGTCTGAACGGCCGACAGTTTATTCTTCAGGACAACCTGTCTGTTGCAGACTTTGCCATCTACCCCTGGGCTATGCGCCACGAATGGCAGATGATCGACCTTGATGACTTCCCCCATGTACAAGCCTGGATGCAACGCATGGGGCATATTGAGTTTGTACAACACGGCATGCAGGTGCCCTGAGCCTGACAAACTCACGGCTACGGCGCTTTCCACTGAGGCTGTTTTTGCATCACACTGATAAACAACTCAGAAGCCAGCAAGTTATCCAGCCAGACTTGCAAACAAGGGTAATCCGTCTGGTCAAACCAGGCACGATCAACCTGCGCACACTGGCGAACAAAAGGGAAAAGTGCCATATCGGCCAGGGTGTAATGCTCACAAAGTAAAAAACTCTGATGTCGCTCCAGCTTTTCCTCCAGCAGGGTAAACCAGTGCTCGCAGTGGTCACGGTAATAAGTCATGGGGTGTTCAGGGTAACGGTCGGCATATTTGTAGCGGTCTAACCAATATTTAAACGCCGTATCATTCTGCTTAATCAGATCCTGAATAACACCTGCCTGTTCAGGCGATTGCCACTCATTGCTATCTTTTTGATCAAGCGCCCAGTGCATAATCTCCAGGCTTTCTTCAATTACCGTGCCATCAGCCAACTGTAATACCGGCACGGTGCCTTTAGGTGAAATATCCAGCATTGCCTGAGGTTTATCTTTAAGCACAACCTCCCGGTGTTCAACGTCAACACCACTGTAGCTAATCGCCAACCGGGCTCTTATCGCATAAGGGCAACGGCGAAATGAATAGAGGATGGGAAGGCTTGTTTGAGCTGTATTAGCTGCCATAAATAATCTGCTTACTCTTACTGTGTGTAGCAACCCGCATCAACATGATTACCCTGCCTGCGAATCAGGTTTATGGAATGATGGACCAGAACCGGATTAACCGGCTGGCGGAATCAGTACAAACTTCCCCACATGCTTTTTCGCCAGAAACTCTGTTTGCGCATCGGCGATAGCAGACAGTGGAAACGTTTTAGCCACCACAGGTTGGATTTCTCCCTGCTCAATATAACGCACCAGATTTGGGAACACAGGTTCATCCCATGCCGTAGTGCCAATTAAGGTGATATTTTTCAGATACATATCACGCATATCCAGAGCCACCACCGGGCCTGCAATCGCACCTGAAGAAACCAGCCTGCCACCACGTTTCAGAAGCTTGAGCATTACCGGAAATCCATCACCTGCGACGTTATCCACGACCAGGTCTACAGACTGCTCCCCCAACTCTGATAACAGGTTTGCCGAGCGGCCTGATAGCTGATCAGCACCCAACTGCGCGACCGCATCATGTTTCTCTTCTCCGGCAATCGCAACCACCCTCGCCCCTCTGCGCTTAGCCAGTTGTACCGTTGCAGAGCCCACACCGCCGGATGCACCGGTAACCAGTACGGTTTCTCCCGCTTTCAGATCAGCCTTGTGCAGCATGTTTTCAGCCGTACCGTACGCACAGGGGATCGAACCCAGCTCCGCATCTGTCCAGTTACAAGTAATAGGAAACACTTCACTGGCCCGCACTTTCACATACTGCGCAAAAGCACCGTTAAAATCAGATCCCATCCAGATATTATCCAGTGAATCAAAGCCGTTTTCACGAATGCAGGGACGAATTAATACCCGCTGACCCACAAGGCCGCTGCCCTCATCATCAACGGCACTCACCACCTGGCCACAGCAGTCAGTGCCCTGAATAAAAGGAAAAGGGGTCTCTTTATTCCAGCCACCATCTGTATGCTCCGGGCTTAAGGCTTCCTCTGCAGTTTCATTGGTGGAATCACTCACCGAAGAGGAATACCAGCCCAGTCTTGTATTAATCTCCGTGTTATTCACACCGGCAGCCAGCACTTTAACCAGTACTTCACCTTCTGATACTTCAGGCATAGCCACGTCTTTAAAAACCAGTTTTTCGTATCCGCCATTGCCGGTAGTAACAATCGCTTTCATTAAGGGAGCTGTCATGCGTCTAATTCCTGTGGGTCTGTTGTATGACCTTTTGTGGATGCCTGGGCAAGGATTGGAACAGAACCGCCCTTATAATTCCATATATCGCAATACAGTATTGAATATATATCAATATACGCAAGACTCTGCTTTCGCTAAAATGGCTCTATAAACTGGCGAAATAGCTTTGTATTCGGGCTGTACACTTTCTTGTCCTGCCTGCCTTGTACTGTATAGTACAGCGCTTGTTGATACAGCGAAAATTGCAGCGTAAAGGGCATACTGCCTGAAGGGGCTGCACAACGATTTTTTCGCTATAAAACAGATAATTTTTTGTGTTTGTACATTACAGGCACTTATTTATACAAATGGAAATATTCAGCAATGTCTAATAACTACTTCAACACCCTGCCACTGCGTGAGCAGCTGGAACAACTCGCTAAATGTCGTTTCATGGACATTTCTGAATTCCCTGACGGCGTAGACGCGCTGAAAGGCAAAAAAATGGTTGTTATCGGTTGTGGTGCACAGGGTCTGGCTCAGGGTATGAACCTGCGTGACAGCGGCTGTGATGTTTCTTACACCCTGCGTGAAGCAGCTATTGCTGAAAAGCGTCAGTCCTGGAAAAACGCGACTGAAAACGGTTTTGTTGTAGGTACTTATGAAGAGCTGATCCCAACGGCTGACGTGGTTCTGAACCTGACACCTGATAAGCAGCACACCGCTGTTGTAAACGCTGTTATGCCGCTGATGAAAGAAGGCGCTTGTCTGTCTTACTCTCACGGTTTTAACATCGTTGAAGAAGGCATGAAAATCCGTGACGACCTGACTGTTATCATGGTTGCACCTAAGTGCCCGGGTTCTGAAGTACGTAACGAATACGTACGTGGCTTCGGTGTACCAACGCTGATCGCTGTTCACGAAGACAACGACCCTAAAGGCGAAGGTCTGGCACTGGCTAAGGCTTACGCTGTTGGTACCGGCGGTCACAAAGCGGGCGTTCTGATGTCCTCTTTCATCGCTGAAGTTAAGTCCGACCTGATGGGTGAGCAGACTATCCTGTGCGGTATGCTGCAGACTGGTTCCCTGTTGTGCTTCGACAAGATGGTTGAAGAAGGTATCGAGCCTGGTTATGCATCCAAACTGATTCAGTTCGGTTGGGAAACTGTCACTGAAGCCCTGAAATACGGCGGCGTGACCAACATGCTGGATCGCCTGTCTAACCCGGCTAAGATCAAAGCATTTGATCTGTCTGAAGAGCTGAAAGTGATCATGCGTCCGCTGTACAACAAGCACCAGGACGACATCATCGATGGCACTTTCTCCCGCGTTATGATGGAAGATTGGGCTAACGATGACGTTAACCTGCTGGGCTGGCGCGCAGAAACGGCTGAAACCGCTTTCGAGAAAACGCCAGCGGGCGATGTAGAAATCTCCGAGCAGGAATACTTCGATCACGGCATCCTGATGGTTGCTATGGTTAAAGCGGGTGTTGAGCTGGCCTTCGAAACCATGACGGCTGCTGGCATCATTGCTGACTCTGCCTACTACGAGTCTCTGCATGAAACGCCGCTGATTGCTAACACCATTGCACGTAAGAAACTGTACGAGATGAACGCAACTATCTCCGATACGGCTGAATACGGTTGCTACCTGTACAACCACGCCTGTCTGCCGCTGCTGGCTGACTTCATGAAGGACATCAAAACCGACGTTATCGGTAAAGGTCTGGACCTGGAAGACACTGGCGTAGACAACGCTCGCCTGATCGAAGTGAACGCTGCACTGCGCGCTCACCCGGTTGAAGCGATTGGTACGACCCTGCGTGGCCACATGGCTGACATGAAGAAGATCGTTTGATTTCGATCTCACCTGTAACTTGTTACAGGTAACAGAAGGCCGGGACTCATCTCCTGGCCTTTTTTTTAGCTTTCTTTTTGTAAAGCCCCTAACGCAACACCCTATTTAAGCTAATGCCGGATAACCGATACCTATGAACATTCGTCTGGACAACCTGACCGTAAATTTTGATGACCGTTTTCAACTGGATGAGATCAACTGGCGACTCGATGCTAGCCAGCACTGGGTCATTACCGGTGCGAACGGTTCGGGTAAATCGGCGTTAGCAGCCATTCTCGCCGGTACCGGTGAGCATGTTTCCGGCAATCTGGAAGGTGTTCCGGCAAAAGTGGGCCTGGTCTCCTTTGAGGCACAGGCCGAGCTGATCGAGCGCGAACGTAAAAAAGATGACGCCGATATTATGGACGTTATCTCTGAAGGTACCCCGGTACACGAGATTCTCAGTGAAGACGGTCGTAACCCAAAGCTGGTGAATCAGCTGGTGACGATGTTTAAGCTCGATACCCTGATTGATCGCTCATTCCGCAAGCTGTCCACCGGTGAATCCCGTAAAGTGATGCTGATCCGCGCGCTGGCCAGCGAACCGGATCTGCTGATTCTGGACGAACCTTTCGACGGACTGGATGCCCACACGCTGGAGATGCTGCAACAGTATCTGGCGACACTGGTTGAAACCGTGCCGATGGTGCTGGTACTCAACCGTTTTGATGAGTTCCCGGATTTCATCACCCATATCGCTTACGTTGATCATGGCCGTCTGCAACATCAGATTGACCGCAATGACAGCAACGCCTACAACGAACTGTACAAACTGCTGCACCTGAAGACCACCGATCTAGCCGCCCCAGCAGCCGATCCTGAGAATGACATTCCACGCCTGGATCCAACACAACCGCTGGTACGCCTGAACAGCATCAACATTACTTATGATGGCCACCGTATTATCGATTCACTGGACTGGACCATCGAACGTAACCAGCACTGGCAGCTAAGCGGCCCCAATGGCAGCGGTAAAACCGGCCTGCTGTCACTGATCACCGGCGACCATCCCCAGTGTTATGTGAACGATATTTTTGTCTTTGGCTTCAAGCGTGGCAGCGGGGAAAGCATCTGGCAGATCAAACAGTTTATCGGCTACGTTTCCACCGCCTTGCAATGGGAATACAAAGTCGGTACCGGCCTGCGTAACGTGATTATCTCCGGTTTCTACGACAGCATCGGTCTGTATACTAAAGCCACCGATAAGCAGAAGCAGATCGCCGACGAATGGCTGGCCCTGCTGGGCATGACTGATCGTGCGGATACACCCTTCAACAAACTGTCCTACGGTGACCAGCGCCTGTTACTGATCGCCCGGGCGATGGTGAAACACCCGCCGCTGCTGATCCTCGATGAGCCTTGTCTGGGCCTGGATGACATGAACCGTCAGTTGGTATTAGCGCTGATCGAAAAAATCTGCGCCGGAAGCGAGACGTCGGTACTTTATGTAAATCACCACCCGGAAGATCAGATCAAAGGCATCGACAATTATCTGGCATTAGAAAAGCGGTAAAACCCTACCGATAACAGAACCGGGATTTCCCATGCTGCGTGGCTTTCTTTTATTTACGTTATTTTTTCTGCTCGGTGAATCGATCAGTTTTCTGCTCGCTTTGCCGGTCAGTGGCAGCGTGATCGGCATGTTGCTACTCACCCTGTGGCTGATGCTAAGCCGTAACGTAGAAGCAGACCTGGTGAATGCCAGTCAACAGCTGATCTCTGTTCTGATTATTTTTATTATGCCCGGTGTCGCCGGGGTCTTTTTTCTCAGCAGCAATACACTGGAGCTTTGGGTCATTATCAGCCTTGCCATGATTCTGGGCACTTTGTTCAGTGTGTTAACCAGCCTCTTACTGATGCGTGCTTTAACACCAGTAGAACAAAAGGCTGATAACCATGAATGAGATTGCCACACGTTATCAGGACTTATGGCCACACCTGTTTTCAACCCCGCTGATCTCTATCGCGCTGACCTTAAGTGCCTACTTTGCAGGCAGTTTTCTCTTTCGCCTGATGCGCCAGCCCATCTGGTGCCCAACCATGTTGCTGGCCTCCCTACTGCTGGCTTCCATGCTGGCCGTCTTCTCGATTGATTATAAGAATTATCAGCAAGGGGCCACCTGGCTTACCCTGATGCTCGGCCCTGTCACGGTTGCTTTGGGTGTGCCCTTATATCGGCAGTTACACCATATTCGGGCTTTCTGGAAACAAATCCTTGTCACCCTGCCCATTGCGGCAGCATTGGCAGCCATTTACGCCCTGTTAATTGCCAAATGGGCTGGTGCATCAACCGAAGTACTGGCCTCAGTGGTCGCTAAGTCTGTCACCGCCCCCATTGCCATCAGTATCACCGAACAACTTGGGGGATCTATCCCGATTATGATGGGTGGTTTGCTGATCACCGGCGTGGTTGCGGTGCTCTTTGTTGAATTGCTGGCAAAACAGCTGAATATAAAAGATGAGCGTATTATTGGTCTGGTATTAGGTATCAACGGACACGCCATCGGCACAGTGCGTGCCTTTGAAATGAGTGCTGTCTGCGGGGCCTTTGCCTCCTTAGGCATGGGGCTCACCGGCATCTTCAGCGCCCTGTTTCTACCGCTTATCTGGACCTGGCTACCGGTTTAACAACCGCGCTGGTTATCGCTTTGATTTATAAGACGTAATAGAAAACAGTGCCCTGCCCAAGCCTCACAGGACTAAAGGCAGGTGCTCTATCCGCTTTGCACGATACAAAGCGGATAGTGATACTTCTCACTGCAAGCCCCAATTTGGATTAAAAGCCCACTTTAAGCCTGCACTTTCCAATGCACAGTTTCACCGGCGAAAAACGGTACTATGGGTTTGCCGTTGGGCAGGATAATCTGCTCAGGGATTGTCCAGTCTTCACGCACCAGCGTAATCGTTGTGGTATTACGCGGCTGGCCATAAAAATCTGCACCGTAGTGGCTGGCAAACGCTTCCAGCTTATCCAGCACACCCAACTCTTCAAAGACATGAGCGTAAAGCTCGATAGCACTCCAGGCGCTGTAACAACCCGCACAACCGCAGGCATTTTCCTTAGCTTCTTTGGCATGAGGTGCAGAATCAGTGCCTAAGAAAAACTTCGGCGAGCCCGATTTGACTGCTTCACGTAAAGCCGCCTGATGGGTGTTGCGTTTTAATACCGGCAGGCAGAAGTTATGAGGGCGCACACCGCCCACCAGCAAATCATTACGGTTTAACAATAAATGCTGAGGGGTGATGGTTGCGGCAATATTATCCGAGGCACCTTGTACAAACTGAGCCGCATCCGCCGTTGTAATATGTTCAAAAACCACTTTCAGGTTCGGGAAACGGTTAACGATATGCACCATTTTCTGATCGATAAATTCTTTTTCACGATCAAAAATATCAATATGATGATCTGTCACTTCACCGTGTACCAGCAGCAGCATGCCCTGCTCGGCCATGACTTCAAAAACCGGATACATGGACTCTAACTGTTTAACCGCCGCTTCAGAGTTGGTGGTTGCTCCTGCCGGATACAATTTAGCCGCCAGTATACCAGCCGCTTTGGCTTCGATAATATCCTGCGCGCTGGTATCGTTGGTCAGGAATAAAGTGACTAAAGGCTCAAAGTTACTGCCCTCGGGGCGGGCAGCTAAAATACGCTGACGGTATGACATCGCCATTTCAGCGGTTGTCACAGGCGGTACCAGGTTGGGCATCACGATGGCACGATGAAAACAGCGGGCCGTTGCTGCAACCGTTTCAGGCAGCATATCGCCGTCACGCAGATGAAGATGCCAGTCGTCGGGGGTTTGAATCGTTAAAGTTTTCATGCGGCTCCAGGGATAAGCTTTTAGACACCGGATGCTAAGCGCCAGACGGGACAATCCGCGTCCTGTTTCGAGTGTCAGAATATAGAGTTATTATATCGTATCGCATAGCGGGGAAACTACCGGTGCATTTTATAATACGATCAATGCCTGCAAATCCGGACCACTAAAGCGCAATCAGACAAATTCAAGGAATATCCATGCCAGCAACCGACAAACAAAAACCCCGCGTTCTGGTGATTTATACCGGTGGCACTATTGGTATGTACCCTTCCCCTGAGGGTTATGTGCCGGTTGCGGGTTTTGAAGCACTGTTACATAAAAAACTCGAAAGCAGCGCCCGTGACAGCCTGCCCGCCTTTGATCTGATCGAATTTGACCGGCTGATCGACAGCGCCAACCTGATGCCCGGTGACTGGACCGCCATTGCTGAATCACTGATTTGCCATTATGACGACTATGATGGTTTTGTGGTGCTACACGGCACGGACACTATGGCTTACACCGCGTCTGCGCTTTCATTTCAGCTACAGGGACTCAACAAACCAGTCATTGTGACCGGCTCTCAGATTCCGTTATCCCAATTGCGAAACGATGCCCTGGATAACCTGATTACCGCGCTGATGATCGCCGGTTTTTACGATGTGCCAGAGGTCTGTATTTACTTTAACGGCCGCCTGTTACGGGGTAACCGCAGCCGTAAAGTGAAAGCCACCGGCCTGGATGCGTTTGACTCACCTAACTTCCCCTGGCTGGGTCAGGTTGGTATTCATTTTGAGCTGCACCGATCCCTTATTCGCAATGCCGGTAACCCGGCCTTCAGGGCGCTTGATTACAATCCGGATGCGGTAGTTATGTTACCCATCTATCCGGGCCTTTCTGCTTCTGTGGCAGACAAAATCATCAATAATAAACAGACCGGCGGTGTGATTATTCAGAGCTACGGCGTTGGCAACTTACCGGATAGCAATCGTGATTTAATGAATGTGCTTGAAGAAGCGGCCGGTAAAGGGAAAGTGCTGGTTAATCTGAGTAGCTGCTTTCAGGGTAGTGTTGTGCAGGGGGCGTACGCCTGTTCATCTGCTCAGGCAGGGATGGGCATATTATCCGGGGGTGATATGACCCCTGAAGCCGCCCTCTGCAAACTGCATACGCTGCTGGCAGCAGGATCTGATCACGGCCAGGTGGTATCGCTGATGCAACAAAACCTGTGCGGTGAAATGGACTAACACGACACGGATTAGACAATACGCTGCTTTAACCATTCAGCTACTTCCGGCTCCAGATAAACCTGCTCTAGCAACTCAACCGCCCAGCGTTCTGACTCAGCCAGACGCTGCAGCATCATCACCGCCATCACTTTCACTGCAGGCACCGTACTCCACATGGAGTGATTCAAACACCGCCAGTGATTGTGATCCATACGTTTAGGATGCTCTATCTGATCCATACAAGTACCACAGATCATAATACAGTGCTCCATTGCTGCCTCTTTTGAAGCCGAGGGCACTTCAAATACATTCAGTTTCACTCCGTGTGCATCACACATTTCACAATGGGCAGCACAGCGGCGTACCAGATCCTTACCATAACCGGATAAGCCATGGTGGTGGTCGTGGTGTTTATCATGATGTCGTTCGTAGCCTCTGGACATTTTCCTAGCCTCCTGATGACAACCGGCTGTGTCTTTCGGTACAAGCCCGCCCACACATCCCGCCTTCTGTTTAAAGTCTGATATAAATAAATAGCAGAGATTTTACCATTTAGCCCTTAATCTAAAGACCAAAGCGGACCTGAAAAACTTCAGCGATATGACCGGAATATAAGACAGCCAGACAGACAAAGTCATGATAACCTATAAGGCTGTCTGGCCACCGGACTGTGCCTAAATCAGGTGACTGATGCACATAATAACGAGAAAAGGACATTCACCATGCAAAAACTCAGGGATATTGAACCGGGCAGTATTTTATCCGGTGTTCCACAGGAGCCTTCAGCTCCCTTAAGCACCACCTCTCACAGGCAACGCACCCTTTACCTGCTCAGGCGACACAAAACAAACCAAATTATCAAAACACTGAAACGCCATACACCGGAACTGATAAAGCAGATAAAACTCCTGCCCGAGCCCCGTCTTTCCCGCGCAGATCGCACGGGCAGAATGGTTTGTGCACTTTATATCTCATCTGACACCCGGCAGTCGCTGATTATAAAAGAATGGGCACTGCAAACTGAAAATCCCCGCAGTACACCTTATCTGCCTATTCTGGAATACGAAGCCCTGCGGGACTGGTTTCCTGACTTTAAACCGCCCTGCCTGAGAGCCGTTAACGAAGATATACAGGCTGCACTGCGTACCGTGAATGCAGAACCCTTCCGCAACAATCATATTACGGCATCACAACACAGCCTTGCGCCACAGCTTCATGTTGAAGCCGTGCTGCGCCCGGGGAAAAGCAATGGCTGGTCAGGTGATCCGGCTGTTCAGTGGCCGGTTTATCAGCTGGCAACTTATGGCGACCGGTTATTAATAGACCTGGGCAAGTGGGCAACCTACAAAGACGCTGAACGCCTGCGCCTGGTGACAGCCATTTATGCGTACTGTGTCACTATCTTTTCACCCGAATCACTGATTATGTACTTATCGGTACAACCGGAAATAGCCCCTTACCTTAACGGTGTCGCCCTTATGACAAAGGCAGACGATGGCATTTTTAACCCTAAGGATGATTACCTTACAGCGATTGACTGGCAGCACCCCGCTGACCTTGTGCCTAAACCCACACTGCCAACCTTAGTCACACTGCTGAACCAGATAAAACACTACTGCGACACCTGTTACGATGATCCGACCATTGTGCATCAGATGGCCGAGACTATTCATGAGCTGGAAGTCGAAACCCATAAAAACCGTACCCAGGCCTTTCGGGTGATGGATATCTGGCTGAATAATTATCTGGAATCGGGTCAGCTCGACGGTTTTGTCACCCAATTAAATGACCTCACCCTGACCAATCCGCTGGATGGCGTTGTTACCACTATCACCCGGTGGATTGAATTTGCGCAACTGTCTCAGCAACACCAGTTAGTTGAATATATTGAGGAAGCCGGAAACAGCCTGACGCTGCTACAAACCAGTCTGGAACAACTGCCAACGCTGGTTCAATCACTACAGGATGCTGTAACCGGTTATTTAATTGCACTTGAAGACAGCCTGGAACAGCCCCTGCTCGACCGACCAGCCATGCTTCGCCCTTTTGAAGATAAGAATAATAGCGCACTCCAGGCACTGACCGAGCATGTAGAAACCGCCTACCCTGAAATCCCTGATATTCAGCCTCTGATAAAAGCAAGACAGCACAAACCAGACCCTGAAAGCCTGTCAGAAGAAGAAAAACTGAGGATAAAAATTGAGGCGTTAAAAGCTGAGCTGCGTACAGCAAAACATGATAAGGAAGCGCTAATACATGAAAATGATCAGCTGAATCTTGAAAACGATTCACTGCGCCAGGAATCTAATATCCTTGGGCAAAACCTGACATCGGCCAAACTACAGATGAGTAACGGCAACTTCAGTAATACGGAGGATCACAGCGACTTATCCGAACAGATTCAGACACTTGTCTGCAAAGGTATTGATGCACCACGAGTGCTGCATATTCTGGAAACCCTGCACAGCGACCGCTTAAGGATTTTACCCAGTGCTTATCAGTCTGCCGCCGATACCGCTATTCCCACCAGTGCACTGTTTGAACGAACTCAGCTCCTGGTCACCGATGGCCTGGACGCATTGCGCACCGGTTCCCGGATGATTGATATTAATGACCTGATTCCCGGGGAAATCGCAGTACAGGAATCTCAGACCGTACGTAATTGCGACAAATTAACCCGCCACAGAATCTTTAAGGATAACGGCCAGGATCGCACCATTTTCACCCATCTGGCACTGGACTACAGCACCCGGATGTATTTTGAGTATGATACGGAAGAAAGCCGCATCATTATCGGTTACGTCGGTAAACACCTGCCCAGCGCCAAATCCGCAACCGTATAAACACTTAAAAAACGTGATTCCCGCGAAAGCGGGAATCCACACACAAGCAGAAGCACAAACCTCACAGCTTTAATTCAAACTCATCTGCATCCCGCCAGGCCGGAAACTGCTCCCGGAACTGGGCCAGCGTCTCATAACTTAAGCTGAATGTTTCAGTGAAGACCTGTGAGGGGGCCTTGTCGATCAGGCAATCCCCTTTAAAACCCACCAGCAGACTGTCACCACTGTAAGCCAGGCCCGAGCCATCAGTGCCCACCCGGTTTACACCCGCCACATAACACAAATTCTCTATCGCACGTGCCTGTAACAAAGTACGCCAGGCATTACGTCTGACTTCGGGCCAGTTAGCCACATAAACCAGTAAGTCATACTCATTCTGATTCCGGCTGAAAACCGGGAAACGCAGGTCGTAACAGATCTGGGGTAAAATTCGCCAGCCTTGATATTCAAAAATCACCCGTTCTGTACCTGGTTGATAATGATTATGTTCCCCCCCCATACGGAACAAGTGGCGTTTATCGTAATGCCACTGTTCACCCTCAGGCGTGGTGAATAACAACCGGTTCCGATAGCCCTCTGCACAGGCGGTTACAACACTGCCCATAATGGCCGCACCGGTTTTTACAGCCTGCTCTTTCAGCCACTGACAGGTCTCACCCTGCTCAGGTTCAGCCTGTGATTCAGGTGCCATTGTAAAACCAGTCGTAAACATTTCAGGCAAAATAATCAGATCCGTTTTACCTTCCAACTGGTTGAAAACCGATTCAAAATGCTGACGATTAAGTGCGGGTTGCTGCCAGGCCAGATCAGCCTGCACCAGCGTAACCTTCAGATCTTGCATATTCAGAGTTTGCATAATTTCTCTGCAGCCGCTTTAAGGGTGTCATCACTTTTGGCAAAACAGAAACGCACCAGTTGAGTTTCCATGGGTTGCTGGCTGAAGACTGAAATAGGAATAGCCGCCACTCCCGCCTCTTTAATCAACCTGCGGCAGAACTCCGTATCCGGCAAATCACTGATGGCACTGTAATCCATCAACTGAAAATAAGTGCCCGTCGTCTTGCTGAAACTAAAACGACTGGTTGCCATCAGATCACAGAATAAATCCCGTTTTTGCTGATAAAAATCAGGCAATTCGAGGTAATGCGCCGGCATCTCATTCATCATATCCGCCAGTGCCAGCTGAATCGGCGTAACCGTGCTGAACGTTAGATACTGGTGCACTTTTCTAAGCTCTGCACTCAGCGGTGCCGGTGCAATGCAATAACCCACTTTCCAGCCGGTGGTGTGGTAGGTTTTGCCAAACGAGGATACGACAAAACTACGGGCCGCCAATTCTTCGTGACGCAGCACACTTTGATGAGGCAAGCCGTCAAATACAATATGTTCGTACACTTCATCAGCTATCAGCAGAATATCCGTCTCCCGCACCAATGCCGCGAGCTGTTCCAGATCATCGGCACTTAATACAGCACCTGTGGGGTTATGGGGGGAATTCAGAATTATCATACGGGTGCGGGCATTAATCGCAGCCGCCAGTTGAGGCCAGTTAATACTGAAAGTGGGTGCCGTTAACGGCAGGTGTACCGCCCGCCCGCCATTTAATTCGATGGCCGGTTCATAACTGTCATAAGCCGGGTCAAAAACAATCACCTCATCACCTTCGCGTACTACCGCCGTAATGGCGGAAAACAGCGCTTCAGTGGCACCTGACGTCACGGTCACTTCAGTGTCAGGGCAGGTGGATTTACCATAGAGTGCCAACATTTTATCGGCAATAGCGATTCTCAGTGCAGGTACACCCGCCATAGGCGCGTACTGATTAGCACCCTGCTGAATGTAGTGCGCTACCCGGTTACGCAGAAAATCCGGGCCGTCAAAATCAGGGAATCCCTGGGAAAGATTAATCGCACCGGCTTCATTCGCCAGCTGAGACATTTGGGTAAAAATCGTCGTCCCGACTTTTGGCAGTTTGCTCTCAGGGTAGTGCATGCGCTTGAAATCTCATTAACGATAAAAACGCCATATTAGCACCGAAAGGCCCTGCGCCTGAAGACGGCCATCAGAACAGGCAGATCGATCAGAATATAATCAGGTGCAAAACACCCCTTAGCACCATGCCTGAAATTGCACCTAAAACAGCCATACGGGCAATAGCACCCACTCTGGGACCCGCTGCCGTCAGAACCGCAACACCGGCAATATCCAGCGGATTTGTTACAAAACCAGCCATTCGGTTCAAGTCAGTCGCACTTAACAAGCCCTGATTCATCAAATCCAGGGTAATACCCATAAAGGCGGTGCCACCGGCAATAAATTTAGTGACTAATGGTAAAACCGCCGCTTCGGGTAAATCCACCAGCGCCAGTACCGGTGCCAGCAACATACTGATAATTTCAATGCCGCCGGTCGCCCGCAACAGATACACAAAACACAAAGCCAGAATCAGCATAGGCAACATGCCCATAACAATTTTAGCGCCTTCCTGTCCGCCATCTGACAGGATCTGTATCACTGTACGCTTATCTTTCGTGCCGTCTGACGCCAGGTTTTCCTGGCCCATTTCATCATGTACATCAGCGGACGGGGCCAGTAAATAATAGGTTACCGCCGCCGCAAACAGACCGCCCACCAGTGAGGTCATCATAATCACCGGCAAATTCAGGCCGACCGCCGTCATGGGAAATACGACATTAGCCTGGGACATAGTCAGCACCATGGCCAGAGTTGCGGCAATCTGGCGACGGGCAGTACCGTTTCTGTCCATAATAGCCAGAGTGGCAACAGGGGCTGCAAAGCTGACAAACAGCAGCTTTACCATGGCAAATACCCCCAATCCCGGCACACCAAAAACACGTAAAACCGGAGAGAGCAGGTTCGCAACCCAGGCCAGCACCCCTTTCACTTCCAGCAGCTTCATCAGCGCCAGCATCACCACCATAATAGGCAGCAGGATATAGAGCACCATATCAATCGCGGCACGGCCCGACTCAAGAATGACGGTAATAATCTGTTCCAACTGGCTCTATCCCTGTTTGTCTAATAAAAAATGCGGTTACGGAAGGTCTGCTATTGTGCTTACAAGCTCATGAGATACCAGCTTTTTATCAACACTGGTATGACCATAAACACAATAATTACAACGCACGCTCTAATAACCGGCCCAGCTCTAGTAACGCCTTTTTCCTCACCGGATTCCAACAATGTGCATAACTGATACGTAAACAATTTTTATAATAACCAGACGCTGAAAAAAGTGCGCCGGGGGTAATCAGCACACCCGCCTCACGTGCACACCCATAAAGACCAAGCGTGTCTATCGACTCTGGAAGCTGAACCCAAAGTGTTAAGCCTCCCTGGGGTACACTGAAGCGACAATGCACCTGCCAATCATGCTGGATCACGTGAATGAGTTCGTCCCGCTGCCGCTGTAATTGATGAACATAGCGACGTACATGCCGGTCATAATCACCCTCTTCAATAAAGGCCGCGACACCCTGCTGAACAAAACGACTACCTGCCAGTGACGTAACCAACTTCAGGCGCTGAAGTTCTTTATGATGGCGAACAGAGA
This sequence comes from Pontibacterium sp., assembly GCA_049599735.1. GTDB lineage: Bacteria > Pseudomonadota > Gammaproteobacteria > Pseudomonadales > Balneatricaceae > Pontibacterium. The sequence continues at coordinate 43,122 of JBMYOX010000006.1, read as the reverse complement.
CAACCCAGCCTAAGCGCAAGTCACGTGAAAGCGTTTTAGACACCGAGCCACAGAGCATAACTCTGCCATTAGGGTCTGATGCCTGCAATGGTGCTATTCGGTGGCTAAAAGAAAGATCACCGTAAATATCATCTTCTACGATCGTAAAATCGTATAATTCTGCCATAGAGAGCAGCCGGGCACGATTTTCCAGAGGCATCACAGCTCCACCAGGTGTCGAAAATGCCGGTGTCACCACACAGGCTTTAACGGGCCACTGGCTTAATACCTGCTCAAGCATCACCAGATCAAGACCGGTTTCCGGACAAGCCGGGATTTCTAGCACCTGCAATCCCAATGCTTCAAGTAACTGTAAAATACCGTAAAAACCCGGTGACTCAACCACCACCAGATCACCCCGCTGACATACACACATCAGAGCAAAAAACATCGCCTGCTGACACCCGGCCGTCACTGTTATATCACCGGCTTCAAACTGACAGCCTAACCGCCTGTAACGTTTAGTCAGCAATGTACGTAAAGACATGCTACCGGCGGGTTCGTCATAATACTGATGTTTTTGCCCGGACCGGTTACGCAAGGCTCTGGCCAGGGTTCGATTAAGCTGCACCAATCCAGGGGTCGTCTCTTCCTGATCACCCGCTTCCGGCAAGATATCAAATGCCGCACTGCGGCGCATAAGCTCCTGAGTTATTTCATTAACAGACACCGGTGCGGGTGAAGGAGTAGGTACTTCTATGGTTGCCGGTATCGACGACTGAAAACAACTGCGTACAAAAAAACCCGCTTTGGGTCGGGATTCAATCAACCCTCGTGCTTCCAGACGATTCAGTGCATGCATTACTGTTGTCTTAGATAGGGATCGCGCCTGTGCTAATGCCCGAATAGAAGGCAAACGATCCCCTGCCGACCAGGAGCCCTGTTCAATCGCTTCTGTTAAGTCCTTCTCCAGTGATGCGTATAAAAAATCTGCCACCGCCCCAACTGTACCCTATATAGTTTATTTTTTTATACCTGTTCTTATTTTCTCATCTCCTTAGAGTACAGGCAACGATAAAGACCGGAGCCAATCTCATGGAAAAAATCCCTCTGAAAAACATGCCATTCACACCACTTTCAGGTAATGGAAAAATACACGTACGCCTGACCCAAGGTTTTTTTCAAACATTACGCCGCCTGATAAGCGGTAGCCTGCTTGCACTTTTCTTTGGCATCGTATGGATACAGGCAGATGGGCAGCCCGGGCTGCTTTTTGATTTTAATCAGCATCGTATTAACCTCTTTGGTATACAACTGTCCTGGTTTGATCTGCCACTACTTGGTGGTTTGATGATTGCGGGCACTTTATTGTTATTTTTTATGGCACTCGGCTGGGGACGCATCTGGTGTGGGTTTGCCTGCCCCCAAAGCATTTGGACATGGCTATTTATTCGTATTGAACAATGGACAGAAGGAGACGCCAGCCTGCGACGAAAGCAGGAACGGCAACCTTTAAAAGGCAGTCGTTTAATCAGACGATTGCTCAAACATAGCCTGTGGTTATGTTTGTCGTTAGCTACCGCTATCACTTTTACAGGTTATTTTGTGCCAATCAGAGAAATTATAGCCGACAGCATTTCACTGACATTATCTCTTACAACCGTCGGGTGGATCATGATAATGGCAACACTCACCTATCTGAATGGCGGTTTAGTCAGGGAAAAAGTTTGCCTCCATATGTGTCCTTATTCACGTTTTCAGACCGTGATGTTTGATGCTGACACACGCACCGTCAGCTACAACAGTGTAAGAGGAGAACCTCGCAGACGGTCAAACAACAACGTTCAAGCACAAGGTGACTGTATTGATTGCAGCCTTTGTGTACAGGTCTGCCCTACAGGTATTGATATCCGCCACGGCCTACAATATGAATGTATCAATTGCGGGGCTTGTATTGATGCCTGCGATAGAGTTATGAATAAAATAGGTCAACCAAAAGGACTGATCGCTTTCTATTCAGATAATCAGCTAAAAGGGAAACCCTCACCTCTGCTGCGCCCCCGCCTATGGCTCTATCTGGCCATGATTCTGATAACCAGCGTCCCCCTTATCTACGGCTTTGGCAATAAAACAGAACTATTAGTTGAAGTACGTCGTGACCGACAGCAGTTATATCTGCAACTGGAAAATGGCGAGCTCTGTAATATTTACCACTTAAAGGTAGAGTCTTTTACCGGCGAGGCCGAAACAATTACTATTTCAGCGAAAACAACGTTTAAATCAACGCTGAGAGGGCAAACAGTGATAAGCCCACAGGCACTTAATCAATGGTTCAGTTACCACCTGTGCACAACAGGAGCTGACGGTAACAGAAATACTCCGATCCGTTTTCTGATACAAAGTGAGACTCAGCAAAAGAGTAAAGCGAGTATGTTTATACGGCCATTGAATTGATGCCTCGACCGATGGGCACTCGGTAAAGCGAAGTATCAGCACAGCTGACACAGCGTTATTTACAGGATCAGATTTATTGCCAGACAACTTGTCCGGCGGATCCTAATGAACTGAAGGGTTTCAGTTTATGTGATGATATACAATGTATGATCTGACTGGCCCCTTCGGGGTAACAAATTTCAGGAGATGGGCTGATGTATTTTAAACCTACCCAGCTATTACGCCCGCTGCGCTTAGCCGCATAAAGCGCAAGATCCGCAACGTTTAGCATCGAGAACCATTCCAGGGAAGGTTGTTTGCTCTTAGCAGAGTCCAGGGTGAAAAAACCGATGGAACAGGTCAGTTTTACCGGATCATCCTCAGTACCAAAAACATGCTGCTCCACAGCCTGACGAATACGTTCAGCAATCGTACAACCAATCTCTTCGTTAGCCTGCTTACATATAATCGCAAACTCTTCACCCCCATGGCGTACAACCACATCGTCATGACGGCTTAACTCCTGGAACAAAGCTGCGAGCTGACTTAATACAATATCACCGATATGATGCCCGTAGACATCGTTCACCTGTTTAAAATAATCAATATCCAGCGCCAGCAGCAGCCACTCGTTATCCGGTTGCCAAACAGACACATCACTCAGATACTGCTCCAGATAGCGCCGATTTTTCAGATTCGTCAGTGCATCCGTCAAACTGTCATCCATAAATCGATTACGCTCAAGCTCCAGCGCCTCACGATTGTTATCAATGCTCCGGGCCATTCTGACAAAACTTGCTGATAACTGCCCTAACTCATCGTCGGTTATGACAGGCTTAAGGTTACTTAATTTTTTATTTTTACCAAAAGATTCCGCCTGCCGCTGCAGATTCAGAATAGGGGTAACCAAGGTGCTTTTAATCAGCGCATAAGCGACCAGCGAAACCAACAAACCAATTAAGAGAATGGTTATCACCGCATAATGAAGACTATTAAGTGCCTGCTGAAAAAATGGACGGGGCTGCCTTAAGGTAATTCGCAATTTCCCTTGGGGATTATTGAGCAACGCAACGGTAGCGTAGGCATAACTCTCATCGTCAGAACTAAAACTGACATGTTTATGAGTTTTATCACCGGCAGCAAAAGAAAGCTCTACAGGTAACTGCAGCTGCTCAGATAAAGATTGAATATAAGCTTTATCAACCAATCGACCAAAAAATAGCGTGCCTTGTGGTAGTTGGCTTTCTTCGCTATCCATAATAGGGCTTGAAGCTATGAGCAAGGGGCCGTGGGTCGTTTCCAGTACGCCTGTTTCATATTTGGGCAACGTCCTGAGGGTATGATCAAGCGACCAGCGATCGGCGTGTATCAGAGGCAAGCGTATGAGCGAATCCAGGCGTTCTGAATAAAGCCTGGCGACTACGCGTCCACTGCGATTAACAATCAGAAGAACATCGGCATTCAATCCATCCAGTGTGCTGCCAACCAAATTAGACTGTTCGTAATCGCTGCTAGGCGCCTGAACATAGGCATAAGTATCATCCCAGATAGCCCAGTCCTTTGCGGACGCAGAAAGCCGGTTAAGTTCCTGGTTCAATCCTTGCTCGACCCGCTTCAGATCAACCAGGCGATTATTTTTCTCAAGGGTTTCAATTTCAGGAAGTATCAGTAGCTTTACCGTAAGAACAATGCCCACTCCCAATACTGAAAGCAGCAAAATTAAGCCAATAAGTAGTTTGCTACGAATTTTCATAAGGGACTCCGATCCACCTCAAGTAAAACTCAGCCCTAAAAAATGGCAATCCCAATATAATTGAACAAATACATTAAAACTTTATTCATTGTTAAATATATAGGCTTTTTCCTTACAATTCCAAAAAACTGAAACGATCGCTCATAATCTAACCAGAATTTCAGGAACGATTACAAAGCGTATGAAAACAAAGAGGACAAACCGGTTTCCTTTTTACTCTATCGCCTTAGTATTTCCCTTTACCTGCTGCCATAACGCACGATTACGACGAGACCGCCATGCCCGCGCCTTAACTGCCGCTTGTAAATACGCAGGGCGGATGGGTTTTATCAGAAAATCATCCCCACCATGGGCCAGGGCAAGCGCATGTTTTGAAGGGTCCGTTTCAACCGACATAAAGAGGATAGGCAACCAGGCCAGTTGCTCGTCTTCGCGCAGTACAGCGGCCAGTTCCGGGCCACTGGCTTCCGGCATATATACATCCATCAACAGCACATCCGGTTTAAAAATTCTCACCATATCCAACACTTGCAACGGATTACTGATTGCTTCCACCAGCATGCCAGCATTTTCCAGGGCCGCCACATAAGCACCGAGGATAAAGGGATCATCATCCGCGACTAATACCCGGTAAGGGGTATCCTCACACCGGCTGCAAAGCTCATCAACCAGGCGAAACAGCTGATCAAAATCGACCGGCTTCAGCAGGTAGCGTGTAGCACCCGCACGAAAAGCAGCCAATCGAGAAGGTAAGTCATCATGCTGGGAAATAAAGATGGCGGGGAAATGTGAGTTTAATTCCTGACGCAGTTGGTTCAGGGTTTCAGCGCCTGCAAGCCGGTTAAGGGGAAACTCCATATCCATGAGCAACAGGTCAGGTACAGTGCCCTGCTTGCAGATAGCGATAAATTCGGTGAGATCATGAAATTCAGCGGTTTTGTAACCATAACGCTGCAGCGCCGATGCAACCAGCTGAGTAAAAGACACATCATCATCAACGATATGGATCAGGTAATCCTTTGCTTTGAGTGCCTCTGCCGCCTTTTTCCCCTTGGGCTTATCACCCCGTATCAGGGACAGTTGCTCCAGCGTATTCAGATTAACACCTATCGCATTCCATTCAGCGTCACCCGGTCGGCCACTGGCTGTGGCTTCGGACAAACGCTTTGCCAGATTGTCAGCACAGCGGCCCAGATCCCTGAGTCCAAGCGTACCGGCTGTACCTGAAAGTGTATGCAGAAAACCGTATAAGCGATTATTTTTATCGGCAGACCAGGCTGATAAATCCTGTTCATCATAGATACAGCGAATCTGGTGCAACCGCCCTGGCAACTCCTTTCTGAAGGCCGCTGCCAGTCTGTCTACTTCCCGCTTGAGTTCATTATCCATAATTTTCACTTCTGTCTGTTTTGGGATGACTGATTACCTGACCAGTGATTCAAAAACTCATTAATGGGTCGGGGCATTCCGAAAAAATAACCCTGCATACGCTGGCAATGGTGCCGGGTCAGGAAACGCACATGCGCCTGTGTTTCCACGCCTTCAGCAACCACAGACAGGCCCAAATGACGGGCAAGCCCCAGTATGGCCTCTACTACGCTGGCATCGTTAGCATCGTCACAAATATCACGCACGAATGATTGATCAATTTTAAGCTCGCACAACGGTAACCGGCGCAAATAACTCAGATTGGAATAACCGGTACCAAAATCATCGATTGAAAAATTAATCCCCAGGGCGACCAGTTCATTGATCACATTCGCAGTCGTAACGGCATCTTCCAATAATAGCGTTTCTGTAATCTCCAGGGTTAACCGGGAAGGATCAGCGCCGGTTGCCTGCAAGGACTCTTTAACTGTAGCAACAAAACCGGCGTCGTGAATCTGATAAGTACTGACATTTGCGGCAATTGTCAGTGGTTTTCCCATCGCTTCACACCGGGATAACAAAATACATACCTGCCTCAGCACCCAGCGCCCAATAGATGCTATTTGCCCGCTGTCCTCAGCAACCGGAATAAACTCCGAGGGGAGCAATAAGCCCCGCACGGGATGGTGCCAACGTATTAATGCCTCAGCCGCACACCAGTTGCCGTCAATATCCACCTGGGGTTGTAAAAATAATTCAAACTCGCCGCTTTCCAATGCAAGCCGCAGCTCACTTTCTATCTGATAACGTTCACTGACAGCCCGGTGCATAATGGGGTCAAAGACACTAACGGTATTTCTGCCGGAGGATTTTGCTTCATACATTGCCGTATCAGCTTCGCGTAATAAATCTTCAGCTGACTCCAACGCTTTGGGGAAAAGAGTTACACCCACACTCGCCCCCAGATAATGCTGATGTCCCTTAATACACAACGGCTGTTCCAATGATAATCGCATTTTCTCTGCAATATTGGTGGCACGCCGGGCTGCAACCGAGCGATTTGAACTCAAACCAGACAACAGTGCTACAAACTCATCCCCTCCCATTCTGGCCAGGGTATCTTCTTTTCGTAAGACTTCGCCCAAACGCTCTGCGCAGGCCCTTAAAACTGCATCCCCATGCCCATGCCCATAAACATCGTTTACACGTTTGAAATGATCAAGATCGATAAAAAATAACGCACCAAATCGACGATGCTCACGCTTATTTGCGAGTGCAATACCCAGTCTGTCCTGCAACAACGCCCGATTTGGTAAACCTGTTGTCACATCATAAAAAGCCAGTCGCTCCAACTCCTGAGCGGCCGCATGTCGCTCACGTAAATCCTGAATCTGGAGCACATAATGACCGGGCTGATGTTTGGCATTGAGTATCGGTGTGACGGTCAGCTCAATCAGAATTTTTTCGCCGGTACGACTGCAAACCACCAGCTCACCCTGCCAGCAACGGCCAGCCCTCACGACCGTCCAAAGTTCCCGATAAGTTTCGGAGCTGGTTGATGATGAATGCAGCAGGCTGGCATCCCGTCCCACCAGTGACTCATTCTGATAATCCAGCAAAGCACAAAGTGCCGTGTTTGCCATGGTAATCAGGCCACGGGCATTGATCATCAGCAACGGAACCGGCGAGAGCTCCAGGCCACGTTTTAATCTGAGCTGCTCCTCATCACTGGCTTTGTGTCTCAGTAAAATCAACACCAGTGAGCTGAAATACTGTATAAGCTGTTTTTCCTCCGCATCAGGTGCCCCCGGCTGCTGACGATAAACAGCAAAGGTCCCCAAAACAGTGCCATCCGCATCCATCAGCGGAACAGACCAGCAGGCGCGCAAACCTGAACCTAATGCCAGCTCCTTAAAGTCCTTCCATAAAGGATCTGAGGCGATATCTTCACAAATTACAACCTCACGACGCCAGGCTGCGGTGCCACAGGAACCCGCATCCGGCCCGATACACAACCCGTCAATGGCTGTTATATAATTGTCCGGCAGACTGTTACCCGCTGCATGGTGAACAAAACCACTGCTATCTACCTCAAGAACAGACACGATAATATCGGGTATTAATGTTTCAATTCTGTCTGCCAGGCGGGAAAGTATCTCCGTCACAGGCACTTCCCTGACCATCAGGGCCAGCATATCCCGGTGTAACTCAAGCCCCTCGCCCCTCTGTACTGCACCTGTCGCGACCACCGGAGGCTTAAGTAAACGGCTGATTTCAGATCCGGTTAGCAGTCTGTTTTCACCCTTTTCATGCAGATAGAACCGCCCGTCCGCCAGCGAGGCCAGGGATGGAAAAATGTGTACGTTAAGGCAGGCAGTTTCGGGGGCTACCATTACATCAGGGCATTCAAAACGAAGATTACAGGTCAGGATATGAAGGTGCTTATGAATTTGCTTCCGTGTTCGCAGGTCATCAGAAGTATCCCTGCCCGAAAGATCAAGTGTCACCACCCCGCCACCGGCGCAGGCCAGCGCAACACAACCGGTGGCAAACGCCAGCCAGGTGACGTCTCCTTTCGGGTAGTCCCGGATGATTTGGCGACTGATTGCCGGATTACTTTGTTTCATAGCAGAAAGCATTGTCCCGTTTGTGCATTTTCATAAGGCAGGGCCCACCGCTGTACGGTCCGTTGAAAAGAAGCTTTCATAAGCTGTTCCCCTGTATATGCGGCTTCCCGAGATCAGATATCGTAGCCTGCCAGTTTTTTCTTGTTCAGACGGGACAGCTTTTTTATCGCAGCTTCCCGCTGGCTGGCAGCCACACGGCCGGGCTGGCACTCCTGCCAGACCAGCCGAACCGGCCGCCTGCTTCTTGTGTAGCGGGCACCGCCTTTCAGCTCACCATTATGCTGCCTCAGCCGCCGCACCGGATCTGTTGTAACCCCGGTGTAAAGACTGTTATCGGCACAGCGCAACATATATACAAACCAATTATCCATAGCCGGATAATACCCGCTTTACGCCTTAATAACCGTGACCGTAAGCTAACAGCAGCGATAAAACAGGCAACACCTGGTCAGGCTGTACAAATACCGGCACTTTCTGTCCTCATTCAAGGCTTAAATTTCGGAACATTAGTTCAGAATAGTTGATAACAACCTGTTTGATAGCTTTAAAAGCAAATTTTATAAATGTAATGAAAACTCCTTTATAGCAATGCAGCAAGCGCTTAGAATGGTTTTTTTTATCCGCCTCTGCGAGTTTTCCGTGCCAGACGATACACAATTTTCTTCCCTTGCCTTACCTGACAGCCTGTTACTGAACCTGAACGAGCTGGGCTACAGCCAAATGACGCCTGTTCAGGCCCGCAGTCTGCCGGAAATACTGAAAGGCAACGACTTAATTGCCAAAGCCAAAACAGGCAGCGGTAAAACCGCCGCTTTTGGTATCGGAGTGCTTAATAAGCTCAACCCTAAAAGCTACCGGGTGCAGGTACTGGTGCTTTGTCCGACGCGGGAGCTCGCTACTCAGGTCGCCAAAGAACTGCGCCGTTTGGCCCGGCTGCAGCCTAATGTTAAAATTCTGACGCTTTGCGGTGGTCAGTCCATCGGCCCCCAGATCGGCTCTCTTGAACACGGTGCTCATATTATTGTGGGTACACCCGGACGCATCAAAGACCACCTGAATAAAGGCACTCTGAACCTGTCTGCCCTGCATACACTGGTGCTGGATGAAGCCGACCGTATGCTGGAAATGGGCTTTAATCAGGATATTCGTGAAATTGCCGGACATACACCAGGTAAACGTCAGACGCTGCTGTTTTCTGCAACTTACCCTGATGAAATTAAAAGCCTGAGTCACGACTTTCAAACCAGCCCTGTTGAAGTCAGCGTTGAAGCTATCCACAGTAATAGCAAAATTCAGCAGCGTTTTATTGAAGTCAGCCGCGAAGCAAAAGCAGATGCGCTGGTCAAAGTTCTGCTCCATCATCGTCCGACCTCCAGTGTTGTTTTCTGTAATACCAAACAGCAGTGTCAGGATCTGAGCCAGCAACTGCACCAGGCAGGATTTTCTGCCCGCGCTTTGCAGGGTGATATGGATCAAAAAGACCGGGATATGGTGCTGGTACAGTTTTCTAACCGCAGTTGCTCCGTACTGGTCGCTACTGATGTGGCGGCCCGTGGCCTGGATATCGAAGACCTGGATGCAGTAATTAATTATGATCTGCCCCACGACCCGGAAATCTATGTACACCGCATTGGCCGTACCGGACGCGCGGGCAAAGGAGGCCTGGCTTTAAGTTTCTGTACACCTAAAGATGCCTTCAAAGTGAATGCCATTGAAGACTACTGCCAGCAGACAGCAGAATACGAAGACCTGGAACTTATCCCCTTTTCCGGCCAGCCACCCAAAGCGCCTGCGATGGTCACACTCTGTATTGCCGGTGGCCGCAAACAAAAAGTAAGGCCCGGTGACCTGCTGGGTGCACTGACCGGTGAAGCAGGGATTTCCGGTGACCAGGTCGGTAAAATTGATATTTATGACTTTTATTCTTATGTAGCAATCAATCGAAGTTCAGCACGTAAAGCGCAGGACCGCCTGTTAAACGGAAAAATAAAAGGGCGTAAGTTCAAAGTACGCCGGTTGTAAAAGGATGTGTAATCATGGCAAAAAAAGCATGTGCGCGCCATATTCTGGTCAGAACCCAGGGTGAGGCGGAACATTTAAAGGCAAAAATCAGCCAGGGTACCGATTTTGGGAAACTGGCTAAACTACACTCCCTTTGCCCTTCCCGAAAACGCTTTGGCGATTTAGGCGAGTTTAAGCAGGGGCAGATGGCCAAAGCCTTTGATGAGGTTGTTTTTAAACAGGCTATACTGACGGTACACGGCCCGGTAAAAACACGCTTTGGCTGGCACCTGATCGAAACGATTTACCGGCATTAGTGCAGGCACCCAAATACCTTCAACGCTGTATAAAATAATCCTGCTGGTTGCCTGCCACCTCAAGTGTCAGCACATTCTTGAAAAGGACGGCAAGATCATGATTATTTCTATCAGAAACCTTCCGGAGAAAACCACGCTAAATGAAGTACGCCACTTTTTCCCCGGCGACAAACGCCTGGTTAACGTGCACTTCAGTGATACCGGCAACCCTCACAAGCTTATTGCCTGGGTGAAATTTAACGACCTCAGCCGCACTGAACTCAATCAGCTTGTGCACCGGTTGAATAATTATTATTACAAGAACCAGAAGCTACACGCGTATGCGCCGTTATTTTTTAACTGAAGCTCAGGCGATATTCACGGGGTGATAAACCCAGTGCTGTTCGAAATAAGCGACGTAGTGAACTGGCATTGCTGTAGCCCACTTTCTCTACAATTTGCTCAATCGTCAGGCTGGTAGTCTCTAACAGTAACTTGGTGTGCTCGATGCGCAGTTTCTGCAGGTATTCCGAGGGGCTCAACCCCAGTGCTTTTTTAAAGCGGCGTGACAACGTTCGCCCGCTCACACAATGTAGTTGGGCCAGCGATACAAGATCAAGTGGCTGGTTGATATGACGCTGCATCCAGCTTTCCACTGCGAGCACCAGGGCATCCTGGTGTTCTGTCTGCGCCTGTAAAAAAACATAAGGTGAAGCATAACCCTGACTCACGTCGATTAGCATGGTTTTAGCGCAGGTTTGTGCCAGCTGCCTGCCCACCTGCTGCTCCACTACCTGCAACATAACCCCCAAATTAGCCGTCATTGCGCCTGTGCAATAACCCTGTTTGTTTTCCACCAGCAGGGTATCCGTACGTAACCTGATATCGGGATAACGCTTTTGAAACAAGCCACCCAACCACCAGGCAGTCGCGGCAGATTGTGCTTTTAACTGACCGGTTTCTGCCAATAAAAAGACACCACTGCAATTAGCGACTATCTGCTGACCTTTTTTATACTGCTTGCGTAACCATTCAGTTTCACGCTTCAAACGGCCCAGGTGATTGATAAGATCATTTCCGTCTTCATGATGAATACCCGGCACAAAAATCAAGTCCGCATCAGGCGCGTTGTCCAGCGTATAGTCTACCCGCAGGCGGCAACCATTAGATGCCCGCACCTCATCCTGCCCCGCAGACACCAGGTAGCACTCATATAACGGCTCTTCACCGCCCCGTTGTTTCCAGATGGTATTGACCACGTTAAACACATCAAAGGTGGTAGCGATACCGGACGCCTGATAGTCATCAAAGACCAATCCTAAAACTTTATTCATAAATGACCTGTTTTGCGCGTAATTTGTCGTTCAGCTGACTGATTATGATCGCTTTGACTTGATAGGATGGCATTCATCGCTTTTAAAATCAAAACGCTCAACAATATAGTCAATAAGCATCAAACAGGTAGAAATATGAATCAGCCCGATATCAGCCGTTATCCCGTACCAGAATTAAATACCCTGCCCGAAGATATTCAACAGCGTATTCTGGCTGTCCAGGAAAAAGCCGGGTTTATCCCCAATGTCTTTCTTACGCTGGCCCACCGCCCCGCTGAATTCAGAGCTTTCTTCAGTTATCACGATGCAATTATGGAGCGCGAGGAAAGCACTCTAACACCCGCTGAAAAAGAGATGATTATCGTGGCAACCAGTGCGGCCAATGGTTGCCAGTACTGTGTGATCGCCCACGGTGCGCTGTTGCGTATTTTTGCTAAAGACCCGTTACTTGCCGACCAGATTGCTATTAATTATCTTCATACACCTATATCCGAACGCCAGAAAGCAATGCTGGAGTTTGCGATGACGTTATCCCGGTCACCCGAGCTTATTAGTCAGGATGATTACCAGGTTCTTTATTCACACGGATACGATGATGAGGATATCTGGGATATCGCGGGTGTTACGGCTTTTTTTGGTCTTTCCAATCGAATGGCGATTATCACAGCCATGCAAGCTAATCAGGAATTTTATACGATGGCTCGCGAGCCACGCTAAACGCAAGGCCCTGAGCCCGAATTTAAAGCCCAACGGGAGGTGGGTTAGACTTGCCTGCTTCCCTTTTGTGCCCACTCTTATCGGTATTAACTACCGCTTCAAAGACTGACGCACACAAGCCCTTGCCTTTATTGCGAATTAAAAATCACTCAGAATCATAATCTGTTTTATCTTTATACTCACACAGGTCTTCAATAAGACAAGCTCCACATTTGGGCTTACGTGCGGTACAAACATAACGCCCCAGCAAAATCAGCCAATGATGAGCATCCTGAAGATACTCTTCAGGCACAAAGCGCAGTAGCTTTTGCTCTACTTCATTCACATTTTTTCCCGGTGCAATACGCGTACGATTAGAGACCCTGAAAATATGTGTATCAACCGCCATAGCAGGTTGCCCGAAGGCCGTATTTAAAACCACATTCGCTGTTTTACGCCCCACACCCGGCAAAGCTTCCAGAGCTTCGCGGGTTTCAGGCACCTGCCCCTGATGCAGATCGATTAGCATCCGACAGGTTTTAATGACATTTTCCGCTTTTGAATTAAACAGCCCGATGGTTTTAATGTATGTTTTCAGACCGTCAACACCCAGTGCATAAATCGCCCGGGGGGTATTGGCGACAGGGTATAACTTACGGGTCGCTTTATTCACACCCACATCGGTGGCCTGGGCAGACAGAATAACGGCAATCAGTAATTCAAAAGTGGTGCTGTACTCAAGCTCTGTGGTCGGGTTCGGGTTATCTGCCTGCAAACGGGCAAAAATTTCGTGACGTTTTTTTTTATTCATTCAGGTATTAACGGCAGGGTAAATTACAATACAAGGAAAGCAGGTCAGGCATTATATGCGGCACCCGGGCCTGCTCATTCCCCGGCATAAATATTATATTGATTACGGCCCTTTTCCTTAGATTTATAAAGGGCATTATCCGCCTGGGTAATCCACTGTTCATGATCCAGGATATCCGGCTGCAACTCGGCCAGCCCCAGGCTGATCGTAACTGCCATGCTGAGTTGTTCGTATTCCACTTCCATCATCTCAATAGCCTGGCGCATTCGCTCTGCAACAATTCCGGCCTGACGGGTGTTAGTACTGGTCAGAATAATACCAAACTCTTCCCCGCCATAACGCCCCACTATATCGGTTTTACGGGCATGCTGTAAAAGCATGGCTGCAACCCGGCGTATGACTTCATCACCCGCCGGGTGACCATAAGTATCGTTAACCGCTTTAAAGTGGTCGATATCCAGCATAATCAGTGTACAAGGCTCATAAGTACGCAGGTAGCGATTCAGCTCCCGCTCCAGGCATTCTTCCCAGTGCCCCCGGTTGAAAAGCCCCGTCAGCCGGTCCTCCCGGCTCAGGCTCTGAAGCTGAACATTGACATCCTGTAATGCCAGCTTATTTTCCGCAGTATCAGTAACGTCATAAATAATAATACCCACATAATCGACTTCGCCTGAAGGCGAAGTCAGTGGAATCATAGTTATGTTCTGATACATCAGTGAAGCCGGGCCGGTAATCGGCCGGTGGCTTTTAAACTCAAAAAGGTAAGGGCGCTGCTCCCAGGTAATATAAACCGGGCTTTTAAGCTGAAAAACCGTATCCAGCTTACGCCGCAACCAGCCCGCCGGTAATTCAGGAAACAGCTCAAAAATGGAGTTTTCCCGTATTTTCGCAGGCCCTATGCCCGAATGATTGGACATAAAGCTGTTCCAGAGGTGAACCTGATACTGATGGTCCATCACAATCAGACCCACATCCAGGTTTTGCAACAACCCCAGGTGCCAGTGGACCTCTTCAATACTGAGTGTCTGTTTATTCGCATCCATCAAAAATAATCACTCAACGTTTGCAGCGCAGGCAGAGAATCTTCACTGAAAATCAGCATCAGCTCACAGCTTACCTGCCGATCTTCCAGCAACCCGTATTCAATCGTTATGCTTAACGTCTGATCCCAGGGCTCAGAACTGGCGGGCAATTTCCACAGCGGCGGTAAAATAACCGGAATGCCACAACTGAACTCAATATTGAGCTGCCAGGAAAAAGATTGTAAGAAAGCACCAATCAGAATATTAGCCACATCCATCAGGAGTTCGTTTTCCAGTTCATCCGTCGGGCGGTACTCAATATTCAGCAGCCCGGCCAGTAGCTGGAAACTATCCTGAGGCAGCGATAACATCGCTTCTCCCGCCAGGCCTGAGCCCACAAAACCCTGAGAGATAATATGCAGGTCCCGCTCAGCAGATGCTTTTAGCTTTGCCTGTAATTCAGCATAGCTGACCGTTTTCACATCAGGAATAGGGAGGTGAACAAAGGTGTTTAAAAACCGTGCCAGACGATCGCCTGCACGTCCCATCGCCACATTAGCGATTTCCTGGTAATAATCGGGCAGGGTCACAATAGCAGATTTGTCCGCATAAGTTGCCGATTCGCCTGCCAGCTCACTCAGCAGCCCAAAACGCTTCAGCACTTCAGAGACGGTTTCTGCATAAAAAGGTTTCTGGATAAAATCCAGTGCCCCCAGGCTCAGTACCTGTTCCCGGGCCTCTGGCTGAATATCGCTGGACACAACAATCACCAAAGTGGGTAAGTCATCACTGCGGATACGCTCCAGCACCTGATAACCGTCCATGATCGGCATATTCAGATCCAGAAACATCACATCACCCTTACCCGCGCGTATGGCCTCCAGTGCGTGCAGGCCATGCCCGGCAAAGGTAATTTCAACGTTCCAGTGGCTCAGCGCCCTGGCCATCTGCCCGCGCGCCACACCTGAATCATCACAGATCACAACCGGTATGGGATTGCTCATACCAAGACTCCATTAGTGCGGCGAATAGTGCGGCGAATTGCAGGGAAGTTTCAGCCTATCGGATCTTAGGGGTTAAGACAATAACCGGTTTAAAATGGCCGCAAGTATATCCTGAGCACGCCCCGATCTGTAAAAGCTGCCTATCAGCCCGTTACGCGCACCCGTTGCCGCTCAACTTTTTCAACCATTGTGTTTTGTGCTTTTCTTGCTTTCAGGCGGGTATCAATAATATTTTTTATCGCTATCAGCAATCCCATGCCCACAAACGCACCTGGTGGCAGCACGGCAAACAGGAAACCACTGTAATCATCAATCAGCACAATTTTCCAGCTTTCGGCCTGCGCACCAAACAACAGCTGCATATTGGCAAACAATGTACCGGAACCCAGGCTTTCTCTCATAGCGCCCAGCAAACAAAGTACAATGGTAAAACCCGTGCCCATCATCAAGCCGTCCAGTGCGGCCGCCGGTACCGGGTTTTTACAGGCAAAGGCATCCGCACGGCCCATAATGGCGCAGTTGGTAACAATCAGTGGAATAAAGATACCCAGTATCTGGTACAGCTCATACGTAAAGGCCTGCATCAGCAGCTCAATTGAGGTTACAAAAGCCGCAATAATCATCACAAATACCGGCAGACGTACCGATTCAGGCACAAACTTCCGGAACGCTGAAATGGTCAGGTTAGAGCCCAGCAGCACCAGCGTACTGGCCAGCCCCAGGCCCAGCGCATTAACCACCGAGCCGGTCACCGCCAGCAGCGGACATAACCCCAGCAACTGTACCAACGCCGGGTTATTGTGCCAGAGACCGTCCAGGGTGATTTTTTTAACATCAGTGGACATTAGTTTGTCTCCCCTGTTGATGAGCCCAGAAGTGCCACTTTATTCAGGTCAAAATATGCGAGCGCACGACCCGTTGCTGAAACCACCGCACGTGGTGTAATCGTTGCACCGGTGAACTGATCAAAGCGGCCACCATCTTTTTGTACAGCCCAGCTTTTATCCTGTTCACCATCCCGGCTTTGCCCATTAAAACTCAGTATCCAGTCAGATTTCTTCAGATCCACCTTATCACCCAGCCCTGGTGTTTCTTTATGGGATAAGACCCGGACACCCGCAATCGTACCGTTACGGTTAATGCCTACAATTAAGTTAATGGCTCCACTGTAACCATCAGGTGCAATCACCGGCATAATCACGGCGACTACCTGACCATTACGCCGGGCGCGGTAAGCATCCGTCGGTTGCCCATGGCCCAATAGTTCAGGCGCAACAAAGGCAACCCGGTCATCCAGCATCTCGTTATCAATGCGGTCACGAGGAATAATTTCGTACAAAGCCCTGGCCCGTGCTTCACGCTCATTCTTTATAATCAGGTCTTCAGTGCTTACCTGAGTAATCGCAATCAGTCCGGCGGTAACAATGGCAAATAAAGTAATACCCAGCGTACTACTGCGGATCGCTGAAAAAATTTCTTTCATGATTATCCCTTCTGGCCCCGGTTTGCCCTGGCGTGTCCATAAGTACGTGGCTGCGTATACTGATCAATAAAAGGCGCTGTCAGGTTCATTAACAGCACAGCAAACGCAACAGCATCCGGGTAAGCACCCCAGGTACGGATCACATAAACCAGCACACCAATACCCACGCCATAATAGATTTTTCCTTTGTTACTGGTCGCTGCGGTAACCGGGTCGGTTGCGATAAAAAACGCAGCCAGCATCGTGCCACCCACCGTCAGGTGGAAAAAGGGATCGGCGTAGACATCCGGTGATACTGCAAAAAACACACTGGATAAAAGTCCCAGAGAGACCAGAACGGCCACCGGTGTATGCCAGGTAAATATCTTGTGATAAAGCAGGAAAATACCGCCCATCATATAAGCCGCACTGACCGCATGCCAGGCACCAATACCACTGGCCAGCACAGGCACCTGCCGCCAGGCTTCCTCTGTGGTAAGGCCCGCACGGTGTCGCATCACATCCAGCGGCGTGGCGCTGGTATAATTGTCAATCAGGCTTATGTCCACACTGCCAAAAATAAGCCTCAGTGTATCAAACAAGCCCAGTACAGCTCGTCCACTGTCGGCATCGGCCAGCATAAATGGCGCGGTCCAGCTTGTCATAGGGACCGGGAAAGAGATCAGCAGCAGCGCATAGGCCACCATAGCCGGGTTAAACGGGTTCTGTCCCAGGCCACCATAAAGGTGTTTTGCAATCACAATGGCCACAAAAACACCCACCAGAGTCACCCACCAGGGCGCAAAGGGTGGCAGGGCCAGACCTAACAGCACCGCAGTGACAACCGCGCTGTAATCCTTCAGATAAAAATCCAGAGGGCGCTTTCGCAGCAATAGCATAGCTGTTTCAAAACCCACCGCCAGCAGGGATGCCCAAATCACATTGATCAGGGTTCCCCAGCCAAAAAAGAAGGTCATCGCCAGCAGGCCCGGCAGTGTTGCAAGTAACACCAGACGCATCACCCGGCCGGTATGGTTGACCTTATGCAGGTGGGGAGAACTGGATCGAATTAAAGCCATCAGTCAGTCGGTCCTTACTCAGTCAGGGTTACAGGATCAGGCCGCGCCTGAGGTTCGGTTATACCACCAGCCTGTTCATAAGCTTGTCGGGCTTCTTCGTACTTGGCATTCAGCTTTTCCACACCGGCTTTCATTTTATCAGCCGTTGGCAGACCTTTTTCTTCCGCCATTTGTGCAGCCGCCCGGGCTTTTTTAACTTTAGCACCGGCTGAGTCCATATCTGCTTTCAGGGCCGATAAATCAGCCCCTGGCTTCGCAGGCCGGGCGGCATCCTCAAAAGCCTGACGAGCTGCTTCATATTTACCGCGCAATTTTTCCACACCCGCTTTCATTTTCTCAGCGGTTGGCAACCCTTTTTCTGCCGCCATATTAGCGGCAGCCTGAGCCTTTTCAAACTTAGCCCGTGCACTATCCCGGTCGGCTTTAAGTTCGTCCAGATTAACCACAGGCCCACCCACTGAGGCTGAAGCACCCGATTCTGCAGCCTCAAAGGCTTTCTGAGTCGAAGTCACTTTGGCCTGCAATTCTGTCACTTTAGCCTCAAGCGCGGCCACATCGGGTTCACCGGCATCACGGGCCGTTAACAGGGCTTTTTCTGCCTGCTTCAGTTTTGTTCTGGCAACAGCCGCTGCCGTTTTAAGCTGTTTGCTGTCCAGTACAGGCGCAGCAGGTTCGGGAGTCGACTGCGCCTTTTCATAAGCCTGCTCTGCGGCGGCTGATTTTTCTTCTAAGACTTTCAAGGTATCACGCAACGGCTCAATGCCATCCTGACCTTTTTCTTCGGCTGTTTTAAGCGCAGTCTGTGCTTTTTTCAGCTTAGTGCGGGCAACGGCCGCCGCGGTTTTAAGCGCCTTAAGATCCGGCACATCGGTGTTAACAACCGCCCCTTTTTCAGCCTGCTCTAACTTAACCTGTGCGGCTTGTGAGGCCTGCTCAGCTGCTTTTAACTCAGCCTGCAGCAACGGCAGATTGTCAGCACCCGCCTCTGTCGCCAGATCAACCGCCTTCTGGGCTTTTTTCAGCTTAGTGCGCGCTACCGCCGCAGCGGTTTTAAGTGCTTTAGTCTCATCCACTGCAACAGCCGATGTCGCAGACAGGCTGTTTTTCTTAGCCGCCTGGGCTTTCATTGCTTCTGCAGCACGGGCTTTTCGACGCTCTTCTTTTTCAACTTTTTCCCGTTCCAGACGTGCCTGGCGGGCTTCAAAACGTTCACGGGCATGTTCTGCTTTGTGCTTTTCAGCTTCTTCGCTACGAATTTCAGACTTGGCATTGCGGTAATACTGCACCAGCGGAATATTACTGGGGCAGACATAAGAGCAGGCACCACATTCAATACAGTCAAACAAATTATGGTGTTTGGCCTTGTCGTATTCTTTACCTTTGGCAAACCAGTACAACTGCTGGGGCAAAAGCTCAGCCGGGCAGACCTGCTCACACATGCCACAGCGGATACAACTTTGTGCCGGTGGTGCCGGTGGCATTTCTTCGTGGGTCGCGGCAATAATACAGTTCGTGGTTTTTATAACCGGTATTGCCTCACTTTTCATGGTGAAGCCCATCATAGGGCCGCCCATTACCAGACGATAAAGCGCATCACGATGCACACCCGCCGCATCCAGCAACGTGCGGTAAGGGGTGCCAATCAGCACCTCCAGGTTCCGGGGATTTTCAACCGCATCACCCGTAATAGTCACCACCCGGGATATCAGTGGCTCACCGTTGTGCACCGCCCGATAAATCGCACTGGTCGTGCCCACGTTCTGACAGACAATGCCCACATCCGCAGGGATACGCCCGCTGGGCACCTCCACACCGGTCAGCAGTTTTATCAGCTGTTTTTCACCACCCGATGGATATTTGGTAGGCACCACAACCACATCAATATTCAGCCGATGACCGCGAACCACCTCTTCAATAGCACGAATTGCCTGAGGTTTATTATCCTCGATGCCAATCATAATATGGCTGGGCTGCAACAGGTGTGCGATCACTTCAATGCCACCAATAATCTGGTCGGCACGTTCACGCATCAGCAGATCATCTGCCGTAATATAAGGCTCACATTCAGCCGCATTGATAATCAGTGTATTAACAATATGATCATCACCCAGATGTAATTTTACATCCGTGGGGAAACCGGCCCCGCCCATACCGGCAATGCCGCAGCCGCGTACGTAGTTAATCAGCTCAGGTTTACTCAGTGCGGTGTAATCCGTCAGCCCCTGATGCTCGACCCATTCATCCCGACCATCGGTTTTAATAACAATACAAGGGGCATCCATACCCGAGGCATGGGGCACCGGCTGTAAACCAATAGAAGACACCGTGCCTGAGGTTGGCGCGTGTAAACTGGCACTGATCCGCCCGATAGGCTCGGCAATCAATTGCCCCTTAAGCACCCGATCACCCACCTTCACCAAAGGCTCAGCAGGTGAACCTATATGCTGAGATAACGGCAGTACCAGGGTTTCAGGCACAGGCGCCGGTCTGATAGGCGCACCATTAGACTGACGTTTATTTTCCGGTGGGTGAATACCGCCGTGGAATGAATAGACACGTGCCATCAGGCAGCTTCCTCTTTATCAGCAAAGGCTTCACCACGGCCCCGGTCCGTTGCAATCAGCTCTACACCGGATTTTGGCATATCCCACTTCCAGGTATTCAGGGTGGTTTCTACAGGTAACATATCAATACAATCAACCGGGCAAGGTTCAACACACAAGTCACAACCCGTGCATTCTGAAACAATCACCGTATGCATTTGTTTGGCAGCCCCCAAAATGGCATCCACCGGGCAGGCCTGGATACATTTGGTGCAGCCGATACATTCATCTTCACGGATATAAGCTACGGTTTTAACCGGTTCGGCGGCATCTTCGGCATCCAGGGGCAGGGCTTCAACATCCAGTAAATCAGCCAATGCATCCACGGTAGACTGACCACCTGGCGGGCACTTATTAATGGCTTCCCCACTGGCAATGGCTTCTGCATAAGGCCGACAGCCCGGATGGCCACACTGGCCACACTGGGTTTGTGGCAGCAGGGAATCGATCTGATCAACAATCGGATTGCCTTCAACGCGAAAACGCACCGAAGCATAACCCAGCACAAGACCAAAAATAATTGCCAGCGTTGCTAAAACAACAACGGCAATAAAAACAGCACTCATCGTAGTCTCCGCATCTTAAAACTGAACCAGCCCGGCAAATCCCATAAAAGCCAGGGACATTAAACCGGCTGTGACCATGCCAATTGCCGAGCCTTTAAAAGGGGCAGGCACATCCGCCACGGCGATACGCTCCCGAATGGCTGAAAACAGAATCAACGCCAGGGAAAAACCCACCGCCGCGCCAAAACCGTAAACGATGGAATCCATAAAGCCGTTCTGTTTTTTAATATTTAGCAGAGCTACACCCAGTACCGCACAGTTAGTGGTGATCAGCGGCAGAAAAATGCCCAGCACTTTATAAAGGATCGGACTGGTTTTATGCACCACCATCTCAGTAAACTGAACCACCACCGCAATAACCAGAATAAAGGCAATGGTTTGCAGGTACGCCAGCCCCAGGGGTTGCAGAATATAAGCAAACACCAGGTAACTGCAGACCGATGACAAGGTCAGCACAAAGGTGGTCGCCAGGGACATGCCCATGGCGGTTTCCAGTTTATTGGACACCCCCATAAACGGGCATAAGCCGAGGAACTGGACCAGTACAAAGTTATTCACTAACACCGTACTGATCAGAATAAAGAGATATTCTGTCATAAGGATTCGTTGCAGCTATTTGACGTCCCGGACTGTACCGGGGTTAAAATTAGAAGGTGCTAATTTTATCGGGATTCTGCTTGCTCCGATAGAGCCACACCTTTGATGCAACTCAATGTGAACAGGAAAGCGGCTTATCGCCGCTTGTTAGACCACCTTGTACCTCACAGACTGACCTGATTTCTGCGCTACCCGGAATACGGATAGCACAGCAGTATCAAACCAACTGGTGTGACTGTAGCAAGTCAATCACTGCCCTCACCTGTGCAACCGGGCTCTGTTCCGGAGACAACCGCAACTCAGCCGCCTGCCCTGCCAGAGAAACATTCAACACTGAATGCCCTGCTAAAGGTGTATCACTGGATGCCAGCACCAGCAAACCGTTAGCATTAAGCACGGAAGCCACTGCTTGCAGATCAGACTGCAGAGTATCCGGCAGGCTTTCTTCGTTAAGCACCGCCACCGCACGTCCGTAATCAAACAGGCGTTTCTCCAGGCTATAAATCACCTGATTACGTTCAGCCTCAGACGCGCCGGAAATCACCACTGTGGCCGCCTGCTGTCCAAAACGACGCGCTTTATCAGCACCACTGACCTGCGAAGCCGTCAGAATATCCAGGTCACCGGTTTCCAGTTGCTGTTCGCCATCAGCCACTATCATACCTGATGCAACCGTAGCATTGCTCAACCGGTCAATCACAATAAACGAACCGGTGCCCCGGTGTTGCTGATAATCATCCACCACAATCGGGCGTTCCAGGGTAATTTCACAGCGGGCAATATCATTTAAGCCCAAGCTGACCACATCGGACTGCGCCATTGTGTTCACATCAACCCGGTGACGAATATTAGTGATGCCCCCGGCAACAGTGCTCGTTGCCAGCTTCACATCATACTGACGGCCCGGCACCATTTCTGCTTCTGACATCCAGACCACCATCGCATCAAAGCGATTACTGACCGCCGGCACCTTGTCTGAATGCACCAGCATATCACCCCGGGAAATATCAATTTCATCCTCAAGGGTCAGGGTAACCGACATGGGGGGAAAGGCTTCTTCAATTTCACCTTCATAAGTCACAATAGCTTTAACCCGGCTGGACTTGCCGGAGGGTAAAACCGTTACTTCATCACCCGGACGTACAATGCCTGACGTCAGGGTGCCGCAATAACCTCGGAAATCCAGGTTTGGCCGGTTCACGTACTGCACAGGAAAACGCAGTTCATCAAAATTACGGTCATTCGCAATTTCAACGTGCTCCAGTGTTTCCATCAATGGTGCCCCCTGATACCAGGGCGTTTTCTCTGATAAAGACACCACGTTGTCACCTTCCAGCGCTGACAACGGCACAAACTGAACATCCGGCAGGTTCAGGTCTTTACTGAACGCCTGATATTCCGCCCGGATCTCGTTAAAACGTGACTCGCTGAAATCCACCAAATCCATTTTGTTTACTGCAACAATGGTATGTTTGATACCCAACAGAGAAACAATATAGCTGTGTCTTTTTGTCTGTACCTGCACGCCATAACGGGCATCAATCAGAATAATGGCCAGATCACAGGTTGAAGCACCGGTTGCCATATTACGGGTGTATTGCTCATGCCCCGGTGTATCTGCGATGATAAATTTTCGCTTATCCGTTGAAAAATAACGATAAGCTACATCAATGGTAATACCCTGTTCACGCTCTGCTTGCAGGCCATCCACCAGCAACGCTAAGTCCAGTGCTTCACCAGCATTACCCAGACGGGCATTTTCATTTTGTATGGCTGCCAGCTGATCTTCATAGATCATTTTTGAATCGTGCAGCAGTCGGCCAATCAGCGTTGATTTACCGTCATCGACACTGCCGCAGGTCAGAAAGCGCAGCAGCTCTTTATTCTCATGTTGGTTCAGGTAAGCCTGTATATCGGATGCAATTAAATCGCTCTGATGACTCATAACTCTATCTCTTTAAAATCCGGTGATTAACACGGTTGATCAAATACGGGCGCAGCACAGCGGCTGATTAAAAGTAACCTTCCATCTTTTTCTGCTCCATAGAGCCTGCCCCATCATGGTCAATAGCACGCCCCTGTCGCTCAGACGTGGTGGTTAACAGCATTTCCTGAATAATTTCAGGCAAAGTAGCCGCATCTGACTCCACCGCACCGGTCAGGGGGTAACAGCCCAGCGTTCTAAAGCGTACATTTTTCATCTCAGGTACTTCATGCTCACCCAGCGGCATACGCTCATCATCAACCATCACCAGCATGCCGTCCCGTTCAACCACCGGCCGTTTCTCAGAGAGGTAAAGGGGCACAATCGGGATTTCTTCCAGATAGATGTACTGCCAGATATCCAGCTCAGTCCAGTTGGAGAGTGGGAACACACGGATGCTCTCGTCTTTATCAATGCGGGTATTAAAAGTATCCCATAATTCAGGGCGCTGACTTTTAGGATCCCAGCGATGGTTTTTATCCCGGAAGGAAAAGACACGCTCTTTTGCGCGGGATTTTTCTTCATCACGCCGTGCACCACCAAAGGCGGCATCAAATTTGTACTTATTCAATGCCTGCTTAAGTCCCTGGGTTTTCATAATATCTGTGTGTTTCTTTGAGCCGTGATGGAACGGACTGATATTCATATCCACCCCGTCCTGGTTCACATGCACAATCAGGTCCATACCGGCTTCCTGCGCCATTTTGTCGCGGAACTCGATCATTTCCCGAAATTTCCAGGTGGTATCCACATGCATTAGCGGAAACTGTGGTGTACCCGGGTAGAAAGCCTTACGCGCCAGGTGCAACATCACGGAAGAGTCTTTACCCACAGAATAGAGCATCACCGGGTTCTCAAACTCAGAGGCTACTTCACGGATAATATGAATACTCTCGGCTTCAAGCTGCCGCAGATGAGTCAGACGATGTTTCGGCAAGGAAGTCATTATGCACGCTCTTTCTTTAACTAGGTTTGCGCAGGCTGTGAGTCGCTCACTATATGCAGCAGCCACAAGCCTCCTGATTTTGCGGCTATTATTCCAGTTAGTTAATAAAACTAAAAAGAATAAATAAAACTTTATTCATAACTGTTAGGAATATAAAGATTGCCGCCCGATCCTAAGGTTCCACAACTGACATACAAAACTTAAAGTTATAATAACATCTCAAATTATTATTTTAAGTTATAAGAAAAAACCATTACTATGCCGCCCATCTATAATTCGCAGGTATATTCATGGAATTTGCATACAGCTTCGCAGGCATGGTCGTCGGTTTTATCGTCGGCCTGACGGGCATCGGCGGCGGCGCCCTGATGACACCCGTGCTGATCGTTGTATTCGGTATTCCGCCTATTACCGCTGTGAGTACAGACCTTTTGTATGCCGCCATCACTAAATGTGGTGGCACGTTCTCTTATGCAAAAAAACGTCTGATTGAATACAAAATTGTCTTGCTACTGTTAGGCGGCAGTATCCCCGGCAGCCTGTTTACCCTTTATTACCTGAAAGGACTGGGCGGATTAGATGCAATAGAGCACTTAATGAATCTGACCCTGGGCATATCACTGGTTTTTACCTCAGTGGCGGTTTTTTTACGTAACCGAATTCGCGCCAAAGCCCTGGAATGGCAAGACACCAAACTGGCCCGGCACGGTCGCCGCTGGCGTCCGGCTATTACGCTGATTACCGGTATTGCGCTGGGTGGTCTGGTGACACTGTCATCGGTAGGAGCCGGTGCTTTAGGCACGGCTTTATTGATTTTACTTTATCCACGTTTGTCGATGCAGGCGATTGTGGGGACCGACCTGCTGCATGCGGTGGTATTAACCGCCATTGCCGGTGCAGGTCACTATGAAATGGGCAATGTAGATCTGGGTCTGTTGGCCTATCTGGTGATTGGGTCCCTGCCAGGTGTCTTTCTGGGTAGTCACCTGGGTGCACGGCTTTCACCAAAAGTCATGCAACCGATTATGGGATCACTATTGTTTGCCATTGGCCTGCGCTTTGTGCTGGCAGGTTAACGCAAACTCATTAAACAGAATAACCGGCCCAAACGGGGCGTAGCAAGGTGTTGAAATATGTATCAATATAATCAAGTCGATCAGAAACTGGTTGATGAGCGTGTCGCACAATATCGCGACCAGACCCGCCGCTATCTGGCAGGTGACCTGCCGGAAGATGAATTTCTGGCCCTGCGCCTGATGAACGGTCTTTATGTTCAGCGCCAGGCACCGATGCTGCGTGTTGCTGTGCCTTACGGCATGATGTCATCTACCCAGATGCGAAAACTGGCTCATATCGCCCGCACTTATGATAAAGGCTATGGCCACTTCACCACGCGCACCAATCTGCAGTTTAACTGGCCCAAACTTGAAGAAGTGCCTGATATTCTGGAAGAGCTGGCGCAGGTTCAGATGCATGCCATTCAAACCTCGGGGAACTGTATCCGCAATACCACAACGGATCAGTTTGCCGGTATCAGCGCCGACGAGATTGAGGATCCGCGCCCGTATTGTGAGATTATTCGCCAGTGGTCCAGCCTGCACCCGGAATTTGCTTACCTGCCGCGTAAGTTTAAGATCGCAATTGCCGGTGGCCCAACTGACCGTGCCGCCTCTCAGGTACACGATATCGGCCTGCAACTGATCAAAAATTCAGAGGGTGTTGTAGGTTTTGAGGTGCTGGTCGGTGGCGGTTTAGGGCGCACACCGGTGATCGGCAAACAGATTCGTCCGTTCCTGCACAAGGAAGATCTGCTGTCCTATCTGGAAGCGATTATCCGTGTGTATAACCTTAATGGTCGCCGTGATAACAAATATAAAGCCCGTATCAAGATTCTGGTTAACACCATGGGCATTGACGAATTCCGCCAGCAGGTTGACGCCGAATGGGAACAGATTCGCAACAGTGATCTTAAATTACCCCAGACAGAAATCGAGCGGGTTCAGGCGTTCTTCACCCCTTTTGACTACGAAGTCGATGCTGATGATGATCAGTCACTGGCTGAAAAACTGAGTGCTGACAGTAGCTTTCAGGCCTGGTATCGCCAGAACACCGTGGAACACAAAGTAGCCGGCTACCGGGCAGTTGTGTTGTCCCTTAAGGCACACCTGAAGCCCAAAGGTGATGTGACCCACCAGCAAATGGATCGGATTGCCGATCTGGCTGATCAATACAGTTTTGGTGAGATCCGCTCCACTCACAACCAGAACCTGGTATTGGCTGATGTGCGCAATGTCGACCTGTTTACCCTCTGGCAGGCACTGGAAGAAGCCGGTCTGGCACGTGCCAATATAGGCACTTTAACCGATATGACCGTCTGCCCCGGTGGTGATTTCTGCGCCCTGGCCAATGCTAAAACCTTAGGTATTGCCGATCAGATTGATAATACCTTTGAAGATCTGGATTACCTTTATGACCTGGGTGACTTAAAGCTTAATATGTCGGGCTGTATCAACGCCTGCAGCCACCATCATGTGGGCCATATTGGCATTCTGGGTGTCGATAAAAAAGGCGAAGACTGGTATCAGATCACCCTGGGTGGCTCTGATGGTTCAGATGCCTCTTTAGGTAAAGTACTGGGTAAAGCCGTTGCGGCTGACGATGTAGCAGAAACCCTTCAAAAAGTATTAGAAGCCTTCGTTGAAAACCGGTTGGAAAACGAACGTTTTATCGACTGTGTGCGCCGTATCGGCCTGAGTCCGTTTAAGGAGAAAGTATATGCCCCTGTTCATTAATCGTACTCTGGTAGAAAACGACAGCTGGCAACAAGTCGATGAAGAGTCACTCACCCAGGGCGGGGATATCATTGTGCCACTGCCACTCTATCAGGCACACCTGGCTACACTACAGAGCCGTGAAGGACAGGTGGCTATTCAGATAGAAGGTGACGTTGATATCAACTGGCTGCTGGCGCATGCAGAACAGTTCCCGCTGATCACAATCCATTTCCCGGTACTGCGTGATGGCCGGGGGTTCTCGATCGCCCGCCTGCTCAGACGCGCCGGGTTTAGCGGAGAAATTCGTGCATTGGGTGATGTCAGCCAGGATCGCCTGGACTTTATGACACGCTGTGGTTTTGATGCCCTGGAAATTCCGACTGAACGTTTCAGCCCGGAGGTTGCTAATGCCTTTGACGAGTTCAGTGTGCGCTATCAGGGTGCAGCGGATCACAGCCGCCCGGTTTATCATCAATAAAATATTTAAGCAGCCTTTTCTCAGGCTGCTTTTAACACGCTGAGGTTAGAGCATGAGCGGTAAAATCAGCCCCGAATTACAGGAAAAAATCAACGCCACGGCCAACCGGCTTAAAAAAGCCGTCAGTGATCACAGTGGCTCTGTGGTACTGGCTAACAGCCTGGGTGCCGAAGATGTGGTCTTAACTGACCTGATCAGCAAATTTGCCCCAGGTATCTCCATGTTTGTACTGGATACCGGGCGATTGCCGGAAGAAACACTGAAATTACTGGATGAGATTCATAATCGCTACAGCGACCTTACGCTGAAAGTGTATTACCCCGATGCAAAAGACATCGAAGACTACGTGCAGACAAACGGCATTAATGCATTTTATAACAGCCAGGCGCTGCGCAAAGGCTGCTGTTTTGTACGCAAGATCAAACCACTCCAGCGGGCCTTGAGCGATCATAAAGCCTGGATCACCGGCTTACGTCGCGAGCAATCTGTCACCCGCGATGAAATTCAGTTTGAAGAATGGGATGAGGGCAATAATCTACATAAACTTAACCCGCTGGCAGACTGGTCTGAAAAAGACATCTGGGCTTATATAAACGCTCATGAAGTGCCTTATAACGCTCTGCATGATCAACATTATCCCAGCATCGGCTGCGCGCCTTGTACCCGCGCTATATCCGCAGGCGAAGATGTGCGGGCCGGACGCTGGTGGTGGGAAAACCCGGAGAACCGTGAATGCGGCCTGCATCCGGCTACACCACTAAATTTTAAATAAGTATCTTTTCCAGGGGGCTATTAAGCCCCTTTTTTGTTAGCGGCTTTGATAGACTATCTTATAGTTTCAGTTACAAATGCCTTCCCGTGGAGACAGTGCTTTGGATTACCTGCCGTTATTTTTCAAACTCGACCAACAACCCGTACTTCTGGTGGGCGGCGGAAGCATCGCCCTTCGCAAAGCCAGCCTGTTAACCCGTGCAGGTGCAAAAGTCACGGTTATCGCACACGAAGTTTCAGACGAACTTAACCGGCTACTGGCACAACACGAAGGGGAAGTTATTATTGGTGAATATCACCCTGCACTGCTAACAAACAAACGCCTGGTTGTGGCCGCCACAGATGACCAAACTCTCAACAGCCGTGTACACTTTGATGCAGTTGCCGCGAACCTGCCCGTGAACGTTGTAGACAGCCCCGCACTTTGTACCTTTATTTTTCCCGCCATTGTTGACCGCTCTCCTGTAGTCATTGGTATCTCATCAGGCGGTCAGGCACCAGTGCTCGCCCGCCTGCTACGTGCCAAACTGGAAACCTGGATTCCGAACAGCTACAGCGAGCTTAGTAAACTGGTGGGGCGCTTCCGGGGTGCGGTTAAGGCACGCTTTGATTCTGTGAATCAGCGCCGTATTTTCTGGGAAGATACCTTGCAGGGACAAGTTGCCGAGAAAGTCTTTGCCGGTCGCCATAAAGAGGCCGAACAACTTTTGCAGGCTAAACTGGACAGTGCAGACCCGGATAAAACAACCGGTGAAGTTTATCTGGTTGGTGGTGGCCCCGGCGATCCGGAGTTACTGACCTTCAAAGCATTACGCCTGATGCAGCAAGCTGATATTGTGCTTTACGATGCTCTGGTATCTGAGAAAGTACTGGATCTGTGCCGCCGTGATGCCGACCGTGTTTTTGTGGGTAAACAGCGGGCAAACCATGCGGTGCCGCAGGAAGGTATCAACGACCTGCTGGTTAGTTATGCAAAACAGGGAAAACGCGTCTTACGGCTCAAGGGCGGTGATCCCTTTATTTTTGGCCGCGGCGGCGAAGAATTACAAAGCCTCAAAGCACATAATATTCCTTTTCAGGTTGTGCCCGGTATTACGGCTGCCAGTGCCTGCTCAACCTATGCCGGAATTCCCCTGACTCATCGCAACTATGCTCAATCTGTACGTTTTGTCACCGGCCAGTTAAAAAATCGTACCAGTGACCTGAATTTTTCTGAGCTGGTTCAGCCTGATCAGACCCTTGTCTTTTATATGGGCCTGCACACATTACCCAAGCTAAGTGAACAACTGATCAAACACGGCAAGTCTGCCCAAACAGCTGCAGCAATTGTCTCACGGGGTACCTCAGCTGATCAGAAAGTCCTGATTGGCACCCTGGCTGACTTAGCAGAGAAACAGCAAATTGCACAATTACCCGCACCGGCACTGATTATTATCGGTGAAGTTGTAAACCTTCATCAAGACCTCGCCTGGTTTGGTGAGGATGTGCTGGCAACGCATAACCCGGACCTTTTACCCGGAGGCTAAAAAACGTGACCTGCTCGGGGCATTTTCATAAAAAAACAAAATGCCCTTAGTCGCCTAAACGACAAAAATGCTTATACACACTTTCTGTGGGTAAGTTCGTGGATGAGTTTATGAAACATCACTCAAAACGGCGGGGTTGCTGGCCTCCAGCTAAATTGATTATTTTTTAACCACCCCATAAAACACCTTAATTTCATCGCATTATCAGGCATAAAAATCAATATGAATATTTTATGTCAAGCATTGACAGCAAAATTGTTCACTGCAAAATCACTGAAATAAAGCCCGAGTAAAAACGATCTGGCTTGCTGGCTCCGGTCACCTGCCAAAAGCCTCTGCAGTATCAAAACCTTTTCCACAGCCCTGCACTTCAGGTCGCTGCCATAGCCAAAATCTAAAGTCTGCATCCGTTTGTTTAATCTGCCGTCAGGCACTTTTAGTGCTTTACTTAAATCAGCGGTTTGTTCGCAGGTTTTTTGCGATCTGATTTTTTACCCACCCAGGGAGCAGGCAGATGACTGATATTTTTACGCGTGGTGATGAACTGGGCCCGGCCAAAATCATTTATGTCCGGCAACCCGAATATAACCTTAAAGGCATATTGGTCGTTGATAATGTCGCTGCCGGTCCTGCAATTGGCGGGCTACGCATGGCACCGGATGTTAGCGAACTGGAATGCGCCCGCCTTGCCAGGGCGATGACACTAAAAAATGCATCAGCCGGGCTCGCACATGGCGGTGCTAAATCGGTACTCTTTGGCGACCCCGGCATGCCCGGGCAAGATAAAGAGCAGCTTATTCGGGCCTTTGCCAGCGCCTTGTCGGGCAACACAGAATATATCTTCGGTCCGGATATGGGCACCAATGAAACCTGTATGGCCTGGGTTCAGGATGAAATTGGTCGTGCTGTGGGCCTGCCCCGTGAAATCGGCGGTATCCCACTGGATGAGATTGGTGCAACAGGCTGGGGCATCAGCCATGCCACTGAGGTTGCCCTGGCTCACTGCAATCTGACACCGGGCAATATCCGTGTTGCTATACAAGGTTTTGGGGCTGTGGGTATGCATTCTGCCCGTTACCTTGCCAAAAAAGGCGCAACGATTATTGCCGTCAGCGACTCTAAAAGCACACTTTATGCCCCCGATGGCCTGGATCTGGCCGCGCTGATCAGACTCAAAAAAGCCGGTGCAGCCCTGAGTGATTACGAGACCGGTCAGCATTTGTCCCGTGATGCGATTATAGATATTGCGTGTGATGTCTGGATTCCCGCTGCCCGCCCTGATGTGATTAATGAAGATAACCAAAAAAGACTGAATACCCGTTTAATTGTACAGGGGGCTAATATTCCGCTCACCCGGGCTGCTGAAGTGCTGCTGCATAAGCGGGGTATTCTTATTATTCCGGATTTTATCGCCAATGCCGGCGGTGTTATCTGTGCGGCGATGGAATACCGACACCTGGGACAAACCGCAGCCTTTGAGGTTATCAAAGAAAAAATCAGACAAAATACCGAAGAAATATTAAACGCTGCCCGGGCACAGAAAATCGCCCCCCGCCTGGCAGCTGAACAGGTTGCCACAGGGCGGGTAAAACAAGCGATGGCGTTCAAACGCTGGTCTATTTTTTAACCGGATAAACAACAGAAGAGTTAAGCATTATGCTTACGTTAACTTACTCACATATTCTGTGGATAGAACGGTGTGCAGTTTTGGGACAGATGCCGCTGATGCAGCAATGACGGGTATTCGAGCACTTTGGACGAAATACACCCAAAATATAATTATTTTATATATATCAATAAGTTAGAAAAAATACAGATTGTAAAAAGTAAGAAGCCTGACAGTTATATCAGGCATTGTTTAACAATATAAAAGCTGTGAAAAATCTGGCTATTTATCCGGTATTTCGATTTCAATATGTGTTTTAGGCACTGCACAACAGGCTAATATTTCCTCAGGCCCTACATCAAACAGTGCATCCTGCACCTGCTCAACTTCACCCTCCAGCAAACGCACTTTACAGCAGCCACAGTAGCCCCCGCGGCAACTATAAGGTGCCTCTATTTCCTGTGCTTCCAGCGCATCCAGCAGGGAAAACTCGTATTGATAATAAAAGGTATAGTTATTTATCTTAATACGAGGGATACCTGACATAGCGGTATATTCCTGTTTATCAGAGGTCGAAACCGTCAAAATCGCCATCACCCACCTCATTGTCAATCTGCCCTACCAGATAGGAGCTTATTTCAGATTCCTGCGGCGCAACCTGAACATTATCACTCACAAGCCAGGCATTCATCCAGGGCAGCGGGTTTTTACGTTCGGGAAAGATACCCTCAAGATTCAGTGCTTTCATACGAATATTGGTGATGTACTCAACATAATCCGCCAGAATAGCGGCGTTAAGACCGATCATCGAACCTTCGCTGAACAGGTACTGCGCCCAGTCTTTTTCCTGCCGGGCGGCTTCACTGAAAATCTGATAAACCTCGCCTTCACACTCTTTTGCGATGCTTTTCATTTCCGGATCATCAGCGCCTGAAGCCATGGTATTCAGCATCAACTGTGTGCCAGCCAGATGAAGTGCCTCATCACGGGCAATCAGTTTTACGATCTTCGCGTTACCTTCCATAATCGCACGTTCTGCAAAAGCAAAAGAGCAGGCAAAACTCACATAGAAACGAATGGCTTCCAGCACGTTAACCGTCACGAGTGTCAGGTAGAGTTTTTTCTTCAGGTTTTTCAGGCTGACATCATAAATATGCCCGTCAACCGTATGCACACCCACCCCTAAGGTGTTGTACAG
Organism: Pontibacterium sp.; assembly: GCA_049599735.1. Classification (GTDB taxonomy): domain Bacteria; phylum Pseudomonadota; class Gammaproteobacteria; order Pseudomonadales; family Balneatricaceae; genus Pontibacterium. Next base: position 10,208 of record JBMYOX010000006.1, on the reverse strand, counting down.
GTTAACCAGAAAAATCAGCTCATCGTACAAACGGGTGACTGAATCTGCGCGCTTGATAATTTCTTTATTTTTCACAATGCCATCAAAAACCTCGGAGGGTTCTGTAATGATATTTCGAATAATATGGGTATAAGAGCGGCTGTGAATAGTTTCACTAAACGCCCAGGTCTCAAACCAGGTTTCCAGTTCGGGCAGAGAAACAATCGGCAAAAAAGCAATATTCGGCGAGCGCCCCTGTACGGAATCCAGCAGTGTTTGATATTTAAGATTACTCAGGAAAATATGCTTTTCATGCTCAGGCATTTCCATAAAATCTTTACGGTCTTTACTGAGATCCACTTCTTCCGGACGCCAGAAAAACGAAAGCTGTTTCTCGATCAGCTTTTCAAAGAAAGGGTATTTCTGACGGTCATAACGTGCAACGTTAACACTGCGGCCAAAAAACATCGGTTCTTTAGTCGCATCATGATCGCTGTGGCTAAACGTAGTGTAGGACATCGTTTTTCTGAGTTACCTGAATAATACAAATCGGATAGATATAGTGGTGTTCTGCCCGCTCAGGCAGAACACCCGACTGTTACATTCTGTCTGTTACAATGGATGATTACAGCTTGCAGGCACCGCCGTCACAGCCGCCGGTATCCTCATGCTGATCAGTCGCACCGTCACGGGTGTTATGGTAATAAAGTGTCTTAACACCATTTTTGTAAGCCGTCAGAAGATCCTGAAGCAACTGCTTCATCGGCACTTTTTCTCCCGGGAATTTGCCCGGATCGTAATTGGTATTTGCAGAAATAGACTGATCCACAAACTTCTGCATAATACCAACCAGTTGTAAGTAACCGCTATTGTTCGGAATGCTCCAGAGCAGTTCATACTGATTTTTCAGCTCGGTGTACTCAGGCACCACCTGTTTCATAATGCCGTCTTTACTGGCTTTAACTGAAACAAAACCACGCGGTGGCTCAATGCCATTAGTCGAGTTGGTAATCTGAGAAGAGGTTTCACAAGGCATCAGCGCCGTCAGTGTGCTGTTACGCAGCCCGAATTCACGGATATCTTCACGCAACGTTTCCCAGAAGTGATGCAGCGGCTCTTCGCAGAACTCGTCCACTTCACGCTTATACGTATCAATCGGCAACAGGCCTTTAGAGTAAACCGTCTCGTTAAACTTAGGACAGGCACCCCGTTCTTTCGCCAGGTCATTGGATGCTTTCAGCAGATAATACTGAATAGACTCAAACGTTTTATGCACCAGGCCATTGGCAGAACCATCAGAATATCGCACACCATTCTTCGCCAGATAATAGGCAAAGTTAGTCACACCCACACCCAGCGGACGACGGGACATGGTCGAAGTATGTGCCGCTTTAATCGGATAGTCCTGATAATCCAGCAGGTTATCCAGTGCACGTACTATCAGATCAGACAGATTTTCCAGCTCGTCCAGGCTTTCCAGTGCGCCCAGGTTAAAGGCTGACAAGGTACAAAGGGCAATTTCGCCTTCTTCGTCATTAATATCGTTTAATGCCTTAGTGGGCAGTGCAATTTCCAGACAAAGATTGGATTGTTTAACCGGTGCCACCGCCGGATCAAAAGGACTGTGCGTATTGCAATGGTCAACATTTTGAATATAAATACGGCCGGTAGAGGCACGCTCAGAGGCCATCAGGCCAAAGAGCTCTACTGCCTTAATGGTTTTTTTGCGAATACTGTCGTCCTGCTCATACTGCACATAGAGACGTTCAAATTCTTCCTGGTCCGCAAAAAATGCATCATAAAGCCCGGGCACTTCGTGGGGGCTGAACAGGGTGATATTGCCGCCTTTAATCAGGCGGGTATACATCAGCTTATTCAGCTGAACACCGTAATCCAGATGACGCACCCGATTTTCTTCCACACCCCGGTTGTTTTTTAACACCAGCAGCGATTCAACTTCCAAATGCCAAAGCGGATAAAACAGGGTGGCTGCACCACCGCGTACACCGCCCTGAGAGCAGGATTTAACCGCCGTCTGAAAATGCTTATAAAAAGGAATACAGCCCGTATGAAAAGCCTCACCGTTACGGATAGGGCTGCCAATGGCGCGGATATGGCCTGCGTTAATACCAATACCGGCCCGCTGGGAAACATATTTAACAATGGACGATGCAGTCGCATTAATAGAGTCCAGACTGTCGCCGCATTCAATCAATACACAGGAACTGAACTGTCGGGTAGGTGTGCGTACACCCGCCATAATAGGCGTGGGCAATGATAGTTTGAATAAAGATGTGGCGTCATAAAAGCGCTTAACATAGCTCAGACGTGTATCTCGTGGATAATCCGCAAACAAACAGGCGGACACCAGCATATAAAGCACCTGAGGGCTTTCATAAATTTTTCCGGTTACCCGGTTCTGAACCAGATACTTGCCTTCAAGCTGCTTAACCGCCACGTACGAGAAATTCATATCACGGTTATGATCAAGGTAGTCGTTCAGTTCGTACCATTCAGCTTCACTGTAATCCGCTAAAAGGTGCGGATCATAGCGCCCCTGTTCCACCATTTCGGTTACATGACCAAATAAATGCGGAGGTTCAAAGCTGTCAAATGCACGTTTACGCAAATGAAAAATAGCCAGGCGCGCGGCCAGGTACTGATAGTCAGGTGAGCTGTCAGAGATCAGATCAGCCGCCGACTTAATCAGTGTTTCATGAATATCGGAGGTTCTGATGCCGTCATAAAACTGCAAATGTGCTTTAAGCTCTACTTCAGACGGTGAAACAGCGTCCAACCCTTCCGCTGCCCAGATAATTACCCGGTGTATTTTCTCCAGATCGATTTTTTCCCTTCGACCGTCTCTTTTTGTAACCATTAAATCTTGTTGCATCAGGCCTTCCACTAGAACGCACACATTAATTATCAGAAACCGGAACAACTGCCAGATCGTCTTAAACGCCTGTTTAAAGGCTTTAAAATACAACAGTTGTTCAAACTGCACCCAGCAGACCAGACACCTTGTGACACAAGATGTAGTACCTCCTGAAATGATTCGCACTAAATATAGTTTGACGCCAAAATAATTCAATATTGATTTTAAAATCTATCTATGAAGGCATCCGGCGACCTCAGGTGCAAGGATAGAGGAGCCGTGGCCTGCGCCCCTGACCGGTAAGAATTGATTTTTTTTCACGTTTATAAATAAATTTTTACAAAAAATTCATATGATAAAAATTGTCATAAAATTGATTTATACACTTTACAGCGGGGCCTTAAATCCATAAGATAGCCGCTCGTTTTGCCCTGGTGGGATTCCCGAGTGGCCAAAGGGATCAGACTGTAAATCTGACGCGTAAGCTTCGGTGGTTCGAATCCACCTCCCACCACCATTTCAAAACGAGTCAACAATAGACCCGCCTAAGCGGTCTACTGAGCACTTAAGTTCTACTGTGCCACTATTTCATACTATTCTCGCCGTCACCTTTTCTATACAATCCGCGCACAATTTGTCCTGACTCGTTCAATAACTCCTCACAGGAATGATTACCATGCGCCTTGCTGAAGTTGAAGCCATTGCCCTGAATGTTGGTTTAGCGGTTTTTGCAGGTTTTATTTTCTTCATTATTTATGACCTGGCAAAAAAGTCGAATGCGGGTAAATTTGGCACCGCAATACTCTTTTTTGCACTGGGTCTCGGACTTGTGGCTTTTCTGATCAAAACCGTTGTGGTTGAGTTCGTCGGTAACGGGGTTTAAACCCGCTTCAGGCGATCCGCATCGATATGTTCCAGGCTGAAGTCAAGGGGATTCACCTCAAAGGCTTTACCAAAACCCACGATATAACGCCCGGATACGGGCTTCAGCGCAAATAAGTGAAAATCCGGCAGGCTGCGTAACAACTGTACCGTCTGGCCCTGGCGCTGTTCGAGCTGGTCCAGCACGCTTAAGTAGTTTTCAAAGGCCGGGGCTACCTGGGACACCTCACATTTAAACATCAACCGTTCGCGGGCAAACAAATTTGAAGATGCACTTTCATCCCGAATAAGCAGCACACTGCATTCAGGATTTAGCTGCAAACTCCGGCAGTGATCTGCCAGCTCGCTAACATAGATATACAAACACCCCCGGGCATCCTGTACAAAAGGCGCATAACTGATCTCAGGAAAAGACTGCGCTGACAGCGTTGATAGCAGCAGCGTGTGAGTCTCATGCACAAGCTTCCGGCAGGCGGCTGTATAGCCAGATAATTCGGTTTGTGTCATGACTTTTATCCTGCTTTATTCCGTTAAAAAATGATGACCTGCGCTCAGCACATTTTTCAGTACCTGACCGGGGAACACGATACCGCCTTTTTCCGTCCGATCACGTATAATGCCCAACTTTACATAATTGCTACCCGGAAGGAAAAACCTATGCAGCAGAAAACCATTGTTGCCGGAAACGTTGAGATTGCTAACGATAAACCACTGGTGCTTTTCGGTGGCATGAATGTGCTGGAATCCCGTGATCTGGCAATGAAAATTGCAGAGCACTACGTGGAAGTCACCACTAAACTAAACATTCCCTATGTATTCAAAGCATCTTTTGATAAAGCCAACCGTTCCTCTCTGGGTTCTTTTCGTGGTCCGGGTCTCGATGAGGGCCTGAAAATTCTGCAGGAAGTGAAAGACACCTTTAATGTTCCGCTAATCACCGATGTGCATGAACCCTACCAGGCGGCACCTGCGGCAGAAGTCTGCGACATTATCCAGCTACCGGCTTTTCTATCCCGCCAGACCGATCTGGTACAGGCCATGGCGGAAACAGGCGCGATTATCAACATCAAAAAAGCACAGTTTCTGGCGCCTCACGAGATGAAGCACATCTTGCATAAGTGCGAAGAAGCTGGCAACGATCAACTGATTCTCTGTGAGCGCGGTTCCTGCTATGGCTACAACAACCTGATTGTGGATATGCTGGGTTTTACCACAATGAAAGAATTTGGCTATCCGCTGATGTTTGACGCTACTCACGCACTACAAATGCCGGGCGGGCGCTCCGACTCTGCCGATGGTCGTCGTGCTTTGGTTGCCCAGCTTTCCCGTGCCGGTATTTCTCAGGGCATCGCGGGGCTTTTTCTGGAAGCCCATCCTGATCCGGCTGTTGCAAAATGTGACGGCCCCTGTGCACTGCCATTGGATAAGCTGGAACCTTACCTGGCCCAGATGAAAGCCGTTGATGATCTGGTAAAAAGCTTCCCCCCCCTGGACACCTCTGCCTGAGACGAGCCTCAAACGCTATACATCCGGGGCCGGCCTTGTCTATCATAGGCAAAACGACTGACAGCAGGCTGGCCCATGGAGACTTCCGCAAATAATTTTATGGACGCACTCACCGAAGGAAAGGTAATCGGCCCTGCACATCATCGCTTTTCGTTAAAAAAGAAGCTGGGTGTCAGTGCTCTTGGTCAGCTTTGGCAGGCCGAAGACCTCAGTGTGCAAGGCACACCTCTTGTTAGCCTGGAAATTATCGCATCTATTTTCAGCCCCGACCCTCAGGCGCTGGAAGCTATCAAGCGGCAGGTGTCTTACGGAAAAAGACTAAAACACAAACATATTCTGCAAAACTATGGCTTTTTTAACGAAAGCAAACAGCGGGCCTTTATTTCTTCGGAGAGACTGGATGGCACGTCTCTGGCAACCCTGTTACAGGAAGGGAAAATCCGCAAGCTCTCCTGCGCACAGATAAAAGGGCTGTTGTTGCAAACAGCCACTGCACTGGATACTGCCTACAGCACTCAGCGTATTTCACACAATGCACTCTGTCCCGCGCTGCTATTTATTAATCGGGGGACCGGGGTAAAAGTCACAGGCTTTGGCCTGGATAAGGCACTTGATAACCTGCCAGACAGTGCGCCACACAGCCAGCGATATAACATCTACCAGGCACCTGAAACCCATATAAGCGGCAATCACAGTCGCCAGTCAGATATCTACTCGCTGGCCTGTATCGCTTATGAAGTGCTGACCGGGCACCCCCCCTTCGCCTCAACGACTGACCCCGGTCAATGTGACCCCACCCGCCTGAGTCAGCCAAAATCCCTGAGCGATCAGCAGTGGGCGCAGCTGCAGTCAGCATTAAGCTCTGGTATTTCAGACCGGCCCGCCACTGCCCTGAAGCTGATCAAATCCCTGTTTCAGCCCGACACTCAGATACCGGAGTCCCGGGAGGAACCGGCAACAGACAACGCCGCAGACACCGCCTTATCCGTAACGGAAACAACGACCGCCGAGTCGATGCCCGGAAAAAAGCAGCTGCGCTTACCTTCAGTTAAGCTTAACCGGCCACTTAGCTTTGCCCTGGGTCTGCTGACCGGTATCTGCGCCGGTATAGCAGCGGCCTTCTTCTATTTGACAAATCAGCAGGAAGGCCAGATAGCTAATGGCACCCTCCCCGTAGCTGAGGCCCTGACAAAGCAAGTCATAACGGCACAACCGGCACCCCCTGATCAGGACAGCACATCGGAAATGATGCCCGATAACCCGGATGCTTTCTCCACCAGCGGGGCTGAGCCTGCCGCTGAAGATGACCTGTCTGCCACTAAGCTCCTGAATCTGCAATTAGCCGAGGTTGAAGCGCCCCGGACACTGGTTTTTCGGGATCAGATTAAAAAGGATCTTTACGGCCCTGATATGGTTGCCCTGCCCTTTGGAAAGTTTCAAATGGGAGACAGCCACAAACTGGGTGATGACAACGAATACCCGGTGCACCAGGTCAGTATCCATTATGGTGTCGCCCTGTCACGCTACGAAATAACCTTCGCTCAGTACGACGCTTTCGCCAGGGCAACCGGACGCAAACAGCCTGACGACGAAGGCTGGGGGCGTGGTACCCGCCCGGTCATTAACGTCAGGTGGCGGGATGCGCAGGCATACAGTCAATGGTTAGCCCAAGAAACCGGCCAGCCCTACCGGCTCCCCACCGAAGCAGAGTGGGAATACGCTGCCCGCGCCGGAACAACAACCGCATTCTGGTGGGGCAACAAATCAGCACCCGGTTATGCGGTCTGTGATGAATGTGGCAGCGATTGGGACGGTGTACAAACAGCCCCTGTCGGCTCATTGAAGGCAAATCCCTGGGGCTTTCACGATATGGCGGGCAATGTTAACGAATGGGTGGCAGACTGTTACCAGCCAGACTACCAGGGTGCGCCCGATGATGGCAGCGCGCTGTCCACGACCGGCTGTGGCAGCCACGTCATGCGCGGAGGCTCCTGGTTTGATATCGACCGCCTGATCCGGCCTGCAGGCCGTTACCGCCATGACGCCGGGGCGAAACAAAATGACTGGGGATTCCGTGTTGCGCTGGATATGCCCGCATCAGAAGGAGATTAAATAATGAGAGCGTCCTTAATCGGCATGTCCGCTTTGCTTATGACTACAACCAGCCTGAACGCCCTGTCTGTCAGCGCTGACGAGAGTCTGGTGGTTGATGTCAAACAACGCCAGGCACTGGGCATCACCATTTATAATCAAAACCTGGCACTGGTACGCGACGCCCGCCTGCTACCCCGGCTGCCCCCCCGGAAAAACGTCAGTATCCAGGATGTAAGCCGGCAGTTACAGCCGGAAACACTGCGCATTAAAAACGCAGGCACCGTGCTGGAGCAAAACTTTAATGCCCGCTTACTCAGTCGGCAGGCGCTGCTGGAATATTATCTGAATAAAGACGTGCAACTGGCACGACTTAACCCGGCTACCGGTGAAGAAACAATCGACAAAGTCCGGCTACTCAGCCTTGATGGCAATCAGGTATTGGTTAGCCGTAACCAACAGGTTGAAAGTATTCCCCTTAACGCACAATGGCGTTTTATTTTCCCCACCCGCCCGCCTCAGCTTTTAACACAACCCAGCCTCAGCTTTCGCAGCCAGGGCACCGCAGCAGAACAGTCAGCACAGATCAGCTACCTGACCGGCGGACTCAGCTGGAAAATGGATTATGTATTGAATCTGAATAAAGCAGGCAACAGCGCCAGCCTCTCTGGCATGGCCACCCTCAGTAACCAGAGTGGCACCCGCTATCCCGACGCAGAAGTTCAGCTGATGGCCGGTCTTGTACAAAGCCCGCGGCCTGTGCGCCAGTATAAATCTTCTCCTGCAGAAGTGATGTCCGTAATGGCGGATGCCCGGTCAGTCGCACCCGCTCAAATGGAAGCCTTCCACCTTTACAATCTGCCTGAAAAAGTGGATATGGAGACCGGGCAACAGAAACAAATTGCCCTGATCAGCAGCGATAAACTGAACATCGAACGCAGTTACCATCATAGTTTTTATGTAAACGCCCACCAGGACAGTCAGAAACATCGCCTCAAACCCAATCTTCACCTGAGCTTTAAAAACAACAAAAAAGACGGCCTGGGCCAGCCTATGCCCGCCGGTAACATCCGCGTCTTCCGCCCGGATAATAAGGATATCATTCAGTTTGTAGGCGGTGCACAGATCGGCCATAAATCGGCAAATGATCCGATTCAGGTTGTGCTGGGACAAGCCTTTGATATCAGTATTGAACGCCGCCAGACCCAATTTAACAAAAATTTTAATGGTCACTTAGTCGCCCAGGAAATACGCATCAGCAATAGCCGTGAGCAGGCTGCAACGGTCATTCTATCAGCCCGGTTCAGTCACCCCTGGACCCTAAAAAACAGTAGCTTTCCTATGGAAAAACTAAATTCAGGTGCCGCACAGTGGGCAATCAAAGTTCCGGGTAAAAGTGATCAATTACTGAACTTCAGCGTACAGTTAAAAACCAAGAAAAAATGAGTCTGATAACCTGCTCTGGCTGCGGCCTGCCTGACACTTACTGTGCCTGTAACACTGCCTGTTGCGGGCCACTTTCATGCCAGGTTGTCCTGTTGCTTCACGAAAATGAACCGCTCAGGCCCAGCAACACCAGCCGCCTGATTCAGCAGTTGCTGCCTGAGACACTGGCTTTTATCTGGCAGCGTAAGGAAGCCCCGCAGGCACTGGTTGATATGATTCAGTCTGAAGATTACCAGCCCTGGTTACTGTTCCCGGCAGATCGACCTGATCTACAAACCCGGGCGCGGGATTACCGGCCGCAGGCGGGGAAAACACCGCTGATTATTGTGCCGGACGGCACCTGGAAAGAGGTCAGAAAAATCGTTCGTAAGAGCCCCTGGCTGGCATCAGTGCCGCTACTGGCCATAGAGCCCAAAGCGCCCAGCCGCTATACCCTCAGGCGAAACCCGGATGCTGACCATCTTTGCACCGCTGAAACTGTAGCCGAAGTTTTTCGTGACCTGAATGAACCCGTGGCCGCAGAAAAACTGGCGCAACAACTTGATCGTTTTTTACACCGTTACCAGGCCTGGAAAGCCAACCATCCGGTTCACCTTTCTGACTGACAAACAAACCTTAGTGAGCAGGCAGTGCTGGCAGCTTATTCCGCCAGTTTTCAGATTCAGCCAAATCAATCACCCCAGAAAGCTCACCTTTCTCATAAGCATGCACCAGGCGATTAATTGCCAGAACGTGCCCCTGAGTGGCCGCCAGCCTGTAATAAGTCAGCGCCTTTTGCGCATCGGCCTGAAAATAATGCTCATAGCCCGACTCAAAAATTTTTCCCATCTGGTACTGCGCTTTTACATCCCCTTTATCAGCTGCACGCTGCAGATAAATGCCGCCCTGAATACGATTCTGAATCCCGTCCCCCTTAAAGTGCAGCAAATGTCCGTACACGGACAACGCCTTGCAGTGACTATTATCAGCCGCATAACGAAAGAGTTTCATCACCAGATGATGCTTCTTTTTTGAGCGTTTAAACAAAGAGGAGCGAAACAAGGCATAAGTAACAGAAAACAACAGGGGCGCAAATAAGTGCATCAACCAGCGCATAAAAACCTCAATAAACAGTGGATATCAGAGTCCGGACTTAATAATATCAGCATTATCTAATATAAAATATAACGTAAGCTTAATAAGAATACTTCTTAAACCCCTTGTTCGATTTAGCAATATACGCTAAAAACATTGATAGTATTTTAGAAATAAAAAAAGCACTTACATATATCCAAATGACATATAAAAATTACAAATTGTCATAGCATTAAATCAGACACCCGGGTAACCACATGAATATTTTTGAAGATAATTCTCAAACCATCGGCCATACACCGCTGGTACATTTAAAAAAGATGAGCACTGACGCCACCTTATTGGGAAAAGTGGA
>JBMYOX010000005.1:0-99058 GCA_049599735.1 Pontibacterium sp. | reverse complement strand
TATATATGGAGGCGATAATATCACCTCTATTCAGGTGGCCAAATTCACTATGCCACTTCAAACCCCAGATACGAAGGCGTTTACGGGGAATGGCAACCCCAGAGATGAGGAACTCGCCAAACTTAAGCGAGAGCTGGCTCAGGTAAAGAAGGAACGGGATTTTTTAAGAGAAGCGGCAGCGTACTTCGCCAAACACCCCAAGTGAAGTTCCACATGATTGAACGCTGCCGCGATGCTTTCTCTGTTCGTATGATGTGCCGTTTGTTGAAAGTCTCGGCCAGTGGATATTATGATTGGCGTACTCGAGAACCCAGCCAGCGACATCAGGCGAATGCGCGTTTAGGCCGCAAGATACATCAACTGCATCAAGCGAGTGACGGCGTATACGGCAGCCCGCGTATCTGGGAAGAGCTTCAATATGATGGCGAAAGTTGTAGCCTGAATCGTGTAGCACGACTCATGAAAGCTAATAATCTGGTGGGGATCCCTGCGATAAAGCGTTGGCGTAAAAAGCAATCAGGCCAACGGCCTGATTCAGTACTAAATTATCTTGAGCGCGACTTTAAAGCTGATCAACCTAACGTAAAATGGGTGACTGACATCACCTATATCCCAACACGAGAAGGCTGGCTGTATTTGGCTGTGATCATCGACCTGTTCAGAGGTATTGTTATTGGCTGGTCAATGAGTCAAACCATGGAAAAACAGTTAGTTATCCAAGCCGTGCTAATGGCTTTATGGCAGAAAGATCATACTGATCTCGTAATTTTGCACTCAGATCGCGGTTCTCAGTTCACCAGCTATGAATACCAACGTTTCTTATCCGACCATAACGTGATCTCTAGCATGAGTGCTGTAGGGAGTTGTTATGATAATGCAGCGGCTGAAAGCTTCTTCGGATTACTCAAAAGGGAACGAGTAAACAGGAGAAATTATCGAACCCGCTCAGAGGCCCGATCTGACGTATTTGATTACATTGAACGATTCTACAACCAGAGAAAAAAGCGTAAGCTAACTCAAACTACTCTTAACTGACTGTCCGTGAAATCGGGGTAAAACCACTACTTTCCCAAAGGTATGGCGATTGGATCGCTGCCGAAACGAGACATTGAGCAGGCAGTTTTTGCCATTAACATGCGACCACGAAAAGCGTTAAACTACCTCTGCCCGTATGAATATCTTGCGGGTAAGCGTGTGTCGCTTATGTTGAGCATCTAGCATCTAGCATCTAGCATCTAGCATCTAGCATCTAGCATCTAGCATCTAGAAGAACAAGAACGTATTGTTGCTATATTAGATAAGTTTGATGATTTAACTAGTTCTATTAAAGAAGGCTTACCCCGTGAAATCGAGCTGCGCCAAAAACAATACGAGTACTATCGTGATCTGTTGCTAAGCTTCCCTCAATCAGATAATTCTGAATTAAAGGAAAGTGCTTAATATGAGCTACACGCCACCTTTTACCATCACCACCGATATCCTCAATCTTGTGGCGCAAATCAGCCAGCAGGTCGGCGAGCTAAACACCAGCCAGCTGAATGCATCGCCACAGTTGCGTAAGCAAAATCGTATTAAAACCATTACCGGCACACTGGCGATTGAAGGCAACACTTTAACCGAAGAGCATATAACTGCTATCGTGGAGGGTAAGCCTGTACTTGGTAGTGTACGCGAACTGGCTGAGGTAAAAGGTGCGATTGCCGCCTATGATGCACTGCCAACGTTTACCCCAGGTAACCTTGAAGATTTGTTAACCGCCCACGGGTTAATGCTGTCTGATATTTTGGTGAAGGCAGGTGAGCTTCGTCATCAAAGCGTGGGTATTCACAAAGGCGGCGTAGTACACCATATTGCACCACCTGCGCACCAGGTTTCGGGGTTAATGGCAGACTTAACGCTATGGCTGAAAAACACTAAAGATCATCCTCTGATTGCCAGTAGCGTATTTCATTATGAGTTTGAGTTTATTCACCCGTTTGCCGATGGTAATGGCCGTATGGGGCGTTTGTGGCAAACCTTGATTTTGTCAAAATGGCATCCGTTATTTTTGTCTTTGCCACTGGAAAGTGTGATTAAATCGCATCAGCAAGACTATTATCACGCTCTTGAACAAGCAGACCAACAAGCCGACAGCACGCCTTTTATTCACTTTATGTTGTCGGTGATTAATCAAACGCTGACAAAAAACGCCCCTGTAAATGCCCCTGTAAACGCCCCTGTAAAATCATCATTTGCTGTAAATATCGATGTGACAGGGCTTAAAACCCCAGATGCGATTTTGCATTTACTGACGCACAACCCTGAACTGACCCGTCAGCAGCTTGCCGATATGATCGGTAAAGATATCCGCACCATTGGCAGGGCGATGGCCAAATTACAACGCGAAGGCAGGCTAACCCGTGTAGGGTCAGATAAATCAGGCCATTGGCAAGTACAACCGTAACAGCGGTGCGGTGGTTATTTTCATTATGGAAAGCACCACAGTTAGCGAGTAGAAAAGGAACTTCTAAAAATGACCACCTACAAAAGCATTGCAGAATCTAATCACTTTATTGTTTTAGATAAATATACCAGGCAAGACCAAATCGCCGAGGGCTACCAAAGCGAAAGCGATTTAGAACACGAGCTTATTCAGGATTTAAGTAACCAGGGTTATGAGTACTTACCGGCCTTAACAACGCCAGATGTCATGATGGCGAATGTGCGCAAACAGCAAAGCAGAAAATATCTTACAAAACTACGATGAGTTTGCCGGTTTAAAAGTACTTCAAAGCTTAGATACTACTGATGCTCAAGCAGTTGAGGAGTTTAAAGGCAAGTACTACCTGGACGATGATGATATCGAGAAAATGCAAGCCATCGACATGCCCAGTGAGCGTGCAGTGCAGGATTATCGCTCAACCTATAACGATACCCGTGACAGGTTAAGGCGTGAGAAAAAAGCCGATGATAAAGACAAATCAACACTTGATTGGGACGATATTATTTTTGAGATTGATTTGCTTAAATCGCAAGAAATTAATCTCGATTACATTCTAGAGCTGATCTTTGATCACAATAAGAAGAACAAGAGCAAAGAGGGCTTGATCGAGGAAGTTCGCCGTATGATACGCGGTAGTCTTGGTAATAGAGCGAAAGAGAGCCTTGTTGTTGATTTTATCAATCAGACAAATCTTAATGAAATAAATGATAAAGCGAGCATTATTGACGCTTTTTTCAGGTTCGCTCAGGCAGAGCAAAAGCGTGAAGTTAATGCCATTATTACGTCTGCAAAGCTCAATGAAGATGCCGCCAGGCGTTACATTTCTTCATCACTCAAGCGGGAATATGCCTCTGAAAATGGCACGGCGCTCAATGACGCACTACCTAAGCTCAGCCCGCTGAACCCACAGTACCGAACGCAAAAGCAGACTGTTTTTCAAAAAATTGCTGCTTTTGTTGAAAAGTTTAAAGGTGTGGGCGGTCAGATATAAGAAATGATGATCTGTCCCATTGTGCGACGGGCGTGCGGACGTGTTTGCAGGACGCAAAATTAAGATGAATATATTCAGTAGCCATCGATTTAAACGGTAACACCTGTAGCCATAAGCGATATAAAATAGCGTCTTTGGATTCGATGATGGCCATTGCTAAATCTCCGTCTAAGCTAACACTTCCGCAGATCAACCCAGGCACCGCTACGGTTTTAAATTACCTGATTGGCAAGTTTCCGCAGGTTGATGCCGACATATGGCGGCAGCGGGCGATTGACGGAAAACTGCACTGGCACGATGGTAGCCTGATTACCGCAGAATCTGCTTATCGCCCGCAGCAGCGTGTTTATTACTATCGTGAAGTAGCACAAGAGCCGGTGATTCCGTTTGATGAAACGATTTTATTTGAAGACGCAGATATTCTGGTTGCCCATAAACCTGCTTTCCTGCCTGTTACACCCGGCGGTAATTATGTTAACGAATGCCTGCAAAATCGCTTGCGGATTAAGACAGGCCTGAAAAACCTGAGTGCTCTGCACCGTATCGACCGGGCTACATCGGGACTGGTGATGTTTTCGGTTAATCCTGCAATCAGTCATTTGTACCATCAGTTATTTGCTTCCCGCCAAATCAATAAAACTTATCAGGCAATTGCCCGCATTGATCCTGGCTCTGATACACCTGTGAGTGGCCAGCAGTGGCAGCTTGTTAACCGGCTGCAAAGTGCTGATCCGCGTTTTTTAATGCAGGTTGTCGACGGAACGCCCAACAGCCACTCCCGGATTCGCTGTTTAAAGCGGCTTGGGGATAAGGCTCTGTTTGAGTTAGAACCGGTTACCGGTAAAACACACCAGCTGCGGGTGCATATGCAGACGCTTGGCTGGCCCATTTTACACGACCGTTATTACCCGGAATTACAGCCTGAAGCTGCCGATAACTTTGCCCGGCCTTTGCAGCTACTGGCACAACAGCTGCGCTTTATCGATCCGATAACATCAAAGCCCAGAGCCTTTCACTGTGGTTATGAAATGAACCCGGCAACAGGATCATTTGAGAGGATGTGATCGGGCATTGTGCGCTTGGTAGGGCACATTCATTTAGATTTTTTGGCCGTCAGCGGAAGGGGTGTATTTGCGCGCTCGCATTGCAGTGGTCTATCATCGCATTGTTGAATGATCATACAGCTCACATTATTCAATCAGAGATGTCAGGTTATGTATGGATAAATTAATCGCTCATAGTCCCTCCCAATTTGACCATCAACTCCTGCTTCAATCTATCTTAGATTCATTGCCTACGCATATTTGTGTGATTGATTGTGAAGGTACAATTATCTATGCCAATAGAAGCTGGTACAGCTTTGCTGAAAATAATGGTGGTGCTGAGTCTTTAGTGGGTGTCGGGGTTAATTATCTTGCAGTGACTGATGCATCGGCTCAACGAGGTGATGCTGTCAGTGCTGAAATTTCAATCGGAATTAAGCAGGTGCTTGAAGGGAGGGCGAAAGAATTCTACTTTGAATATCCTTGCGATAGCCCCTCAGAAAAACGCTGGTTTATGTTCCGGGTGAGGCCTTTAAATTCAGACGTATTAGAATATTTTGTTGTTGATCATCATGATATAACCGAACGTAAACTTGCGGAGCTGAAAGCGGAGGCGTTAACTCGGATTGATCCATTAACAGGCATAGCAAATAGAAGGCATTTGTTAGAACACGCTGAGCATGAGTGGCGAAGGTGTAAAAGAGGGCAGCTTCCCATTACGATTGCACTTATCGATTGTGATAATTTTAAATTTATTAATGACACTTTTGGTCATCAGGCGGGTGATGATGTGTTAAAAACTATCGCCCATGTTCTGGATGAAACCGCGCGCAGGCCCAGTGACCTTGCGTCAAGATTTGGTGGGGATGAATTTCTCTTAGCTTATGGCGGTGGTACGTCTCTTCAGGTAGAAGAATTAATAACAAGTGCGTTAGAGGCTATTAAAGAAATAACTAAAAATGCCCCCTTTGAGGTGACTGTAAGTGTAGGTATTGCACAGGCCCTTCCGAGCAAAGATCTTGATATGAACGAACTCATTCGGTCAGCAGATATGGCCATGTATCAAGCTAAACAGAGCGGTAAAAACAAAATTGTAATTAGTCGCACGCCTTCCTAACGGTCTGACCTGCGCCTATAAAATAGTTCGAACAAGAGGCGTCAGGTAAGCTGAGAGATTAAGTGGCTTTACTCCCGTCTCGGGAACTTTACCATATACTTGCTTTAACCCCGCTCACCGTACTATTTTTTGACAGTTTAAGGACTCTGGCTACTGGTAATAACGCCAAGAGGCCTTTATAATCCCCTCCAGATTTTCAAAGGCTGATTCTCAGCTTTTCATAGTGCCGCTATAGCTCAGCTGGTAGAGCAACTGACTTGTAATCAGTAGGTCCCGAGTTCGACTCTTGGTGGCGGCACCATTTCTTCTGGTTTTACCTCTCTTAGTTATATATTTTCTTTAACGCTGTACTCCGGTTTTACTTTGGGTTTCCAGTTGATACCGGCTAATGCCGAACCGCCAATGATTGCTAAGCAGGCCCAGGCCAGCGTCCAGCTTGTTTCTGAAAGACCGGCCATTACCAGTAGCAGTACAGAAATCAGCGGTGCGGCGTAGGCGAGTACGCCCAACAGCTGCAGATTACCTTTTTTGATACCATGATCCCAGGTGAAAAACGCAATACCTACGGGACCTAACCCCAGCCCTAAAATCCCTGTCCATTGTAATGCCGTATCAGGCCAGACGGTTTCTTCCCAGAGCAAATGGCAGACCAGCGCGAGCAGTGCCGTGACGGCACAGAACCAGCCAACCGCATCGGTTGGTACTGAGCGCAGCAGACGGCTGGCAACAGAGTAGCTTGACCAGATCAGTGCACAGGCCAGTGCCAGTAAATAACCCTGAAGATAGTCCAGGCTAAAGCCATTATTGTTTTTACCGAGCAAGATCCAGCATCCGGCCAGCGCCAGCAGTGCCCCCAGGATGTGTTGTGCTTTAAGCCGCTCTCCGGGCAGCAGTGCTGCGAACAGAACAATGAGTAACGGCCAGAGGTAAGCGAGCAGGCTGACTTCAACAGCCGGTGCTTTGCTCATGGCCAGAAAATAGCAGAAGTGATAACCAAAATAGCCGCTGACACCCAGTAACCAGGCCCAGGGCGACTGGCGCAGGTGGTTCAGTCCCAGATGTCCCTGACGCCACCAGCGCAGGCACATCAGTAAAAAAGCGATGGTGAAGGTCATGGCCATTAACTGAAAGGCGGGAATTTCTCCTTCGGTTAAACGTGTGAGTAATGCCAGGGTTCCCCAGAGAAAAATGGAGATAGAGCCGATAAATGTGGCTTTGTGCATATCGGACATGGTTATTCCTATCGACTGTATGGGCTGAGAAACGAGCAGTTTAGGCGGTTGGCGCGGGTCGGTCTTTTGTAAGCTGGCGGGATTATTTGCTGATCTGGCGAAAGTAGCGGGGCGGGTGACCAAAATGTTTGCGAAAGCGGTCACTAAAGGCCGCGAGGCTGTTGTAGCCGGTGATTTCAGCAATACGCTGAATGCTTAGCTCACTTTGTTCAAGTAAAGACCAGGCTTGTTGCATGCGCTTTTCAATCTGGTATTGCTGCGGTGTCATGCCTAGTATCCGGCGAAAGAGTTCGCTGAGTTGTCGGGGGCTCAGGTTGGCGACAAGCGCAAGCCGGGCAAGGGAGATAGATTGCTGATAATGCTGATCCAGATAACTACGTGCTAATTCGATGCGCTTATCCGGTTTAACCGCCTCTCCAAAACGTTCTTTTAGCAACTGAAGCAGTAGTAATAACATCTGCCGCTCTGTATGGATATTTTTCTGGCTACTTTGTAATTGCTGGTAAAGAAATGAGACATAGTGCCCCAATGTCTTGTCCAGTGTTATAAACGTTGGCCACTGCTCCAGTCCGGGTGCTAACGCCTGGGGAATATCCGTCACAATAAAACGATTTTTACCCGATGCGGCAAAGCCATGATTCTGGCCTGCGTGGATCACAGCAATTTGTTTTAAAGAAACCTCTCCTTCATGGTTTTCCACTTCCATCGCAAGCTTGCCCGATACGGGCAGTACTAACTGATGATAATCATGATGGTGGGAGCAGGTTTCAGTATTGTAGCTACGCAGGTCAAGGGTGAAATCAGAGATCTTCATCAGAGAAGTTTAACACAGAGTAAATACTGCACAGTGCAGGTTCTGAACTTTAAGACCTGATACACCTCTTTTGTCGAGTTGACCTTGTATGGCGGGTCAGACAGGATTTCTGAATGCGTTGTATTCTGCACGTGGCTGGAATAGGCTTTAAGCTATGACTTCCGTGCTCGACATCTCCAATTTTTATATCACTGGATGGCGTGATGAAATCAGTATCGACAGAGCAGTTATGCCAGACATTTTCCCCTGAATACTTCAGGGAGCTTTCAAGTTTTGGTGCTATCTCGGACGAAACGGTTCTGAAATTACTGCGCGATGGAAACGTGTTCCACCTTGAGCCGGATGAGGTGCTTTATCACGCCGGTGAAAAAGTGCAGGCATTTTATATTATTCTGCGGGGTAAAATTGCACTTTATTACCACTACCAGGCGAAGCCAGCGCTGGCGCGTAGCTATGGTGCGGGTGAGCAAATTGGCTTTGTGGGTATGATTGCTTTGCATGATCGCAAAGGAACCGCAATTGTCGAAGAAACCAGTCTGGTGCTGGAAGTCAAAACCGAGCAGTTTTTTGATCTGCATTTAAGTGACCCCCAGGATTTTGGTTTGCTGGTGCTTAACCTGTCCCGTGAAATGGCCCGTACAGTCGGTCGGCTGGGTGATCTGGTTGCCAGGCTGAAAGCTCAGGGCCCTGTGATTGATGAACATTAATAGTCAAGTTGTTGATGTTTTTCAGAGCGCGATAGCGGGCCCTCAAAATCTTATCCAGCAAATATGTGGATAACTCTGTGAGCCGCTTTGGGGCATTTTCCTGAAGCCGCCTGTCTACAAGGCTTCAGGCCGATTGTTTCAGTTTTAATCAGTTATATATTGATACCGCGCTTAAGGTTAAATCCGTGCCTTAAGTGTCGATTTTTTGTGCTTATACAGGGGTCTCAGAAACCGCCTGTTTGTTGTCATAAGTATTAACAGGGGAAAGAACGCATGGTCGCTAAGCAGGCGCTGGATCGTTTAGCCATTTTGATATTACTGGGTTTATGCCTTATCTGGGGATTTCAGCAGATCACCATCAAGCTGGCTCTGGATGCTGTATCACCCATTATGCAGGCGGGTTTACGCTCGATTGGCGCGACGGTTTTGTTATGTCTCTGGATGCGTGTACGGGGTATTCGCATTTTTGAGTCCGATGGTACGGGCTACTGGGGTCTGCTGGCAGGTCTGCTGTTTGCGGGTGAGTTTTTGCTGCTTTACTGGTCGCTTGAATACACCACTGCCTCGCGGGCTATTGTCTTTTTATATACCTCCCCTTTTGTTGTGGCACTGGGTGTACATTTTCTGGTGCCGGGCGACCGTTTGGGGTTGTTGCAGGTGCTGGGCTTAAGCTGTGCGTTTAGTGGGGTTGTAATTGCCTTTTGGGATAATAACAGTTTGCCGAATATAACCTGGTTGGGTGATGTGATGGCCTTAGGTGCAGCGATTCTCTGGGGGGCGACCACGGTGGTGGTAAAAGCATCACCACAATGTAAATTACGACCTGAACGAGTTTTATTGTATCAACTGGGCTTGTCTGCGCTCATATTGCCGCTGTGTTCCGTGTTAAGTGGTGAACCTGGTGTGATGGCTGTGACACCTGTAGTGGTGGGCTCTCTGCTTTTTCAGACGATTGCTGTGGCTTTTGTTTCGTATTTGACCTGGTTCTGGCTGATTCATCATTATCCGGCTTCCCGTGTTGCTTCCTTTGGTTTTTTTGCGCCTATGCTGGGAGTGTTGTTTGGTGCGCTTATATTGGATGAGCCTTTAACACCGATGTTTGTGCTGGCGTTGCTGCTGGTTGCAGCGGGTATTTTTCTGGTTAATCGCCCGCATTCAGTGGCGCAGCCTGAACCTTCGGTCAGCGTATCACAGGCACCGGTAAAATAGTCGCTCAGTCTGCCGGGCTTCTTTTTTATAGTATTGGTTTATATCCGACGGGGCCTTCAGGGGTACCTGTCGCAGGTTTTGTATTCAAAGCGCATGTGGCTTGAACGTATGTTTGATTATTCCTCTCTCCCGCTTTATCTTAAGTATTTCCACCTGCATGCTATGATGCTTTTTAACACCTGCCAGGAATGATTCGCGACCAGCCATGAACAAACGGATGCACAGATTCGGATTTAAGACTGCTACGGGGAGGCTAAGGCTTACCGCATCCGGTGCCGTGTCGTATGCATCTGCCTGTGTGTACTTCAAAGCGTTTTTGGTTTTTTCTGACGCCGGGATGTTGCGCTGATGCGAAGCTTTAGGGCAAAGCTGTTGCTACCACTGATATTGCTGTTGCTCTCAATGGGTGCCTTTATGGAGCTGTACTGGTTTCCCAGCTGGCAGCAGCAGGCTGTAGAAGACCGGATGTCACTGGAAACCTCTTATCTGAATCTGGTGGGCGCTGTCTTGCGCGGCCCTGTGCGGACGGGTGATACCGCCGCTGTTTATGAAGTACTGGATCAGCTCGTCTTTGAAAAAGAGTACTGGGAGCACCTGCGGCTGATTCATGCAGACGGCACTTTGCTTTATCCACAGGACAAACCGGATATGTCAGGCGCAGATGACTATCAGGTATCATCTGATATTGTATTCAATGGTCAAAAACTGGCCGGGTTGCAGGTATCTCTGGAACTCTCACATTTCCTGAAAGAAGAGCGCGACCGGTTACGCTTGCTGGAAGTGGTGATGCTGGTAGTTGTTTTGTTTGCTGTGATGCTCGTTGGCTGGGTGCAGAAGCAGTTGGTACTGCACCCGATTGATAAACTGGCGGGTACGGCCCGGCAGATCGCAAAAGGCGATTTTTATTCCCCCATACCCGTGCGCGAGCAGGCGGGCGGATTGGGTGAGTTCTTTAATGCTTTTGTTGTGATGCGCGATTCAATCGCTGAAAAACATGTCGAACTGAATCTGCAAATAGAAGAACGGGAGATTGCAGAGCGCCGTCTGAATGATTCACAGCGTATTGCATTGCTGGGTTGCTGGGAATGGAACCCCGGGGCCGGGGTGTTCTGGTGCTCCGACAGCCTGCTTCCTATTATGCATCTGGATTCTCAGCAGATCCTGGATGTTAATGTGTTTTTTTCGCATGTTTATCCGGCTGATGCGGTAGCGGTGAAGCGGGCCTTTACCGATATGGCGGACGACGGTGTTGTTTTTGATGCGGAGTTTCGGGTGAATACTGCGGATGGCGTCAAATACGTGCATATTATCGGGCAGCGTGATCAGCAAACGTTACGCAGCTTTGGTACCTGTCAGGATGTCACAGATCGCAAAGAGATAGAGTCATCCTTACGCAAGTTATCCAGCGCGATTACCTATAGCGGCTCTTCGGTGATGATTACCGATATTGTTGGTACGATTGAATATGTCAATCCGCAATATACTCAGGCAACCGGCTATCCGTTAATTTCACTGCTGGGCCAGCAGCCCGAAATTTTAAGCCGCCAGTGGATGTCTGCTGAGAAGTACGAAATTTTATGGCGATCCATACTGGACGGACAACACTGGCGGGGAGAGCTGCAGAGTCTCCGCGAGGACGGCAGTATGTACTGGTCGCTGGTCTCTATATCCCCGATCAAAAATGAATTTGCTGAGCTGACCCATTTTGTCATTGTGCTGGAAGATGTCTCGGAGCTGAAGGATGCCCATGCAAAGATGGAGCAACTGGCGCTTTATGATGAGCTGACAGGACTTGCAAACCGGCGCTTTTTCTATAGCAAACTCAAAGCGCAGCTGGAGCAAACAGACCCGTTACAGATTGCCGCAGTGATGTTGCTGGATCTGGATTTCTTTAAAACCATCAATGATACCCGGGGCCATCGTATCGGCGATGAACTCTTAAAAGCGGTTGCCGGGCGCCTGAATCTTGCGTTGCAAGGCTCGGGGGTAGCGGCGCGGCTGGGGGGAGATGAGTTTGCGCTGCTGGTTTGCCGGGATGATGAAACCGGCGTGAAGCAGGTTGCGGAATCGGTGCTGTCCGGGTTGTCACGGCCCTTTATGATTGATGATCTTGAGTTGCAGGTGACGACCAGTCTGGGGGTTGCTCTGATTCCTAAAGACGGGGACGAGCCGGACTCGCTGCTTAAACATGCAGATTTGGCCATGTATCAGGCCAAAGAAATGGGGCGTAATCAGTTCCGCTTTTTTACCGATGCATTGCATGAACAGTTGCAAACCTATATCCGTTTTACCCGTGAGATGCCGCAGGCGCTGGAAAATGGCGAATTTTTATTACATTTCCAGCCTCAGGTCGATCTGGAAACGGGCAATATTATAGGTGCTGAGGCGCTGTTGCGCTGGCAGCATCCCGAGCTGGGCATGGTACCGCCGACTGCATTTATTCCGGTGGCAGAAGAGACGGGTTTTATTGTCCAGTTGGGGCACTGGGTGGTGAAAAAGGGCTGTGAAGCCTTAAGACAACTGAAAATAAGTGGGTTTGCTGAATTGACCCTGGCGATTAATATTTCGGCTCGACAATTCCGGGACCCGCTGCTGATCAGCATGATCAGCCAGGAAATACAGAATGCGGGTATTGATGCAAAGCACCTGGAAATTGAGATAACCGAAACCTTGCTGATGCATGATATTGATCGTGCTATTAATACGCTGACCGAGCTGCAGGCCCTGGGCATGAGCATTGCGATTGATGATTTTGGCATTGGTTATTCATCGTTTAATTATTTAAAAACACTGCCCATTAACGTGCTTAAAGTGGATCGGGAATTTATTAAGGATATACCGGATCATCAGGATGATATGGAGATCACCGCAGCGATTATCTCAATGGCACACCGGCTGAATTTAAAAGTGGTTGCCGAGGGCATTGAGACACATATCCAGCAGGTCTTTCTGGAGGAGCATGACTGTGATTATGGCCAGGGTTATTTATTCAGCCGTCCTGTACCGCTGGATAGTTTTATCACGTTGCTGGCGTCTCCGGTATCACAACACCTTTACACGGATATAACCGGTTAAACTGATCGATTTTTCAGGAGCCGGAGTACCGGATCTGACAGTCAGTTTGTTATTAATACTGGCGGCAGGGTTTACTTCGTTTTTAACTGCCGCAGTGGGTATTGGCGGTGGTGTTTTACTGCTGGCATTAATGGCATCGGTGTTGCCTGTGAGCGCGCTGATTCCGGTGCATGGGCTGGTTCAGGCCGGTTCTAATGGCAGCCGTACGTTTCTTACCTGGTCGCATATCGACTGGTCGATAGTGCGCTTTTTTTCAGCCGGTGCATTATTAGGGGCTGCGTTGGCCTCTGTGGTTGTGGTGCAGTTACCCCTTTATATTATTCAGTTCTGTGTGGCCTTTTTTATCTTGTACCTGCTCTGGGGGCCAAAACCGGGCAAACATGAGGTCAGCCGGGCGGGGCGGGTCGCTGCCGGTACTCTGACAACGCTGCTAACGATGTTTGTAGGGGCAACCGGGCCTCTGGTGGCGGGTTTTGTTCATCGTCAGGCCAGCGACAAGTTTACAGTAACCGCGACTTTTGCCTGTTGTATGACGTTTCAGCATTTATTAAAAATGCTGGTCTTTTCGTTTGTAGGCTTTGCTTTCTGGCAATGGTTGCCGCTGATCGGGTTGATGATTCTCAGTGGTTTTGTGGGTACCTGGCTGGGATTGCGGGTATTACACCGGGTCTCGGGAGCACAGTTTCAGACGTTATTCCGGGCGATTGTTACACTGCTGGCCCTGCGCTTATTGTGGCAGGCTTCAGCGGTTTTCTGTGAGTAGCAGCCGGAACGATTGAAGCAACCTAATATAGCCTGGCCGCCCGACAACAGTGCTTAAACGGTTGCAGGTTTTAAACGTTTCCAGAGTCGCCCATCAATCGCAGACAGTCCCAGCGCAATCAGCGCCATGCCCACAAAATGCACAACCTCTAAAGATTCGTTCAGAAATACAGCGCCCAGCAATATGGCTGACACAGGTACCAGCAGGGTGACCAGCAGTACATTGGTGGCACCTGCTGAGGCCAGTATTTTGAAATAAAGCACGTAGGCAACGGCTGTGGAGAGCACCGCAAGTCCAATAATAGCCGCCCATGTATTTAAGCCAGGGGCGTTAATATCAAGCGGCCCGTCAACAGTGAGCGCCACGGGAATCAGCACAAGGGTGGATGCAGTGACCTGGCCTGCCGCTATGATTATGGGATTGATTGCCATGGCTTTAAATCGGCGGCCATAGACACCGGCAAAGGCATAAGACAAAGCCGCCGCAATAATAGCGGCTTGTGCAAGCAGGTTGTCACCGCCACTGAGCGCAGGTAGCCCGATCATGACGGCAACACCGATAAAACCAACGGCGACACCTACAATTTTTAAGGGGGTAGCACGCTCATCAGGCAGGAGTACACCCGCAACAACAACGGCAAATATAGGCGTTGCCGCGTTAAGAATGGATGCCAGGCCCGAGGCGATCTGAGTTTGTCCCCAGACAATCAGCACAAAAGGAATCACATTGTTCAGCAGCCCCATGCCCAGAAAGCTGAGCCAGACAACCGCCTCTTTTGGTGGTTTTAATCCCATAAAGAGAGCAATACACCACAATGTGATGGCCGCCATGCCTACCCTGAGCATAACAAGGGTCAGGGGGGGCAACTCTGCGACAGCAACGCCCACAAAGAAAAATGAGCTACCCCACAACAGGGACAGTGTTATCAGCATTGCCCAGACACGCGGATTCATTGAAGTGTTAATGGATGAGGTCATTGAGAGTGATTGCTCTTGTCTTAGTTCGTTTGCCTGCCACATTAACAGGGCCATAAATAACAAACCATCCGATTATTGCGGACTTATTTTTTATTAATAGTTAAATCAGACACTATTGTTTTAGATCACCGGATAATGGGCAATGATAGGGATACGGTGGCAAAAAACGGATGGTAGTGCTCGTAGAAATACGTTTACATAAGCAGTATCAGTTTTTAAGCGAAGGTGACCTGATGTCGATGCCATCTGAACAGATAATGCGCGAAGCAATAACAATACGGGATAAAGCGCGGGATGGTCATTTTTTTTATGGGGTTATCACCACCGGTATTTTCTGCCGACCTTCCTGTGCGGCCCGGCCTGCTAAGTCTGAGAATCTGAGGTTTTTTCCGACTATTCAGGCGGCAATGCAGGCAGGCTTCAGGCCCTGTAAACGCTGTCAGCCTGCAGAAGTCCCGTCTCGGGTTGAGCAACTGGCAGAGATTGCCCGTTATATAGAAGCACATGCTGATGAACGTATCACACTTTCCAGTTTGGGAAAGCGTGCAGAGTTGTCGCCTTCCCGGCTGCAACGATGCTTTAAAGCGGCTTTTGGGATCTCACCCAGGATTTACCAGGATGCTGTTCGCATGCGAGGTTTCAGGCAATCACTGAAAGAAGGTCAGGCGGTGACAGAGGCCATTTTTGCATCTGGCTTTGGCTCTGTCAGCCGTGTTTACGGTGAGGCGAGTCGACAGATTGGCATGAGCCCTAAAGCTTACCGGATGGGCGGTGATGGAGAAGTTATCAGCTATGCGTGTCGTAATACTGCATTGGGTCTGGTGATGATGGCAGCGACGGATAAAGGTGTGTGTTTTGTGCAGTTTGCTGATAATGAAGCCTTATTAATCGAAAAACTTAAAGAAGAATTTCCTAAGGCAATACTCTGTGCCTCAGCGGCGGCGCAGGCACCGGAACTGGATGCCTGGGTGGATGCGCTGGATCAGCATCTCAGTCAGGGTGCTGCCAGCCCTGATCTGCCATTGGATATGCGCGGTACGGCGTTTCAAATGCAGGTTTGGCAATTTCTGTTGAGCATCCGGGAAGGTGAGGTGCTGAGTTATACCGAGTTAGCTGAGCAGATCGACAAACCTAAAGCGGTGCGTGCGGTGGCCTCTGCCTGTGCAAAAAACCGTATTGGTATTCTGATTCCCTGCCACCGTATTTTAAGAGCGGATGGCAGTCTCGGTGGCTACCGCTGGGGCCTCGAGCGTAAACAAGCCCTGCTTGATGCAGAAAGCATCCGGCGCACACAGGCTGAAGCCTGACCCCCTATCGTATAAAACAGGTGATTAAAAAAACAAAAAAGCCGCTGGTTTATAACCAGCGGCTTTTTAGTGTTCCTATGCTTTTAAGAGGCGCTTGACCCGCTGCTTAGTCCAGCTGATCCAGATCGCGCACGGCACCTTTGTCAGCCGAAGTTGCCAGCATAGCGTAGGCTTTCAGGGCGGCCGACACTTTACGCGGACGTGCTTCCACCGGTTTCCAGCCTGCTTTGCCTTTGGCATCCATTGCAGCGCGACGCTCTGCCAGTACTTCGTCAGACAGCAGTACATCAATGCGGCGATTAGGAATGTCGATACGGATAGGATCACCGTTTTCAACCAGACCAATAGCACCACCTGCTGCGGCTTCGGGTGATACATGACCAATCGACAGACCTGAAGTGCCACCGGAGAAGCGGCCGTCTGTCAGCAGGGCACAGGCTTTACCTAAACCTTTAGACTTGATGTAAGAGGTTGGGTAAAGCATTTCCTGCATACCCGGACCACCTTTAGGGCCTTCGTAGCGTACGATGACGATATCACCCGCCTGAACCTTGTCATCCAGGATGTTTGCAACCGCTTCATCCTGAGATTCGGTAATATGGGCAGGGCCTTCAAAAACCAGAATAGAGTCATCCACACCGGCGGTTTTAACCACACAGCCATCTTCAGCGATATTACCTTTGAGGACGGCAAGACCCCCTTCCAGTGAAAACGCATTTTCCAATGAGCGGATACAGCCGTTAGCACGATCACCGTCCAGCGTAGGCCAGCGGGTGGCCTGGCTGAAAGCCGTTTGTGTTGGGATGCCTGCCGGGCCGGCTTTATAGAACTCCATCACTTCTGCGGTGGGGTTACGCATAATGTCCCAGGCATCCAGGCCTTCTTTCAGGGTTTTGCTGTGTACGGTGGGTAAGTCGGTATGTAATTTACCGGCGCGATCCAGTTCACCTAAAATAGCGAAAATACCCCCGGCGCGGTGTACATCTTCAATATGGTATTCAGGGGTATTGGGTGCAACTTTACACAACTGAGGCACTTCATGAGACAGGCGGTCAATATCGGCCATCGTGAAGTCGATTTCTGCTTCCTGGGCAATCGCCAGCAGATGCAGGATAGTGTTGGTGGAGCCACCCATAGAGATATCCAGGGTCATGGCGTTCTCAAAGGCCTTAAAGCCGATAGAACGCGGCAGCACAGAGGCATCATCCTGTTCGTAGTAACGTTTTGTCAGCTCTACAATCTGATGACCGGCTTTTTCAAACAGACCACGACGATCAGCATGAGTGGCCAGCATAGTACCGTTACCCGGCAGGGAAAGCCCCAGGGCTTCGGTCAGGCAGTTCATGGAGTTTGCGGTAAACATGCCGGAACAGGAGCCACAAGTCGGGCAGGCTGAGCGTTCGTATTCGGCGACTTTTTCATCTGAAGCACTGTCATCCACGGCAATCACCATGGCATCTACCAGATCCAGCTTGTGCTCGGACAGTTTAGTTTTACCGGCTTCCATCGGGCCACCGGAAACAAAAATAACCGGAATATTCAGGCGCATGCCTGCCATCAGCATTCCCGGTGTGATTTTGTCACAGTTGGAAATGCAGACCAGAGCATCAGCACAGTGTGCATTCACCATGTATTCAACCGAATCGGCAATAATGTCGCGTGATGGCAGGGAATACAGCATGCCGTCGTGACCCATGGCGATACCGTCATCGACCGCAATCGTATTAAATTCTTTGGCGACACCACCGGCCTTCTCAATTTCACGGGCGACCAGCTGGCCCATGTCCTTCAGGTGTACATGGCCTGGTACAAACTGCGTGAAAGAGTTGGCAACGGCAATAATCGGCTTCTGAAAATCTTCGTCCTTCATACCGGTGGCCCGCCACAGGGAACGGGCACCTGCCATATTACGACCTGCGGTGGTGGTCTTGGAGCGATATTGAGGCATGAAAAAGTCCTTCCGGCTGGTTCTGTAAAAATCGAATTTAAGAGGGCCAGTATACCAGAATTGGCAACGGGCTGGCCTGTACTATAAAGATGTCAGCACCGATTGTATTCAGCCTGTGGTGGAGATTTATGCGTGTAGGAATGTCTTTAACCTGCCTCTCATACCAATGGTGAATATTTTGGGTGAGAAAAATACTTGATTGATAAAGGCGGATTAGGGAGCCTATAGGTTCAAATTAAAGGAAATACAGATGTCTTCAGTTGATAAAAAAGAAATCCGCGCCGACAAGTGGATGCGCCGTTTGATGAAAACCGGGATTCCCGTGGCTGCTGTGAGTGTGCTGAGCCTTTGGCTGGGCTGGTGGCTGCAAAGCCCGGCACTGGGGCAAGTGTTTATTGTGACCGCTGCTATTGCGCTGGTAGTGGGACTGACCTACAACGTGCGCTTTGTTTTTTTATCAGTACGACAGCTGAAGCAAACAAAAGATAATAAAGAATAATCCCTGTTCCGCAGGACTCCGTGAGCTATAAAACGCCGATATTGTTGTATCGGCGTTTTTGTTCCAGTTCAGACCCGATTCAGACTGGCGGGTTTACTCTGATGTCATTCTTGAAAACGTTCTGTATGCGCAGGACAGGAGTGACAATATGAACATGCGATTGTTAATAGTCTTACTGAGCCTTGGGCTGATCAGTGCCCAGGCGGATGCCCGGGGCTGGGACAAAGAGGATAGCTATCGGGGCCCGGATCATTTTAATACCCGGGGTAAACACCGCCATCAGGGTTACCATGGCCCTATGGCCCGGGTGGTGGCCGTCGAGCCAATTACCCGGCGTGTTGAACAGCGTATTCCCCGTGAAACTTGCTGGCAGGAACCAGTGCCTTTTCGTACCGCTCATCGTCAGAACGATTCTTATACGGAAGAGTTAGTGGGCGGGTTGATTGGCGGTGCCATCGGCAACGCCGTGGGCCGCAATAAAACCAATAAAAAAATTCAGGCAGTAATTGGTGCGGCTATCGGGGCTTCAATTGCCCATGATCTGCAACAACCCCGGCAAACTGGCTATGATGTTCAATATAGATCAGAGCGTCGTTGCACGGTGAAACATGATCTGCAATACCATGAGCAGATTACCGGCTACCATGTGACTTACCGCTATAATGGTCAGCACTATGAAACCCGGATGCGGGAGCGTCCCGGCAAGCGCATCAGGGTGAATGTTGATGTACGGCCGGTACATTAAAGCAGGTTAAGGAGGGTGGCTGAATGTTAAAACAGAAAAGGGCAATGATTAGTCGGGTAGTGACAGGAGTCAGTCTGTTTCTTGTTCTTATAGCTGGCCCGCAGGTTGCCAGCGCACATCCTGCGACGAACCAGCATTATCATCTGGTGCAACAAACGCTCAGCCTGAAACAGGCGGCTGAAAAAGTGCAGGCAAATTATGGCGGGCAGGTACTTAAAGCCGAACGCACAAAGCGGCAGGGGCCTGTGTTGTACCGTATCCGGCTGATGACGCAGGGGCATGTACGGGAATTTCTGGTAGATGCCAGCAGCGGAAAGCTACAGCAACCCTGAGTGGTTAATTGAAGGAAGTCAGTGTATGAAATTGCTTATAGTAGAAGATGACCCGGATCTGAGACGTCAGCTTGTGAGCGCGATGGAAGAACGTGGTTATGCCGTCGAAGACTGTGACGAGGGTGAAGAAGCTTTATATCTGGGCCGGGAATTTCCTTATGACCTGGCCATTGTGGATCTGGGTTTACCTAAGCTCTCAGGTGTTGAGGTTATCAAAGGCTGGCGGGCGGCAGGCAAAGTGTTCCCTATTCTGATTCTGACGGCGCGTGGTGACTGGCAGGATAAAGTCGAAGGATTGGAAGCCGGTGCCGATGATTACCTGGTTAAACCTTTTCATATGGAAGAGTTAGCGGCACGGCTGAATGCACTGATCAGGCGCGCCGCAGGCCATGCCAAACCCATGCTGGATTTTGGTGCTTTGCGTCTGGACACCGCCGGGCGGGTGGTTTATCTCAATGAAGCGCCGGTTTCACTGACCAGTTATGAATATAAGACCTTTGAATACTTAGTGTTACATGCGGGTAAAACCATCTCTAAAACGGAACTGACTGAACATTTGTATCATCAGGATTACGACCGGGACAGCAATGTACTGGAAGTCTTTGTTCGTCGTCTGCGCCAGAAGCTGGACCCTGATCAAACTCTGCAACCGATCACCACCGTGCGGGGTATGGGTTATCGCTTTGATCTGAAGCCTGACAGCGCACAGGCATGAAGTTGCACGAGTCATTCCGCTCGATCCAGGGGCGACTGCTGATAGCCTCGGCGCTTATTTTGCCGTTAGTTATGCTGGTGGCGGGGCTGGCGTTAAATAAAGCCTATCACAGCAGTCTGGAAGCCGCCGTGAAAGAACGCCTGCAGCTGCAGGTGTATCTGTTGCTGGGCAGTATCGAGCTGGATCAGCAGCAATTTTTATTGCCCCAGTCCCTTCAGGAGCCCCGTTATGCGCATATAGGCTCCGGTCTGTATGGCAGCATTCACGATGCGCGTGGGACGCTGCTTTGGCGTTCGCCGTCTTCCCGTTTACTGCCCGATTTTCAATCAGCGCCGGCTATTCAGCCACCGGCAACGTTCAGTGCCGGACAGGCACACTTTGCTCACCTGCCGGATGCAGGGCTTTATCGTTACCGTTTTAGTGTGGTCTGGGAGCAGGGTGGGCAGGAAAAACAGTTGTTATTAACGGTGATGGAGGTTGATGATGCGGTGCGGGTTGCGGCTTCGGCCTATGCCCGGCAACTGATGTTCTGGCTGTCTATTGTGCTCTTGCTGGCGCTGCTTGCCCAGGTATTGATTATGCGCTGGGGCATCAAACCCTTAAAAGGACTGGCGCG
Organism: Pontibacterium sp.; assembly: GCA_049599735.1. Classification (GTDB taxonomy): domain Bacteria; phylum Pseudomonadota; class Gammaproteobacteria; order Pseudomonadales; family Balneatricaceae; genus Pontibacterium. The sequence goes on along the minus strand of JBMYOX010000005.1, from coordinate 78,486 downwards.
GGATCTGAAACGCATTGAGCAGGGAGAAACCGGGCAATTGTCCGGATATTACCCCACAGAGGTTCAGCCGGTCACAAATAATCTGAACCGCCTGCTTGAAAGTGAGCGTCAACAGCGCGAGCGTTACCGTAATACCCTGGGTGATCTGGCCCATAGCCTGAAAACACCGCTGGCGGTGATGCGCGGTGCTGAATCTGAAGCTTTGTCTTTGCCTGATTATCAGGCGCTGGTGAATGGCCAGGTGGTACGTATGGATCAGATTGTGCAGTATCAGCTTACCCGTGCCGTAAAATCTCAGGCACGACCACTGGCCGCTGTTGTTGTCGTCGAACCCCTGGTCAGGCGTATTCTGGTTGCCCTGGATAAAGTCTACTGTGAAAAAGCGATCCGGACTTACACAACGTTGCCCGATAATCTGGTTTTTGCAGGCGATGAGCGCGATTTAATGGAGTTACTTGGGAATTTACTGGAGAACGCTTACAAATACGGCAGGCAACAAGTGTGGATTAAGGGGGGGTTGTCTGAAGGCATGATGCAGCTGACCATTGCGGATGATGGCCCCGGTGTGAGCCCCGATGCGCGTCAGGTTATTTTGCAGCGTGGTGCCCGGCTGGATACCTCGGTACAGGGTCAGGGGATCGGGTTGTCCGTCACAGCGGATATTGTCAGCTCTTACGGCGGACAACTGGAAGTGGCTGAATCGGAAGTCGGGGGTGCACTTTTTCACCTGCTGTTACCGGGAGGCTGGGCCTGATTGTTGAAGTTGCTCAACCCGCGCTTCGGTGGCCGGGTGGCTGCTAAGCCAGTTGGTGGCGGGTTGGTTTTGTTGATGTTGCACCAGCGATTGCAGCAACACTGCAAGGTGAGCCGGATCTCGTCCGCCAGCCCTGAGTATTTTCAGGGCGAACTGATCCGCTTCTTCTTCAAAAGTGCGGGAATAATGTGCTTCCAGCATCAGGGTGGGTAAACCGGCCAGCACGGTGGTGACTACCGCCATATCACCGGTGATCGCAGTAATTAGCAGGGGTAACGCACTATTTTGTAAAATCCGCCGGGTAATATGTTGTTGTGCGATATGACCCAGTTCGTGAGCCAGTACACCGGCAATCGCGTCAGGGTGATCAGCCAGCTTAATTAACTGGTCGGTGATAACAATATCACCCGAGGGCAGTGCAAACGCATTAGCACCTATAGGGCCGCCATCACGAAAGTGAAGTTGATACGGCAGAGCGTCTGGTTGTTGGTGCATCAGGGCTGCAAAATCATCGCGGATAGCCTGCCGGGTTTTCAGGGATAAACGGCTGTCGGAAAAGACATTGGTATCCATCAGGCTCATTACTTCAGTGCCCAGTTCTCGCGTGAGACTTGTGGGTAACTTTTTAGCGACCTGATCGGCAATCAGGGGCAGGCCATAAACCACAAACCAACCGCCGCAAGCCAATGTAATCAGAACCGCCAGTAGTGCATAACGGAACCGGCTTTCGAGGCGGTGGATAAGGTTGTTTTGTCCGCTGAACTGAGAACAAAGTTGGTCAATGCTTTCGTTATCCCGTGACTCCAGGCGGCTTCCATCGGGAAAATCGAGATAACGGGCACTGTTGCCTATACGATTACTGATGCTGAGATCCTGCCAATGCCAGCGGGAGCCATCCGGTAACTGAAAGTGACCGGAGGCCGAAACATCCAGTACACAGGGGGTTTTCAGGGAGCTGTGGTCATCATAATAAAAGCCTTCCAGCTGCATCAGATACCAAACTCCAGGTCCAGCACCTCGCCCAACTCTTCGCCCAGTGCATTTTGTTGTGTCTGCTGTGCCTGCATAAAGTGATCAAGATCACCCTGAACCAGAGCGGCGGTACAACTGGCTCGGTAGCGTGCGGTACGAATCATTGCCCAGGGAGTTGCCAGGCCCAGTGTGAACAGGATCGCCAGGGTGTTGGTCAGCCAGATGGCCAGATAAGGCAGGACCTGCATCTGGCTCTGAAAACGATGTTCACCCAGCGTTGTCTGGTTAAACGTCAGGTTAGTCACTTTAACTTTGATATAGACATAAACCAGCGAATAAAACGGCAATATCAGGAAAATAAGATAAGGGGCCAAATGGGGTAAGGCCACATTAATCAGGAAAAAAATCACCAGGGTGGATATCACCAGCAACAGGGCGGCTAAGTAGATCGCATAAAAGCTTTTAACCTGCAGTTTGACTTCAAAAGCCGTGTTGCCAAAACGGGTATTATTCACTCGCCAATTTTGCTGTTGGCAGGCCGCAAGCGGGTACAGCAACCCTGCGGTAAAAAGGCTGGCAACCGGTAAGAGCACAAAGGCAATTAGCGCCGGTGTGTAAGCACCGGTAAACCCTAAGCGGATATTACGGTAGCGCGTATTAAAATAGCTGAACTGCAGGGAGCGGATTACAATCCAGGGCAGTAAAAAGCCAAAGGCCAGCAAAATAGGCAAGGCGAGCAGGGGCACAAAGCTGGTCAGCAATTGATAGAGCACAAAAAGGCCCACGGCAATCAGGCGACCTTTCAGGATTTGTAAGGGTTTAGCCGTGTACTCAAAGCTGGACGCATCCAGGGTGGTATGGCCGTAAAAATACTGATGGGTGCGTACTTTGGCCCAGGCCGAATAGATACCCAGGGTGAGTATTGACAGGCAAAGATTCACAATCCAGATGCGAAAAAATTCACTGGACTGGCCTTCGAAGCGAAACCCGATGGGGCGCAACGTGCTATGAGTATCCGGGTTAGTCACGGCCATTCTCCCTGTAGATGAACTCAGCCCTGTCCCGGGGCTGAAAGTGTTTTGGCAAAAACTTTAGAGTTTCGTTGCAGGTTATACAGTGATTTTTTCCCGCGGGGCAGTTCAGAGACGGAGACTTCCCGGAAACCCCTTTCAATGAACCAGTGTGCGGTACGGGTGGTAAGTACAACAAGGCGGTTCAGACCTTGCTGTTTTGCCTGCCGTTCAACGGCCTGCAACAACAAGTCACCCCGGTCGCCGCCTCGATAGGCTTCGGCCATTGCTACGCAGGCCAGCTCGCCTGACTGCTCTTCCGGGAACGCATAAAGTGCCGCACAGCCGATAATAGCGCCATCACGTTCAATCAGGGTAAAGCGACTAATTTCGCTTTCCAGCCGTTCCCGGGAGCGGCGCACTAAAATGCCCTGCTCTTCCATTGGCTGAATCAGTTCCAGCAGGCCACCCACATCTTCGATATTTGCCTGACGAATCTGTTCATAAGATTCTGGCAATACCATTGTGCCGGAGCCTTCACGGGTGAAAAGTTCGGTAATCAGCGCCCCGTCTTCCCGGTAACTGATCAAATGACAACGGGCAACACCTTCCCGGCAGGCATTAACCGAGGCCTCCAGATGACGGGACAGTTCGGTATGGGGTTTTGCCGGCTGATCTAAACCGGCCAGATACTGGCTGACCAGACGTTCAGCTTTGCGGGTCAGTAACTCACTGCGAAGAGCCTGTTTGCTGTCCAGCACACCTTTATCAGCGCCAAAGAGCAGCAGCTTGTCGGCACTCAGGGCCGTGGCTGTGCGGGTGGCGACATCTTCAACGGCGAGGTTAAAAATCTCTCCGGTGGGTGAATAACCCAGGTGAGACAGCAGAATAATATTACTGGTCTCCAGATGCTGATTAATGGCTTCCACATCAATACGGCGCACCTCACCCGTATGGCCCAGATCGACACCATCATGCACACCTACCGGGCGGGCGGTGACAAAATTACCGGATACCACCCGAATACGCGCTCCGTGCATGGGTGTATTCGAGAGCCCCATGGAAAGCCGTGCTTCAATTTCTGTACGCACACTGGCTGCCGCCTCGATCACACATTGTAGTGTTTTGCTATCGGTGACACGGCGATGGTGGTGTAGTTTGGGCTCCAGACCCTGACGGGTCAGGCGGGCTTCGATCTGTGGGCGTGAGCCATGCACCAGTATCAGGCGTACGCCCAGGCTGGTAAGCAGGGCAATATCGTGCACGATATTATTAAAGTTAGCATCGGCCACCGCCTCGCCCCCCAGCATCAGCACAAAGGTTTTACCCCGGTGTGCATTGATATAAGGCGATGAATGACGGAACCAGTTAACGTATTGTTTTATATCGTTTATCACAGGCAATATTTGGCAATTAGTTGCTCTAAAATAGCTACTGTAGGCTTAATCTGATCAAAAGCCAAATACTCATCCGGCTGGTGGGCCTGATCGATAGAACCGGGTCCCATGACGATTGTATCCATGCCCAGATCCTGTAAAAAAGGCGCTTCAGTGCCAAATGCCACGCTCTGTGCGGTGAAGCCTGTCAGGCGTTCGGCGGTCTGTACCAGCTCTGAGTGGGCATCGTTCTGAAAAGGTGGAATGCCGGGGAACAGAGACTCGGTTGTAATCTGAACATTAAAAGCCTCTTCAATGGGTTTGACCCGGTTAGCAACTGTTTCACGCAGCAGATCCATATTCATGCCGGGCAGCGGGCGTAAATCATATTCCAGTTCACAGCGCCCGCAGATACGGTTGGGATTATCCCCCCCGTGAATACAGCCCAGATTCAGTGTAGGTACACTGATCTGGAAGGCACTGTTTTGATAGTCCTGCTGCAGTTCCTGACGGAAATCAATCAGTTTCCCCAGTACTGAATGCATAGCCTCCAGGGCATTGGCACCCAGCGATGGATCGGATGAATGGCCGGATTGCCCCGTTACGCGGATCGATTCCATCATCATGCCTTTATGCATATAGATGGGCTTAAGGCCGGTGGGCTCACCAATTACAGCGTAGCGAGCCTTGGGTTTTCCGGCTTCTGCCAATGCCCGTGCACCGTCCATCGAGCTTTCTTCATCGGCTGTGGCCAGAATAATCAGCGGTTGTTGCAGGGGCTGGTCCAGAAATTTTTTAGCCGCTTCGATGGCCAGCGGGAAAAAACCTTTCATATCACACGTGCCCAGCCCGTAAAAACGGTTGTTATGCTCGGTCAGTTGAAAGGGGTTACTTTGCCAGAGTTCTTCATTGTAAGGCACGGTATCTGTATGGCCAGATAGCACCAGTCCGCCTGGGCCGCTGCCCAGCGTTGCGATCAGATTGGCTTTATGGGGGCTGCCAGGAATGGGCATCACCTCGGTTTTAAAACCGAGCCCCGTAAGCCAGATTTCCAGTTTTTCGATGACCCCCAGATTACTCTGGTCAAGGCGGGGATTAGTACAGCTCACAGACGGGCTGGCGATCAGTTCGGCCAGCATCGTGACTATATCGGGGCATTGGGTGGACATCGGGACTCCCTTTTTCCTGTTGTATCAGTAAACAAGGCTGGGCTAATCGTGGGCAGCAGGGCTAAAAAGCATCAGCGATGTACACTATTGTGCAGCCAACAATGGCGGGGGTCTATTGTGAAGAAGATAAAAAGCAGACGGGAGATAAAAAAAGGCCGCTGATTACGTAATAATTATAGTAATCAGCGGCCTTTTCAGAGGTGTTCAGGCAAAGAGGGCTTAGCTGAACATGCCTTTAAACATAAAGAAGAACATAATGGCCAGACCGGCACCGGCAGGTAGTGTGACCACCCAGGATACAAAAATAGTGCCGACAACCCGCAGATTAAGCGCGGCCATACCCCGTGCAAGACCTACACCTAATACCGCACCCACCAGTGTATGAGTGGTTGAGATAGGCAGTCCGGTACCGGATGCCACAACAACTGTACCGGCAGCGGCCAGTGTGGCTGCAAAACCACGGCTTGGCGTGAGTTCGGTAATGTTATTACCCACCGTTGCAATGACTTTATGGCCGTAAGTTACCAGGCCAGCCACAATACCTGCGCCACCGAGCAACAGTATCCAGGCAGGCATGGCTGTTTTCTGTAGTACTTCTCCGCCAGCAGAAACAACACCCACAATCGCCGCCAGTGGACCTACGGCGTTTGCCACATCGTTAGAGCCGTGGGCAAATGCCATTGCACAGGCGGTAAACATCATCAAAATGCCAAAGAGTTTTTCAACACTGGAGAAATGGTAATCCCGGTCTGCTGCTGCATTAGGCTGGATTTTTTTCATCATGCCTATGCCTAGCACCATAATGCCCAGGCCAATGCCAACGGAAATCAGTGCACTTTCACCCCAGCTCATATCCAGGCCGATATGTTTCAGGCCTTTAGTGAAGGTCACCATCGAAATGATAAAACCTACGACAAAGATATAAAACGGGATGTATTTTTTGGCGTTGTCGAAGGGGTTATCGGTATCCAGAATGAGCCTCTGCACACTTCTGAATAAGAAGAACGCGAAAATACCGGCGGTGACGGGTGATACCACCCAGCTGGCAACAATTTTGGCAACCTTAGCCCAGTTTACTGCATCGGGAGAAATACCTACGGCAGCAAAACCGACAATAGCACCCACAATAGAGTGGGTGGTTGATACCGGCCAGCCGAAGAACGTGGCGATCATTAACCAGGTGCCCGCCGCCAGCAGGGCGGCCATCATACCAAAGACCAGAAGCTCGGGTGTTCCCGCCAGCAGGCCGGGATCAATAATACCTTTGCGAATGGTGGCGGTTACTGCCCCGCCTGCCAGGTAAGCGCCGGCAAATTCGAAGACAATGGCGATCATAATCGCCTGCTTCAGGGTTAGAGCTTTAGAACCAACCGAGGTTCCCATTGCATTGGCAACATCGTTTGCGCCAACACCCCAGGCCATAAAGAAACCAAAAATACACGCAAGGATGACAATAGTGCCACCATACTGAGCGATGATATCCATGAGTAAATCCTGAACTATTAAATAAGTTAACGGGCAACAAGCAGCTGTAAACGGCTGCCTACTTGTTGTGCCCGGTCGGCCAGATCACCCACCCAGCGGATAATCTGATAGAGGAACATCACTTCAATGGGATGCATCTCTTTTTCAATTTGGAAAAGTGCTGCGCGGATGTTTCGTTCCTGCTCATCCGTCTCGTGTTCCAGGTCGTCCAGCTCACCAATTAATTTCTCGACCACATCCACTTCATGACCGCGAAAACCACTGGCAACCAGCTCGTCTAATTCGTTGAGTGCATTCATTGCCTTCTCAGATGTTCTGAGCGCGGTGCGCACAAAGTCCTTCATCTGATCCTGGATTTGAGCAGGCACGGTCATTTGTCGGCCTAACATCAACCCAGCGATATCCTTAGCGCGGTTGGCAATCTTGTCCTGCATCCGCAGTAGCTCCAGCAGGTCCCCACGAGGAACGGGCAGGAAAATGCTCTTGGGCAGGTGCTGACGAACTTCCTTTTTCATAACATCCGCTTCGCCTTCCAAAACCGCAATGCGGTGTTGGACCTTGGCAGCTTCATCCCAATTCTCTGAGGTGACCGCATCAAAAAATGGAATTAGCTCGACGGCACAGGTTTGTGCTTTTGCGATATGTTCCTGCATCGGCTGGAACGGGGATCGTGCAAACATTTGTAAAAAAGGATTGTTAGTTACCATAGAACCCTAACCTGTCAGACAGAAAATTTTCGCAAGTATAAGGGGGTCTGTCATCGGTTTGTAGTCAAAATGAAATAAAAAATAATTGAGTTGATATAAATCGAGATTTGCCTGGTGCCTGGGGTAGACTTGAGACATAAGACAAAGGAATAGATTCGTTATGGCCAAAGAGATTGAATTAAAGTTGAGTGTCAGCCGACACCATATTGAGTCCCTGAAGCAACAGCCGTTGTTCCAGTCGGGATTTGTTTCGGAACAGGGAGCTAAGTCTCTGAAAAATATCTATTTTGATACGCCGGGACATGATCTTTCCAAACACCGGATTGCTCTCAGAATCCGGGAGAAAGAAGGACGTTTTATTCAGACCCTGAAAACCCAGGGGTTATCTGAGGCGGGTTTACACCAGCGGAATGAGTGGGAATGGTTTGTTGATGAGCCTGAACTGGATTTTGCACTGTTACAAAAGGCTCCCTGGCCGGATGTGTTAAATACACCGGAAATGCGGGAAAAAATTGAACCTGTCTTTGCCACAGATTTTGTGCGTCATATCTGGTTATATGAAAGTGTGGATGCACAAGGTCAGCGGTTGCAGGTGGAAATCGCACTGGATCAGGGGCAGGCCTGGATTGATCTTCATGGCGAACGGCGCCACGATGATATTTGTGAGCTGGAGCTGGAGCTGGTGGAAGGTGACCCCGCCATGTTGTTTCAGGTCGCATTGCAACTGGGCCAGCAAATTCCCTTATTAAGCTCTGATATTAGTAAAGCGCAGCGTGGTTATCGGCTACACCAGCCAGAAGCGTTCAGGGTAACGGTGCCTGATCTTAATATTGGCGCTGAAGACAACCTGGAAGAGACGTTCTGCAAGCTGTTACAACGTGAACTGGCGCTTTGGCCACAATACCTGGAAGCCTGGCGCTTTACCCGTGACTGGCAGTACGTCACGCTGGCACTGGAATCATTACGCAATATAGGCGGCCTGTACGAAAGTTTTGCAGATATTATTCCGGCCAATCCTGATGGTGATCTGGATGCCCTGCTCACTAAACTGATCAGACAGTTACGTGATGTGGATGCCTGGCACCGGACGGCCCTGTTAATGGGTGATCAGGGATTAGCATGGCAGCAAGCTGCGAAAAAGCGGGCCGAAGCCCGGATGGAGGTGCTGTTGCAGACGGTTGGATTTGGCCAGATTGCACTGCGTATTTCCCTGCAACTGGTCTCCCGTCTCTGGCGCAACCGCTGGACTGATGAACATCAGCAACGTGCACAGGCTTTATTAGCAGAAAATTGAAAGGGCGCAGCGATTAAATCGCTGTTGACTTTGCAGAACCCTTAAGGAATTTATTGGGAGAACAGACGGACTATGTCTACACCGTTAATCAGCCAGACCCCCACGTTATTAAAGCCGGTGCTTGAGCAGAACTGGCAACAGTTTGAAGAGAAACTGGACAGCCTGGAGATAAAACCCACTGAGCTGCTTGAAGAGCTATCTCGGGTTGCGTTGGGCAGTGACTTTGTCAGTGAGCAACTGGGCCGTTCCCCCACGCTGCTGGCTGATTTACTGGGATCTGAGGATCTTGTCCGTACTTATCCTGATACTTATTACGCTCAGGCCCTGACCGAACGCCTGGCTGTGGTTGATACGGAAGCAGCGCTGCACCGTGAACTACGCCTGTTTCGCACCCGTGAACAGGTACGCATTATCTGGCGTGACCTGATGCGCCGGGCTGATATGCGGGAAACAACCCGCGACCTTTCCCTGATGGCGGATGCCTGTATCGATGCGGCATTAAATTGGCTCTATGATGTGGCTTGTGAGCGCTGGGGTACGCCTTGTGCGGCTGATGGAAAAGCACAGCAGCGCCTGGTGGTGCTGGGTATGGGTAAGCTGGGTGCGAACGAGCTGAATCTGAGTTCAGATATTGACCTGATCTTTGCCTTTCCTGAAAACGGTGAGACCGATGGTGAGAAAAAATGTCTGGCTAATCAGGACTTTTTTATCCGGCTGGGTAAAAAGCTGATTCAGGCACTGGATAATATGACGGTGGACGGTTTTGTCTTCCGGGTGGATATGCGTCTGCGGCCGTTTGGCTCGGCTTCGCCACTGGCCGCCAGCTTTGATGCCATGGAGCTGTACTATCAGGAACAGGGACGGGACTGGGAACGTTACGCCATGATCAAAGCGCGTGTTGTAGCGGGTGACAAAGTGGCCGGTGCTGAGCTGATGGCGCGACTGCGGCCCTTTGTGTATCGCAAATACATCGACTTCAGTGCATTTGAATCCCTGCGTGAAATGAAAGCGATGATCAGCCGGGAAGTGCGCCGTAAGGGCCGGGAAGAGAATGTAAAACTGGGCTCGGGGGGTATTCGGGAAATCGAATTTATTGCTCAGGCTTTCCAGTTAATCCGGGGCGGGCGTGACAGTCGGTTACAACAGCGTGAACTGTGTAATATCTTGCCGCTGCTGCCTGATTCTGTGTCTATGCCACAGCAGGCGGTGGATGACCTGATGGGGGCTTACGCCTTTTTGCGAAATGCCGAACACGCTATTCAGGCGGTCGCTGACCGCCAGACTCAGGCGTTACCCCATGATGAAAAAGAGCAGGCGCGTCTGGCGTTTAATATGGGTTTTGAGAACTGGGAAAGCTTCAGTGCGCAGTTGGAGGCTCATCGTGAGGCGGTACGTTTTCATTTTGCCAATGTGATTGCTCCGGCGGAGGAGCCGGATTCAACCGATGCGGGCCAGTTATGCGCTGAGTGGCTGGATCTCTGGTCTGGCAGCCTGGACGATGAGCAGGCTATCAGCTTCCTGGAAGCCCAGGGTTATGATGATGCGACAAATGCCTGGCAGCATCTGAAGGATCTGCGCTTGTCCCGCACGGTTCAGGTGTTACAGCAGATCGGGGCAGACCGTTTAAACAGCGTATTGCCTGCACTACTGACCGAAGTGGCGGCTGTGGAAAATACCACTGAAACCCTGGTGCGTGTACTGGCGCTGGTACAATCTGTCTTACGTCGCTCCGCTTATCTGGTGCTGTTGGCTGAAAACCCGGTGGCACTTAAGCAACTGGTTAAGCTCTGTTCCGCCAGTGGCTGGTTTTCGGAGCAGCTGGCAAAACAACCGATTCTGCTGGACGAGCTAATTGATCAGCGCACCCTTTATGCACCGCCTGATAAAGATCAGATCCGCAACGAGTTACGCCAGCAACTGCTGCGTATCCCGGAAGAAGACGTGGAGCAGTTGATGGAGGCGTTACGCTACTTCAAAAATGCGATCACCCTGCGCGTGGCGGCCTCTGAGATTACCGGGGCGTTGCCGCTGATGAAGGTGAGTGATTACCTGACCTGGACCGCAGAAGCGATTCTGGACGTGGTACTGGATATTGCCTGGCGTAATCTGGCGGAGAAGCATGGTGTGCCCACCAGTGCGCCGGGTGTGCCTTGTGAACGGGACTTTATCATTGTGGGTTATGGCAAAGTGGGCGGCATCGAGCTGTCTTATGGCTCCGACCTGGATCTGGTCTTTGTGCATAATACCGATCCGAATCAGTTTACGGACGGCAATAAACAGATTGCCAATTCAGTGTTCTTTACCCGTCTGGGGCAGCGCATTATCCACATGCTGAATACCTTTACACCCTCAGGTCAGCTCTATGAAGTGGATATGCGCCTGCGTCCTTCTGGTAATTCTGGGTTACTGGTCAGTTCGCTTAAAGCCTTCAGGGAATATCAGGAGCAAAAAGCCTGGACCTGGGAACATCAGGCGCTGGTGCGTGCCCGCGTGGTCGCAGGAGACAGCCGCCTTAAATCACAATTTGAGACAATGCGCGCTGATATTCTGGCGGCCGTGCGTGACCCTGATGGTCTGAAAACGGAAGTGATTGAGATGCGTCAGAAAATGCAGGCGCATCTGGGCAGTAAAAACACCGATAAAACAGAGCAACCCGTTTTCCATCTTAAGCAGGATAAAGGTGGCATTGTGGATATTGAGTTTATGGCGCAATACCAGGTGCTGGCTTATGCCCATCAATATCCCGCGCTGGTTGAATTTACCGATAACGTGCGTATTTTTGAAGCGGTGGAGCAGGCCGGCCTGCTGAGCCCTGAAGAGGTGGCGCTGCTGACGGAGGCGTATAAAACTTATCGTTCTGTGGGTCATCGGCTGACGCTGGGCGGGCAGTCCAATGAAATTGCGGACGATCAGTTACGGGATTGCCGTACTGCGGTTGCACGTATCTGGGATCAGATGATGGCTTAAATCTCTTTACCAGAGGCCTGAAACTAAAATGCCAGACTGTATGTCTGGCATTTTTTTATTGGACTGAATTGCCGTCTTAAAGGCCGGTTAACCAGCCATAAGGGTCTTCAGCTTCACCCCACTGGATATTATTCAGCAGCGTACGCAGTTTAACGGTGGTTTTACCAATACCGCCGTTACCCATATCATACTCCTTACCCTGATAAATCAGTGTGCCCACCGGGGCCAGCACAGCCGCTGTACCGGAAAGTGCGGCTTCACAGCCGGGCTTGGCAGAGCGTTCCAGAAGCTCGTCAATCGTCAGCTCACGTTCTGAGATTGTCATGCCAAGATCACGGGCGATTGTCAGGATAGAGTCGCGGGTAATGCCGTGCAGAAAGCTTTCATCCAGTGCTTTGGTAATGATTTCATTGCCATCAATCAGCAGGAAGTTAGCTGCACCGGTTTCCTGTACGTCACCACCCGGGCAGAATAAAACCTGATCAGCCTGGGCTTCAGCACGGGCTTTCATAATAGGCTGCAGGGCACCGGCATAGTTACCACCGCTTTTAACCATGCCCATATGAGGTGGGCAACGCATGCCCTCATCATCAATCAGCAGGCGCAGGGCTTTATCACCTCCGGCAAAATAATCACCAACCGGCGACAGCAGTACATAAAGACAGGACGTCAGGGAAGGTACAGCGGCCTTACCAATCGCAGGCTCAGTCCCAATATGGGTCGGGCGAATATACATGGAGCCCGGTGGTTCAGGCACTTCATTGGCATACTGCTTAACAACCGTCTGAATCATCTGACGAGTTGCATCTTCGTCAATCTCAGGCAAGCCCAGTAGCCGGGAACTCTGCGCAAAACGCTCGATGTTCTTATCCATTCGGAAAATTTTGATTGAACCGTCTTTATGACGGAACGCTTTCAGACCCTCAAAACAAGTGCTTGAATAATGCAGCACATGGGCGCCGGGGTGCATCTGGATACTGTTGCTGGAGACCAGCTCAGTGTCGCTCCATTTTGAGCCATCGAACCAGGAAATTGCCATTTCAGGCATAAAAACGGAACCAAATGCAGTCATACGAGCGTCCTAAAACCGGTTTTGAGGAAGAAAAGTCCTTGATAAATAAGAACAGGAACAGCCGTGTGATTCTAAGCTGCAAGCGCCCGGATTGTAAGGGGGGGGATTAAAAAGGGCTTACCCTCAGGCTATAAAATCCGCTAAGGCCCTCACATAACTGGGTGTTTGAGGGTGATTTTAGTATCATAGCGGCTGCCATGATGGGCTGGTGTATTTATATCCTGGTATCTGCATCCATTGTTTAAACTCTAGAGAATATTGCTATCAGCAGGCGGTCGATAACACAGATTTGTATTATAAGTGATGGAAAACCCGGGCATCTGAATCAGAGCTTAGGGCTGGCCGAGGCACTTCAGCGTCTGGACGATGGTGTAAAAATTTCAATCAAACCTGCCCTGACGCGGCTGCAATGTTTAAAAATCGGGTTGTCAGGTTGTGAGCAGAAAGCTGATCTGCTGATTGGGGCGGGGCACCGTACCCATTGGTCGCTGTTACTTTATAAACGGCTGACCGGCGCACCCGCCGTGGTGCTGATGAAACCTTCACTGCCGTTAAGCTGGTTTGATCTTTGCCTGATTCCCCGCCACGATGCACCCGTACCCCACCCGAATGTCATTGTCACTGAAGGGGCTTTGAACCCTATGCAGCCCGGCGAGTCACAGCAGGGGCGGGCTATTATTTTGATCGGAGGTCCTTCCAAACATTTTGGCTGGAATGATGAGCAGCTGATTTCTCAGTTAACCGACGTTGTTAACGCGGGAGGGTCCTGGTTGCTGACAACATCGCGGCGCACGCCAGATAGTTTTCTTCAGACACTGGCGGATGCCCGGCTTAAAAATGTTGAAGTAGTGCCTTTTGAATCTACAGGCCCTGGCTGGCTGGCTGAGCGATTATCCGAAGCGCCGCAGTGCTGGGTTAGCGGTGACAGTGTCTCGATGGTCTTTGAAGCACTGACCGCCGGTTGTGCGGTGGGTATCCTGGAGCTGCCCGTTAAATCAGCTAATCGTATTACCCGGGGGCTTCAGTTCTTGATAGATGATAAAAAAGTGATGCCTTTCAGTGACTGGCAGCCACAAACGGGACTGCCTTTACCGGTGGCCCCACTGGATGAAGCTACACGTTGCGCTAAGTTGATCAAAGAGAAATTGCTGTGATGAAAGTTGTTCAGTTACTGCCGGACCTGGAAGCGGGTGGCGTTGAGCGTGGAGCCCTGGAAATTGCCAAAGCATTGGTTGATGCAGGCCATGAGTCGCTGGTGATCTCGGCGGGCGGGCGTATGGTTGAACAGTTGGAGGCCGAAGGCAGTCGCCACCTGCGCTGGGATCTGGGTAAAAAATCACTGCTCACCTTCCGTCATATCTGGGCACTACGGGCCTGGCTGCGCGAAGAGCAACCGGATATTTTGCATGTGCGTTCCCGCCTGCCCGCCTGGGTAGCCTGGTTTGCCTGGAAGGGCCTGCCAGAAAACCAGCGACCCCATCTGGTCACCACCGTACACGGGCTTTATTCCGTCTCAAAATACAGCGAAATTATGTGCCGGGGCGAGCGGGTGATTGCAGTGTCAGAAACGGTCAAAGCCTATATACAGGCGAACTACCCGGCGACGGATATGTCTCGGGTGCATCTGGTATACCGGGGTATTGATCCGGATGAGTTTGCCTATGGCTACCAGCCCGATGCAAGCTGGTTAAGCCAGTGGCAGCAAGATTTTCCACAACTGGCGGGTAAAAAAGTTATCACCCTGGCAGGTCGCCTGACACGTCTGAAAGGTCATAATGATCTGATTGACCTGGTAAAAGCCCTTAAAGCGAAAGACGTGCCCGTACATGCGCTGATTGTGGGAGGAGAAGACCCCAAGCGTCAGTCTTACGCTCAGGAACTCTATCAGCGGGTTAAGGATGAAGGTTTAGAAAACGATATAACCTTTACCGGCGCACGCTCGGATATCCGGGATATTTACGCCGTATCGGACTTGGTACTGTCACTTTCAACCAAACCGGAATCCTTTGGCCGCACCGTTGCCGAAGCCCTGAGTATGGGGGTGCCGGTGGTGGGTTATGACCATGGCGGTGTGGGTGAAATACTGGCGGCTGTTTATCCACAGGGGCGGGTGCTGTTGAGTGATCAACAGGCGCTGGCTGCGACGGTCACAGAGGTATTAAGCACGGACGACAAGCTAGCCGCCAACTCCGCCTTTCTGAAAACAGAGATGCTGAAGCAAACGCTGGCGGTGTATCGGGAGCTGTGTGAGTGATGTTTGTGTTGATCGCGGGGCTTTTATTACTGTTTATCCTGTTTAGTCTGCGCTATGGCTGGTGGCGTCAATCAGTTTCTTCGGATCACCCACGAATTTTGATGTATCACATGGTCACTGAGCATCGAGACGGTGCGAAATTTAATAAATTACGCGTACGGCCTGCCGCGTTCGACAGTCAAATTGGCTGGTTATCTGAAAACGGTTACTACTTTGCTCTGATGTCAGAGCTGGTTAATCCTGATGCCTTGCCCCCTAAAACCGTTGTACTGACGTTTGATGATGGTTTTGAAGATAACTTTATTCATGCTCATCCTGTTTTACTGAAATACAACGCAAAAGCCACCTTATATCTGGTGCAGGATCGGTTCGACAGGGATTGGTCGGTGAGCAAAAAAGCCCATCACAACAGTGGTGAGCTTAAGGATGAAACAAAGCTGACGGATGCACAGGTCAGGCAGATGCTTGATTCAGGCTGCTGGGAACTGGGTGGGCATACCCGGACACATGTTAATCTGAGTCGTTTAAATCAGGCTGAAAAAATTCAGGAAATTTCAGGTAGCAAACAGGCTCTCGAACAAAAGTTTGACACTCAGTTATCGAGTTTTGCCTATCCATTTGGAATTTATGACCTATTAGATACTGATATTGTACAGCAGGCAGGTTTTGATACGGCGGTCACCACGGTTGAAGGCATTGATGAAAATATTATGGCATCGTGTTTTGAGCTCAAACGGGTGAAAATTTCAGGTAAAGACGGCAATCTGGCCTTTCGGATTCGTATGCGTACGGGTCAGCGGGGATAGATGATGAAACTTTGTTTTTTACTGGGTGGCAATGAAGAAGGGGGCTTGGAAAATCACGTAATTACCTTATGTAATCGGTTTTCCACCTTGTATAGCGTTACTTTGATTGCGCATCCTAAATATTCTAATCGTTTGGATAAAAACGTTCATTTTATTGCGTTGCCCCTGGGGTTAAGCCGTCGTAATCCGTGGTTGCTCCTGAAACTGATATTGAGATTAAGACAGGTTAAGCCGGATCTGATTCATGCGCACGGTAATAAAGCGGCAGCGCTACTGGCGACCGTAAAATCCTGGGTGTCAGGTTGCTGTATTGCCACGGTGCATAGCCAGAAGAGAAAAACAGGAATGTTTGAGCGTATGGATGGCGTGATTGGTGTCAGTGCTGGAGTATTAGAGCCGATTAAACACCCCATAAAACGTCTGATCTATAATGGTGTTGATATTTATGATGGCCCTGTTTATACGCGTGAAAGCTTGCTGAAAGAATGGGGCTTTCCAGAGGATAGGCCTTTATGTTTCGCAGTGGGACGGTTAGTTCCCGTAAAAGCCTATGATATGTTAATTCGTGCATGGCAATCACAACCTGGTTATTTGGCACTTATCGGAGAAGGGACTGAGCAATCTCGCTTGCAGGGGATAATAGATGAGTTGGACTTAGCTGACCGGGTTAAGTTAGTCGGTGCCAGGCCTGATGTCCGGTCATTACTGCCTGCCGCTGACCTGCTGGTTATTTCATCAGAGAGAGAAGGCTTCAGCCTTGTGCTTGTAGAAGCCCTGCTGGCGCAAGTACCGGTGTTGTCGACGCGAGTGGCGGGCTCCCGGGAAGTTTTACCTGAGGTTTGTTTGTGTGATTGTGGTGATGAAGCGGCGTTGGAGAATCTTATAAAACGATCGCTTGATGATATAGATAATATGGTTCGCCAGTGCCAGCTCGTTTTTTCATTGGCACAACAATCACTGACAACTGATGCAATGTTGGCGCAGACCGATCAGTTTTATAGGGAAATGATGTCAGTTAAATGAAAAAAAAATTATGTGTTTGGTGCTTGAGTGATGGTCGGCCCGGTCACTTTAATCAAACTAAAGGTTTGGTTCAGACATTAGAGAAAGGTTTTGATATTGAACTTTTCTGGATAGATGTTCGTTTGAGAGCTAAGCCGTTACGTAAGTTATTGCGTGGGCTACTTAATACTAACTCTCAGTTTTTTTCGTCATTAATTTGTAAGCTGTATCAATATGAATTACCGACTCGGCATCCTGATCTGATTGTCTCAACGGGTGGTAATACTGCCTATTTGAACATAGCGTTGGCAACTCGATTTCACTGTGAGAACTACTTTATTGGATCGTTGCGTGGATTGAAGGCTGGGCTGTTTTCAAAAGTTTTTACCATTGAGCCCACGGGCAGTGACAACAATATACTGATGCCACTGGCACCGGTACCTTTTAATCGTGAGGGGTTAAAGGATGCGGGTGCTGCTTTGAAGCAACAGCACCACAAACCGTTGTGGGCTTTATTAATCGGAGGCAGTACTCGAGAGTATCTTTATAGCGAGAATGACTGGGCCTCCCTTGCAGAAAAAATGAATCTGCTGGCTGATCAATGCTCTATTCAATGGCTGGTAACAACCTCTCGCAGAACTGGCGCTCATGTGGAGCAAATCCTGGCGGATGGCCTGCACAAAGATACACTGGCGGATGCAACCTGGTATAGCCAGCAGCCCCGTAAAGTCATGATGAGCTATTTGGGTGCTGCGGACAGGGTGTTTTGTACTGAGGATAGTCTATCGATGCTGACTGAAGCGATTTATAGCTCAAAGCCTGCAACCTCTATTTTTCCGTTCGATCACAAACCGGAGCAACGCTATGAGGCTGCTATTAGTCGCTTGGTGGAACGAGGGTGGTTGCAGCGATGCCAGATAAACAAGCTGGATGTTAGGATTGAAGGGCAGGATTCCGGGCTAAGGGCCGATCCTGCCGATGAGTTATGGCGCTTGATTGAGATATCTGGATTACATGGTCTATCAAAGTCAGATGATAATTTTTGACGAATAAAAGTACAGTGAAGGATAATACCAATCGATGAAAATCATTAATACAGTATTGGGGGATGCCACCGGAGGGCGCTGGCAGGTTGTGCTCGACTATACTGAGGTCCTGACGAGCTTGGGGCATGAAGTTTTGCTGGTGGCAGAACAAAGTAAAGTTTCATCTACTACAGTATTGCCTAAGCACGGAGAGCTAAAGACACTACGCAATAGTGGACATTACGATTTTTTAGCATCCTTCAAAGCTCGTCGTTTGGTTAAATCCTGGAAGCCGGATTTGATTATTGCCCATTGCAGTCGCTCTGTTGCCGTTATGAAACGCGCGGCCCGGGGAAGCATTAAGGTTGTGGGTGTGAGCCACAGTAACAATGTTAAGCGAATGACTTATGCTGATGCATTTTTTAATATCTCGACGCATATAGAGTCGGAAATTAATCGCCTGGGAGGACTGGGTAAGCCTGCCTTTAATATTCCCAATATGGCGCATTTTAAAAAGGATATCACTTTTAACCCAAAACCCTGGAATGATCCGCCGATAATAGGAGCATTTGGCAGGCTCGACCCGGTAAAAGGTTTTCATCATTATATTTATGCGCTGGGTATTTTAAAACAACGTAATATCTCCTTTAAGGCTATTCTTGGTGGTGATGGCGAACAACGTGATGAACTTGTTGCGAGTATCAACCAGTTGGGTCTGAATGCGGATGTTAAGCTTACGGGGTGGGTCGATGATACAGAGCGCTTTTTATCTTCGATAGATTTGTTATGTGTGCCCGCTTTATCGGATGCGTTTGGCTTAACGCCTTTAGATGGTGCAATTTCATCAACGCCGATGGTTATTTCGAATGCAACAGGGCATCTTGATATGTTTGAAGATAATGTCAGTGCGCTGTTTTTTGATAAACAGAGTCCAGAACAATTAGCAGATGTACTGGAATATGCATTGTCGGCGCAAGATAAGCTTGGCTATATGGCCAATGCTGCTTTTGATCGGGTAGTTAATGAATATAATGAAGAAAAATTTCGTGATAATTTGTCACATGCCATAGCGTTTTTGGCTCCGGGCCTGTAATAATTAATTTAGATTCTTACTCGTTGGCTGGGAAGCATTTTCTCGTCCTATGCTGCCATGTAATAGCCCAAAGCAAACACAAAACCAGCCAATAGTTTGCTGGGATAAAAATTTCATATCGCTCATGCCCTTGATGCTGATGTAGATGTAAATCATAAAAGCAATCAGGGCAATAGGGGATGTTTTTAACTTCGAAAAATCAATTTTATATAAAGCATAGGCTTTAGTTAGTAGCAATATAATGGCACCTGTAATGCCGAGTGAAAATAAAGCTTCCAGATAGATGTTGTGTGGATAAAGAAAACTTCTGCCATTGGTGGCTGTTTCCTCAATATATTTATAAGTATTAATGCCCCAGCCGAACCAGGGTTCCTGATGCCAAGCATTAATTAGCTGATAGTATATATCTGACCGGATGTTAAGTGTGTTTGAACTTATGCCGGTAAGTTGATGAAGAATATCCGGGCTATAATATAAAATATTCAACAGAACTATAGGTGTTACTGAGAGTAGTATAATTGCTTTTTTGTATCTGTCCTGTACAAAGAAATAGGCTCCAGCCAATAATGTGCAATATAGAGCAATAGTAGATCCTTCTGATTTTACAACGATGCTGATTGTTATTAGTATCGGCATCGCCAGAAGAGAAAGTATTTTACAGAGACTATTTTTTGCCATGATAAAAACGACGATGGCAGCTAAGTTTGTGGTAAAGATGACGTTATTTAAGTTATGCAGATTGCCAAGATGTTTTTCGGACCACATCATGATTGAGTGATAGGATGATTCCCAGTCGATGATGAAACCTAGAAGATATAAAAAGAAGATACAATTCAGTGCGATAATATAGCTAAGATATTTGATTGTATCCTGGTGAGATAAGTTCTTACCTGCGATTATTGCAGGCACATAAAGTATAAGTCCTTTTAATACAGAAACCGTTCCGGTTACAGATTTTTCTGGTAACGAAGATAAAGCAGTGTGGATGGTTAGTGCAATCAATATTAATATTATACTTTGTTTATTCTCACTCGAAAAATTCTTTAAATATCCGCTATAAATGGTCGATAGAATGGCAATAATGGCCGCAATGCTGGTGTATGCTGAACCCCAGACAGGGGTATACAGCAATATATATAATACAGATAGAGATATTACGGTATTAATATGCTTGTCGGTGGCCAGCATAAATGCGAGCTCCTTTTTTATTATTCTCATAACCGGTCAGTGCTTGTCTAAGGTTCGGTACAGGTGTCCTTTTCCTTTAGGGTGTGTTTTAAATCGCCTATGTACCCACATGTACTGGGTAGGATATTTGCGTATAGCTTCCTCGATGGCGGTGTTAACTCTGCAGGTATCCATATACTCATCGTCAGAGGGAAAGGCCTCAAGGGGCGGAGATACTCGCAGTTCATATCCCTGATCCTTGGGAAGGCGGTACTGAGCCAGAGTCATTACCTTAGCTTTGGATAGCCTGGCCAGTTTTGTCACGGTTGTGACCGTTGCTGCATCTTGTCCAAAAAAGGGCACATAAATAGAATGTTTTGGGCCCATATCCTGATCTGGGGCGATCCAAACAACGTTTCCGGTTTTTAAGCTTCTTATAATACCGCGCGTATTCCGATTATCGATCAGGTTTTCGGTAAAACGTCCACGCCCCTTACGTAAGAAATAATCCAGTAACTCATTGTTATGGGGGCGGTACACGGTGCTTAGGGCTTGAGTTTGTCCAAAGAGAAAGCCCCCTAGGTCGAGGGTGCTGTAGTGGGCACCGATCAGCAACACACCTTTCCCCTGGGCCTGGGCCTGCTCAATATGCTCCAGCCCTGTGATCTTAACCTGCTTGGATAATTTTTGAGGTGAAGACCACCAGGCCATGGCGGTTTCAAAAAAACCAATGGCATTATTTTCAAAGACTTCGGCTACCATCTTTGCCTGATATTCTGGAGAATGCTCTGGAAAGCATAGAGCAATGTTTGTTTTTACTATGTGTCTGCGCTTGCTGAGCAGAAGACATAACAGTCTGCCTGTGGCTCGGCCGATAAGCCGTTGATACCTGAGGGGCAGGCAGATAGAAAGCCTCAAGAATGCAAGTTCAAGCCATGTGGGCCAGTAGCGTGGGTTAAGAAAAAATTTGTATGGCAGCAAGTCTGTAATCCGGTAGTCTGCGTAGATTGCATGAAGCGCTTCAATTCTACCTTGTCGGACGCTGACCGCAAAACCTTAACGCTTTGTAATATAATCACCCTTCATTTTTTAACGGATTCTGGTTGATGCCCGATAGAGAGACCCCTGTGGAAGAGAGTGGCTGGCAAACCTATAAGCGGCTTTTGGTGTATGTGAAGCCGTACTGGATGATTTTTGTTGTCAGTTTTATTGGTTTTGCTTTGTATGCGGCTTCTCAAACAGCGTTTGCTAAATGGCTGGAATATCTGGTTGATGGAATTAGTGCCTCGGATACTCAGGCCCTGGAGCGGGGGTGGATAGCGTTAGCGGTAATAGGAATATTTCTCGTGCGAGGAATAGGTACGTTTCTTGGGCAGTACAGTATTGCGTATGTAGGTCGACAGGTAGTGCATCAGCTTCGGGTTGAGATGTTCCGCAAGTTATTGGTGTTGCCTGGTTCGTTTTATCATCAGGAATCTTCCGGACAAATATTATCCCGTCTCACCTTTAATGTGGAACAGGTGACCGGGGCTGCGACTGATGCCATTCGTGTGGTTATCCGCGAAGGCCTGACAGTTATGGGTTTGTTTGCGTATCTGCTTTATTTGAACTGGAAACTCACCCTTGTTTTTATTGCGTTGGGGCCATTAATTGTTGTTGTTGTGGTATTTGCTTCGAAGCGGTTTCGTGTGTTGAGTCGACGGATTCAGAAATCGGTGGGCGATGTTGCGCATAGCGCCTCTGAAGCGATTAAAGGTTACGAAGTGGTCAGGATCTTTGGTGGCCAGGAGAAGGAACTGGACCGTTTTTCCTCTGCCAGTGAGTACAACCGTCGGCAGTATATGAAAATGGTAGTCACTCAGGCCATTAATACACCTACCGTGCAATTGATTGTTGCTGCCGCACTCTCTGTATTGGTTTACTTTGCTACAGACCCGGTATTGCTGGCTGATATGAGTCCCGGTGAGTTTATTGCATTTATTACCGCTGCCGGCATGATTGCGAAGCCCCTTCGCCAAATAACGGAAGTGAATAGCATCATCCAGAGAGGAATTGCAGCCGCTATTACATTTTTTGAGCTTGAAAATATGGAAGCCGAGCTTGATGAGGGTTCTCATAAAGTGAAGCGCCTGAGCGGTAATATGTGCTTTAAGGACGTACATTTTGCTTATGATGCCCAGCATCCTGTTTTAAAAGCTATTTCCCTGAACGTGAAGGCCGGTCAAAAAATTGCATTGGTGGGAAAGTCGGGTAGTGGTAAAACCACGCTGGCGAACTTAATCCCACGTTTTTATAACCTTCAGTCCGGGATGATTGTGCTGGACGAAATTGCAATTAGCGATATTCCGCTACTGGATCTGCGTTCGAATATCTCCCTGGTTAATCAGCAGGTTGTGCTTTTTGAAGGTACGATTGCCCAGAATATTGCTTATGGTACTTTAGCGGATGCCCCGCGCTCGGCTATTGAGGCGGCGGCAGAAGCGGCTCATGTCACGGAGTTTGCTTCCCGGCTTCCCGGCGGGCTTGAGACGCTGGTGGGTGAAAACGGAGTCATGCTGTCTGGCGGTCAGCGTCAGCGTATTGCGATTGCCCGGGCGATCCTGAAAGATGCCCCTATTCTGATACTCGATGAAGCGACATCCGCGCTGGATACAGAGTCTGAACGTCATATTCAGGCAGCACTTGAGACGGTGATGGCAGGACGAACAACCCTTGTGATCGCTCACCGGTTGTCGACCATTGAAAATGCTGATCTGATCGTGGTGATGGATAAAGGCTCGATTGTTGAGCAGGGCACACACACAGAGTTACTGAATAAGCAGGGTGCTTACGCTAATCTGCATAAAATGCAGTTTAGTGCGGGTGAGGAATGATGGCACGCCAACTTTATTCGCTGCTTTGGTATCTCGCCCTACCGTTTGTTTTATTCCGTCTGTGGCGCCGTTCTAAAAAAGCCCCGGCTTACGCTGAAAGGCTTAGGGAGCGTTTTGGTTATGTGGTCGCCCGCGCAGACCAGCCGCTCTGGATTCATGCCGTTTCTGTCGGTGAAACCCTGGCGATAGCCCCTTTGGTGGAGCTCCTGCTGGCACGCCATACCGGTATGCCCATTATCATAACCACCATGACACCTACCGGTGCGGAACGGGCTCGGAGCTTGTTTGGTGATCGGGTTCAGCATTATTACTGTCCGTACGATGTGCCTTGTGCGTTAAAACGTTTTATCCGTTCAATTCGCCCCCGTGCATTGGTGGTGGTTGAGACTGAGCTTTGGCCTAATATGGTGGCGCGCTGTCAGCAGAACGCTATTCCTGTTTTGCTGGCGAATGCCCGCCTTTCTGAGCGTTCAGCCAGAGGTTATGCACGCTTTTCGGCCCTTACCCGACCTATGTTACAAAACCTCAGTTTAGTGGCCGCGCAAAATCCGGTGGATGGTGGCCGGTTTGTGGCGCTGGGTTTACCGCCTGAGCGCCTGGAGGTAACGGGCAGTATTAAGTTTGATGTGTCGGCTCCGGTGAATTTATCTGAGAACTCAGTACAACTGCGAACCCAATGGGGTGCGCATCGCAAGGTGCTGGTGGCAGGTAGTACTCACGCCGGTGAAGAAGCAATGTTGTTGTCATTGCTTAAACGCTTACAGGCTGTTGAACCTGATCTGTTATTGGTGCTGGTGCCACGTCATCCGGAACGTTTTGCTGAAGTAAAAAAACTGGCGTTGCAGCAGGGTTTTAATACCTGCAGTCGTAGTGATGGACAAGCTAATCCGCAAACTCAGGTCTATCTGGGGGATACCATGGGGGATCTGATGATGCTGTATGGCTGTGCGGACCTGGTATTTGTCGGGGGCAGCCTGGTTGAGCGGGGTGGACACAACCCTCTGGAACCGGCGTTTTTAGCCAAACCCGTGCTGATGGGCCCGCATGTTTTTAATTTTGCGGTGATCTGTGATGCGCTTGAGGCTGCGGGTGGGCTGGTAAAAGTTAAGGATCTGGATAATCTTGAGACTTGCTGCCTGGTATTACTGAAAAATAACGAACAGGCTATCGCACAAGGTAAAGCGGCAGCCGCTTTTGTTGTCGCTAACCAGGGGGCGCTTGAGAGGCTCTACCAGCAGGTAGAACCTCTGCTCTGCGTTAAACCTCAAATCTAAAGGTTTCCCCGGCCTGTTCCTGAAAAATAGGGACTAAAAACGTCGAAAGTGGGGTTTTATCACTGTCGCGTATCCAGGTATTAAGATTTTCATCAAAATCAAAGTGAAAACCACCACTACGGGCGGCGACCCATAACTGTTTTACCGGGGCCTGGCGGGTGAAAATGATCTGGCTTTGATTTTCGCAGATCACGGTCAGTACACCGCCGGAGGTCACATAATCCAGATCAGTCTCTGCCTCATCCAGCAATTCTTCAATGGTTTCCAGAGTCTGATCAATCTTGTCGTTAAATTCACTTTCGGTCACTGGTAGGGCTCCGGCTTCATATTTATAGGCAGAGGGGCAGTATATCCGACTTCCTGACTGTACTCATCATTCCGGCTGACAGGTATAATCGGCCGATACATAAACAGGCTGTGGACAAAATAGTGAAACAGATTGGATTTGCATTCTTCGTAAGCATGATGCTGCTGGCGGGTTGTGGTCAGAAAGGCCCGCTGTTTTTACCTGAAGATGGCTCACAACAGACACAGCAGAAATAACGAGATTAAGTAATGGACAGTTTTGAATACCGTGACGGCCGCTTGTGCTGTGAAGATGTACCGGTTAACCGTATTGCGGAAGCGGAAGGTACGCCTGTGTATATCTATTCCCGTGATGCGCTGGAGCGTGCTTACCTGAGTTATGCACAGCCGCTGGAAGGGCGTGATGCGCTGGTGTGTTATGCGGTCAAGGCAAATTCCAATATTGCGGTACTGAATGTGCTGGCTCGTTTGGGTGCAGGTTTTGATATTGTCTCGGTGGGTGAGCTGGAGCGTGTGCTTAAAGCTGGCGGCACCCCGGATAAGATTGTATTTTCCGGGGTAGGCAAAAAAGCGGACGAGATCCGCCGTGCACTGGAAGTGGGTATTCACTGCTTTAACGTGGAATCCGAGCCGGAACTGGCGCGCATTAATGCGGTAGCCGCTGAGATGGGGCAGGTTGCCGCGGTCTCTTTGCGTGTTAATCCGGATGTTGATGCCGGTACTCACCCTTATATTTCCACCGGGCTTAAAGAAAACAAATTTGGTGTGGATATTGATGAAGCGGTGCGTATTTATGGGGTTGCAGCCGGGCTTGAAAACCTGAATGTGGTGGGTATGGATTGCCATATCGGCAGCCAGCTCACCGAAATAGCGCCTTTTCTGGATGCGCTGGATCGCCTGCTGGTACTGGTGGATCATCTGGCTGAAGCGGGTATTACTATCCGTCACCTGGATTTGGGTGGTGGCCTGGGTGTGTGTTACACCGATGAGCAGCCACCGGAAGCCGGTGATTATATTGCTGCTGTGCTGGAACGTCTGGGTGATCGTCCACTGGGGCTGATTTTTGAACCGGGCCGTTCTATTGCCGCAAACGCCGGTATTCTGGTGACCGAAGTTGAATTCCTGAAACCCTCCGGTGAGAAAAACTTTGCCATCATTGACGCGGCGATGAATGATCTGATTCGTCCGGCACTTTATAGTGCTTACCAGGAAATTATCCCGGTTGAAGTACGCGAAGAAGGCGAAACTAAACAGTGGGATCTGGTCGGTCCGGTATGTGAAACCGGTGATTTCTTAGGTAAAAACCGGGCGCTGAACCTGCAGGCCGGTGATCTGCTCGCGGTCTGCTCTGCGGGTGCTTACGGTTTTACAATGGCCTCCAACTACAATACCCGTACCCGGGCGGCTGAAGTGATGGTGGATGATAACCAGTATCACCTGATTCGTCAGCGTGAAACCCTGGCCGACCTGATGCGGGGTGAAAGCCTGATCCCCAAGGATCGTTAACGGAGCCTGCAATGCTGATACGTTTTACAAAAATGCACGGCCTGGGTAACGATTTTCTGGTGCTGGATCTGGTCACACAACGGCTGAAGTTAAGTCCCCGGCTGGTACGCAGGCTGGGTGACCGGCACTTAGGTGTAGGTTTTGATCAGCTGCTGGTGGTTGAGCCACCGGGTGAGCCGGATATTGACTTTCGCTACCGTATTTATAATGCCGACGGTTCTGAAGTGGAAAACTGCGGTAACGGTGCCCGTTGTTTTGCCAAATTTGTGCGTGATAAACGCCTGACGGGCAAAGATGAAATTGCTGTGGGCACCGCTAATGGCCGCGCGGTACTGAAGATTCGTGAAGACCGCCAGGTTGAAGTGGATATGGGTGCCCCTGTGCTGGCCCCGGCTGATATTCCCTTTCAGGCTGATCAGGAAGCGGTGACTTATAAGATCTCTGTGGATGGTCAGGATCTGGATATCTCGGCGGTTTCTATGGGTAATCCTCATGGTGTACTGGTGGTAGATGATGTGGAGACGGCACCGGTGGAAACTCTGGGGCCTTTACTCGAAAGTCATACGGCTTTTCCTGCCAAAGCGAATATTGGTTTTATGCAGGTAGTGTCCCGTAGTGAAGTTCGTTTGCGGGTTTTTGAACGCGGTGCGGGTGAAACCCGGGCCTGTGGCACGGGTGCCTGTGCGGCGGTTGTGGCGGGTATTCGCAGAGGGTTGCTCGATAGCCAGGTAAAAGTACAACTACCGGGCGGCGAGCTGGATATTGGCTGGCAGGGTGGTAACAGCTCAGTCATTATGACCGGGCCTGCAACCACCGTTTATGAAGGACAAATTTTTCTATGAGTAACGAGGCTGTATTGTCCATGAGTAACGAAGTCAGTGAAGCCCAGGTTGCCGATTATCTGGCCAGACATCCGGAATTTTTCACTGATCATATGCAGCTACTGACCACGCTGAATGTGCCCCATGAAAGTGGCCATGCGGTTTCACTGGTTGAACGTCAGACTTCCCTGCTGCGGGAACGAAACCGGAAGATGGATAAACACCTGGCCGATATTGTGGAGTCAGCCCGCTATAACGATCTGCAATTTGATAAGACCCGGCGTATGGTACTGGCACTGCTGGAATGCCTGACACTGGATGACCTGGCGGTTGCCGTGGATGAAAGCCTTTGTGGTGATTTTCATGGTGACTGTACCGCTTTACTGCTCTTCAGCCAGGCATCGATGGATATCAATACGATGCAACTTGTGGACCCGCGTCAGTTAGGCCCGGTAACACCGCTGGTGGAGACTAATCTGCCTTGCTGTGGCCAGCTTTCAGAGGAACAGAATGCCTTTATCTTTGCGGATAAAGCGGTACGTGTTCAGTCTGCGGCGGTAGTGCCTCTGGTGCAGGGTGAAACTTTGGGGTTGCTGGCGATAGGCAGTTATGAAGCGGGTTATTTTCACAGTGCTCAAGGCACGGTATTTCTGAGTTATGTGGGTGAAGTACTGAGCCGGGTACTTTCACGTATTCTGCATCAGGCGGCCTGAATCCGTTCTATGACAGGTTAAGCAGAGGGGAGGATTATGCCTGAGCTACAAATGCGGCTGCTTGATCAGTTCCTCGCTTATCTGGCGGCTGAGCGTCAGTATTCACCTCATACCCTGAAGAACTACCAGCGGGATCTGGAACGGCTGGTCGCTTTTATGGATGACAGCCGGATAAACCGTTGGTCGTCATTAAAAAGCAACGATGTTCGTCAGTTTGCCGCTTTTCTGCACCGTAACGGGCTCTCAGGCAGCAGTATCCAGCGTATGTTATCCGCCGTACGCAGCTTTTATAAATACCTTACCCGTGAGTCTTTGGTAGAGCAGAACCCGGCGCTAGGGGTTCAGGCCCCTAAATCGCCGCGTAAATTGCCACAAACCCTGGATGTAGACCAGATGACCCGCTTACTGGACATTCCGGTCACTGATGCCGTGTCAGCCCGAGACAGCGCTATGCTGGAGCTGATTTACTCCTCAGGTTTACGTTTGTCTGAGCTGGTCAGTTTAAACCTGAATGATCTGGACTGGCAGGATGCCTCCCTGGTGGTTACCGGTAAAGGACAAAAAAGCCGCATGTTACCGGTGGGCAGTAAAGCAATAAAGGCACTGGAGCGCTGGCTGGCGGTGCGGGGTCAGCTGGCAGGGGCACTGGAAACCGCACTCTTTGTCAGTAACCGGGCAACACGTATCAGTGTCAGGACGGTCGAGCAGCGTTTTGAACACTGGGGAAAACGCCTGGGTGTGCAGGGGCGGGTTTATCCACACCGTCTGCGTCATAGTTTTGCCAGTCATCTGCTGGAATCCAGTCAGGATCTGCGGGCGGTGCAGGAATTACTGGGCCATGCGGATATTTCCACCACACAAATTTATACTCATCTGGACTTCCAGCATCTGATGGACGTCTATGAACAGTCACATCCCAGAGCGCATAAAAAAGATGATTAAATGTATTACCTTTGACCTGGATGATACCCTCTGGGCCGTGCATCCGGTGGTGAAGCGGGCGAACTACAGCCTGTTTGAATGGCTGTCACAGAACGCATCGGCTTTTACCCGCTTATACAGTGTGCATGATCTGGCCCGGTTACGGACAGAAGTGCTGGCACAATACCCTGAAATTGCCCACAGCGTGACACAAATCCGTTTAAAAGTGCTTGAACAGGGGCTCTTAGCGGCAGGTTATACACAGGCCGAAGCCGAAGTGCTGGCACTGGAAGCCTTTAAGGTGTTTCTGGAGGCCCGCCAGCAGGTCAGTTTTTTTGAACATGCCATGGTAATGATTAAAAACTTACATGCACAGGGTTATCGTATTGGAGCTTTGAGCAACGGTAACGCCGATATTCACCGGGTAGGCTTGGGTGATTACTTTGATTTCCAGTTCAGTGCCGATCAGGTGGGGCAGGAAAAACCGCACCCGCTGATGTTTGAGCAGATGCTGCATCATGTAAAACTCAGGCCGGAACAGGTTATCCACATCGGCGATAATCCCGTTCATGATATAGAAGGCGCTGCGAATCTGGGCTTGTGGACAATATGGGTTAATTTGAACGGCGATAAACATGCAGCCCAGGCAACCCGGACTGTGCATTGTTTAAGTGATATTCCACAGGCCGTCGCTGAAATTAATGAGCTGGCAAAAAACCGTTTAACTATTTAGCTTAAGTATTGAGATTGTGTATAAGTTCTAAAACCCTTAGTTTTCGGATTTTATTCTGGTTAAAAACCGCACCCTGAATACCAGACTCAGATGACTCCGTTTTGCTTTGTGGATAATATATATCCCTATATTTATGAATAGCTTCGCAGTTCACTTAATCGAGTATTGGAGGCGAAATTGAAGTTAAGACAAGCTATAGAAAATCTAGGTAGAGAAGAGTCTATTACTATTGCCAGACAAATCGCTGAGGAGTGTAATATCCAGTGGGAAGGCGGAGCATCGGTTGTTTTTAGCGCAATCGTTAGTGACTTAAACAGGGTGCCAGGAAATATTGGCGGTAATAATGACGATCAAAATAGCGCAATTAGGAAATGGCTTCTGAAATATCAAAGAGGCAAAGATGGAAGGGCAAGCCAAAGAACTTCCAATCCTCCAGGCACCGTTTCTGACCCCATTATAGAAACGATCATTGGCGCGAGGATATCAGTGCTTACAGGAGGTGATCTCAATAGAATAAATTACGCGCATCGTCTGGGAATGTCTGCAGAAAACATTCTTGGTCTAATCCTCGAAGAGTATTTGGCCGATAATCTAGAAGCTCATAAATGGCATTGTGCTTGGGGAGAAACAGTTAAGTCTGTTGATTTTGTGCATGAAGACGGTCGGCTTCTCCAGATTAAAAATCGCAGTAATTCTGAAAATAGCTCAAGCAGTGCTGTTAGAAATGGAACTCAAATAGAGAAATGGTTTCGAATTAAGGCCAACAGAATTGAATACATGTGGGCCTCCTTAAATGAAATTTGTGGTACTACAGTACTGTCGGAAGACTCTTTCATAAGCTTTGTTCAGACTACCCTCGCAAATAATCCTGCGTGTTTAGCTGTCGAAAAAGAAAATCCATGGAAATGAGTTATAAAAACTCGGGTTATCCAAACCCGAGTTCTTGCTGATCTGCTTTACACTTATGGCTATCAACCAATTTTTGGAATTGTTCTTTCCATTCTGAATCAGTTGTATATTTATAACGTGAATATTTGAAGCCTTCGTGTTGAATGATTTCAATATCGTTTAATAAATTAAATATCAATACGCCAACAGCGCATCCCAGACTGATAGGTACGGCATTACCTATTTGTTTATACTGCTGAATAATTGGGCCAGCTAGCTCCCACGTGTCAGGAAATTCTTGAATCCGTTTGTATTCTTGTACAGATAGAGGTCTATCTTCTTCTGGGTGAGCAAGGTCTGTAGCTGGCATAGCTGGATGGGTCACCAATGTCGGTGAAGGCTTATCCCATGCTAAGCGACGTAGAAAACCTGTTTTTCCACCTCCAGAAAAAAATGACTTTCCCATGGCTTCTTTTTGTAATTCTTTTGGGAGGTTTTTCCAGTTTTCACCGGGGCCTAGCAATCGGTAATATTTTAGTCTTTTTTCCGGAAAAGTAAGATGGTCATGTCTGGTTAGTTTAGAAATACATCGCTTTACTGGATTCCACTTTGGCAAGCCGTATTCACCTGTCTCAGAATGTGTAGGTATAAGAAATGGAGGTGGTTTTCCATCGCGAGAGCAAATAATAATTACTCTCTCTCTAATTTGAGGTGTACCGAAATTTGCAGAATTATATAAATTAAAAGAGTAACCGTAACCTGAGTTTTCCAAGCGATTTATTATAAAGTTTAGCGCGCCACCTTTTAATTCATCTTCGCTGAGATCAGGATATTCCTGACTTCTTTGTTCATGTGGCCGATGCTCCATGGGGCAAGATAAAAGCCCACGTACATTTTCAATTACAAAATACTTGGGTTTTAACTCTAAACATAACTCCAAGTATTTTAAAAATACGTTTCCACGTTCATCGTTAAAGCCTTTCCTATTGCCCGCAGTACTAAATGCTTGGCAGGGTGGGCCACCCATAATTAAATCAATTTCATCGCTATTACTGAGTCCCGCTTCGCGTCTAATATCTTCGGCGCTGTAGTTATTTATATCTGTGAGTAGCGCAGTTTGTGGTTTATTCAGTGCAATGGTTTGTCTGCAGAACTTATCTATCTCACATGCTAGACGTATATCGAACCCGGCCTTTTCTATTCCAAGGTCAAGCCCCATTGCGCCAGAGAAGAAACTCAAAGCTAGTGGTTTAGTATTATTTACGAAATATGCGGGGTGATCTTCGGCAATAGTGTGTGCTGTTTTAAGACCATATCGGTTAAGGCTTGCTTGCTCTATCACCCATGAACCGCTTAACTTTCGCGCATTTAAGTCGCCTTGGCGGCACAATGTTCTAACACGCTGCACGCTGATATCGAGTTCTTGAGCTGCTTCTTTGATGGTGATTTCGGTACTCATTGAGAGTTTCCTTTGCGAAACCTATAATAAGTACCAATATAGCTGTATATATTTACATGTCAAGCCTCTTGATTCTCCCCTGGGGTCGGGGTTGAGACTGTCGTATAAGTCTTAACTAGTTGATTTGTAGGTTTATTTATGTTGCAGTTGATTAAAGATAACTTTACTGCATTGATGGAAAGGATGGATACTTATAAAAAATATGCTGACAGCTCGCCCAAAACACATCCGGTGTCTTACTAATCCTCCAAAAACAATTCCAGCAGGTTATTCAGAAATAAGCGTCCCTGCTGAGTAGGTGCCAGGCGCTGTTGGTCTTCAACCATCAGACCCATCTTGCGGGCTTTGATCAATACCGGCGCTATAGCCTCAAGCCCCAGACCGGTACGGGCTTCAAAATATGAACTATGCACCCCCTCAGTCAGGCGCAGAGCATTGAGCATAAACTCAAAAGGCAGGCCACGGGCTTCCAGGGGTTCGCAGCCGCCCAAGCGAGTTTCTGCCTGCATATAAGCTTTGGGTTGTTTTTGTTTCCAGCGCCGCTCTATATTGCCATCAGAACAGGTTAATTTGCCATGTGCACCGGCGCCTATGCCGATGTAGTCGCCAAACTGCCAGTAGTTGATATTATGGCGGGCTTGCCTGCGGGGCTGTGCATAGGCTGAAATTTCGTACTGTTGATAATGATTATCGGCCAGATATTGCTGACCGGCTTCCTGAATGGCCCATAAAGTTTCATCCACAGGCAAATTAGGCGGACGGGCGTGAAATTCAGTATTAGGCTCGATGGTCAGCTGATACCAGGATAAGTGATCCGGTGATAACGCTTGGGCCTGCTGCAGATCGTCCAGTGCCTGCTGAGTGCTTTGACCCGGTAAGCCGTGCATTAAATCTAAGTTGATATTGTCGAATAACTGGCGAGCCAGCCCCGCCGCGGTGATTGCATCGGCACCGTTATGAATACGGCCCAGCGCCTGAAGCTGTTGATCATTAAAGCTCTGAATGCCCAGTGACAGCCGGTTGATGCCTGCCGCCCGGTAATCCCGGAATTTATCCTGCTCAAAGGTACCCGGGTTGGCTTCCATGGTGATTTCGATAGCGGGATCAAAGTTAATACGCTTTTCAACCTGCTCAAGTAACCGGCCTATGGCTTTGGCTGAGAACAGGCTGGGTGTGCCACCCCCGATAAAGATGCTCTGTAGTGGCCGGGATGGCAGTAAAGTCAGCTCCTGATCAAGGTCTGCCAGCAGTGTGTTGATATAGAGATCTTCTGGTATCTCTTCCCGTACCGCATGTGAATTAAAGTCACAGTAAGGGCACTTACGCACACACCAGGGTATATGGATATAGAGGCTCAAAGGCGGCAGCACCAGGGCATTCATTGTTTGGCTTAACCTTTCAGATAGGGCTGAATGTGCGCAACCAGCTGAGCGACAGCCTGACCCCGGTGGCTGAGTGTGTTTTTTTGCTCAGGGGGCAGTTCTGCCGAGGTTTTGCCCAGTTCAGGAATCAGGAAGAGCGGGTCATAACCAAAACCGTTCTCACCCTGGATAGCGGTCAGAATTTCCCCTTCCCAGGTGCCCTGGCAGATTAGCGGGGTAGGATCATTGGCATGGCGCATAAACACCAGTACACAGCGAAAGCGAGCCGTGCGCTGAGCAGGCGGCAGGCCATCCAGTTGCTTTAGTAATGCTGCGTTATTACGGGCATCGGTTGCCCCTTCACCTGAGAAGCGGGCGGAATAGATACCGGGTGCACCCTGAAGCGCATCAACTTCCAGCCCGGAGTCATCCGCCAGTGCAGGCAATCCGGTGGCAGAGGCGGCGTGACGGGCTTTTAAAATGGCATTTTCAACAAAGCTCAGACCGGTTTCATCCGCATCACTTACCTGAAAATCCGACTGGGGCAATACCTCGGTATTAAGCTGACCCAGTACCTGATTAAATTCCCGCAGTTTGCCTTTATTACCGCTGGCAAGCACAATTTTAGTGATCATCTGAAACCTCTTAAAAACTAAAAAAGGCGCGGCCTGAATAAACAAGTCGCACCTTAATACGTAAAACCGCTACTAGTCGGCGTAAAAACGCTGTTCCAGTTTCAGTGTATAAGCCGCTTTATTCGGGTCGGGCTGCACCTGAAGGTCGATGCGCACCATCATATCATCGCTGAAGCCAAACTGGCCGATGTAGTAAATCGCTTTGCCTTCATCGATCTTTTTAAAGGCCAGTGTCTGGGTCTGTTGCAGCAGGTTTGAAGCGGTGCCGGATACAAAAGCCGCTACGGCTTTTTTCTGGCCATCAGGCTCAACTTTTAAGACGGACACATTCACCATAGCCTGCCGTTTACTGCGCTGTAATCCGTTGGCCTGGGCCACCTTGGGGGTCACAAAACGACTGTTAAACGCGTTGTAGTGAATTTCGTAGTTATCAAACGCGACAAACTGCTCCGCTTGGGCTGAGGAGAGAGTTAAGCCTGCGCTCAGGGCGGCGAGTACGGATAAACGTGCAAAAAAATTAAAAAGGGTTTTCATCACAGTTTTGACCTCTTAACGTGTAATCCGGTAAATGGCGATTTCACCCAGCATATTGGGCCAGAGTCGAATCCACCAGCGGTCACGGTGTTCATTATCCACCACGGTCCGTTCCATAATATGGATATTGCGTTCGACACAGAGACTTTCAAAATCTTTAAATGTACAGAAATGGATATTGGGTGTGTTGTACCAGGTATAAGGCAGGAACTTGGAGACGGGCATTTTGCCGCGAAACGCCAGGTAACCCCGGGCTCGCCAGTGGGCGAAATTCGGAAACGTCACAATACATTCTTTACCAATACGTAAGAGCTCATCCACAATCTGATCGGGATGATACATCGCCTGTATTGCCTGGGTCATAATGACCGTATCAAAGCTGTTACTCTTGATGCCGGTGAGCCCTTCATCAATATCTTTTTCGATGACATTAACCCCGTTTTCGATACAGCGGGTAATATTATCGTGATCGTTTTCCAGGCCATAACCACTCACCTGTTTGCGATTTTGCAGATAGTGCAGCAGTTCGCCATCACCACAACCTACATCCAGTACCCGGCTATCGGGTTTAACCCAGTTTTTGATAATTTCCAGATCGGCGCGCATATCAGGCAACTCCCTTGTGATTCAGGGTGGGTATATCAGCGGCGACCCGCTTCATATAAGCCGTAAAAATTTCCATATAACGGGGAATGGGTATCAGAAAGGCATCGTGACCCTGGGGTGAGTCTACTTCTGCATAGCTGACCTGCTTTTCAGCCTCGACCAGCGCATCGGCAATTTCCCGTGACCGTTCAGGCGAGAAGCGCCAGTCGGTGGTAAAAGACACCACCATAAATTTACAGCGTGCCTGGGCAACCGCTTTTGCCAGGTCGTGATCATAAGCTGCTGCCGGGTCATAATAATCCAGGGCCTTAGTCATCAGCAGATAAGTGTTGGCATCAAAGGCGGTTGAAAAACGTTCACCCTGATAACGCAGATAAGACTCCACTTCAAACTGAGGATTAAAATCAAAATTGATTTTACCCTCACTTAGTTCACGGCCGAATTTATCGCGCATACCGTCATCGGACAGATAAGTGATATGGCCGAGCATACGGGCCAGCATCAGGCCGGTTTTAGGCACGATATTTTCTTCGTAATAATGGCCCTTATGAAACTGCGGATCTTTACTGATTGCTTGTCGGGCGACTTCGTTAAAGGCGATATTCTGCGCTGATAATTTAGGTGCTGCGGCAATGACCATACAATGACGCAGGCGATCCGGGTAGTCGATGGCCCACTGCAACGCCTGCATACCCCCCAGACTGCCGCCGATTACAGCGGCCCACTGCTGAATACCCAGGCGATCCGCCAGACGCGCCTGGCTGTTCACCCAGTCGGGCACGGTCATCAGCGGGAAATCGGGGCCGTAAGGTTTACCGGTGTCCGGGTTAACTTGGTTGGGCCCGCTGGAGCCGTGACAGCCACCCAGATTGTTCAGACCCACCACAAAAAAACGGTTGGTGTCGATGGGTTTGCCGGGGCCTATTGCCGAGTCCCACCAGCCGGGTTTGCTTTCATCCATACTGTTGTAACCGGCCGCATGATGATTGCCGGATAAGGCGTGGCAAATCAGAATGGCGTTGGAGGCCTCGGCGTTCAGCTCACCATAAGTTTCGATAACCAGATGGTAAGGGGACAAGGTACGTCCGCAGGCCAGCGCCAGCGGTTTGTCGAAATGGAGGGTCCGGGGTTGGATAATACCAACCGAATCTTCAGGAATAATTTCGGGCATAACTCAATACTCAACGATAACGGGCTTGGAGGGGCGGTGTGTGCGTTGAGCTTCACATATCGTAAAACAGCAGACTATATGGGGTTAGCTGCACCCTGTTATCGTTCACTTCAATGTCTCTCTATATCCGGCGATTGTGGTAAGTTGCCAGGCTGTTCAATTTTAATGCGTTTCTGGCGACCAGACGTGCCGCTGATACCAGAGCGTCACATTACAAATCGGGAAAGCTGTCCCTGAATAATCTGAATGGCAATAAAAATCAGAATAGGTGACAGGTCCAGCCCGCCAATCGGGGGAATCACTTTGCGGGCCAGCGCAAACAAAGGTTCTGTTAATTGCTGAATAAGCTGAGGCCCGGGGTGATAGCTGCCCGGTGCAACCCAGCTGATAATCACTGAACCCAGCACCGCCCAGAAGGTGATAGTCAGTATGGTATCGAGCACACTTGCGGCTGAAACAATAAGAATGCTGATCAGATCCGGCGAAGCTTCATGCACCACAAACAGCAGGGACAGGGTGATGGCTTTAACCAGGAAAGCCAGGGTCAGCGAGGAAAGGTCAACCCGTCCTGCTTTTGGCAATATCTTTTGTAATGGCAGCAGGGGCTTACTGGTGAGGCGCACCACGGCCTGCGCAATCGGGTTGTAATAGTCGGCACGTGTCAGTTGCAACATAAAACGCAGCACAACAATAAAGGCGTAAAATTCACCTGCGGTGCGAATAATGAAGGTTAACGGATCCTGTCCCATGTTCTTTCCTGTTTTGGTTGTGCGCTACGGTTAAGCCTCTGGAAACACGCCGGTTTCCACCTTAAGAGCTGGCAGTATAGAGCCTAAAGGCGGCATATTGAACCATCAAATGCCGCCCCGGTGAAATCACGACCCTGTTAGTCTTTGCCCAGCTCTTCAGCCAGGGCTGCGGAGCGCTGATTGCAGGCTTCCATGGCCTCGTCCACCAGTTCCGGCAGACCACCTTCCAGAAAGTGTTTGATTGCCTGTTCAGTGGTGCCATTAGGGGAAGTGACCCGGCGGCGTAATTCTGCAGGATTAAACTCACTGGTGCTGGCCATTTTTGCAGCTCCTAATGCGGTCTGTAAGGTTAACCGGGTGGCTACTGCCTCAGACAGCCCCTGTTTTTGTCCGGCTTTGATCATGGCTTCCATAAACAGAAAATAGTAAGCAGGGCCTGAACCGGAAACGGCCGTGACGGCATCCAGCTGGCTTTCTTCATCAACCCAAAGTGCGATGCCAACGGCCGCGAGCACCTGTTCTGCCTGCGCTTTTTGCTGGGCCGTAACCGCGGGATTGGCGAATAAACCACTGGCACCGGTTTGCACCAGTGAAGGCGTATTGGGCATACAGCGTACAATCGCTGTATTACCGCCTAACCAGCGGTCAATATCGGGTGACATAATGCCCGCTGCCACTGAAACAATCAGGGGTTGTTTCGCCTGTACAGCGTCTGCTATTGCTTCAGCAACCGCTTTAAGTATCTGTGGTTTAACCGACAGTACCACCAGGTCGGCATGGGAGACGGCAGCGGCATTGTCGGAAAAGACCTGAATGCCCTGTGCGCTGAGGTCAGATAATTTTGATAGGTTTGGCTCGGATGCCCGGATTTTTTCAGCCGGATAGCCGTTATCAATCAGGCCACCAATGATTGCGCGGGCCATGTTTCCAGCCCCGATAAATGCCAGTGTAGGTTGTGTGCTCAAATCGCTATCCTCGGTTATCAGTGTGGCTGTAGTCACGGGGGCCAAAGATGGCTGTGCCTATACGAACAATAGTGGCACCTTCGGCAATGGCCATGGTCATATCACCCGACATACCCATAGATAAGGTATCCAGTGCCGGATGATTTGTTTTTAGGTGGTTAAAGAGTTGCTGCATCCGGGCAAAGGCCTGCCTTTGTTGCTGAGGCTCGGATTCTGCCTTAGGAATAGCCATCAAGCCGCGCAGCCGGATACCGGGTAATTGGCTGACTTCATTGGCTAGCGCTTCGGCTTCATCAGGCAGGCAGCCCGCTTTGCTGGCCTCCTGACTGATATTCACCTGCAGGCAGATATTCAGGGGCTCTGCATCTACAGGGCGCTGCTCAGACAAACGGCGTGCTACTTTAAGCCGGTCGACACTATGCACCCAATCAAAATGTTCGGCAACCGGTCGGGTTTTATTTGATTGTATAGGGCCAATAAAATGCCAGCAGATGTTCTGCAAATCTTGCAGGGTTGCGATTTTATCCAGACTTTCCTGCAGATAATTCTCGCCAAAGTGTTGCTGACCTGCTTTGTAAGCCTCGCGGATTTCATCGGCGGTCCGGGTTTTGCTAACGGCTAATAGCGTTACGCTCGTCTTCTCCCGGCAGGCCTGCGCAGTTGCATCTATAATCTGTTGTTCTACCTTCTTCAGGTTATCTTTGATAAAAGACATAGGGAAATAACCGATCCAATTGGATTGAAGCCTGTATTCTGCTAGAACTAGGCGTAACGTTGAAGCTGTATTGGGATAATTGATTGTGGATATTACTGAACTTTTGTCATTTGCTGTACAGCAGGGTGCTTCCGACCTCCATATCACGGCAGGTATGCCACCCCTGATTCGGGTGGACGGCGATGTGCGCCGCATTAAATTGCCTGCGATGGAACACAAGGAAGTGCACTCGCTGGTGTACGATATTATGAACGATAAACAGCGTAAGGAGTTTGAAGAAAGCCTGGAAGCGGATTTCTCGTTTGAAATTCCAAAACTGGCCCGATTCCGTGTGAATGCTTTTAATCAGAACCGCGGGGCGGCAGCTGTTTTTCGTACCATCCCGACTAAAATTCTGAGCATGGAGACCCTGGGTATGGGGTCTGTATTCCGTGACCTTGCTGATAAACCCAGGGGGCTGGTACTGGTCACAGGACCGACAGGCTCGGGTAAAAGTACTACCCTGGCGGCGATGGTGGATTATATTAACGATACCCGGCCTGAACATATATTAACCATCGAAGACCCGATCGAGTTTGTACACGAAAGCAAAAAATGCCTGGTGAACCAGCGTGAAGTACACCGGGATACCCACGGCTTCAGTCATGCCTTACGCTCGGCCCTGCGTGAAGACCCGGATATTATCCTGGTGGGTGAGATGCGCGACCTGGAAACCATCAGCCTGGCGCTGACCGCCGCAGAAACCGGCCATCTGGTATTCGGGACTTTGCATACCACCTCAGCGGCTAAAACCATTGACCGAATTATTGATGTCTTTCCGGCGGCAGAAAAAGCGATGGTGCGCTCCATGCTGTCAGAATCTTTACAGGGAGTTATTGCACAAACGCTGCTGAAGAAAAGTGGCGGAGGTCGTATTGCAGCCCATGAAATTATGGTGGGAACCCCGGCGATCCGAAACCTGATCCGTGAAGATAAAGTCGCTCAAATGTATTCTTCCATACAGACGGGGGCTGCCTTTGGCATGAAAACCCTGGATCAGTCATTAACAGAATTGTTGCAGAAAGGCCTGATTGGTCGTGAAGCCGCCCGTGAAAAAGCACAAAATCCTAATAACTTTTAAGGATTAAGCCGTAAGGAGCTTGCAGTGGATTTTACTCAGCTATTAAAAGTCATGGTGGACAGGGATGCATCAGACCTGTTTGTGACGGCCAATGCGCGGCCCACCATCAAGGCAGACGGTACGCTCAAACCCCTGACACGCCAACCCATCAGTGGTGAGCAGGCTCGCGAGCTGGTATTGAGCACCATGAACGACAAACAACTGGCCGAGTTTGAAGGCACGCGGGAGTGTAACTTTGCTATTGCGATCCCTACCATGGGACGTTTTCGTGTGTCTGCTTTTTATCAGCGGGATGTGCCGGGCATGGTCTTACGCCGTATTAATGACTATATCCCGAGTTTTGAAGAGTTAAATTTGCCGGATGTGTTAAAAACGCTGGCAATGACCAAGCGGGGATTGATTCTGTTTGTGGGCGGTACCTCTACGGGTAAATCCACCTCGCTGGCGTCTATGATCGACTACCGGAATGTAAACAGTCGGGGTCATATCATTACCATTGAAGACCCGATTGAGTTTGTGCATGAGCATAAACAATGCATTATGACCCAACGTGAAGTGGGCATTGATACGGAGTCTTTTGAAGTCGCCTTAAAAAATACTCTGCGCCAGGCGCCGGATGTGATTTTGATGGGTGAAATCCGTACCAAAGAGACCATGCAATACGGTATGACCTTTGCCGAAACCGGCCATCTTTGTATGGCAACCATGCATGCTAACAATGCAAACCAGGCGCTGGATCGTATTATCAGTTTCTTTCCGCCCGAGCATCACGATCAGTTGTGGATGGATCTGTCACTCAACCTGAAAGCAATTGTTGCCCAGCAATTACTGCCCACTAA
The DNA here is from genome assembly GCA_049599735.1 of Pontibacterium sp. Taxonomy (GTDB): domain Bacteria; phylum Pseudomonadota; class Gammaproteobacteria; order Pseudomonadales; family Balneatricaceae; genus Pontibacterium. Next base: position 38,144 of record JBMYOX010000005.1, on the reverse strand, counting down.
AGATGGTAAAGGGCGCCGGGCAGCGATTGAGGTGCTGATTAATACACCCCTGATTCAGGATATGATCCGCAAGGGTAATGTGCATGAAATTAAAGATGTAATGAAGAAGTCGGCTAACCTGGGCATGCAAACCTTTGATCTGGCTTTGTTTCAGCTTTATAAAGAAGGTGAGATTACCTATAAGGTAGCGCTGGCTCACGCAGATTCTGCCAATGATTTACGTTTGATGATCAAGCTGGATTCTGACACTAATCCTGATCTGGAAAATGCGGGGGATGCGGGTTTTTCATTGCAGGGTGAAGACGACTATATCGATGACTTTATAGAGAATCCGGCTAAACCCTGATGTGTTAGTCAGATTAAAATCAAAAAAACCGCTTATCTGCCTGTTTGTATGGCAGGTAAGCGGTTTTTTAATTTTAACGGCTAAGCATGCTCTTAACGGCTGAACATAGTCTCGCCATTCACAAAGGTCTGTTTGACTCGCCCTTTTAATTCATGGCCCATAAAGGGTGTGTTCTTGCCCTTCGAAAAACTCGCTTCAGGGGTCAAAGTCCAGCGTTCATCCGGATCAAATAGGCAGATATCAGCAGCGGATCCCGGCTTCAGGGTACCTGCCTGTAAACCTAAAATCTGAGCGGGTTGCGCGGTTAACTTATCCAGTACCTGGGATAAATCCAGTAAACCCTGATCGACCAGCATCAGAGACAATGGCAGCAGTGTTTCAAGGCCTGCCATGCCGGGTTCTGTCGCGGCAAAAGGTGCTTCTTTAGCGGCGGCTTCATGGGGCTGGTGGTCGGAGCACAGTGCCTGAATGCCCCCTGCCAGCAGAGCCTGACGTAAACCCGCGCGATCCAGCTGGCTGCGCAGAGGCGGGATCAGGTGGAAATCACTGTTAAAACCGTTAACGTTTTCATCGGTCAGCAGCAGGTGATGGATAGCTACATCGGTGCTGACATTCAGGCCCCGTTCCCGGGCTTCCATTACCATACGCACAGAGCGTTCACAGGATAGCTGACCAAAGTGTGCACGCACGCCGGTACGTTCAACCAGCAGCAGGCAGCGGGAGACTTCAATGGTTTCTGCCGCTTCAGGAATGCCGTTCAGTCCCAGGCGGGTTGAGGTGGTGTCCTCGTGCATATGGCCACCGGCTGCCAGTGCGGCATCCTGCGGCTGGAACTGAACCAGCAAGTCGTGTGTTGCGGCGTATTCCAGGCAGCGCATCAGCACCAGCGAATTGGCAACAGGCTCGCGGTTGTTGGTAAAGGCAATACAGCCGGAACTGGCCAGCGCGTGCATGGGTGCGAGTTGTTCACCTTCCAGGCCGCGGGTGAGCGCACCCATAGGTAAAACACGCGCTTTTCCCAGATCTTCAGTACGTTCGATAATCAGCTCGGCAACCGCCGGGGTATCAATCACAGGCCGGGTGGTTGGTGGTGTGATCAGGGTGGTAATGCCACCGGCAGCGGCAGCGGCGGTTTCAGTCGCGATACTGCCTTTAATCGTATAACCCGGTTCACGGATATGGGCGCAGAGATCAATAAAACCCGGGCTGACGACAAGGCCGGAGGCATCAATCACCTGGTCGGCCTCAAAACCCTCAGGGGCCTTGCCGATAGCGGCAATTTTTCCTGCCCGGATATATAAATCATCAACTTGGTCAAATGCCTGGGCCGGATCAATAATACGGCCACCCTGAATTTTAATATTCATCAGTGTCAGACTCCGGTGTTCAGCAATGATTGTTTTTCAGTGGCCTGGCCACTCATGGCCATTGACATTACGGCCATGCGTACGGCAATACCATTGGTGACCTGATCAAGGATTAGTGAACGCGGGCCGTCGGCTACTGAAGAGGCAATTTCTACACCCCGGTTAATCGGGCCGGGATGCATAACAACAGCTTCGGGATGCGCCAGCGCCAGTTTCTCAGGACTCAGGCCATAGAGCTTGTAAAACTCAGATTCACTTGGCAGTAAGGCGCTGTTCATACGCTCTTTTTGCAGCCGTAACATCATCACCACATCCACATCTTTTAAGCCTTGTTCCATGTTGGTAAAGACCCGTACACCCAATGCTTCAATATGGCGGGGTAATAACGTGTTAGGCGCAATTACCCGGATTTCAGCAGCGCCCAGCGTACGCAGGGCATGAATCTGTGAGCGGGCAACCCGGCTGTGCAAAATGTCACCCACAATGGCAAAGGTCAGTGGTGTGAAATCGCCTTTATGTCGGCGAATGGTCAGCATATCCAGCATCGCCTGAGTTGGATGGGCATGACGGCCATCACCGGCGTTAATCACGGCTACCTTAGGGGTCACATGCTCAGCAATAAAATGGGCGGCCCCGCTGTCTGAGTGACGCACCACAAACATATCGGACTGCATGGCCTCCAGTGTCATCAGGGTATCTTTTAAGGTTTCACCCTTAGACGTGGAAGACGTGCTGATATTAAGGTTCAGCACATCGGCAGACAGGCGTTTGGCGGCCAGCTCAAAGGTGGACGAGGTGCGTGTACTGGCTTCGAAAAACAGGTTAACAACCGTTTTACCCCGCAATAACGGGACTTTTTTGACCTGTTGTTCGTTCATATCAACAAACGAGTCGGCAGTATCCAGAATTTCAGTTAGCAGCTCGCGGGACAGACCTTCTGTGGTCAGATAGTGCTTCAGTTGTCCGTCGCAATTGAGTTGGATCTGGTTGGGATCGGTTTGCTCAAACATAGCGGGTACTCAATGTAGGTCTCAGGGACGCTGGCTGATTTCGAGTGCCAGGGGTTCAGGGCCCGTCAGTTTTATTACCTGATCCGGGCCCAGGGTCAGGGTGCCGCCGGTAATATCAGCCTGAATGGGCAGCTCCCTGCGCTGTAAATCCAGCAGGGTAATCAGGGTGATTGAGGCGGGACGGCCATAATCAAAGAGCTCATTCATTGCTGCGCGAATTGTACGGCCCGACATAATGACATCATCAACCAGCAAAATATGACGACCTTCGATAGTCGCGGGTAGCTGAGAGGGTTTCACTTTGGGATGCAGACCCACTTGGGTGAAATCATCACGGTAAAACGAAATATCCATGACCCCCGGCGGTGCTTCCAGCTCCAGTTGGGCATGTAAGCGTTCGGCTATCCATGCGCCACCGGTGTGGATACCGACCATCAGGGGGTTATCAATCTGACGACGGGAGATCAGGGCGTTAATCTCGGGTCCCATTTTTTCCAGTAGTGTATCTACATTCAGGCTATCCGATGCCATTAGAGGTCCTCCAATCGGGTGTGGCTGGGAATGCGCAGGTCGCAGTTAAACCAGCTTTCGAGAATCAACTGCGCGGCAATGCCATCAACGGATTCTTTACGAAAATTGCTGCTGCCACCGGCTGAAAAATGAATCTTCTTGGCCTCAGTGGTACTGAGGCGTTCATCCATTAAATAGACGGGTACTTTAAATTTATCGTTCAGGCGGTTGGCAAACTTGCGTGCCCGGCGGGCCATATCGCTGATACTGCCGTCCATATTCAATGGAATACCCACCACTATGGCCTGGGGTTTCCACTCATCAATAATGGCCGATAATTTTTGCCAGTCAGGAATGCCGTCTCGCGCCGCCAATGGTGGCAGCGCTGTGGCGGTTCCGGTAACAGACTGCCCCCAGGCGATGCCCATGCGGGTGGTGCCAAAGTCAAAGGCCATCACCTGTAAAATATCGTTACTCATAAGCGGTTGGGTTTGTCCTGTGGGGGGTGAAAATACAGGGTGCTACCTGAAATGGCAGCAAGTTACCTGCTTAAAACGTGAGCCATTATAACGGAATTAATCGGGCAGCTTAACAAAACAATCTAAGCGGTTTTGTCTAAGGTGTGCAGTGTATTTGTATTGGGCTGATTTCAGCTGATACCGGTGAACTTAGCGGAGTTTGTTATTTTCGAATTTCCAAACCCGGATAATCTCAAGGCGGTCGGTGTTTTTTTGCATTTCGATGGGAAAAGGCCGGAAAGGGGCTGCCAGTGTGACTATTTTTAACGCGGCCTGATCCAGGATGTTTGAGTTGGATGAAACCAGAATAGCTGCGTTCTCCAGAGAGCCGTCCGGGCGAAGTATAACCTGCAATTTTAGTTGGCCCGACAGATGGTTAAGACGCGCAGCCTGTGGATAATTCAGGCGTCCAATACGCTCAATTTTCTGACGCCAGTGGGCCAGATAGTTTTTTTCAGCGGCTGTTTTAGCTGTGGTGCGGGACAAATGCCGGGTACGCAGGTGGTCTTCAGTGTTTGTTAATGCTGTTATCGGGCTCAGGCGGGCCATATTCAGGCTGCGGGCGACCAGTGAGGTGCTGGGCAATGGGGCGATGTCTTTGGTCGGTGTGCTCTCAGGTGGGGGGGCAGCAGCGGGTGCTTTTTTCAGACTTTCAGGTGCTCTTTTTCTTTCAGTTACTGCACTGGCCAGTTTTGCAGGTGTGTCTGGCAAAGGTGGGGTGTTGTGGGTGGTCCCGGATTCAGGTGCAGAAACTACAGGCTCAGAAGCTATAGATTTTACCGGGGCTGAAATCGTTTCAGTTGTAGCAGATATCGGGGGGCTCTCAGCTTGATCAACCGACTCAACCGACTCAACCGACTCAACCGACTCAACCGACTCAACCGACTCAACCGCTGGCGGGTGGTTTAACAGGCTGATTTGCAGGGAAGGCTCAGGAATAACCGGTTTGTAAGGTTGCAGCGGAATGCCGAGTATCAGCAAGGCGTGCAGGGCTAATGCAAGAAACAGGGTGAGCAATAGTCGGGTCATACTTTGAGAACCAGCGACTCTGCTCACCCGGCTGCCATTAACGCGTTGTCAGCTTGTGCTCAATGGCATCCATCAGGCGCATGCCAATGTCCAGATTAAACTGCTGATCCAGTTCGCGGATACAGGTTGGGCTGGTAACGTTAATTTCTGTCAGGTAGTCGCCAATCACATCCAGCCCGACAAAGAGCAGCCCCTGTTCTTTCAGACGGGGGGCGACCTGAGCACAGATCCAGCGATCACGCTCGGTCAGCAGGCGGCCTACACCTTGTCCACCGGCAGCGAGATTGCCACGGGTTTCGCCGGCCATCGGGATACGTGCGAGAGCGTAAGGAACAGGCTCGCCATCCACCATCAGGATACGTTTATCACCATCGACAATTTCCGGGATATATTTCTGAGCCATAATGGTTTGTGTGCCATTGAGGGTCAGGGTTTCAATAATGACACCCAGGTTTGTGCCGTCTTCCTTGATATGGAAAATCTGGGAGCCACCCATGCCATCCAGGGGCTTAAAAATCACATTGCCGTGCTCTTTATGGAAGTCTCGTAGTAACGCTTCACTGCGGGTAACCAGTACCGGTGGGCAGCACTCCGGGAAATGGGTGGCAAATAACTTCTCGTTAAAGTCCCTCAGGCTTTGGGGGCGGTTAACCACCAGAGTACCTTCGTTTTCAGCCTGCTCTAGCAGATGGGTGCTGTAGATAAATTCGTTGTTAAACGGCGGATCTTTACGCATCAGGATAACGTCGAGGTCGGATAAGTCCCTGCACTGATAGTCACCCCGGGAATACCAGTTCTCCGGATCCATTGCCACGGTTAAAGGTGCCATTTGGGCGCGGGCTTTTCCATCACGGGAAAATAAATGCCGCTGCTCCATATACCAGATCTCCCAGCCTTTTTGCTGAGCGGCCCAGAGCATGGCCAGAGAGCTGTCCTTTTTAAAGCTGATGTCCTCGATGGGATCCATCACAATGCCGATTTTAACCGTCATGAACGCTGTAAACCTCTGTCATTTGCGAATGTGCGTCGATATTGCGCCGGACTTCATCATGATGGCTCAGGTCCGGGTTTACTGTGCAGGCGAAACTATATGCCTTCTCTTTAGATAAGGGCGCGGGCCTTTAATTCAACCGTTAGCGCCAGTCTCCCCAGAGATATTGCAGCAGCGCCAGCGTTGCGACAGGCGCCGTTTCCGTGCGCATTACACGGGGGCCTAACGCAACCGGTTTGAAACCGTTATCCAGTGCCAGTGTTACTTCCTCTTCACTCAACCCGCCTTCAGGGCCTATCAGTAAAGCGACTGAGGCGGGTTTCTGAAATTCACCTAAAGGCTGGGCGCTATGGTGATGCAGCACCAGTTTCAGTTCGGCATCTTCCTGTTCAATCCATTGTTTGAGGGGCAGGGGTGCCTGAATTTCAGGTACGGCACAACGTCCGCTTTGTTCACAGGCGCTGAGCGCGACTTGTTGCCAGTGCCGGATGCGTTTGTCCTGGCGTTCAGTGCTCAGCCGTACTTCACAGCGCGCTGAAAACAGCGGGGTCATCTGTTGCATGCCCATTTCCGTGGCTTTCTGTATGGCATAGTCCATACGCTCGCCACGGGAAAGGCTCTGTCCGATGCGGATATCCAGTGAAGACTCGGTAAGCGGGCTATGGCGCTGTTGGATAAGTGCCCGGGCGCGGCGCTTTTCAACGGTTTCGAGCCTGGCCTGGTATTCATGGCCATCGCCATTAAACAGGATCAGCGCATCACCTGTCCGCATTCTTAATGCTTTACAGACATGCTGTACCACCGGGTCGCTCAGGTCTATAAGGGCCCCTTCGGTCAGCGGCTGTTGTTCATAAAAGCGGGGCATGCGCATAGGTATTCTCTGACTGTTTGTGGGATTAAAAACAGGTTTAGGTGGCCTGTGGGTCAGTCGGCTTCGATAACCAGATCCTGCTCAAGCAGGTCTTCAAAAGAATCCACCTTCAGTGGACGACTCAGGAAAAAACCCTGTACGGTGTCACAGCCTGTCTGGCGCAGAATAGAGAGTTGCTCCTGGGTTTCGACACCTTCTGCAATGACATGCAGGTTCAGGCCCTGGGCCATCAGGATTATGGCCTCAACAATTTTGCGATTCTGGGTGCTGCTATCAAGATCATCGATAAAGGCCCGGTCTATTTTAATATTGTCGATTGCCAGATTTTTGATACGACTCAGGGAGGAATAGCCGGTTCCGAAGTCATCAATAGAAATGCTGACACCCGTTGCCCGAATGCTGCTCAGCTGGTGGGTGATACGTTCCAGATCATCAATTAACACCCCTTCAGTTAATTCCAGTTCAAGGTGGTTAAGGGGTACCTGGTGGCGTTCAAAAATGCTTTGCAGGGTGTCAATAAAGTCGGCGCGCAGAAAACTGATACCTGAAAGGTTAACGGCAATGCGTGGCGGTGTCAGCTGACGCTCCAGCCAGCAGCGTATTTGTTTGGCGGCGGCTTCCAGAACCCAGGCATCAAGGCGGGCAATCAGTCCGCTTTGTTCTGCCAGCGGGATAAATTGCGCGGGGGAGATAAAACCTTTTTCCGGATGCTCCCAGCGTAAGAGTACTTCAGCGGAAATCAGCTCATTATTGGCCAGATGAAACAGTGGCTGGAATACCAGGTAGAACTGGTCTTCCTCCAGTGCCTTCTGCATTTCCTGCCAGAGTTCAATGCTGTGGTCAGCCTCATGCTGAGACAGGGCATCGTAAAACAGCAGATCGCGCTCCAGTTTTTTAGCCTGGGTGGCGGTGGTTTCGGCGCGACCGATTAACTGGAAGTCATAACCTCCGTCGGCTGGAAACAGGCTGATGCCCGCGCGTGCGGATAGCTGAATATAATGTTGATCGATCTGCATGGGGGTCGCGAGTACATCCAGCAGGTTGCGACAGGTCTTTTCCAGTTCGCTGCGGTTGAGTACGTTCGGTAGCAGCAGCCCGAACGTATCTTCCGATAAGCGGGCCAGAATATCATCTGCGTGCAGGCGCTTATGGATATGCCCGGACAGTTTAGTCAGTACCTGATCGCGGCGTTCTCCGCCCATTTCTATCGAAATTTCATGTAGCAGGTCAAGCCGCAGTACAACAACGGCAAGCTGATCACCTTCGGTATTATGTCTTGTGATTTCTTTATTAATAGCTTCACCCAGCGCGTGCCGGTTAAACAGGTGGGTGACGGGGTCAAAGGTTTCAAGGAACGTAACCTGGTCCTGAACTTTATTCAGGCGCTGGTTTTCAATAATATGATCCTGAAAACATTGTACCGCGCAGGCCATTTCCCCTATTTCATCGTGCCGGGAGGTGTCGGTCACGGCCTGGTGAATATCACCTTTTGCCAGGGCATTCATCTGGCGGGACAGGCGGCCGATGGGTGCGGTGATATTGCGGGCTACCCGGAAGCTGGCTAATAAAGCGATAAGTAAAACAGCAAAAGTCACACCTATATAAGTATAAGCGCGGGACTGATAGACAGGCGTCAGGTCTGCCAGGTAAATACCGGAGCCCAGAATCAGGTCGGTGCCAGGCACACGCTGAGCATAACCCAGTTTACGCATCGGCGGACCGCCTTCCGGTTTGGGCCAGTTAAATTCCCAGAATAATTCATTATGTTGCTGTACCCCGATGATCATATCCCGAATAAGGAATTTACCGGTATTATCCTGCATTTTTATCTGGTTGCGGCCTTCAAGGTGCCTCAGGATAGGGTGGGCAATCGTTGTACCGTTAAGGTCGTAAAGGTACAGATATTCATTGCCGGAAAAACGGGTTGCGTAAATCATTTCCCGCAGCTGGCGCTGGTACTGTTCATGGGAAAGCGCACGTTGCTGACGGTAATAGTCGAGGGCACGAATTTGGCTGATGCCTGCCTGTACCACACTTTTTATCTGGGATTTTTGGCTGTCGAGGATATCGTCAACGGTAAAACGATACGCCAGGCCTGCAGTCACTAAAGTGCCACATACCATGATGATCACCAGCAGGATAAGTTTGCGGTGAATCTGTATATTGCTCAGACGCATAGCCAGCCAGTTCTTAAAAGTTGTTTATTGTTTTCTATAGGCTTCGACGTTGAGTGTCAATTCTTAAAGGTTTTTGTGCATAAAAAAAGCACCCGAAGGTGCTTTTTCTAAGAAAAATTCCTGGTTATAAGCCCGCCGCACCGCGCAGCAGGTCAGCTTTGTCAGTACGCTCCCAGGTGAAGGCTGTGAAGGTTTCGCCGTTCACTGTCATCTCATAAGGATCGCGTCCAAAGTGTCCGTAAGCGGCTGTTGCCTGATACATCGGGTGCAGTAAATCCAGCATCCGGGTGATCGCGTACGGACGCAGGTCAAAATGCTCCCGTACCAGACGGATGATTTTGTCATCGGAGAGCTTGCCGGTGCCGAAGGTGTTGATGGCAACTGAGGTGGGCTCTGCCACACCAATGGCGTAGGAAACCTGAATCTCACAACGATCAGCCAGACCGGCAGCAACAATGTTTTTAGCAACATAACGACCGGCATAAGCGGCAGAACGGTCTACTTTGGAAGGGTCTTTGCCGGAGAATGCGCCACCCCCGTGACGTGCCATGCCGCCATAAGTATCTACGATAATCTTACGACCGGTCAGGCCACAGTCACCCACCGGGCCACCGATAACAAAGTTGCCGGTTGGGTTGATATGGAACTGCGTATCTTTGGTAATCCAGTGCGCCGGTAAGGTGTGCTTGATAATCAGCTCCATCACCGCTTCGCGCAGGTCGCTGAGTTTCACGTCCGGGTTGTGCTGAGTAGAAAGTACAACCGCTTCGATACCGACAGGCTGGCCGTTTTCGTAGCGGAACGTCAGCTGGGATTTAGCGTCCGGGCGTAACCAGGGCAGCAGGCCCGATTTACGGGCTTCGGCCTGACGCTCAACCAGACGGTGCGCGTAGCAAACAGGGGCGGGCATCAGCACATCGGTCTCGTTAGAGGCATAACCAAACATCAGACCCTGATCACCGGCACCCTGTTCTTCAGGTTTTGCCCGGTCAACACCCTGTGCAATATCAACGGACTGTTTGCCGATGATGTTAAGCACACCACAAGTTGCACCGTCGTAGCCCACATCAGAAGAGGTGTAACCGATGTCGCAGATAACCTTACGTACCAGGTCTTCCAGGTCAACCCATGCGGAGGTGCTGATCTCTCCCGAGATAATCGCGACACCGGTTTTAACCATCGTTTCGCAGGCAACACGTGCGTATTTGTCTTCAGCAATAATTGCGTCAAGAACCGCATCAGAGATCTGGTCCGCGATTTTGTCCGGATGACCTTCAGACACAGACTCGGAAGTGAACAAGCCATATTCGCTCATTTCAGCTAAGTATCCTTATCAAATTAGGGGAGATGCCGGGCTTTTGTGATCCGTTTGAAAACGGTAGCCAGCCCTGTTGAATGCTCAATGTGGCTCTATTTTATCCATCTATGGCATCAAATGCATGATGTGTCTTTGTGATTTGCATGAAAATTTCATCTTTAAGCATGAAATTACTTCATTTTTTGATAAATCAGGCATTTCTTGTTTGAAGCTGTTACTTATCTGCGAGAAAATTACGCCTTAAAATTTTGGGTCTCATCCTTCACGTAATTTATTGGGTTTAACCCCAGGAGCAGATTGAATGTCCTCTCGCAGAGAACTTGCCAACGCGATTCGCGCGCTGAGCATGGACGCCGTTCAGAAAGCCAAATCCGGTCATCCGGGTGCACCAATGGGAATGGCGGATATCGCCGAGGTGCTATGGAATGATTTTATGAATCATAACCCGACTAACCCAATGTGGTTTGATCGTGACCGTTTTGTGCTTTCCAACGGCCATGGCTCCATGCTGATTTACTCTCTGTTGCACCTGACAGGTTATGATGTATCCATTGACGATCTGAAAAATTTTCGTCAGCTGCATTCTAAAACAGCAGGCCACCCTGAATACGGTTACTGCCCGGGTGTGGAAACTACAACCGGGCCGCTGGGTCAGGGTATTACCAATGCAGTAGGTATGGCGGTTGCAGAAAAAGTGATGGCTGCGCAGTTTAACCGTGAAGGTTTTGATCTGGTTGATCACAATACCTATGTCTTTATGGGTGATGGCTGCCTGATGGAAGGTATTTCCCACGAAGCCTGCTCGCTGGCCGGTACGCTGGGCCTGGGCAAACTGATTGGTTTCTGGGATGACAACGGCATTTCCATCGACGGTGAAGTGGAAGGCTGGTACACCGATGATAACGTGAAGCGTTTTGAGTCTTACGGCTGGCAGGTAATCCCGGCAGTTGATGGTCATGATGCAGAACAGATTCGCGCTGCGATTGAGCAGGCGCAGGCTAATACCGAACAGCCCACCCTGATTTGCTGCAAAACCACCATTGGTTTTGGTTCACCTAATAAGGAAGGCAAAGAAGATTGCCACGGTGCACCGCTGGGTGAAGAAGAGATCAAACTGACCCGTGAGCGTCTGGGCTGGAATTATCCTGCGTTTGAAGTGCCTGACGAAATTTATGCCGACTGGGATACCAAAGAAGCCGGTGTGCATGCTGAAAACGCCTGGAATGAATGCCTGGCCGCATACAGCAAAGCTTATCCTGAACTGGCGGCTGAGTTCCTGCGCCGTATCAGTGGTGAATTACCGGCTGACTTCTCTGAACAGGCTGATGCCTGGATTGCTGAAGTGGCTGAAAAAGGCGAGTCTATTGCTTCACGTAAAGCTTCTCAGAATGCACTGAATGCTTACGGCCCAATGTTGCCAGAACTGCTGGGTGGCTCTGCTGACCTGGCAGGTTCTAACCTGACACTCTGGTCCGGTGCTAAAGGCGTTGAAAATAAAGATGCTTCCGGCAACTACCTGTTCTACGGCGTACGTGAATTTGGTATGTCAGCCATGATGAACGGCATCACCCTGCATGGTGGTTTTGTGCCTTATGGTGCGACTTTCCTGGTCTTTATGGAATATGCCCGTAACGCCCTGCGCATGGCAGCCCTGATGAAGCAGCGTGTGATTCATGTGTATACCCATGATTCTATTGGTCTGGGTGAAGATGGCCCGACTCATCAGCCGATTGAGCAAGTGGCTAACCTGCGTCATACGCCGAACATGAGCTGCTGGCGTCCTTGTGATGCGGTGGAATCTGCCGTTGCCTGGAAAGCGGCACTGGAGCGTAAAGATGGCCCGACAGCGATGGTCTTCTCCCGTCAGAATTTACCGCATCAGCCTCGCACGGCAGAACAACTGGCCAATATCAGCCGGGGTGCTTATATCCTGCGTGATACGGTTGGTCAGCCTGAAGCGATTTTGATTGCTACCGGTTCTGAAGTGGGTCTGGCAATGGATGCGGCTGAAGCCCTGGCGGCTGAAGGTAAGCAGGTAAGGGTAGTGTCTATGCCTGAAACCGGTCTGTTTGATAAGCAGGATGCGACTTACCGTGAGTCCGTGCTGCCCGCTGCTGTAACCGCACGTGTTGCTGTTGAAGCCCTGCAGGCTGACTTTTGGTACAAGTATGTTGGCCTGAATGGCAAAATCGTGGGCATGACCACTTTTGGTGAGTCAGCACCGGCAGGCGAGCTGTTTAAGCATTTCGGCTTTACGACTGAAAACGTTGTGGAGACGGTGAAATCCGTACTCTGATCGCCTGAAACAGGGACGGGAAAATTCCGTCCCTGATCGATTGAGCTTTATTAATGACCTATCGTGTTGCTATCAATGGTTATGGCCGTATTGGCCAGTGTGTGCTGAGAGCTATCTATGAAAGTGGCTATCGGGATGTGCTGGAAGTCGTGGCGCTGAATGAATTATCAGACATTGATACTGTGACTTATCTGACTCGTTATGATACCACGCATGGGCGTTTTCCCGTTGAAGTAGATCATGACGGCACACACCTGAAGGTGAATGGCGACCGGATACTGGTGTTAAACCAGCCCGATCCCGCACAACTGCCCTGGGGTGAGCTGGGTATTGATCTGGTGCTGGAATGCTCAGGTGCCTTTAAAGAACGACAGATAGCTGAACAACATTTGCAGGCGGGTGCCGGAAAATTACTATTTTCTCAGCCCGCCACCGATGAGGTGGACGCCACGATTGTTTATGGCCTGAATCAGTCTTTGTTAAAAGCGGAGCATCAGGTGGTGTCAGCGGCATCCTGTACCACCAATTGTGTAGTGCCGGTGCTGAGCTTGCTGGATCAGGCGCTGGGTATCGAGCACGGTGTGACAACCACCATCCATTCGGCGATGAACGATCAGCCGGTGATCGACAGCTATCATCAGACCGATCTGCGGCTGACACGCAGTGCACTGCACTCCATTATCCCGGTGGATACCGGGTTGAGCCGGGGTATAGATCGGTTATTGCCTCAGTTGGCTCAACATTTTGAATGTCTGCATTTACGTGTGCCAACCATAAATGTGTCATTGATGGACTTGTCGATTAACGTCAGAACCACCACTACACAGGCACAGGTTAACGCAATTTTTCAGCAGGCTGCCAAGGGGCCTTTGCAGGGACTATTAGGTTATACCGAAGAGCCTCATGCTTCAGTAGACTTTAATCGTGACCCCCGTTCCGGTGTGGTTGATGGTACCCAAACCCGGGTATCGGGTGGCTCTCTGATAAAGCTGCTGTGCTGGTTTGATAATGAGTGGGGTTTTGCAAACCGGATGCTGGATGTAAGCAGGCACTGGTTACAGTTGCCACGCTGATTTAAAATTTTTACATATGAATAAATTAGGACAGGTTAATGAGCGTACTGAAGATGACAGATCTGGATCTGAGCGGTAAACGCGTACTGATCCGTGAAGACCTCAACGTCCCGGTCAAGGATGGACAGGTAACCTCCGATGCCCGTATCCGGGCGTCACTGCCAACCATTGAGCTGGCATTAAAAGCCGGTGCCAAAGTCATGGTAATGTCCCACCTGGGGCGCCCGACAGAAGGTGAGTACGAAGAGAAATTTTCACTGGCCCCTGTGGCTGATCATATCTCCGGCTTGCTGCAACGCCCTGTGCCGCTGATTAAAGACTGGCTGGCGGGTGACTTTGACGTCGCTGAAGGTGAATTGGTATTACTTGAAAACGTGCGCTTTAATGCGGGCGAAAAGAAAAATAATGAAGCACTTTCCAAACAAATGGCAGCACTTTGTGATGTGTTTGTAATGGATGCTTTTGGTACAGCACACCGTGCCCAGGGTTCTACCCACGGTGTTGCTCAGTTTGCACCGGTTGCCTGTGCAGGCCCGCTACTGGCGGGTGAGCTGGATGCCCTGGCAAAAGCACTGGATGCGCCGGTCAAGCCTATGACCGCGATTGTAGGCGGTTCTAAAGTTTCTACTAAACTAACGGTGCTTGAATCCCTGTCGGATAAAGTGGATCAGTTGATTGTTGGTGGTGGTATTGCCAATACTTTCCTGGCCGCAGCCGGTAAGCCGGTGGGTAAGTCTCTCTACGAGCAGGATTTGGTGCCACAGGCAAAAGCACTGATGGAAAAGGTTAATGTGCCTATTCCGGTTGACGTGGTTGTGGCTAAAGAATTCTCCGAATCCGCAGAAGCGGTGATTAAATCTGCAGATGATGTGGCCGAGGATGAAATGATTCTGGATATTGGCCCCGAGTCTGCTAAAGCGCTGGCGGCCATGTTAAAAGATGCCGGTACTATTATCTGGAATGGCCCTGTGGGTGTGTTTGAGTTTGACCAGTTCGGCGAAGGCACTAAGGCTATTTCAATGGCGATTGCAGAGAACAACGGTTTCTCCATCGCCGGTGGTGGTGATACGCTGGCAGCCGTGGATAAGTACGATATTGCAGATAAAGTCTCTTATATTTCTACCGGTGGCGGTGCGTTCCTTGAGTTTGTGGAAGGAAAAGTATTGCCTGCGGTTGCTGTATTAGAAGAACGCGCAGCTCAGTAATATCTCCCTGGTGCCGGGGTGTCACAAAGGTGATGCCCCTGTTGGCGCAGGGTGGTACATAAATAATTAGCAAATTTTTCAGAGGTTCTTAAACATGGCTTTGATCTCTATGCGTCAGTTGCTGGATCACGCTGCCGAATACGGCTACGGTATCCCGGCGTACAACGTTAACAACCTGGAGCAGATGCGTGCCATTATGGAAGCGGCTGACAGAACCAACTCTCCGGTGATTGTTCAGGCTTCTGCAGGTGCACGTAAATATGCGGGTTCCAACTTCCTGCGTCATATGATCTTAGCGGCGATTGCTGAGTTTCCGCATATTCCTGTGTGCATGCACCAGGATCACGGGACTTCACCTGCCATTAACCAGCGCTCTATTGCCATGGGCTTCTCATCGGTGATGATGGACGGCTCTTTGATGGAAGACGGCAAAACCCCGTCCAGCTATGAATACAACGTAGACGTAACCCGTCGTACGGTTGAAATGGCACATGCCTGCGGCGTGTCTGTTGAAGGTGAACTGGGTTGCCTGGGTTCCCTGGAAACCGGTCAGGCCGGTGAAGAAGATGGTGTCGGTGCTGAAGGTATTCTGTCTCACGACCAGATGCTGACTGACCCTGATGAAGCTAAAGATTTTGTGGCTAAAACCGGTGTTGATGCCCTGGCAATCGCTTGTGGTACCTCTCATGGTGCTTATAAATTTACCCGCCCGCCAACCGGCGATATTCTGGCCATTGATCGTATTAAAGCGATCCATGAAAGCATTCCTAATACCCATCTGGTAATGCACGGCTCCTCTTCGGTGCCTCAGGAATGGCTGGCGATCATCAATGAATTTGGCGGCGCTATTCCGGAAACCTACGGTGTACCGGTTGAGCAGATTGCTGAAGGCATTAAACACGGTGTGCGTAAGGTCAACATCGATACTGACCTGCGTCTGGCCTCTACCGGTGCTATCCGTCGCTTTATGGCGGAAAACCCGGCTGAGTTTGATCCGCGTAAATACCTGAAGAAAACCATCGATGCGATGAGTGATATTTGTGTTGCCCGTTACGAAGCGTTTGGTGCTGCAGGTCATGCGTCTAAGATCACCGCGATCTCTCTGGAAGATATGGCGGCACAGTACGAGTCAGGCAAACTGAGCTGATTGACGGCCGATATTGTAAAAAGGCGACCCACCGGGTCGCCTTTTTTATTGATACGTAAAATAAAAAAAACCGCGCTGAGCGCGGTTTTTGTTTATCAGCGGGAATTAACCGCCAAACTTAGCTTTGGCTTCCAACCGGCGACGGTGCAATACCGGTTCGGTATAACCGTTAGGCTGTTTACAGCCTTCGATAACCAGCTCACAAGCGGCCTGGAAGGCAACGCTGCCTTCAAAGTCAGTTGCCATCGGACGGTAGGTTGGGTCTGCTTCGTTCTGGCGATCAACCACAGCTGCCATACGTTTCAGCGTTTCCATTACCTGGTCTTCAGAACAGATACCGTGGTGTAACCAGTTGGCGATATGCTGGCTGGAGATACGCAGTGTTGCGCGGTCTTCCATCAGGCCCACATCATTGATATCAGGCACTTTAGAGCAACCTACACCGGCATCCACCCAGCGTACAACATAACCCAGAATACCCTGGGCATTGTTGTCCAGTTCGTTCTGGATTTCGTCAGCAGACCAGTTCGGGTTAGCTTCAACCGGAATGGTCAGGATAGCGTCCAGGCTGGCACGGTCACGGGATTTGATTTCGTCCTGGCGGGCAAAAACGTCAACCTTGTGATAGTGCAGGGCGTGTAATGTGGCAGCCGTTGGAGAAGGAACCCATGCGGTGTTTGCACCGGACAGCGGGTGCCCGATCTTCACATCCAGCATATTTGCCATCTGATCCGGAATCGGCCACATGCCTTTACCGATCTGAGCACGACCGCTCAAGCCGCAGGCCAGGCCGTTATCCACGTTCCAGTTCTCGTAAGCACCAATCCAGGCAGAGGCTTTCATATCCCCTTTGCGGATCATTGGGCCTGCTTCCATAGACGTATGGATTTCGTCACCGGTACGGTCGAGGAAACCTGTGTTAATAAAGACCACACGCTCTTTAGCGGCACGGATACATTCTTTCAGGTTAACCGTGGTGCGACGCTCTTCATCCATAATACCCATTTTCAGGGTAAGTGGTGCCAGGCCCAGTGCCGTTTCCACGCGACCAAAGAGTACATTTGCAAAAGCCACTTCTTCAGGGCCGTGCATCTTAGGCTTAACGATGTACATAGAACCGGTTGTGGTATTGCTGTACGGGCCGTTGCCTTTCAGGTCATGTACAGAGATCAGCGAAGTTACCATGGCATCCATGATGCCTTCAGGCACTTCATTGCCGTCTTTGTCGATGATTGCGCCGTTAGTCATCAGATGACCGACGTTACGCACAAACATCAGGCTGCGGCCTTTCAGGCTTAGTTCAGCGCCGTCCAGTGCAGTGAAGTTTCGGTCAGCATTGATGGTGCGGGTAAAGGTTTTGCCACCTTTGCTGACTTCTTCAGTCAGTGTGCCTTTCATCAGGCCCAGCCAGTTACGGTAAGCCAGGATCTTGTCAGCCGCATCCACGGCTGCAACGGAATCTTCGCAGTCCATGATGGTGGTCAGAGCCGATTCCATCTGGATATCTTTAATACCGGCCGCATCTTCCTGGCCAATCTGGCTGCTGCGATCGATCTGTAGTTCGAAGTGCAGGCCATTATTGATAAACAGGATAGAGCCAGGGGCTGCTTCAGTACCGGTATAACCGATCAGTTTCTCTGCGTCAGCCAGCGTAGTTTCGCTGCCATCGCGCATCGCAACAAGCAGAGCGCCATCTTTAATGCTGTAACCTGCGGAATCCTTGTGGCAACCCTTGGCCAGCGGGGCCGCTTCATTAAGGAAGTTGCGGGCGAATTCAATAACCTTCGCGCCACGGGCCGGATTATAAGCGGCAGTTTTTTCAGCACCACCTTCATCGGAGATTGCATCGGTACCGTACAGGGAGTCATAAAGACTGCCCCAGCGTGCGTTCGCAGCATTAAGTGCAAAACGTGCGTTCATAACAGGTACGACCAGCTGAGGGCCGGCCATGGTGGCCATTTCCGGATCAACATTGCTGGTTTCTGCGCTGAAGTCGTCGCCTTCGGGCAGCAGGTAGTCAATTTCGGTCAGGAATGCTTTGTAAGCTTCCAGATCAAAAGCCTGACCCTGACGTGCTTTGTGCCAGCTGTCTATTTGTGCCTGAATCGCATCGCGTTTTGCCAGCAATTCACGATTTTTTGGTGCAAGGTCGTGAATAATTGCATCGAAAGCGGACCAGAACTGACCGGCTTCAACACCGGTATCCGGCAGTGCTTCGTTGTTAATGAAATTGTATAGATCCTCAGCGACCTGCAGACCGCCGGACTGTACCCTTTGACTCATAATGTATTGCCCCAGTTATGTAGTAGATCGGTTCCGGAGCGAGGCAGCCGCGAACCGTATTTTGACTAAACTTTGTGCACATAGGTTTGTGCATTGCGACATTAGCCGAAATGACCTCTCCTGTCGCCCCCTTCCCGCCTAAAGTATGAGAGAGATGGGTAGTGAGTATCAGGCCTGTGGCTATAATTAAAAGTCAGCTTTCGAGATAAGCCCGGATACTGTCGGGCAGAGGCACAGAGCGCCCTGTCTGATGATCCATCCATACCACTTTGGAGTAACCTTCACTGACCGGTGTTTCTGCATCCGCTTCAGAGAACAGTCGGTAGTAGGTCATAAAACTCGAACGGCCGGGTTCTGCCACGTAGCAGTCGATGCGCACCGTATCGGGGTAGGTGATAGGCCGCATAAAAGTACAGCCCACATTGATAATAACCGGGTCAATTCCCTTGCCGTCCATGGTTGCGCCTGATTTAGCTAACAACTGCACACGGGCTTCTTCAAGATAACGCATATAAAGTGCGTTATTCACATGCCCGTAGGCATCCATATCACCCCAGCGTACGGGCAGGAAACAGCTAAAAACTTTTTTACCCTGAATATCAGACATTGTTTACCTCCTCCTGAGAAGGTCATCAAAATAAGGCTTTTTGCGTGTGTTGTGAAGAGGCCGGATAAAGCAGAAGATGCCAACGGGCTGATAAAACTACGGGCGGTTGGTGAATGAAAGCCCGGGATCTGCTTTTATTACCTGATTATTCAGTAAAAATGCAAAAGAACACCGTTCTCAGGGCGGCTGTTGTCATAATTACAGATAGTGCGGCAGATGATTCCGGATGTCAGTTGCGGCAAATCCTGTCAGATTTTTATCAATTTCTTTTTTTATCAGATCGCCTGTCTGAGGTGATATTGCCTGACGCAGTATTCCCAAAAAGCCGGGGTCGCTGACCACATAGAGCTTTCTTAGTCCCTGCTGATGCAGAGTTTCAAGTTTATCGCTGATTGCCCGTGCAAAAAGCTGTGCTTCGTTATGACGGGCCTGATTTTCTTTGGTCATAGGATGTCTCCCCATACCGGCGTTGCCGGAACTGCTGCCGGGGGCATCACTGATAAGTTGTTGTTCCCGCAGACGACTCTGTTCATGGCTCAGTTCGTCTTCTTCGGTCAGCGGACTGCTGGGGCCGTTGACGGAAAAAAAACGGGCATAACTTTTGTCGGTTACGAGTACCCAGGTTGTGTTCATAACAGATCTCCTTATTATTGGAGGACGTTTTAGGGTGTCTGAGAACGGGGCCTGGGGTAAGTATAGACAGGTCGGGGGAAGGCGGCCCGAAATACGGGCCGCAGGAAATGCAGGTGATCAGAACAGGCGACGTACGCGGATGGTACCTTCGATCTGTTTGATTTTATCCACAGCAATCTGAGATGACTCCGCCTCTACATCAATCACCACATAACCGACTTTGTCGTTGGTTTGCAAATACTGACCGGAAATATTGATATTGTTGGCAGAAAAGGTGCTGTTGATTGCCGTCAGCACACCCGGTACGTTGTGGTGTACATGCAGCAGACGGTGAACATTGGGATGTTCCGGCAGCGCCACTTCCGGGAAGTTAACCGATGTGATGGACGAGCCGTTATCGCTGTATTTCGCCAGTTTTTCAGCCACTTCATAGCCGATGTTTTCCTGGGCTTCCATGGTGGAGCCACCGACATGTGGTGTCAGGATCACGTTATCAAACTCACGAAGCGGTGAGATAAACTCATCGTTATTACTGCGTGGTTCAACCGGAAATACGTCAACCGCAGCGCCAAGCAGACGACCTTCACGCAGGGCATCACAAAGCGCATCAATCACAACCACAGTACCGCGTGCAGCATTCAGGAAAATTGAACCGGGTTTCATCTGGGAAAACTGCACTTCCCCCATCATATCCTGAGTGGCAGCCGTTTCAGGTACGTGTAAAGAAATTACATCACAGGTGCCCAGCAATTCTTTCATAGAGCCAATCTGTGTGGCATTACCCAGTGGCAGTTTAGTTACCACGTCATAGAAGAAAACTTCCATGCCCAGGGACTCAGCCAGCACACTTAACTGAGAACCGATGCTGCCATAACCAACAATACCCAGTTTTTTGCCACGAATTTCGTAGGAGTTTACGGCTGATTTCTGCCATTCCCCCCGGTGGGCTTTGGCATTTTTTTCAGCCACACCGCGCAGCAGAATAATCGCTTCTGCCAGCACCAGTTCAGCGACAGAACGGGTGTTTGAATAAGGTGCATTAAAGACCGCAACACCCCGTGTGGTGGCAGCTTCCAGATTAACCTGGTTGGTACCGATACAGAAACAGCCAACCGCTACCAGTTTCTGAGCCGCTTCAAAGACGTTGTCGGTCAGCTGGGTACGGGAGCGGATGCCAATAAAGTGAACATCTTTCACTTTTTCAATCAGCTCTGCTTCAGGCAATGCGCCTTTCAGGGTTTCAATATTGCTGTAGCCGTGTGCGTTGAGGGTATCAACGGCGGATTGGTGTACGCCTTCCAGCAGCAGAATCTTAATTTTGCTTTTTTCAAGAGAAGTGGTTGTGCTCATCTTCTGCAAACTCTCGTCTGTTGGGCGGATAGATCCGCCGGGTCAATCGGCCTAAAAATAAGGGCGCTATATTAGCATAGAGCTACATGAAAGGGACGATGGCAATGAGGGACTTGCTGGAAAAATATTCAGGATAACGTGAGCTGAAGTGCAGGCAGAGGGAGAAGATTTTAATCGTTTAGCGCAGGTGTTCAGGTTTACGGCGACGCTATTTGTGTGTCGCCGTAAACTTTAACCGCAGGGCTTAGCCGTAAAAGCAGAGGTAAGCGGTGGTCTGTGTTACTTTTACCTGAAAGCTCTGATTCGCGGCAACGCGGAATTCAGTACCGGCAGGATACGCCTGGTAATCAGCAGCGCCTGGCAGTTTAATAATCAGCTCACCGCTCACCACTTTCATCAGCTCATCTTCGCTGGTGCCGAATTCATATTCACCAACGGCCATAACGCCGGACGTTACACGGCCTTCGTCGTTTTCAAAACCGATGGATTTAACCTTGCCGTCAAAGTATTCGTTTACATTCATGTTATTGATCTCCAGTTCTGTTGCGCGAATCATAGAGATTCTGTCGGTCTCTGTCAGCTTTGTTCCAGCAGAAAATCCACAAAGGCGCGATTGGCCCGGGATAAATAACCGTCCTTACGCCAGGCGATGGACAAGTCCAGCCAGACAGGTTCAGCGAAGGGTAAGCCGATGAGTTCCGGGTCATCCTCGATCACCATACCCAGCAGGGTGCTTATGCCAAAACCTTGTCTGACGATGGCTTTAATGAGCGGAATCAGGTTAGTTTCAAAGCTTATATCCGGTACACAACCGGAGGTGCTGGCCATGCGATCGATAATTTTTCGATGGAAGTAGCCCTCTTTGAACATAACCAGCTCTTCAGCAAAAAAAGCGTCCACACTGACCGTTTTTTGTTCGGCCAGTTTATGGTCCCGGTTGACGGTAACCAGCATCTGCGCGTTTAAAAAAGTCGTTGCTTCTAAGGCCGGGGGTACAAATTCAGCCACAATAATGGCCAGATCTAACTCACCCTGTTCCAGCATTTGCTGTAACTGCCAGGTGCCGCCTTCAATAACTGAGAGATTTAGATGCGGGTATTGGTGCCGAAAGGCCATCAGAATCGGGGGAAAGTAATAAGAGCCGAGCATACTGGGGATACCGACTCGCACCTCCCCTTTTGATAAGCCTTTAAGTTCATCCATTTCCAGCCGGGCATCATCCAGTGCCTGAAGGATTCGCTGGCTGTGCTGCAACAGCTTTCGGCCTTCATCGGTCAGTGATATGCGCCGTTCATGCCGGTGAAACAGGTTTAATTCCAGCGAAGTTTCCAGTTTTTTGATGGCCATGCTGAGTGCCGGTTGTGCGATATGCAGTTGTTTAGCTGCACGGGTAAAGCTGCCTGTCTGAGCAACGGCCTGAAAATAACGTAAGGGCTTTATATTCATAATTATCAATATTATTTATAAAATATATAAATAGTATATATTTTTATGATTAAAAAATGACTGTTAAGCTTGATAAAACTTCCCTTCTGGCAGGCTTAACTTTATGGCTTTAACGGCTGATGCTCCGCTGATTGAATCAGGCTCCCGATTATTCTGGCGCTCGACGCTGGCACTTTGTCTTGGCTCCTTTATGATTTTTGCCAATGTCTATGTAACCCAGCCGTTGCTACCCATGCTGGCCAGTGATTTTGATATCAGTGCCCTGGAAGCGGGCTGGAGCTTCACGCTTACCACCTTAACCTTAGGTTTATCGCTGCTGGTTTACGGGCCTTTGTCGGATGCGCTGGGTCGAAAATGGCTGATGGTAATCAGCATGTCAGGGGCTTTGTTAACCACTTTTATGCTTTCACAGGCTCAGAGTTATGAAAGCCTGCTGTGGCTCCGGGCCCTTCAGGGTTTGTGTCTGGGAGGGCTGCCCGCGATAGCGATTGCTTATATGGGGGATGAGTTCAGTAAACGGGCGTTGATGGTGGCGGTGGGGCTTTATATCAGTGGTAATACGCTGGGTGGCATTGGCGGGCGTTTGATTGGTGGTTTTGTGGGTGAGTGGCTGGGTTGGTCAAATGCTTTTCTGGTAATGACGGTAATCAGTTTTTTCTGTCTGGTGGCTTTTAGCTTATTGCTGCCAGCTTCGTCTCACTTCAGAGCAAAAAAATTACATCCGGTTGCTATGTTGTCCGACTTAGTTTCACATCTGCGTAACCCCCTGTTGCTGACGGCTTACCTGATTGGTGGCTTTAATTTCTTTATTTTTATAAACCAATACAGCTACATTACCTTTGTGCTTTCAGACGCACCTTACCAATTGCCTGCCTCGCTGTTGGGGCTGTTATTTCTGACTTATCTGACAGGTACGGCAGGTTCGGCGCTATCGGGCAGAATCGCCCTGTATATCCCACAACCGCTGGTTATTGCCGGTGGTATTTTGATACTGATGGGTGGCTCGCTGATCACGCTGCTGTCGCATATCGAGTGGATTATTATCGGTTTTCTGGTTAACAGTTTTGGTTTCTTTCTGGCCCATTCATCGGCCAGCAGCTGGGTGAGTCGCACGGCAATTCAGGCACGTGCCAGTGCATCATCGCTTTATCTGGTGTTTTATTACCTGGGGGCCAGTACGGGTGGGTTTTACCTGGATCCTTTCTGGCAGTATGCTGGCTGGTCGGGCGTAGTCACGGGCTCTGTGTTGGTGTTGTTGATCACGTTGTCGGCGACACTCTGGCTCTATTTCCGTGAACGTGACCAGGCTCGCAGTTTGGTGGTTTGAGAGGCCTGTGATGAGGGCGCTTTCTGACAGCGCCGGGGCGGGCTAAAATAATTTGAATTTTAAAACGGAGGGGTAGCAGTATGGTTTACCGGCATTGTTATAAAGAAGGCGTCGAGGTGGGTTTGCCTGTGGGTAAACTGGTCTGTGTGGGACGTAATTATGCTGACCATGCCGCTGAGCTGAATAACCCGATACCTACAGAGCCGATGCTCTTTATCAAACCGGCCAGCAGTGTTGTGCCGCTGGAAGAACCCTTCAGTGTGCCTCAAAACCTGGGTTCGGTGCATTTTGAAACCGAAATGGCCATTTTAATTGGCAAGCGTCTGCAGCATGTGGATCAGGTGGAAGCGCAGGCAGGCATTGCAGGTGTTGGTTTAGCGCTGGATTTAACCCTGCGGGACTTGCAGGATCGTTTAAAGAAAAAAGGGCATCCCTGGGAAAAGTCTAAAGCCTTTGATGGTGCCTGCCCCTTATCTGTTTTTGTCAGGCCGGATGAAGTATCTGATCTTCAAAATCAGCAGATTTGCCTGAGTGTGAATGGTGTGCTGAGACAAAACGGCAACAGTGCACAGATGCTTAATCCCGTCTTATCCCTGATTAGCTATATCAGTACGTTTTTTACCCTGGAACCTGGTGATGTGGTGTTAACCGGTACCCCGGCAGGGGTGGGGCCGGTTGAAGCGGGTGATCAATTGCAGGTTGAGCTGGTAGACTTGCTGACCATTAAAACTGCTGCAAAATAGGGAATCAATATGTTGTGGATAAAAACGTTCCATATACTGGCAATGACCAGCTGGATGGCAGGCATTTTCTATCTGCCTCGTATCTTTGTGCATTATGTGGAAGGTCGTGAAGCTGGTCAGGATGTGGCACGGCTGGCGATTATGGGTCGTAAGCTTTATAACTTTATGAGCATTATGGCGCTTTTTACCCTGGGGCTGGGTGTTTGGCTCTGGCTGGGTTACGGTTTTGGCGGTGGTTGGTTACATGCAAAACTGACCTTAGTTGTACTGCTGATTGGTTATCATCATTGGTGTCTGGCTTATCTGAAAAAAATGGAAAAAGGCAGCCTGGATCGCAGTGGTCGTTATTTCCGTTTGTTTAACGAGTTACCGCTGATTATCTTTGTACCAATTCTGATTTTAGTGGTGATAAAGCCGTTTTGAAGACCGTGTTTTTAAAAGGTGTGAAGGAGTCGTTGTGAATAAGATTACCCATCAGGCATTTCTGGCGGTTGATTTGCCGGTTATTCAGGCACCGATGGCCGGTGTACAGGACAGTGCTTTAACACTGGCGGTTGCTGAGGGCGGTGGTTTAGGTTCGTTGCCTTGTGCCATGTTGTCACCACAGCAGATAGAAGATGAAGTGCGCCTTCTTAAAGCGCGATCTGACAAACCGTTTAACCTGAACTTCTTTTGTCATCAGATGCCGGCTTATGATGAGGCCCGTCAGTCAGCGTGGCGTACACTGTTACGCCCTTATTTTGATGAGCTGTTACTGGACTGCCCGGATCAGCCAGGTGCTTCAAGCCGACTGCCGTTTAATCACGAGATTGCAGACAGACTGGAGCCTTTTAAACCGGAGGTGATCAGCTTTCACTTTGGTGTGCCTGAGCATAGTGTGTTAAAACGCCTTCAGAGCTGGGGCAGCACTATTTTATCCACAGCCACCACCGTTAACGAAGCACTCTTCCTGGAAGCTAAAGGCATTGATGGCATTATTGCCCAGGGGCTTGAAGCGGGTGGTCACCGGGGGCTGTTTCTGGATAAAGACCTGAGTACACAAATGGGTACACTATCACTGTTGCCTCAGGTGCTGAACAAAGTCAGTGTGCCCGTGATTGCAGCCGGTGGTATTGCCGATGCGGCCGGAGTAAAAGCCGTGTTGGATCTGGGTGCTGTTGCCGCGCAGGTGGGCACGGCTTATCTGCTCTGTGATGAAGCTAAAACCAGCCCGCTGCACCGCGCTGCTTTGCAAAGCCAGGCTGCCTCACATACAACGCTGACCACCCTGTTCTCCGGGCGGCCCGCACGGGGTATTGTAAACCGGGTGATCCGGGAGTTAGGTGCGATGCCCGATGCGGTGGTCGACTTTCCGTATGCGGCCAGTGAGATTACTTTATTAAGACAGGCGGCTGAAGCCTGTGGGTCGGATGATTTCTCACCACTGTGGTGTGGACAAAATGCCACGGGTTGCCGGTCGGTTTCAGCGGCTGAATTAACCCGGATATTGGGGGCTGAATGGGCAGGGTCTTAAGGCGTTTTTGCTCACTTTAAGTGACAGAATTTTATCAGGGCGTCAGCAGACCAGATTAACCGCCTGCTCTGAATAAACGTTATTTGCCTGCCATTAAGTATCTGTTTGGGCGGTATAAAGAAAAGAGGGAATAACAATGCAGATGGAATTAAGTCTGAATCAGACACGTGTGATTGCTTGTCTGATGGAAAAAGAGATCACCACGCCGGACCAGTATCCTTTGTCATTAAACTCCCTGGTCACGGCCTGTAATCAAAAGAGTAACCGCGAGCCGGTGATGGCGCTGACCGAAACGGATGTTCAGATAGTACTGGATGAATTACGCGAAAAACGTCTGATCAAAGAAGAGACGGGTTTTGGCAGCCGGGTTCAGAAGTATAAACATCGTTTTTGTAACACGGAATTTGGCGAGCTGCAGCTGAATGAAAAGGAGCTGGCGGTGCTGTGCACACTCTTTTTGCGGGGCCCTCAGACGCCGGGTGAACTGCGCAGCCGAACCAACCGCTTATGCGCTTTCAGTGACGTGCATGAGGTTGAGCGTGTGTTGCAGCAGTTAAGTGAACGCACAGAGGGGCCTTTTGTGGTGCGGCTGCCACGGGAACCTGGAAAACGTGAATCCCGTTATGCCCATCTGTTCAGTGGTGCTGTGGAGATTGTTGCGTCTCAGACACCGATGCCGACGGCCTCGACAGCGGCTGATGATCGGGTGGCGTTATTGGAACAGCGGGTTACTGATTTAGAAGCAGAGCTGCGGGCGTTTAAAACGCTGGTGGATGATTTGCTTTCCTGACAGCACAGAGCCGTCGATGGGCTGCCTGTTATGCCTGAGACGAGGCGGATTGAAGCTTTTGCTTTAACTGTTGAAAGCGTGCATTGAGCCGTTCTGCTGAATCTCTTAGCTGATCAACCTCTTGCAGAAAACCATCGACTTCAGGTTGTGTGGGCAGCAGGCGTGCTTCTTCTGTCAGGTATTCTTCCAGATTATGAATCAGGCTGCTGCCGGTGCGGCGATAGTTAGCCAGTTTCCAGCCAAAGAATTGGGCCGCCTGATGAGCCGGCAGGTCACCGATTATATCCCCCAGCAAACCTTCCCAGTCGATCTGTGTATCGGCCAGAATATTCTGAAAGCGATTAGCCAGACCACTGTCACCGGTAATGCTGATGCCTTTGCCAAACAGGGCATCGGCTTTTTCATCACTGCTTAGCAGTTTGATAAAATCTGCCGGGCCACCGCTCAGGGTGACATCGGCATCATCTTCCAGGTGGGCCTGAATTTGCAAACCTTCGGGGGTGGGCAGCAGGTAAATCATCAGCTCTGGCACCGTTAGATGCACGGCGATAATCTTGCCGCTGAGCTGATCCAGACGTTCGAGTGTAACGCTGTCGCGTTTGAGCAGACTGTTGATGGTCTGTTCTGCAACGGTGAATGCGGTGGCACTGAGCATCTGAATCATGATTCTGCCCTCAGGGTTTAATGCCGGTGTGAAGTGCCACGATGCCACCGGTCATGTTCTGGAATTTACACTGGGTAAGCCCTGCTGTTTCCATCATGCCCTTAAGGGTGGCCTGATCCGGATGCATCCGGATGGACTCCGCCAGGTATTTATAGCTTTCGGCATCTCCGGCAATCAACTGGCCCATCTGGGGCAGTATATTAAAGGAGTAAAAGTCGTAGAGTTTGGTCAGCGCCGGATTTTTGGTTTTGGAAAACTCCAGTACCATCAGCTTGCCACCGGGTTTTAATACCCGTGCCATTGAGGCCAGTGCCTGATCTTTATAAGTCACATTACGCAAACCAAAGGCGATGGTAATCACGTCAAAGGTATTATCAGGAAACGGCAGAGACTGGGCGTTTGCCTGTACAAACTCAACGTTGCCGGTAATGCCCCGGTCGTAAAGACGGTCGCGGCCCACCTTCAGCATGGAATCGTTAATATCGGCCAACACCACTTTACCGGTCGGCCCCACCAGGCGTGAGAAACGCAGGGTAAGATCACCGGTGCCACCGGCAATATCCAGCACAGTGCCACCTGCGCGCACACCACTTTGTTCGATGGTCATACGTTTCCAGATACGGTGAATGCCACCGGACATCAGGTCATTCATCACATCATATTTAGCGGCGACATTATGGAAAACATCGGCTACTTTCTTCTGCTTATCTTCAACACGGACGGACTCATAGCCAAAGTGTGTTGTTTGATCTTTATTTTGCTCGGTCATTGTCTGAACGTCACTTAAAGACTGGGTTGCACGCATTGTACCGGCACAACGGGGTTTTGTCCTCCGGCACCTGCCTGCTTTTATGTGATCAGCCCCGGGCGATCAAGCCGCCATCACGGCTTTTATCTGCCTCTTTAAGGGCTTCCAGGTAGCGCTGCCAATAAGCGGCCTGATTGTGACAGAGATCATAGAGGTATTCCCAGGTATAAAGACCGCTATCATGACCGTCGTCAAAGCTGATCTTTAAGGCGTAGTTGCCAGCAGGCTGAATACCGGTCATCGCCACCAGCTTTTTATTGGTTTGCAGTACACCGTTACCCACACCGTGACCACGCACTTCGGCAGAGGGAGAGTGAACCCGTAAAAATTCAGCGGTCAATTCAAAGCATTGATCAGCATAAACGAGTTCTAAGGTGCGTGATTTTTTATGCAGACGGATATCGGTGGGAAGGGTTGGGTGATTCATGGCAAGGCCCCGTCAAAGTAATAAAGCTGCAACCCGGCGGGTTACAGCTACTGGGGTGTTACAGAATGTAGTGACTCAGGTCTTCATCCTGGCTCAGTGCATTCAGGTATTTATCCACGTAAGCGGCGTCTACGCTCACGGTCTGGTCAGCCCGGTCAGAGGCATTAAAAGACAGCTCTTCCAGCAGGCGTTCCATCATTGTATGCAAGCGACGGGCACCAATATTTTCAGTGGATTCATTTACCTGAAAGGCCAGTTCAGCAATGCGGTTAATACCTGCTTCGGTGAACTCAAGGTTAACGCCTTCCGTTTTTAACAACGCCTGATACTGCTCGGTTAAAGAGGCGTTAGGTTCGGTCAGGATACGGCGGAAATCTTCAGGGGTCAGTGCATTCAGCTCGACACGGATAGGCAGGCGTCCCTGCAGTTCCGGGATCAGATCGGACGGGCGGGCCAAATGGAAAGCACCTGAGGCAATAAAGAGGATATGATCGGTTTTGATCATGCCGTATTTAGTGGTTACGGTGCAGCCTTCAATCAGGGGCAGTAAATCGCGCTGTACACCTTCGCGGGAGACATCGCCGCCGGTGCTTTCAGAGCGTTTGCAAACCTTATCGATTTCATCCAGAAATACGATGCCATTCTGCTCGACCACTTCAACCGCCTGCTGTTTGAGGTCGTCTTCTTTGACCATGCCTGCGGCTTCTTCATCGATCAGCATTTTTAAGGCGTCTTTGACTTTAAGGCGGCGGCTTTGTTTGCGGTTGTTACCCATGCCCGCGAACATACCCTGCAACTGGTTAGTCATTTCTTCCATACCAGGCGGTGCCATGATTTCAACGCTGGCTTGGGGGGGTGTAATCTCGATATCAACTTCTTTGTCATCGAGTTTGCCTTCACGCAGTTTTTTCCGGAAAACCTGGCGGGTGGCGTTATCTTCGCGAACCGGTGTTGTCTCGTCGCTGGCACCGCGCGGAGGTGGCAGCAGCGCATCAAGAATACGTTCTTCAGCGGCATCTTCAGCGCGGAAACGGACTTTTTCCATTTCCTGTTCGCGCAACATCTTAATCGACATATCCACCAGATCACGAATGATGGTTTCTACATCACGACCGACATAACCCACTTCGGTAAATTTGGTGGCTTCAACTTTGATAAAAGGGGCATTGGCCAGTTTAGCCAGGCGCCGGGCAATTTCGGTTTTACCTACACCCGTTGGGCCAATCATCAGAATGTTTTTAGGGGTGACTTCGACACGCAGCTCTTCGTCAAGCTGCATACGACGCCAGCGGTTACGCAGGGCATTGGCAACGGAACGTTTAGCATCATCCTGGCCGACAATATGGCGATCCAGTTCGTGTACGATTTCGCGAGGGGTCATATCAGACATGGAAAACTCCCGTAGCGGATCAGGCGACTGAATCCAGCTCTTCAATAGTCAGGTTATTATTGGTAAAGACACAGATACCTGCAGCGATATGCAGGCTTTTTTCAACAACATCGCGGGCATTTAATTCGGTGTTGTCAGTGAGTGCACGGGCGGACGCCAGGGCAAAGTTGCCGCCGGAACCGATGGCAACCACACCATCTTCAGGTTCGATCACATCACCGCTACCGGAAATCAGGTAGGTTTTTTCCTGGTTGGCAACCAGCATCAGGGCTTCCAGGCGGCGTAAAACTCGGTCACCGCGCCACTCCCGGGCCAGATGAATCACGGCATTAACGATATTGCCATGATGTTTGTCCAGCTGCTGCTCGAACAGATCACGCAGGGTGATGGCATCAGCGGTAGAACCAGCAAAGCCGGTAATTACAGCGTGTTTGGAAAGCATGCTGACTTTTCTGGCACTGCCTTTCATTACGGTGTTGCCCAGAGATACCTGACCATCACCGCCTACAACAACTTTATCACCGCGGCGTACAGAAACAATCGTAGTCATGAAGCGCTTAACCTTTTTAGGTATTTGATATTCGGAGGCTTAGATTTCTTAGATATGGATGCAAACTTCCGTTTTTCAAGCGGTGCCACCCTGGCTGCGACCAAAGATGAAAGGGGCAGAGTCAGGGTGGCAGGTAAGCGGTGGGTACTGCGTTCAGTCCACCTTGACCTTAAGCGGATAAATCTTCAGTTTTACCAGCTTGTCCCGGGCTTTTTTCAGGGTGATGCGATTATCAAAAGGCCCGGTACGTACCCGGTACCAGGTCTCGCCTGCGGCATTGCGGGTTTTCTGATTGTGCACGTTAGGCAGGCCGGTCAGGATAAGCTGGGCGCGCAAACGCTCGGCATCCGTTGCATGTCGGAAAGAACCCGCCTGTAACAGATAACGTTGAGCGCTTTTGGCATCCCGTGGTGTTGATTTGTATGCCGAAGGGTCAGAGGTTGTGACTTCACCTTTGGGCAGCATCTGGTAAAACTCAAAGCGTTTGTCGGCCTGTGCCGCGTCAGATTTGGCTTCAGGTTCAGGCCCGGGCGCAGTGGTTTTTTTAACCGGTACGGATTTGCTTTTTTCAGGTGGCGCTGTAGCCGGTTTGACCGGAACGGAGACGATTGCCCGGCCCGGTTTGATCTGAGACAGACTATACAAAAAGAAGACAAGCGCAGCAGACATCAGAGCCGTTACCAGTAACAGTTTGACGGGTAAGGGCTTTTTTTCCGACACAGTTTTTTTTGCGGTCGGTTTTTTACCTCCGCCAGGTACCGCGGTTTTACCTTTGCCTTTGCCTGGAGGGGGCGTTTTGCCCCCGGCAGGCGTGGCCGGTTTACCACCGCGTTTCTGGGAGGCGTAGTCTTTGCGCGCAGCCATAAGTTACATTTTCTCCGGTGCGCTGACACCCAGAAGTTGCAAGCCGTTGCTGAGTACCTGACGCGCCGCTTCACTCAGAGTGATACGAGCGTTACGCAGCTCAGTATCTTCAATCAACATTTTCCGGGCGTTGTAGTAGGTATGGAAATCACCCGCCAGCTCGCGCAGATAGTTGGCCAGCATATGAGGCTCGTACGACAGGCCTGAATTTTTTAAGACTTCCGGGTACTTCGAGAGCTTAGTGATCAGGTCGCGTTCGTGTTCTGTTTCCAGGCGCTCTAAGTTGGCCAGGCCCAGGTTTTTGTCCCAGTGCCAGCCAGCGTCGTCCAGTTTACGCATCACAGAGCAGACCCGTGCATGGGCATACTGAATGTAATAAACAGGGTTGTCTTTAGATTCAGATTTGGCCAGCTCAAGATCAAAGTCCATATGCTGTTCTGACTTACGGGTGACATAAAAGAAGCGGCAGGCATCACTGCCTACTTCATCACGCAGCTCCCGTAAGGTCACAAAAGAACCTGAACGGGTGGACATGGCCAGACGTTCTTCACCCCGGTACAAAATGGCAAACTGCACCAGACGTACCACCAAACGTTCAGGGTCATACCCCAGTGCCTGGATAGCCGCTTTAACACGGGTG
The DNA here is from genome assembly GCA_049599735.1 of Pontibacterium sp. Classification (GTDB taxonomy): domain Bacteria; phylum Pseudomonadota; class Gammaproteobacteria; order Pseudomonadales; family Balneatricaceae; genus Pontibacterium. The sequence continues at coordinate 6,251 of JBMYOX010000005.1, read as the reverse complement.
ATATAACCGTGGTGGTCGGCCCCCCAGATATTAACCACTTTATCGAAGCCGCGTTCAAACTTATTCATGTGATAAGCAATATCAGAGGCGAAGTAAGTGGTCTGTCCGTTAGCGCGTCTGACAACACGGTCTTTGTCATCGCCAAAATCGGTGGAACGGAACCAGTCGTTGCCGTCCTGGTTGTAGATGTGGCCTTTTTCGGTCAGGCTTTCCAGTGCACGATCCACATCACCGGTACTGGTCAGGGAGCGTTCTGAGAACCAGTTCTGGTAGTTCACACCAAACTCGCCCAGGTCTTCCCGGATATCACCGAGGATAGAATCCAGGCCTGCATCAAAGGCGATACGGTAATCCGTTTCACCCAGCAGTGCGTTGGCCCGTTCGATCAATGCATCAATATGCAGTTCTTTATCACCACCTTCGGGTTCGTCAGCCGGGATATCGGCAAACACATCGGCAACCGGGCGACTCAGGCGATCACCTTCACGGCTGAACAGTTCTGCGGCGATACCGTGGATATAAGCGCCTTTATAGCCGTTGCTTGGGAATGTCAGGGTCTGACCACATTGCTCCAGATAACGTAACCAGACACTGGCGGCCAGGATATTCATCTGACGACCGGCATCGTTAACGTAATACTCACGCTCTACCTTTGTACCTGCGGCTTCCAATAAATCGGATACGGCCGCGCCATAAGCGGCACCGCGACCATGACCTACATGCAGGGGGCCGGTGGGATTAGCAGAGACAAATTCAACCTGTACTTTTTGGTCGTTTTTCTCAATCAGGCCAAACTGCTGACCCTGAGTCAGAATCTGTTCAACGACGGCGGAAGTGGAGGCCTGATTCATAAAGAAATTGATAAACCCGGGGCCTGCAATTTCGGTACGATCCAGCTGAGGTGAGGCTGGCAGCGCTTCGGTGATCATCTGAGCCAGTTCACGCGGGTTACGTTTGGCCGCTTTTGCCAGGGTCAGGGCAACGTTAGTGGCAAAGTCTCCGTGGCTTTTATCACGGGTATTCTCAACCATGATACGTGCTTGTGTTCCCTGAGGCAGGACCCCGTTATCCAGCAGGATGGTCAGGGCAGATTCGATCAGCTCTGCAATATGTTGTTTCATCAGCGTACAGGTACCGGTTAACAGTTCTGGAGGGTTAGGTGGCTCTGAGGTATCGACTTATGAAGGGCTTTATCAGCCAGCATCGATTCTTGTTCAGGCGTGCCTATATGAAGACTGAATATTATCCCTGTATCCGGAAGAATTGTTAAGTCTTTAAAGCAGCTAAAGCATAGCCTGTTACGCCATCAGTAAACATCGGCAGGGTCTACATCAATGCTCCAGCGTACTTTGCGGGCTTCTTTGGTCTGTTCCAGAAACCGGGTCAGGGCAAAAAGTAATTGATGAAGGTTACGACGATTATTGCCCTGAATCAGTAACTGGGCCCGGTGCATGCCCGCACGTTTCTCCATAGGCGAGGGGAAAGGCCCCAGCCAGAGCACCCCTTCGGGCATAATCAGCTCACGGCTTAACTGCTCACGCACCGCAGACAAGAAGGCTTCAGCCCGACCGCTGCCGGTGGCTTCGGCCCGCAGCAGCGCGTAGTGGGTGAAAGGCGGAAGCTGACCCTGCTGGCGTTGTCGCAGCTCTTCCTGAGCAAAGGCATAATAACCCTGGTGCACCAGATGCAACAGCGTGGGGTGGTCGGCATGATGGGTTTGCATAATCACCTGGCCCGGATGGTCGGCGCGCCCTGCACGTCCTGCTACCTGCAAAATGAGCTGCGCGGTGCGCTCCATGCCGCGAAAATCGGCACTGAATAAACCGCTGTCGGCATTCAGGATTGCGACCAGTGTGACTTTTGGAAAATGGTGACCTTTTGCCAGCATCTGGGTGCCCACCAGAATGCAGGGATCACCCTGGTGCACCTGGGCCATCAGGTTGGCCAGTGCATTTTTACGCTGGGTGGTATCGCGGTCTATACGCAGGACCGGGGTGTCGGGAAACAGCCGGTTAAGTGTATCTTCTGTGCGTTCAGTGCCTGCACCTACGGGTTGTAACTGGTGGCTGCCACAGTGGCCGCAGCGAGCCGCAATGGGGGTTTGTTTGTCACAATGGTGACAATGCAGGTGGGGCGGGCTGCGATGTAAGGTCATATGGGCATCACAGCGGTTGCAGTCGGCAATCCAGCCGCAATCGTGACAGGTCAGCGTGGGTGCAAACCCCCGGCGATTGATAAACACCAGCACCTGAGTGCCTGCCGCTAGCGTGGCCCCGATGCGTTTGATCAGTGGGGCGGAGAGTCCGGCCTGCAGGGGCTCGTGGCGAATATCCAGCAGTTCAAAGCCGGGTGCTGAGGCATTACCGGCACGCTCGGTGATGCGACTCCACTGGTATCGCCCGGTTTGGGCATTGTGCAGGGTTTCCAGTGAAGGCGTGGCGCTGCCCAGCACAACAGGGATTTGCTCACGCCGGGCACGGGCGATGGCCAGATCCCGGGCAGAATAACGGTAACCGTCCTGTTGTTTAAAGGAAGCGTCATGCTCCTCATCCACAATAATAATGCCCGGATGTTTTAACGGCGTAAAAATTGCTGAGCGGGTGCCTATGACAATACGGGCTATTCCTTCGCGCGCCTGCAACCAGGCATCCAGTCTCTGGCGGTCACTCAGGTTGGAATGCAGCACAACCACGGGCAGCCGGAAGCGGCTTTTAAAGCGTGTAACTGTTTGGGGAGTCAGGCCAATTTCGGGTATCAGAATCAGTGCCTGCTTGCCGGTCTGTAACTGTTGCTCGATGGCTTGCAGATACACTTCAGTTTTACCAGAGCCGGTTACACCTTCAAGCAGAATGGGCGCAAAACCCTGGTGCTTATTGATCAGATCCAGTGCCTCAGACTGCTGGGTATTCAGGCTGAGAGAAGGCTCACGCAATATATGTGTGGTTTCCTGCGCCTCCGGATGAGGGCTCTGATGAATAAACTGTTCAGCCAGGCCTTTTTCTTCCAGGGTTTTAAGCAGCGCCGTATTGTAACCTTCGGCTCGCAGAGCAGGCGGGCTGATGCCCTGAGGGTGTTGTAATAATTCGCGGAGTAACTCACGCTGTTTGTGTGCCTGTTTGTTCAGGCCGTCCAGGGAGGCCTGACTCCGGGCGCGCCATAAATGCTGATGGGTAATTTCACAAGGTGCTCCTTTGCGCAGCAGCACCGGGAAGGCCTGGGCGAGTGCATCGCCAATCGGGTGCTGATAATAACCGGCGGCCCAGCATGCCAGATCCAGCAGATGCTCAGGCAGAGGTGGGGTAATATCCAAAATTTCCAGAGCAGCTTTCAGGCGATGCACGGGCACATCAGACTGTGTATCTGTTTCGATCAGAATGCCGGTAAGCTCCCGGTTGCCAAATGAAACTCTGATCCGAATGCCCGGCTGTAACTCTGTGGCACTTATGCCTTCAGGCGGCAAATAATCGAATAAGCGTCGTACAGGGGTGGGAATGGCAAGTCTGAGTACAACCATGGGTTCGTCTGTTCTGTTTGTCCGGGTGTCCAGTATAGGGCTTTTCGCCGGATAATAAACGTTGCGTTATATTGCAGCGGCTCTCAGGTCTGCGTATAATTTGCGGCCTTACTTCCGGCCAGCGTGTTTTGCTGTGCCCAATTATATTAGTGCGGTGCTTGGCAAAGGCTGATCAAGTGGCGGCGCGTATCTCTGAGGTTTACATAAAATGAAAGCTGGTATCCATCCAAATTACACAGAAATGTCTGCAACCTGCTCTTGCGGTAACGTGGTAAAAACCCGTTCTACCCTGGGTCATGACATGCAGCTGGATGTTTGCTCCGCTTGCCACCCGTTCTACACCGGTAAGCAGAAAGAAGCGACTACAGGTGGTCGTGTTGATCGCTTTAACAAGCGTTTTGGTGGTCGCGGTCTTAAGAAGTAAGCAATGCTGCTTCGAAAGATTTCCGAAAAAGCACTCCTCTGGAGTGCTTTTTTGTTTCCGGGTATTACACAAGCTGATGCTCAGTGCCCGGCCCCGGTCAATGCACAGACGATTCAAGTCGTATATGTTTATGACGGTGATACGGTGCGTTTATCCGATGGCAGTTCCCTTCGCCTGATTGGCGTTAATACCCCTGAAATTAATGCCAAAAAAGGCAGACCCGAACCCGGCGCCTTAGAGGCACATCGTTTCCTTGAAGCCTATCAGTCCCAAATAACGATGCTTACCTGGGAAAGACAACGGCAAGACCGTTACGGGCGTAGTCTGGGCCATTTGTACCTGTCAGACGGGCGCAGTGTGGAAGCGCTGTTACTGGAACAGGGCCTGGGTTACCGGATTGCTATTCCCCCGAATACCCGATTTAATGATTGCCTGGCAGTAGCCGAGTCGCAGGCTCGAAAACAAGGCATCGGGCTTTGGGCAGGAAGCTTTGACGCTGTAGTACCGGCGGCCACATTAAAACCGGGCAGGGCGGGGTTTAGCTTGCTCAGTGGCTCCATAACCCGCGTAAGCTTTACCCCCCGTGCCTGGTATCTGGAGCTGGATAACCAGGTGGCGCTTAAAATCAGCCTGCCAGTGGCTGGTGGTATCAATAAGGGGTCATTAAATGCCCTGAAGGGCCAAAAAATCGAGGTCAGAGGTTGGTTAATTGACCGTCGCAGTCGATCGAAAACCTATAACCCAGCCTATAAGCCCTGGTTGATGGTGATATCCCATGCCAGTCATATCCGTATCAGTCCTTAGTTTTTAAGGTCGCACCGGTCACTTTTCAGGGTGAGTTTTGTCCGTTGTAGTTGCGTGTTTTCGTCTTACCCTGTATAGGCGCACTGGTTGTGGGGGTGTAAGCTTTTCTATATGATTCTGTGTTCGTCTTTTGTTAACTATTTGGAACAGCAGCCATGTCTGAAGATATGAAGCAAGCCGCGCTCGATTATCACGAGTTTCCGCGTCCGGGTAAGATTAGTGTTGAATTAACTACCCCCGCTCAGTCTGCGCGTGATTTGGCATTGGCATACAGCCCAGGTGTGGCTGAGCCCGTGCGTGAGATCGCTAAGGATCCCGAAAATGCGTACCGTTACACTGCTAAAGGTAACCTGGTCGCAGTTATTACTAACGGTTCTGCAATCCTGGGTCTGGGTGATCTGGGTCCTCTGGCATCCAAGCCTGTTATGGAAGGTAAATCTCTGCTGTTTAAGCGGTTTGCCGGTCTGGATTCGATTGATATTGAAGTGGATGCAGAAAGCCCGCAGGCGTTTATTGATACGGTTGCCCGTATTGCTGAAACGTTTGGAGGCATCAACCTGGAAGACATCAAAGCCCCTGAGTGTTTTGAGATTGAACGGGTTCTGATCGAACGCTGTAATATTCCGGTTTTCCACGATGATCAGCATGGTACAGCGATTGTAACGGCTGCCGGTATGATCAACGCCCTGGAAATTGCCGGTAAAGAATTGTCCGAAGCCAGCATCGTTTGCCTGGGTGCAGGCGCGGCAGCCAATGCCTGCATGAAACTGCTGGTGAGCATGGGTGCAAAAATTGAAAACATCTACATGCTGGATCGTAAGGGTGTGATCCACTCCGGTCGTGATGATCTGACACCGGAAAAAGCAGCGTTTGCATCTGAAACTGACAAACGTACCCTGGATGATGCTATCGACGGTGCTGATGTATTTGTTGGTTTGTCCGGTCCTAACCTGTTGTCAGGTGAGCAACTGGCTAAAATGGCACCAACGCCGGTGGTTTTTGCCTGTGCAAATCCTGATCCGGAAATTCGCCCTGAACTGGCTCACGAAACCCGTGATGATGTGATTATGGCGACCGGTCGTTCTGATTATCCAAACCAGGTCAATAACGTGCTGGGCTTCCCGTTCATCTTCCGTGGTGCAATGGATGTACGTGCATCTGCAATCAACGAAGAAATGAAAGCGGCGGCAGTTCGTGCACTTTGTGAGCTGGCTAAAGAGCCTGTGCCTCAGTCTGTACTGGATGCCTATAACCTGGACTCTCTGGAATTTGGTGCGCAGTACATTATTCCTAAGCCAACGGATGAGCGTCTGTTGGGTGCTGTATCCGGTGCGGTTGCTCAGGCAGCGATTGACAGTGGTGTGGCACGTTTGCCCCTGCCGGATCATTATCCGCTGACAACACCTGACGCGCTTAAGTAATTAAGTGTCGGAACCAAAAAAACCCGGTATGCACCTAATGCCGATCAGTTAAGCAACTGGTCGGCATTTTTCTTTACGGATTGCATAG